>JASJCT010000162.1 GCA_030065855.1 Myxococcota bacterium
GATTGGACGTGTCAAAATCCCCCTAACCCCCTTTTTCAAGGGGGAGATCCTTTACCCGGCATAAAAATAGCAAAAATCGCGACATTTGCCCTTAACCGAATGCCATTGCCCTTTGCCAAAGGGGGAGGTCTTTTACCCGACATCGAAGACTGGACAGAACACTAGCTGTGGGGTTTGACAACTGCCAAAGCGTCAAATAGCGAGATAACCATTCAAATTGGTAGCGTTTTTGGGTATCTCCAAAGGCCATGTGCTTAAGGTAAATGAGCTGGTTTTGGTATAATGATAATATTATGATATTTATTCATCAGATTTGGTTGGTTAAGAGAGCTCTGATTTGGAAAGTGTTTTAAGGCGCTTCTATACCGCAAGGCCCCTTTCGGCCGCACTCCTGTGTCTTCCAGGCATCCTCCTTTGCCTCTGGTACGCTTGGGAGGCCTTTGCAGGATTTGACCGCTATCGCAAAATGGTTGGCTCAGACATCCCAATCAGTATCGAGGACTTCCAGATCCAGCTATACGACGCGCTCAGTCGGGACCGACGCCGTATGGCAATGCCGTCATCGTCTGGTTCAAAGCTCAAGACGTTTTCATTCCACATCAGCCCGGACAATCTGACCCGGCTTATCGACAGCGCGCCACTGGATACGGGCCGCCCCTATGTGGCAGCCAAGTTGGAACGAGGTAGGAAACTTAAGAAGATCGAAGTCAGGCTCCGGGGACAGCGGCATTGGCACAAGCTGGGTCGCCAGAAGTCTCTCAAAGTGCGCTTGCCCAAGGGCGAGCTTGTGGGTGGCTATCGGATCTTCAACTTAATCAACGACCCCACCCCCCTTGTGGTTGGGGAGCAGATCATCTTGGAAATTGCTCGGAAAAAGGGTGTGCTCACACCAAAATCTTCCTTTGTTCGGGTAGCCATAAACGGCTCAGACATCGGCGTCTTTAGATTCGAAGCCCAGCCAGATGAGAGCTTGTTGCGGTCCAATGGGCGCGTGCCGGGCAGTATCTATTCAGGCAATCTATCTGGCTCGGCAAAAACTGAAGAGCTGTGGAACGGGCCCCATCGCTGGCGCAAGAGCGCCTGGCGCATCGATCCAGAAGAACACGATTTTTCCGATCTCGAGGCATTCCTCAAAAACCTTAGGTCCATGAGCGTGAGGGATTTTACCGCCTTTGCCAGGAGCGAGATGGACCTCAAGGCATTTGCTACCTTTGACGCCCTGGACGTTGCCTTTGGTGGAGACCAACACGATTACCGGCAGAACCACAAACTACACTACGACCCCTACCGCGGGCTTTGGGAACCTGTGGCGTGGAACTTTCGCGGCTTTAAGCACGACCCCCGATTCAACCTGGTGGAAAACCCGATTTTGTTGCGGCTAAAGACGGTGCCGGAATATCTATCAACCCGTAACCGCATCCTCCACGACCTACTGGCCGATGCCTTGAGCGTCTCGGCTGTTCGCTCCCGAGGCCGAAAGCTGCTCAAGCGACTCGCGCCGGATCTGGCTTCTGACCGATTCTTCGACGCCTACAAGTTGCTCCCGCGTATCGATCGATTTCATCGGCAGATGGTGAGACCGATGAACCTCAAACGGGCTGCGCTCGTTTTTGAGTCGGAAATGGTTACCTACGAGAGACGCCATGCATTTCTTATGCGCGCGCTTAAGAAAAATCCCCTGCGGATCCACATGGGCGCCCCTGTGACCGATGGACAGCCCTGGCAGTATCGCATCCCCCTAGACATTATCCTCGACGGCAAGGCCGGGGTTCAGGTGCGCGATTTCCAGCTGGCCTGGCCTGAGACCTGTAAAGAAGTGCGGTTTCAGGTGTTCGATGGGGACGCACCCTTGACAGGGCCCTCTTCTGGCATCCAGGGGGAAGTGCTGCACCCCATTGAATTACTTCCCCGCACCCGCTCGAGCGCGTTTGATGAAAGCAGCGACAAAAGGGGAGAGGTGCTTGTAGATACCACACCGACCCGGTTTGACTTTACGCTTTATGCCATGTGCCTGCCAACGGAAGTGGCGATCCAAGGGATCCACTTGGCTACAGGATCCTGGGTGCGATCCCGGCCGGTTGACAGTACCGCCGTTCAACAGGTGGTACCGAGCACCCTGGGGCCAGACGATACGCCCCGATTTGTTCCCAAGGAGATATCTCCGGTGCCAGGGGAATGGGGCACGCCTCACACCGAAACCATTCAGCTGGGCCCTGGAACCGTGAGCATCCCCATCACACAGGTATGGAAAGCGCATCAGCTGGTTGAAGTCGCACCTGGCACGCGCTTTGAGATGGGGGCGGACGCATCACTGATATTTCTGGGCCAGGTGATGTTTCGCGGCACCCGGGATCAAAAGATTGTTATCGAAGGGCAGGGCGGTGAGTCATGGGGCGGCATTGCCCTTCAGGGGCCTGGGACGCGCGGCTCCCTGATGCAGCACGTGACCGTTCGCCAAGGTACCACGCCAAAATATAAAATGATTCCCTATCCAGGGACCATTAATATCCACGATACCAAAGACATTACCATTGCCCATTGCCGCTTGAGCGACAATTCCCTTGCAGATGATTTTGTTCATACGGCGTACCTCAAGAATCTCACCATTGAGCACACAGAAGTATCTGATGCATTTTTCGATGCGTTTGATTTGGAGTTTACCTCTTCGTCATTGAGAAATATCACGGCCAAGCGCGTTGGAGACGACGCGCTAGACCTTATGGGATGCGACGTGTCTTTGGCTGACAGCGTATTCATCGATTGTGGCGGGTATGGCGTTTCCGCTGGCGAAGAGACCCATATCCGCATCCTCGATACCCTCGTGGCTGAATCCAAGGCCGGTGTTCTGGCAAAGAATGCATCTGAGGTGGACCTCGCAGGCAGCTTGTTCTTCAATAACGCTATCGGGCTTCGCGTCTATCAACAGACAACCCGGTATGCTGGCGCCAGCCGCATTGCGTCGAACGTCACTTATATCGTCGGCAGCAAAAAGGCGATAAAACGGGATGACGCGTCCAAAAACGCCCTGGACCTGGGGCGCATCCAGCGGCGCCTGCCCATGGACGGCAGCCTGGACCACCTCTTCGAGAATGTGCTGGGGCTTAGCAATGCAAAAGCACTCGGGGATTTTGTCGCTGCGGCAAAAGGAAAAGAGCGATGAGGCGTGGGCAGCTAAAGCGACCGAGCCTGGGCTTCATTGCCGTGGTGCTGACCTACGGCCTTGTGGCGGTGTTTTTTATTTGGGGATTTTCCACGCCGGATCTCGATCGGATCTGGCAACTCCACCACTTGCTCAAAATTGGAGACGTGGACTGTCTCAAAAAAGAAGACCGCGCCCTAGTAAAAAATGCCTTGCAGCGACATTCGCGACTCGCCTTGGATCTGCTCGACGGGGTCGAAATAGGTATCCTAAGCGCCCACATGGACGGGTGGATCGGTACGCCCTGCGTTACTATCTTAAGAACAGCAGCTGCAGGATCCCGAACCATTGAGATGGATATACAAACCCCAGAGGACCTGATGCCGTTTGAGATACGATTGACCGGAGAAGATTGGAAAGAACAATACGAGGTAACATCCCACGGCACGCTCCGGGCACCCCTGCCCAACATCAAAGATACTGCCGAGGTCATTGATCTTAAGCTCAAAGGCGCTGCATTTGAGGCTGACCCGTCTGTGCTCGGTATTCGCATTCGCTTTGGGGAAGAAAAATGATTCGCCGGTTTAACCGCTACGAGCTGAAGTACATCCTTCCCGTGAAAAAGTCGGAAAAGATCATGGTAGATCTCGAAAACTTCACCGATAAGGATCCCTTTGGCGGTTCAAACGGCTATCCCCTGGTCAGTCTTTACTACGACAGCCCAGGGCTGGATTTTTTCTGGGCCAAAGTCGAGGGTATCAAATTTCGCAGAAAGCTGCGTATCCGTATCTACCCCAAGGACCCGATCCAATCCACCACAACCGGTATGGTGGAGATCAAGCAGCGCATCAACCGCACCGTTCAAAAAAGGCGCCTCAAGCTGTTGCTCGATGACACGGATCGGTTGTGTCGGGGCGAATCCCTGTCCCACTTGGAGTTGGACGGCATGGACCGGCAGGTGGCGTCTGAGGTGCTCTACATGGTGGATGCGATGCAGCTCCGTCCCACGTGCATTACCGCTTACCATCGAAAGGCATTTATCGGCGGGCGATACGACGCTGGTCTTCGGATCACATTCGATACAAACGTCAGGTACCGCACCTATGCATTGACCGTGAACGAAGCAGCTGACAACCACCTCGTCTTGCCCCTGGATTGGTGCATTATGGAAGTAAAGGTAAACGACGCTGTGCCGGATTGGGTCACATCCCTGCTCGCGCGGCATCAATGTCGACTCCAACGGATCAGCAAGTACTGTGCTGGTATTGCCAAGGCGGAGAATCACGAGATCATTCCCCTCGTCATCGCACCCGTACCCGGGATGGAGGTGAATTAAAAATGGATGAGTTATTAAAAGACGTTGAAAAATTTGGAGATCTCACGGGCGCGTTCACCCTGATGGACATCGCCATTGTATTGTTCTTGAGCTTTGCCCTGACACTGCTGGTCGGTTTCACCTATCGCTATACCCATCGGGGCGTGTCCTATTCCCAATCCTACGTGCACACCCTCGTCATTATGGGGACGGTTGTGGCGGTGATCATGCTGATTATCGGCTCCAATATTGCCCGGGCATTTGCACTCGTCGGCGCCCTATCCATTGTGAGATTTAGAAACGCCATGAAGGAAACGCGGGACATCGGATTCATCTTTCTCTCCATGGCCATTGGCATGGCGGTTGGCACGCGATTTTACTTCTTGGCTATCTTTTCATCTGTTGTCTTATGTGCATTTGCCATCGTCTTATACAAATTCAACTTCTTTGCCAAGGAAGTGCGAGAGCGCATCCTGCGCATTCAACTGCCCATCGATAGGGATCACGACGAGGCACTGGTGGATCCCTTTCGGGCGTATCTCGATGAACACCGGCTGATCTCCGTAGAGACAGTGCGCGCCGGTGTGTTGCAAGAGGTGATCTATTCTGTCGTGCTCAAAAAGAAGGCGTCGCCCCGGGAACTGCTAGAAGCCATTCGAAAGAAAAACGACAATCAAAAGGTGACATTGGTCCTCGGTCAACAGGAAATCGATATTTAATGATTTGTCTTTTGAAAAGTGTAGGGCGGGGCTTTACGCCAATACGCGTTAACCGAATCGTAAACACGCTGGGATATCAGATTCCCCCTTTGAAAAAGGGGGTTAGGGGGATTTCGTCGCCTTGCGTCGCAAGAGGGAGAGACGAAATCCCCCCGCCCCCCTTTGCGAAAGGGGGAGAATCATTTGGCATTCCTCGGTTAACGCAAATGGGCTTTACGCCCCGCCACATTCCCACCACCAAGTGGTTTTACCCCGCCTTGCTTCTATTGTTGGCGCTTGCAATTGTAGACGTTTCCGCTGCCCAGGAGCCGATCCAAGCGCCAGCTCAAACAGATCAGCACACAAATATTGCTACCAATGATCCCACCTTTCCCAAACTGACGATCAACGCGCGTCTGATGACGGGCTTAGAGGTCGAACATCGGGCGCCCAAGGGGGCTCAGAGCGGTTCGGAAAAGACCGAATACGGTTTTTTCCTTCAGCAGGCGCGCGTTTACCTCAAGGCTAGGTTGACCAAGGATATCCGCATCAATGTGAGCGCGGAGCTCTCTGACGCACTCGACGCAATAAGTGCGTCAGACCAGCAGACCACCGCGGCTGTGGATCGGGAGGATCGCATTCCCTACCTGCGTAACGCCTACGTCAACCTCCGCGCGCACAAGGCCCTTCAAGCCAGGGCAGGCCGGTTTAAATTGCCGTTTTCAAGGCTGGAAAACCGCAGTACCGGCCGGCTGCCATTCAGGGGGCGAGGTCTCTCAAACGATATCATTATAGAAGACGCCATGTGGGGCGACCGGGCGATCGGGGCAATGGTGTGGGGCGAGATCGAGGCTATTGACGTGAGGTATTATGCATCGGTTTCCAATCCCCACTGGGACGTTGTCGAGCCAAACGACCAAGCCGGTGTTACTGCGCTCGGGCGGATTGAGATCGCTCCACTGTCTTGGCTGTCAATGGGCCTCAACGGCGGTCATATGTATGCCAAATACGATAAGAACCTGGGCCTGCCTAAGGTCCACTTCAACGCCTTTGGCGGTGATATCCGGTTGAGATTTGATGATTTGTACATGGCATTCGAGGCGATTGCCGGTCAGCGGCGCATCATCGATCAGTCAGCGACAGATCCCCAGACCAACGCGGTGATGACCCGCTCGCGGGATCCCTATGCATTTGGCGCAACCGGGTATGTCAGCTATGATATTTCCCTGCCGTGCGCTTATGTTTTACAACCCGTTGTCTTTGGCGAATTTGCAGACGCAGACTGGGATTACAAGAAAACAGAGGCCTTAAGAGCGATCTTGGGCATTAACCTTAAGTTCGGCAGGGGCATTCGCCTGATGCCTCAAGTCGAGCTCATTCAGCCACTCGAGGTTAGCGACGGTGCCTGGCACGACCCAATAGATCGGCCCCTGAACCAATGGAAGTCAAGACAGACATATTACTTGCTCCTCTCTGCGGAGCTATAATTGGATTTTGGTTTGGATAAGTGAGGTAAACATGCGATCCATAATTTTATTTCTTGCATTGAACACTGCGATGTTGCCCTTAATCTTTGGCTGTTCCCAGACCGACCCGGATGAAGGTATTGACGAAGTAGACGGGGGCGTCGTCCATCCACCGTGGGTCTGGCAGTGCACAGACACTACCGTTGACGAAGTAACAGAGGGAATGAGCCATTACCCCATTGCCAACGGGGGGGTAGCTGCCAAGTGGAGCTATCGCCATTTTGGTGGTTTGGAGCTCGTCGGCATTGACACCCTGGTAGAAGACCCGGATTCTTGGGAAAACATCACCATGGACGGGGTTCAATACCAAGGCGCGACAGCGTATGTGGTGCAAGATACCCCGACCCAGAGTGGGAAGGTCACGAGGAACTGGCTGAGAGAGAAAGATGGGGTGGTGACGCGGGTTCACAAAGAGGAGTATGCTGAAAGTGATCTAACATCGCCGATCGTAGCCGTTAACTACTACCTCGGCACCCAGCAATCCGTACTTCCGGACATCGATTATTACGAGGAAGGGTTCAAGCGATTCGACGATACCTGGCTAACAAAGGAGCCGGGCTGGTCAGAAGTTGTCAGCTATAACCGCATGGTGACCTTGGATCTCACGGGGACCGAGGGAAACGTCAATCAAGAGGCAGTGCGGACCCATCGGTTTACAATCGAGTCAAAGACCGAAACCGTGGCTGTGCCAGCAGGTACGTTTACCGGGTGCGTGCGCATCTTACGGGAACGGCTAAGGGAGCCGGACGACAATGCCACAGAACTAGAAAAGAGAAGCGACATCAAGCGGTTCTGGTTTTGCCCGGGTATTGGAAAAGTAAAGGAACAGCAAGTCATTACCGATCCCAGAACCGAAGAGCTCCTGTATTATTGCGTCCCTGGCGGGTTATGCTGTCCGTCGTAGAATTCGTTATTGCTCGGGATAGACCACTTTTAGAATATCGTTGCGGGTAATGATGCCCACCAGGTTGCCGTCTTCGATGACCGGGAGGCGGCCGATGTCCTTGGCCATCATCTGTTCCAGTGCTCTGATCAGGGAGGCATCTGGGTCGATGGTTTCTACCTTGTGGATCATGCAGCTCGATACTGGCAGGTGGGCGCGGTTGTTCTGCTTTGCCTTGCGGATGTCCCGCTTGGAGACGATGCCAGCGAGCTGTCCGTCTTTTTGTACTGGCGCGCCGCTGATGTTGCGCTGATCAAAGTCGCTCTGGACCTTTTCGAGGATTTCTTTTGGCGACACCGTATGCACTGGCGTGCTCATCAGGGTGCGCACCCGGTAGGGCCTGGGTGGGTTGTTGTTCAATACGTCCAGCAACTGGGCCTTGGCCTTGCCCAGGGTGGTCTTTTTCAGGGTAACTGAGCCGGCTTCGTTGTGGCCGCCCCCGCCCATCTGCTGCATGATCGCGCCCACGTCCATGCTAGGTACCCAAGTCCGGGCCAGGATCGTCACGTTCTGGCCCCTGGGGAATAGGGCAAACATGGCCTCGTGCCCTTCCAGCATCAGCGCTTCATTGACGATCGTCGACAGGCCCGATACTGGCTTGTCGAGCTTCACCGTCCGGATGCCGATCTTGACACCGTAAAACTCGATGACCGAGGTCTGGGACAAGAGGGAGGTCAGAATCTGCCGCTGCTTGGCGTTCATGGGCGCGTGGAGGAAGAACCGCAGGCTGTTCATACTCGCCCCCCTGCCGAGCAGGAACGCGGCAGCCGCAGCGTCCCTGGGCGTGGTTTTGGGAAACGTCAGCGAGCCCGTGTCCGCGTAAATGCCCAGGGCCATGGCAGTGGCCTCGATCGGTGTAACCGGCAGCTGCTGCTCGATCAGCTTCTCCACGAGCAAGGTCGTGGCCGATCCGGTCGGCTCCACCTTTAGTACCTGTCCAGACAGATCGTCGGGCGCACTGTCGTGGTGGTCGTAAACGTGCACCTCCAAGGAGGGATCGCCCGCTTTGGCCCGCTGCAACACAGGTGCAAAATCTTGCAGCCGGCTTGTTCGCCGCACATCCACGACGATAACCCGGGTCACGACTGACTGGTCGATCTCTTTTACCGGCCGGAGCTCGAAGTGGTCCTTGTGCAGGGCCAGGAACTGCCTGACCTGGGGCGAGAGCCGCCCGGTGCCGACCATGATCGCACCTGGATACAGCTTGGCCGCGGCGATCTGGCACGCCAGGGCGTCAAAATCCGCGTTCCGATGGGTGATAATGATTTGCATGGGCGACTCCACCACCCAGTATACCGCAAAGCCCGGGTTTTAGAACTGTGTTCAGCCGGAAACATGGAGTGGTCTTCGGGACCGGATCGGTCGGTCTTCAGGACCGGATCGGTCGGTCTTCAGGACCGGATCGGTCGGTCTTCAGGACCGGATCGGTCGGTCTTCAGGACCGGATCGGTCGGTCTTCAGGACCGGATCGGTCGGTCTTCAGGACCGG
>JASJCT010000049.1 GCA_030065855.1 Myxococcota bacterium
CGCGGCGGGCGGAGATACTATCCCTTGGCTTTTACCGAGCAAGGGATCGCAATGCTCTCCGGCGTCTTAAACAGCCCAAGAGCTGTCCAGGTAAACATCGCCATCATGAGGACTTTTGTCCAGCTGTTAAAACCCAGTTTCATATCGTATAAAAATCCGGATTATTGCCAAGATAACCGTCGTACAGAATTCCTTTCGCCGTTTTGCGATATATTTTTTAAAAAAATGTCGTCGAGCCTGTGGAGCTTGTGGTCAACTCGATTATCCATTTGATGAGTTGTCCACAAATCCACAGGCATTCTCTTTGAAGTCATAATAATCAGCATGCTCTGTACGACGTCAGCTCGGTCTAAAAATACGATATTAATTTGGATTTCAACATCCAGCTCCGGCAGATCCTGGCCACCAATAGAGATATTGAGAAAAAATTCAGCCAATTGGAATACCGACTAAATGTCCACGATGAGCAACTCAATATCGTTTTTGACGCTATCGAAGAGCTGACAAAACCAACGAACCAACCCAATAGCAGACCCATCGGGTTTGGACGAAAAAAATGATGCGGCATCACCAGGGCCTTGAAAATAAACTGATCACTGCCCCAAAGTCGGTTTTCGATCCAAAATCAAAGGTAAAACGACACTCGCGACTCGGAGGATTGCTCAATTTTTACTATCGAGACACCGCTTGAGATGTGCGTTTGTAAATTGGTACAGGACGGCCTGTTGACAGAAATACATTTTCTTAATTTACAGATCTTAGTTTCTCCTTCAAAATTGCGATCTCTTTTGTTTTCTCAGCATTTTTTGTTTTCAAAGAAGAAATAGTTTTTTCGGCTCTCTTGCTATTTAAATGGGCCGCTGAAATGCAGCTATCAAGTAATCCTTTCAATTCTTTTCGCTGGTGTTCTGTGTAACTAATCAGAAAGACTATTAGTACAAATAGCCATAATATTGATAGAGAGAATTGTTTAAATGTGAATTTCCTATCCTTAATCTTTCTCAGATTGACTATAGCGTAGTTCATGTATCCTCCCAATTTGCACAGGTGATAGCTAAGGTAGCCAATTGGAGTTTTTTATCTTTAACATTTCTAGCAACTTGCGCATTATCTTATTCTGAACACAATCTATCGATTTCCTTTTGCGCCGCCGCTTTATCGTCAGTTTCTCTGTAAGCATCGTTTATATTCTTAATCTTGTTTTGCATTTCGTCTGCTCTAGTAGACATCGAAACTAAACTCCAGATTTCAAGTACTCCCCCTGCGATGGCGGTTGCAATGCCAACTTTCACCCCCCAAATTACGCCAACGGGCACAGCGACTGCTCCTAGAATGAGAGGCCAATGTCCCAGCTCACTTGGAGCAGTCCACCAAGGCTCTTCGTATCCCTCATCAACATCAATACCATTTAATCCCTTGATATCTATCCAGTTCAAAGGATCCCCCATTACATAACCAAACAGGTTCGTATCGCCGCTAATAAAGAGTATCGGATCTTTCGATAACCATCGGCCTTCTTCGGCTGAGTAGTCGCGAGCGCCGAAGCGGACTAGGCCGGTATCAGGATCATACAAACCACCGGCGAAGCCGAAGGGCTGGAAGCCTGGGTTGGTGTCGGTGAGGACCCTTCCGAATTCGTCGTAGTCTATGCGTTGGGCGATGGTTCCATCTGCGGTGTTGACTACCAGCCTAGGGGATCCCAGGTGGTTGGAGATGATCCGATATGTCACGCCGCCTTTGACCATGTAGTCCGGCACGTTGAATTTGCTGGCGTAGACGAATCTGCTTACGACTTGGTTGTTTTGATCTAGCTCAGCGATGGGGTTGAGCGCGTCTTTGTACAGGAATCCTTTCTCTAGTATTCCGTTGACCACCTTGCCGACACGGCGATTCTCTCCATCTATAATGTAGCTAATCGTTGTTCCGTCTGGTAAGGCAACCTGCCTCAGATTTCCCAATACATCATAGTCATAAATAGTGTTATCGCTGTTTAGACTCTTTGTCTCCAACTCTCCGTTCGCACTGTAGGTGTATGAAGCATAGCCGTCTGTCGCGTTTCCGTAGCTGGTCATTCTGTCCTGCTCGTCGAATGCTCCGTTGCTTACGGTGCTCGCTCCTCCTCGGTAATCCTCGTGGCCTAACCGGTTTCCGTTGTCATCGTAATCGTATCTCGATACGAGCTGGCCGTCTTCGTATACTTCGTATAGGCGATCGGCTGGGTCGTATTCGTAATGATAAGCAGTTGTTACGCCGTCTATCATCTCGGTCCTGTCGGTTATCCTGCCTAAATCGTCCCTCACGTAGCTCACCTCGTAGATCGGGGTGCTACTTGAAGTATAGCTCTCAGCGTCTATCTCGCCAAATCCAGTGTAGGTATTGGTCGATGCTATTGTCCCAATGCTCGTGCCTTCTAATAAGCCGTTTTCTGGCTCCAAAATCAGATCCAAATCCCCGGCATAGTCCAATAATCCGTCGTCGTCGTATATGAACGATACTGCGTTGGCTCCGTTTACATCCCTGGACGTAACCCTGAAGTCGTTGTTGTAGGATTGATTCACTGTTCCAGCTACTGCCCCGGTCAACGCTGCACTTTCAGGCAATCTGCCGTCAAAGGTATAGGTCAGTGTCTCGCCATCCGGTGAGGTCACTGTTTCGATTTTTCCAGTTATGGGACTGTAGGTGTAGGTGATCGTCTCACTATTTGGCAAGGCAATGGTACCTAGCCGCCCGGCTGTATCATAGATGTAGTCAATGGTCTGACCATCTGGACGCGTGATAAGGTCGATTTGCCGGTCCAGGTTGTAGGCGTAATGTGTGATATCCGGTGTTACTCCCACAACATCCGGCGGGTCGTAATCTTCCAGTAGGTCTACCGGTGTATAATCGAACGTGTGCGTCGGCTTGCCCGGCGGTGTGATGGATTCGACGTTTCCGTTGGCATCATAGGTAAAGTGGATTTGCCGCATATCAGGTAAGGTCTTGGTCAACACACGACCCAGTTCGTCGTTCAGATAACTCGTGGTTCTGCTCATCGGATCGATGACCGCATCTAAGAACCCACGGTCGTCATAGGTAAACTGGTAGGTCCTGAGATCACCCACTTCACCAATCTGCACATACTCGATCCGGCCATACTGATCATACAGAATCTCTGTAGAGAAAATGCCAGTGGCCCACGATTCCGTGATGCGTCCGATATTGTCTATATTTGAATAGCTGTTTCTCCCCTCGGCAGACGTGTAGGTCCATTGCTGGGTTGCTGCGTCATAGGATTCCTTGACTTATGAGCCTCAATAAAAGTACGCTTTAGCTCTCATGACTTTGGACGCGTTACAGTTTCTGATTCTATCCGTTTCAGGCTGGATAACTCGCAGGCAGCAACATGCCATTGACTATATGAAAGAGGAGAATCGCCTCTTAAAAGAAAGGCTGGCTGGCAAACGTATTCGCTTCACAGACAGAGAGCGCCGTCGCTTAGCAATGAAGGCCAAAGTTCTCGACCGAAAAACACTCAATGGAGTAGCTTGTATTGTGACGCCTGACACACTCTTGCGATGGTACCGTCAACTAGTTGCTCAGAAGTACGACAGCAGTCAGAGGAAAGGACCTGGGAGACCTCGCATCAAAGAGGTTATCCAAAACTTGGTCATCCGAATGGCTTTGGAAAATGAGACATGGGGATACACGCGAATAAAAGGTGCGCTCAAGAATTTGGGGTACGAGGTCGGACGCACGACCATAAAACGGATACTTGCTGAAAACGTGATAGATCCCGCACCGATCAGGGGCAAGCACATGCCGTGGAGTAAGTTCCTCAAGGCACACTGGGGAGTTATCTCGGCTGCTGATTTTTTTAACGTCGAAGCGCTGACGCTATGCGGCCTGGTTCGATATTATGTATTGTTTGTGATCGATCTCAAGACAAGATGGGTTGATATAGTCGGGATCGTGCATCAACCTAACGGCGATTGGATGAAGCAGATTGCAAAGCAGATAACTGATCCAATCGATGGCATTCTGTTAAATACGAAGTACCTGATACACGACAGGGATCCGCTTTTTACAGGAGAGTTTCAGGCGATTCTGAAAAGCAGCGGAATCAAGACAGTGAAGTTACCAACAAAAAGTCCTGATTTGAATGCTTATGCAGAACGGTTTGTGCTCTCCATAAAATCAGAGAGCCTCAGTAGGGTGATTCCCCTGGGAGAGAACCATCTCAGACAGATCGTTTTCAGCTACGTCGATCACTACCATCAGGAGAGGAATCACCAAGGCCTAAAAAATAAGCTAATCACAACCAAAAAGTCCGTTTTCGATCCAAAATCAAAGATAAAACGACACTCCCGACTCGGCGGATTGCTCAATTTTTACTATCGAGACGCCGCTTGATGTGGCCGTTTGTAAATTGGTACAGGACGGGAGTATGGGTAATCAGAGCAAGTGAAGGTGTGGATTCGCGTCTTAGACGGGTGCTATTCGGTGATAGGTGTTCTTTCGCATTGACACCCGGTCCAATCGTACAGGGTGCCCATCTCAATCACCTCGAAATCTGTCCAGTTAAGCGTATCTTTCATCAGATCGTTGGGGCCCAAGCCGACATCCGTCCACTTGTGCTGCGTATAGCGGTCGTTCGCAGCTGCAAATGTAATATATCCTCCGTCTGCGTGTATCATGCCGTACCGCTTGAGGGCCCTGAGGATAACCTTTCCAGCGTCATTGAATCCACTAATATCATAGTCACTTTTCAAACGAAGTCTGACACCGTAGGGAGGCGCCTCAGCAGGACCGCTGGTGGAATACGTAGAATGGGTCGCGGGCCTGACGTACATCATTTGTCTGATACGGTTGTTCGGTAGGATGAATCTGAGAGCGTGCTTGATCTCCCCTGCTGCAATCTCATCAGCAGTAAAAAGGAGCGGGGTTATAGGAAGTCCCGCTGCATCGGCGCTGGTACAACACTCTCCCCTTAGCTCAGGCGAGTAGGGTTGGGTTAAGTCCCATATTGCTTGGGTGCCGCCATAGAGGGTTGAACCATCGTAATCGGCTTTATACAGCTCGTAGAGTCGGCACTCCTCCTCGACGATCACTAACTTGTGACAATCGCCACTGGCGCAACTGTAGCCCTGCTGTCCGCAAAGGGCCCCGCCTGCTGGCAAGGGGCTGGGCGCCTTATCACTATCGGGTGTGTAATGTTCGGCCCCTGCGACAAAGGGGATGCGGTCAGCCGCAGTGCCCGTGAGTATGGGGTGTCCATAGGCAGCGTTGGACTCACTTGTCGGCCCATCGATCTTAAAGGTGCCTAAATCATCCCGGTGTGTCTGTAAAAATGCGATAATTGCGTTGGATTCGCTATCCACAGCAGCGTTCTCGACACTCTGGTTCCAAGGATACGAGCTGTTAAACAGCTGACCGTCTGCTGCGCCACAGATGCCTCCCTCGGTGTCTGTATCCGTGTCTGCGTCAATATCAGTATCGGCATCGGTGTCAGCGTCGTTGTCAGTATCTGTATCGCTATCCCCGCTGGTGCCATCATCACCCTCGTCATTGCGTTCGCCTTCCTGGCATGTCAGCATACCCAAAGCCAGAACCATGCAGATCGATAGCGCGTTTAGATGAAAGTTGCTTTTCATAGCTCATTCCCTTCGTCGATATAGTTTACCGCGAGACAGCGTTTTGGCTAGTTGAATACCGCGATGCGTGATCATCCATTCAATCGGGGTGGTGTTGTTGGACCAGTGCGACAAATTTAGTACTATCAGCCTTGCGAGGTATCCAATGAAAATAGGCTATGTACAGTTTGCACCTGCCTTGGGAAACTTGAATGAAACGCTGGAAAGGCTCAGCCCGCTGATTCAAGCCGGTAAGGGTGCGGATCTGCTCGTGCTCCCGGAGCTCAGTAACTCCGGCTATAATTTCAAATCCCGCGCAATGGCGTTTAATCTATCTGAAAGCGCAAGCGACAGCGTCTTTTTGGACTACATCATCAAAAAGTGCGCTGCTTACGACCTGCACATTGTTGTGGGTATCAATGAGAGAGACGGGGACCGCCTGTTCAATGCCTCGTTTCTGATTGGTCCTGGGGGTATCTTAGGTAAGTACAGAAAATTACATTTGTTTATCAATGAAAAGGATTATTTCGAGCCAGGCGACCTAGGTCTGCCGGTTTTCGATATCGGCAGTTGCAAGGTGGGCATGGTTGTCTGTTTTGACTGGATCTTCCCAGAGACCTTCCGGATCCTGGCGTTAAAGGGGGCGGATGTCATCTGTCATCCATCTAACCTGGTTCTCCCTGGATTTGCTCAGCAGGCCATACCTGTGCACGCTTTATTGAATCATGTATTTATTGTTACAGCAAACAGGATAGGCATAGAGGGCGATCTCACCTTTACTGGAAATTCGATTATCTCAAATAAAAAAGGGAAGCTGCTTGCATCTGCACCAGCTGACAGAGATGAAGTGAAGATCGTAGAGATCGATGCTGCATTGGCCAGAGACAAGGCCCTGACACCCAGAAATGACGTGTTTAAAGACAGAAGGCCAGGAGAGTATCAAGAGCTTGTGAAGGACCTCGATCCTTAGTGCTCTGACAAGGTGCCATCATTTTTCCTCAGAGCGTGTTTGTAAATTGAAAAAAAAAGAGTAAATCAGAGCAAAACTCCCCCTTGAAAAAGGGGGCAGGGGGGATTTCATCATAAAATGGACGCGGCATATGCAACGAAATCCCCCTTAATCCCCCTTTTTCAAAGGGGGAGACCGGATTCTGCGCTGGATTTTACACTATTTGCGGTCGCACGTTTATTTTACAAACACCCTCTCACATAGGCCTTTAAAGGGCCCTCGCACTCACCTCTTCTGGGCCTTTTTGTTCGGCAAATCCGTGATGGTACCCTCGGCGATTTCTGCGGCCAGGCCGATCGATTCGTATAGAGTCGGGTGAGCGTGGATCGTCAGGGCCAGATCCTCGACGTCTGCCCCCATCTCGATGGCCAAACCAATCTCGCCGAGTATCTCGCCCCCATTTTCCCCGACCACTGCGCCGCCAATGATCTTTTGGGTCTCTTTTTCATAGATCAATTTGGTCATGCCATTGGCACACTGGGAGGCGATCGCCCGCCCAAGGGCAGACCAAGGAAACAGGGCTGTTTCGTACGTGATTCCCTGTTCTCCAGCCTCCTTCTCAGTGAGCCCTACCCAGCCGACCTCTGGCTGCGTATATGCGATCGACGGAATGACTTTGGGCGTAAAAAAATGTTTGTGCTGGGCGATTGCTTCGGCGGCCACGTGACCTTCGTGGGCCCCTTTGTGGGCGAGCATAGGCTGTCCTGTGATATCGCCCACGGCATAGATATGGGCCACATTGGTTCGCATCTGTGCATCGGTCTCAATGAATCCAGCCTCTGTTACCCGGATACCGGCTTTGTCAGCGTCGAGCAGGTGGCCCGATGGTTTCCGGCCCACTGCGACCAGCACCGCGTCGAAGATCAGTGTCCCTGCTGGTGCCTGCTTGCCCTCAAACCGCACGTGTAATCCGTCCTCTTGAGCCTCGACCGCGATGACCTTGGTGCTGAGCATCAGCTTGAACGCCTTTTTGGCCTGCCGGGTGTACAGGCGAACCACGTCCTTGTCGGCCGCTGGTATCAACTGATCGAGAAACTCCACCACGTGTATCTCACTGCCCAGAGCCTTGTAGACCGTTGCCATCTCCAGGCCGATAGCACCGCCCCCTACAACCAAAAGTCGTCGAGGGATAAACGGTAGGGCCAGCGCAGCTGTCGAATCCCAGACCCGCTGGTCGTCGTGGGGCACAAAGGGCAATTGCACGGGCTTGGAGCCCGCTGCGATAACGGCGTGCTCAAAATTGACCTCGGTCTTCCCGGACGGCCCCTCAGCGATGAGCGTATGAGGGCCGGTGAACTTACCCGTGCCCGTGATCGCAGTCACTTTGCGCTGCTTGGCCATTCCCTTGAGCCCAGTCGTAAGTTGGCCAATTACCTTCTCTTTCCACTGTCGCAGCGCCTCCAAATCAATTTGGGGTGGGCCCAAATCGACACCTGCCGCGCCAATTGTTTTCGCGTCTTCGACCACTTTCGCCATGTGCAACAGGGCTTTTGAAGGGATGCACCCCACATTGAGGCAGACCCCTCCCAATGTCGGATATCGCTCCACCAGGGTGGTCTGCAAGCCCAGGTCAGCGGCCCTAAACGCTGCGGCATAGCCAGCAGGTCCAGCACCGATCACCAGCACCTGGGTATTGTGTTGCTCCGTCATGATTCCCTCTTACAAAATGATTTTTCGAATATCCTCGAGCTCGCCGCGCAAGGTGGTGATGAACCGGGCCGCGTCCGCCCCGTCGATGATGCGATGATCATAGGACAGGGCCAAGGGCAACATCAGCCGCGGTTTGAATTTCTTGCCGTTCCACACCGGGCACATCTTTGCCTGACTGACCCCCAGGATGCCCACATCCGGTGCATTGATAATGGGGGTAAAATTGGTCCCGCCAATGCCCCCCAGGCTGGAAATGGTAAACGAGCTGCCCTTCATGTTCTCAATGGTCAGCTGCCCCTCCCGCGCTTTCTTCGACGTCTCGAACAGATCCTGGGAAAGGTCAGAGATGGTGCGTTTGTTGACGTCGCGTATCACCGGCACCACCAGGCCGTTCGCGGTATCAACCGCAATGCCCAAGTGTACGTATTTTTTCATGACCAAGCTCATCCCGTCATGGGACAGGGACGCGTTCATCTTGGGGTGCAACTCGAGGGTCTTGGCCACGGCTTTCATGATAAAGACCAGCGGGGTAATTTTGTAGCCCCGCTCTTTGACATCCCGGGGCGTGTTCTGGCGTTGCCGAAATTCCTCCAGCTCGGTGATATCGCTCTCGTCGAACTGGGTCACGTGCGGCACAGTGACCCAATTGCGATGAAGCGCCGGACCAGAAAGCTGCTGGATCTTGGTCAAGGGGACTTCTTCGATCTCCCCGTACTTGGCAAAATCAATCTTGGGCAAGGGGATCACTTGAAGACCGGGTCCTCCTGGTCCTCCTGGTGCTGCAGCCGGCTGGCTCAACTGGGCTTTGATAAATGCCTCCACATCTTCTTTGAGAATGCGGTCCTTGCGCCCAGTGCCGGTCACCCGGGTCAAATCAACACCGAGCCGATTGGCCATGCGCCGAATCGAGGGCGAGGCATATACGTTTTGATTCTGATCGACTGCCGCGCGTGGCACTACCACACTTGGTACCTCTGCTCCCCGTGGTTCAACCGCCTGCACTGAGGTTGTTGTTCCCCTTGAGAGTGCAGTCTCAGTTGCCTGGGCTGCTGTTGCCTCTTGGGATACGGCCTCGGCTGGGGTCGATGCAGGTTCCCCCGCTGCGGCGGTATCTATCGTACCAAAGACCATACCCGCCGTGATGACGTCCCCCACCTTCATCGAGATGCTGATAATTTTGCCGGCAAACGGCGATGGCAGGTCCATCGAGGCCTTATCCCCCTCCACCGACATTAACCCCTGCTCCTCCTCGACCAAATCCCCGATGCTCACCAAAAGCTCTGTGACGGTTACAGATTCAGTACCCAAGTCCGGAATGATGATTTCCTGAATGCCTGCCATATTTCCAGTTCCTCTTAAGCCCAGTGTGGATCCTGCTGGTCCACAGCTATCGACAACTGCTCCATCGCCTTGGCTACGGTTTCCGCAGCGATAGCCCCTTGTTGCTGCAGTGCCACCAGGGCGGCCAAAACGATAGCTGGTGGATCAACCTCAAAGTGCCGGCGAAGATTCGCCCGGCTGTCCGAACGGCCAAAACCGTCCGTACCTAACACGCGATAAGGCCCAGTCACAAACGGGCGAATTTGGTCGGGATAGGCCTTGATATAATCGGTGGCCACCACCGTGGGGGTGTCTTCTTTGAGCACACTGGTGACGTATGGCACCTTGGGCGGGTCGGCAGGGTGCAGACTGTTCCACCGCTCTACAGCACGACCGTCACGCGCCAGTTCGTTGAAAGAGGTTGCCGAATATACGTCGCAGTGTACTTGAAAGTCGCGGGCCAGTATGTGCGCGGCCGCCTGCACCTGGAGCAAGATAGTGCCAGATCCCAGCAACTGCACGCTCGGATGGGCGCTGTTGCCCACCGCTGCCAACTGGTATAGCCCCCGTCGTATGCCCTCCTCAGCCCCTTCAGGCATTGCAGGGTGCTGGTAATTCTCGTTCATACAAGTGATGTAATAATAGATATCCTCCTGCTCCTGGTACATCCGTCGCAAACCGTCTTGAATGATCACTGCCAATTCAAAAGCATAGGTGGGATCGTATGAGATACAGCTGGGGATGGTATTGGCGAGCATATGACTGTGGCCGTCCTGGTGCTGCAAGCCTTCCCCGTTGAGGGTGGTGCGACCCGCGGTGCCGCCGATCAGAAATCCCCGAGCCCGCTGATCCCCAGCGGCCCAGGCCATGTCCCCGACGCGCTGAAAACCAAACATCGAATAAAAAATGTAAAACGGTATCATCGGCAAGTCATTGTTGCTGTAGGAGGTGGCAGCGGCCAACCAAGAGCTCATGGCGCCGAGTTCATTGATGCCCTCCTGCAGTACCTGTCCCTTGATGTCCTCCCGATAGTACGCCACTTGGTGGCGGTCTTGGGGCACATACTTTTGACCTTCGTGGGCGTAAATGCCCACTTGTCTGAACAGGCCTTCCATGCCAAAGGTGCGCGCCTCATCGGGCACGATAGGTACGATACGCTCGCCGATCTTTTTATCCTTGAGCAGGGCGGTGAGAATCCGGACAAAGGCCATGGTGCTGGATATCTCGCGTTCCCCAGTGCCTTCGATCAATTGCCCAAGCGTATCCAGTGGTGGGGTTTCCAGGATCTCGCTGGTTTTCGATCGTCGCTGGGGCAGGTATCCGCCCAACGACTGCCGGCACTGCTTGAGGTACTGCACCTCCTCGGAATCCTCGCCCGGGTAGTAATATGGCATTTCATCCAATTGCTCGTCAGGTACTGGAATGTTGAACCGATCCCGAAAGTGTCGCACGCTCTCCAAATTCATCTTCTTGACCTGGTGGGCGATGTTCTGTCCTTCACCGGCCAAGCCCATACCGTAGCCCTTGACCGTCTTGGCCAGGATCACCGTGGGGCGCCCCTTGTTTTCTGTGGCCCGCTTGAAGGCGGCGTACATCTTGAAGGGATCGTGACCACCCCGGTTTAGCCGCCAGACATCGTCATCTGACATGTTGGCGACCATGGCTTTGGTCTCTGGATAGCGGTTGAAGAAATGCTCGCGTACGTAAGCCCCGTCTTGGGATTTGTAGTTCTGGTATTGGCCATCAACGGTCTCTTCCATCAACTTAAGCAGCTTGCCCGATTTGTCCTGGGCCAGCAGGGGATCCCAATATCGTCCCCAGATCACCTTGATCACAGACCATCCTGCGCCGCGAAACTGACCCTCCAGCTCCTGAATAATCTTGCCGTTCCCACGGACCGGTCCATCGAGCCGCTGCAGGTTGCAGTTGACGATAAAGGTCAAGTTGTCCAAGCCCTCACGGGCTGCCAACCCAATGGCACCGAGGGTTTCGGGCTCATCGACCTCCCCATCCCCGACGATCGCGTAAACCCGCTGTTTGGAACAGTCCCGGATACCACGGTCGGTCAAATACTGGAGAAACCGCGCTTGGTAAATCGCCGCGATCGGGCCGAGCCCCATGGATACGGTGGGAAACTGCCAGTAATCCGGCATTAACCGCGGATGGGGATATGAAGACAGGCCATTGCCTTGGGTCTCTTGTCGAAACCTGTCCAGCTGTTCTGCAGTGAGACGCCCCTCGAGGAACGAACGGGCGTAGATGCCAGGGGAGACGTGCCCCTGAAAATAGATTAAATCCGGCCCACCGTCGCTATCAGGACCGCGGAAAAAATGATTAAACCCCGTATCCAAAATAGTGGCCGAAGACGAAAAGCTGGAAATATGGCCTCCCAGATCGAGCTGTTTCTTGGAGGCGCGCAGCACAATGGCCAGGGCGTTCCAGCGAATGATCGCTCGGATGCGCCGTTCCAATGCCACATTGCCCGGCATTTCAGGCTCTTGCCAGGGTGGAATCGTGTTGATGTAGGCGGTGGTGGCTTTGAAAGGCAAATGCCCGCCACTACGCCTGGTTTTCTCGATGATTTTCTCAATGAGAAAATGAGCTCGCTCAGTGCCGTCCTGTTCGATCACAGCAGCAATCGCGTCCATCCACTCATCGGTTTCCAGAGGATCTATATCATCAATGTTTTCATTAGACATCGCTTATTCCCCGGAGTCTTCAGTTAAAATATTACGTTACACTGAAAGACCTATAACACCCCTATCCCTGCCAGGCAATTCGGTACGCTGTTTCCTATTTGATCGTAATAGAAGGGAATAGAAGTTGCGGACGCCAATAGTGGGTGCCAGATCAGAAGGGGTGGCCAGGTGAATCATGAATTTTACTTGTAAACTCGAAATAATAGTGTTTTCATAGACTTAGAAAAATGGGAATTTTTACATTGATATCCAAAACAGCTCGAAAATCAGATAGTAGTGTTGCAAAACCATAAGGAGCAGACGAAGGAGCAGACGAATGAAATCCTTTTCTACGTTTACCGTTTTGGCCTTCCTGGTAGCCAGTTTCGTAATTTGGAGCTGCGAAGAGGGCGTGGTCATAGAAACGCGAGATTTAACCAGAGATAGCGGTTGTACGCCGGGGCAGCAGCAGGATTGTAGGTGTTCGGGCGGTCGCACTGGGGTTCAGTTCTGTACTGAAACAGGCCAGGCATGGAGTGAGTGCTTCTGCGCAGACGCTGCTAAGGTCAGCCAAGCTCCGGATAAGCAGCGTAATGGGGCCGAATCGAGCAAGGCCCAGGCCGCTTCGAAGCTGGCAGTGGTCTGGTACAGCGACGATCCCTATGTGGCAGAGCGGGTCTGTCTGATGTATTCCCACAACGCCAAGAAGCTGGGTTGGTTCGACACGGTTGAACTTATCGTTTGGGGACCCTCCCAACAGCTCCTGGTTCAAAACAGCGAGATCCAGTCTGTGGTTGCCCAGATGATGAACGATGGCGTTATCGTCGAGGCCTGCCGGGCGTGCGCAGATTTGTATGGCGTGACTGCCCAGCTAGAGGCTTTGGGGATTACGGTCAAATACATGGGCCAGCCCCTGACGAATATGCTCCAATCCGACTGGGAAGTGCTGACATTCTAGCGGCATTGATGATGAAACCTGATGAAGGAGCAGTTTAATGAGACTGATAAGGACATTGATGATCATCGCCTTGGCTAGCTGTACATGCATGTTTTCAGGCTGTTCAGAGGACAACACAGATGATGGTGCTGCGGATTGCACACCCAACGACCAGCAATCGTGCGTTTGCGACAATGGGAGCGATGGATTTCAAATCTGCAACGAAGCCGGAGACGGATGGGGGGATTGTGACTGCAGCACAGACGCTGATTCAGATACGGACAGTGATATTGATAGTGACGCAGACAGCGATGGTGATTCAGATTCTGATGGGGACAGCGATAGCGACAGTGATACGGA
Organism: Myxococcota bacterium; assembly: GCA_030065855.1. GTDB lineage: Bacteria > Myxococcota_A > Polyangia > JAAYKL01 > JAAYKL01 > JASJCT01. The sequence goes on from JASJCT010000049.1 coordinate 13,564, forward strand.
CAGTGACAGTGACGCTGATAGCGAGAGCGATACCGATTCGGACACAGAGGGAGATACGGACACCGATTCAAATGGAGACACGGACACAGGCTCGGACTCGGATACCCATACAGACACAGATTCTGGAACGGACACGGACTCTGATACGGAAACTGACACAGATCTCAGCAAGCTTGCAGTGCTATGGTATGACGACGATCGTTTCGTTGCAGAGCGGGTCTGTCTCATGTACGCGCACAACGCCAAAATAATGAACTGGTTCGATGTGGTCGAATTGATAATATGGGGGCCATCGCAACGGCTGCTGACCGAGGACCAGGAACTGCAAGATACGGTAACCGAGATGATAAACGATGGGGTCATCGTAGAAGCCTGTCGCGCCTGTGCTGATCTCTACGGTGTGACCAATGAGCTAGAAGCCTTAGGCATCACGGTGAAGTACATGGGCGAGCCACTTACGGAAATGATTCAAAGCGACTGGCAGGTCCTAACTTTCTAGCCTCTTATACCTGTGTAGTGACTATTTTTTAAGAGGGATGGGGGCGGACCTTTGGGTGCGAATCCCTGGCTAAAACACATCTTAAATGACCATCATTTATGATCTCTTTACACGTCTCATTTTTTATGTTGTCATTTTGGATAGTAATGGACTGATCTAGAGACTTGTGCGCTTATCGTGCGAGGAAAAGCCAGGAAAGGAAGATAGGAAATGAAAAGATTTGGATCAATTTTATCACTATTGTTTTTATGTGTCATATTAATGTTGCCGGATGTCGCTTCGGCCGGGTTCGCGTGCAAAGGGGATGTCACAGCAGTGGACATAGATGGAGAAGGTTGGGTACACGTTTCACTGGAAGGCGCTGGTGTTAACATTAGTAACGGAAGGATTTGCAGAGTGAATGTGGATATCGGAAACATTAAAAAAGAATCTTGCCGGGCGATGGTGTCGGTGCTCACAACAGCTCTCCTTTCTCAGAAACCAACGGAGCTCTTTCTGAACGTAAATCAATGCTCTCCACCTGCCTGGAGCCACTTGGATTCGAGTAGCTATGGCTTTTATTTCCTGCGAATGAGCAGAAATTGAGTTCGGCATGATGAGGCATTGCAAACTAAAAAGCAAAACAACCCTCTGGGCGAGACTGGGTTCATTGCTGGTAACGGTTTTAACAGTAGTCGTTGGCAGATTTGAGACCGCATCGGCCTCAATTGACACCTATAAAATAAGGCTCTCCTGCATTGAGAGTGGGTAAACGACCTATCCGTCCAGAGATCTGAGCCACTCCCTATTTGAGTTTCGTCCGCTTCGTTACAAAAAGTTGAAAAGCGCACGGTTTTTCGTGCTTCTAGTGTCGACCAAAACGCCTCGAAGCATGGAGAAAAAACGTGCGCGTAACCAAGCTTGCCAGAATCTTGATAGGAATTTCCAGCCTTTTCGTTACCGGTGTCTACCTCGAAGAAGTCTGTGTTGTTCTCCCGGTGAAACCTTCTTGGCGTCTGCCTCGTTGTTCGGAGTGCACAAGGATATGTCCTGGATACGACCATGCACACAAGCCGGTCCGTTGGGTTCACCTCGGCATCGGTGGATTGAGACTCATCCTCGAATACGCACCACGGCGAGTAGAGTGCCCGGACTGCGGCGTCCGTGTGGAGATGGTTCCATGGGCTAGGCCCGGGAGCCGTTTCACCAAACCTTTCGAAGAAATGACCGCTTACCTCGCCCAGATCACCAACAAAACTGAGGTCGCGAGGATCATGGGCATCTCCTGGCGTACCGTAGGCAACATCGTCGAACGCGTCGTAGCTGAAAAGCTCGACCCGAATCGGCTCAATGGCCTGAGGCGCATCGGCGTGGACGAATTCAGCTACCGAAAGCGGCACCGCTACATCACTACCGTCGTAGACCACGAAACATGCCGCATCGTCTGGGCCAAAGAGGGAAAGAGCTCCGAAACCCTCGATGCCTTCTTCGACCAACTCGGGGATGAGCGTGCCAAACAGATTGAAATCGTCACCATCGACATGTCCGCTGCGTTCATCAAATCCATCCAGGCCAAGGCAGCAGGGGCCACAATCGTTTACGACCTCTTCCACGTCCTCAAGCTCGCGTCCGAAGCCGTCGACGAAGTGCGTCGGGAGAAGGTGCGAAAACTCAGGGATCTCGACGACACTGAGAAGGCAGCCGCGGTCAAAAAATCCAGGTACGCCCTGCTCAAGAACCCCTGGGACCTATCCGCAAAAGAGTGGGACAAGCTTGCAGCCATCCAAAAACACAACGCCCCCCTCTATCGCGCCTACCTGCTCAAGGAGTCCCTCGCTGCGGTGTTCCAGGAGACGAGCTTTGATGACGCCAAGCACGAGCTGGAACGCTGGCTTTCCTGGGCCTCCCGCTCCAAGCTCAAACAATTCGTGAAGGTCGCAAGAACCATCCGGGAGCACAAGGACGGCGTCCTTGCTTACGTCACTACAAAGCTTACCAATGGTCTCGTCGAGGGATTTAACAACAAGCTGAGAATGATCGCTAGACGGGCCTTCGGCTTCCACAGTTCCGCCGCGCTGATTGGGATGCTCTTTTTGTGCTGTGGTGGTGTAGCTCTCAATCCACCCCTGCCTGCCTCTTGGTGCACCTGGTAGATGCTCATTCGTTACACAACCGCGTACTAAACTCGACGACCGGACGATCCATATCTCGTCTGCCCTCGAAGGACCTACGGCGAGGGCGACCTCTTTGGTGGAGGTCGCTTTTCCTCGCCTCCGGTTCGTGCGGCTGGCCTGGTTTATCTCTATATCCATGTCTCCGATTTCAGCCCATTCCTAATGCAGGAGGTCGACAAATAGCCCATCAGGTGTTTTTTGAATCTCAAATAGCGTTCCTGCAGCAGAGATAAACAGCCTACCATCGTCAGTAAACAAACTATTCTCAGCATCTGGTATGTTTTTAACGATAATCTCTGTTTCCTCACTACCGAAACAAGCCGGATTACTAATGCAAAAACTATCCGAAGCTGAATTGATATCGCCGTCGGTATCGGAGTCGTTGTAAGTATCTGCATCCCCGGTCAAATCCGGGTCTTGTTCAGTGTTGCCGCCCATGTCGCCTTGTGCAGACTCCGTACTGATGGTCTCGCACCTCATGCTGTTGACCGCAAAGAGCTATATAACAGCAACGCCGTATCTCATTGTTTCCTCCTATTTCCACTCGACATCATTGATGTCCAAAACAGCTCGGAACTCGACATGTGTACATTGAAATCATTGAAGAAAAAGGTCATTCCCGCGCAGGCGGGAATCCAGGTTCCCCTTCACGTGGATTCCCGCTTTCGAGGGTGTCGCGGAAGGGGTAATGCACGTCACTCCTGCGAAGGCAGGAGTCCAGAACCAAACGAAATTAAAAGATTTTATGGATTCCCGCCTGCGCGGGAATGACAGTTTTGAGAATTTCGCGACACCCTCTTTCGCGGGAATGACGCGGGTTTCACGAGTTCCTCTATCGTTGTTTTGGACAGTACTGTTTTCCCTCCTCTACCAGAAGTGCACCCATTTCAACGGACAAGATTTTTAGTAGGCGAGGCCACAGTGATGCATTGAATGCCGCATCGTATATCAATCCAATCAGGTCAGGTCAGATAACGTTTTATTATCCATGATTTTTAAGACCACCAAAGCTGCAGCCAGATGATACCTCAAAAAATTATCTCGATTGCGCCCGAACCGATAGACAATTAAATCATCTTCTTTATAAATCGTCAACTGAAGGCAAGCTGTATTTTTTTGTTCTATCTTTTCTTAATTGAAAAAGTATTTGGATGGATCCTGCTAGATTTTAATCTCTCGTACTCCAGTTTTTCATCCATTGCCAGGAACCATCGTAGTTGTAAATGCCTGTGCCTGAACCAAAATCAACAGCTAGGCGGTTGCCCCACACGATCATTTCTGGAACATCATCTTTGTTTCTAATCCAGTGCCAAGACCCGTCATAATAGCGCATGCCGCGGCCTCCGCCAAAATCCACTACTAGTTTTTCGGATGTACCATCGTCCCACACCATCATTTTATGCACATCGTCCTTGTTGGTCATCCAGTGCCAAGACCCGTCATAGTAACGCACGCCGCGGCCTCCGCCAAAATCCACCACTAGCTTCTGATCCCAGACGATCATGGCACTAACATTATCTTTATTATTGAGCCAGTGCCATGAGCCGTCATAGTACCGCACGCGACGGCCTGCTCCGAAATCCACTACCAGTTTTTCAGATGTACCGTCGTCCCACACCATCATTTTATGCACATCGTCCTTGTTGGTCATCCAGCGCCAAGACCCGTCGTAGTACCGCATGCCACGGCCTCCTCCAAAGTCCACTACCAGCTTCTGATCCCAGACGATCATGGCACTAACATCATCTTTATTGTTGAGCCAGTGCCAAGACCCGTCATAGTACCGCATGCCACGGCCTCTTCCAAAATCCACTACCAGCTTCTGATCCCAGACGATCATGGCACTAACACCATCTTTATTGTTGAGCCAGTGCCATGATCCGTCATAGTACCGCATGCCGCGGCCCCCACCGAAATCCACTACCAGTTTTTCAGATGTACCGTCGTCCCACACCATCATTTTATGCACATCGTCCTTGTTGGTCATCCAGTGCCAAGACCCGTCATAGTACCGCATGCCACGGCCTCTTCCAAAGTCGACCACCAAGTTGTTGTCCCACACTAATAACTGGTTGACATGGCCCTTGTTGGTCATCCAGTTCCAAGCACTGCCATCATGGTACCACATGCCTCTGTCACCAAAGTCAGCCACGAGGTTGCCGTTCCACTCGATTAGGTTGGCATCGTCCCAGAGCGTCCAGCGTCCGGTATGCCGTACATTCTGATGAAACATGGGCCAGGGGGTAAGAGCCAGTCCGCCTGAGTCTCCTTTGATGGCATAGAGGCTACCATCACCGGAACCAACATAGATGGTGCTGTCCTCGTCAATGACCGGGGATGAAATGACATCACCGTTGGTGCTAAACACCCATTTGGGGGTTCCATCCGAATGAATGGCATGAAGATTGTCGTCCATAGATCCGACATAGATGGTCCCGTCTGCGCCGATGGCTGGAGAAGACCATATATCGTTGTCGGTTCTATAGGCCCATTTCAAGGTAACAGTGACCGGATTGATGGCATAAAGATAACTGTCATAAGATCCCACGTAGATGGTGCCATCCTCACCAATAGCCGGAGAGGAGAAGACAGTATTACCTGTTGAGAAAGCCCATACCAATGACCCGTCAGGATCAATCGCATAGAGGTTACTGTCGTGAGAGCCCACATAAATAGTTCCGTCCCCACCAATGGCTGGCGATGATGCGACCGCATAATCCGTGGCAAAAGCCCATTGTTGTGTGCCGTCCGGGTTTATTGCATAGAGGTTGCTATCATAAGAGCCGACATAAACAGTACCATCCTCAGCAATGGCTGGGGAGGACCATATTTCACCACCTGTGGCAAAGGACCATCTTGGGGTACCATCCGGGTTAATTGCATAGAGGTTGCTATCAATGGACCCGATATAGATGGTACCATCCTCAGCGATGGCTGGACAAGAGATGATAGCTCCGGAGGTGGTGAATCGCCACTGTTCGGACCCGTCCGGATTGATGGCGTAGAGGGCGTTGATGGCTTCAGGATCGGTACTATAAGAGCCCACATAGATAGTCCCGTCCGCACCAATTGCTGGGGAAGCGAACACTTCAGTACTTGTTGAGAAGGCCCATTTCTGAGAACGATCCGGATTGATCGCATAGAGATTGCCGTCACTAGATCCCACGTAAATGGTTCCGTCCGCTCCGATTGCCGGTGACGAATAGACAGGGCCCAGGGGAAATGCCCATTTGCCCATTCCCGTGAAAGATGCGATCACATCAAATCTGTTGCTCATGATACTGTGGCCCGCTCCGTCATCCACTGTTATGATCACGTCATCGGATATTTCATTGATCCCCATGGCCCCTATCCACAGCCCGTCATCGAAGTCCACACTGCCCGGCCCCATATCAACCCAGCCACCAGCGCCGACAGCGCTCAAGCTGGCTGGGCCTGAAAAAGCAGATTTCTCTGAGTTAATGTCATAGGCGGTTAGGGTCACTGCAAAATAGATCTCTGATTGCTGGGGACTTGCAATCTGGCTTATGCCCAAATAGGATACTTCATTATCTCTTACTGCTGTACTGTCTGAGCCGCTTGTGAATCCCCCAGCCTGAGCGGTTATTGTTACCGTCTGTGTGCCATCCTGGTCCGTGTCATCCTGTACTTCAATATCAAAGAAAACCGATGCTTGACGCGCTGGAATGGTGACCGTCGCTGGAACGACAATTTCGCCTGTATCGTTGGACTGTAGATTCACGATAAGGTCACTGGAAATTGCGCCGTTGATGGAGACCATGCCGCCGTTGGCCATCAGACCGTCGCCTTCGGCTACCCGGGGCGGGATAGCCACTACAATCTCACCGCCAGTTATTTCATTGTCCGTCACGTTCATGGCAGCGCTGCCAGCGGTCCATCCTGAGACCGAGGCTGTTATGGTAGCTGTCTGCGGGCCGTCAATTTCCACGTCATTGACCACTGTGAGATCAAAATCAGCCGAACTCGACCCAGCGGGTATCATAACTGAGCTTGGAACGCGTACCTCTGTAGTGTCATCTGAGGACAAGAAAACAGATACATTTTCTGGAGCGGCCGTGCTGCAGAAAACTGTGCCCTGGCCGGAAAGCACGCCGTCGCCTTCCGTCGCACTGGCAGGAAGGGACAGGGTCAAAATGGCAGTTTCGTTATCATGGATCGTCATGGTGTTATAGGCAGTTCCATAGTCGCTGAAGCCAGTAACCGCAACCAGCTGGGGCCCGTCGGCAATGACGTCGTCTTCCACTGCGAGATCAAAGAAGGCGGATGTATCGCCAGCTAGGATTGTCACCGTAGGAGGCGGTATGAGCTCAGTCGTGTCACTAGAAGAGAGAGAAACGATTAAATCAGTTCCAATGGCCTCGGAAATCTCAATCCAGCCCTGGGAAGTTAAGGTTCCATCCCCCTCTGTGGCGCTCTCTGGTAGGCTCAAAGAAAGATGATGCTGGGCTTGACGTCCTGTACGTCGGACATCGTGTTGGAACAGGGGCCAGGGCGAATCAGCCACCCCGCCGCAATCAGTACTGATCGCTAAAAAATCACCATTACGTGCGCCTCCAAAATAGACAGTGCCGTCATGCCCGATGGCCGGAGAGGGGAAAGAACTGCCACCATGCGTATAAACCGTCCATTTCTGGGACCCATCTGGATTAAAGGCATGCAGATTGCCCCATGAAATATCCCTTGAATTGACATATATGGTTCCATCCGCGCCAATGGCTGGAGCAGCATCTGAATCCCCATATGCGTCCACCCTCCATTTTTCAGTATTATCGGGATTGATGGCATAGAGAGTGCCGTAATGAGCATTCACATAGATGGTGCCGTCGATACCGATTACAGGAGAAGAAGAGATCCACTCACCAATGGTAAAGACCCATTTGGGAGAACCATCTGGATGAATGGCATAGAGATTGTCATCCCCTGATGCCGCATAAAGGGTACCATCAGCATCGATGGCTGGAGAGTCCACTCTATCGCCCGGAGCAAACAGCCATTTCTGGGATTTGTCTGGATTAAGGGCATAGAGGCCTTCATCGGATCCAGCGTAGATGGTGCCATCTGCTCCGATGGTAGGCGTAGAGATTGAATTACCAACAATAGGAAAGCTCCATTTGAAGGATCCGTCCGGGTTGATGGCATGGAGGTTGCTGTTTTCCGAACCCACATAAAGCGTGCCATCAGGGCCGATCGATACTGTGTGATCATGTCTATCACTTATTGAAACAGTCCATTTTTCAGTGCCATTTGGATGAACGGCATAGAGATTTCCGTGAAAAGCGCTGACATAGATAGTGCCATCTACGCCAATGGCAGGTGAGCTGTACTCGATCCCATCATTTATGGTAAATCTCCATTTTTCAGTGCCGTTTGGATTGATGGCATAAAGGCCACTATTGCCTTCAATATCACTGCCTGCCGCATAGATAGTACCATCTGCTCCGATGGCTGGAGATCCCTCGTCATAGACCTCAAATGACCATTTTCGTTCTCCGCCAGGACCGGGAAGCACCTCTATAACGTCAAAGAAATTGCTCGTACTAACTAAACCAGGGCCATCACCTGCGGACAAGACAACATTAGTTGCGACATCGTTGATGGTCACCCGCCCAGTCCACTGGCCATCCCAAAATACATCGGTTTCGTTTGGGGTTAGTGAAATCGGACCATTGGTATCTGATGCACCTAGGAGCACCGGGCCTGGGAGACCCGCGATGTCCGTGTTGATGTCATAGGCGGTGACGGTTACGTAAAAGGGATTTCCCACATATTGGGGATTGGGAATGGGATTAATATCTATGTAATAGACCTCATTATCTCTGACGGAGATGGCACGCTCACCACCGGATACGCCCGGCGCATCCCCTGAAACAGTGACGGTTTGGAGGCCATCCCACTCCACATCATCCTCCACCATGATTTCAAATAGAGCAGTCGTTTCTCCGGCATAAATAGTGACGACTTCAGGGACCGTGATTTCCGTTGTATCGTCGGAGAAAAGATTTACAGTCAAATCATAGGCCAGGGGCCCAGATATGGCCACTTCACACCCCTCTGACATAATTCCATCACCTTCAGAGACCACCTCCTCCAGGATAAAAATTTCAAGTGCCATGATTTCATTATCCATCACCTCGATGGAACCAAAACCGGTTGTCCAACCAGGGGCAGCCGCGCTTATGGTTGCCGTTTGCGTTCCGTCGTACTCGTTATCATCCACGACAATTATATCAAAAGAGACAGATGAATCACCGGCTGGAATGGTGACACTTGCTGTAGGAATTTCTATTTCAGATGTATCCTCTGACGAAAGATTTATTGTCAAATCATACGTCAATATGCCGGGAATCGATATTGTGCCAGCCCTTGAAATAAAACCATCACCTTCAGTAAACCCCCAGTAATCCCATACTTCCACCTGAATTTCTTGATCTTCATTATCCTCCACATCGATTGAATCGTAACCCGGCGTCCACCCTGCCACCACCGCAGTAATCCCTGCTATCTGGGTGCCGTCATGTTCCATATCATCGACAACGGTTACGTCAAAGATCGCTGTGTCCGACCCCTCTGGCATGACGACGATACCGGGAATGACAATTTCCGACGTGTCATCTGACGTTAGGAAAATCCTCACTTCATCTTCAACAGGTGCACTGCAGGTGATCACGCCTGCATTTTGGAGCACAATGCCGTACAAGCCATAGTCTTCTGTAACGTTCAATGGCAAAGAAAAAGAAAGGCTTAGTGTGGCGGTTTCATCGTCATGAATCGCAATGGTATCATAAACCTCTTCATACCCGCTTGAAGCAAAAACGAGGGCATCTTTTGAACCATCTAAAATGCCGTCATCCTGTACAGAAATATCAAAAGAAGCAGATGTACTACCACTGAGGATTGTAACAGAAGATGGTATACTGATATCAGGAGAATCTGAAGAGAGAAAGACCTCCAAGTCGGCTGCAAGGGGTGCCTGGATATCAACCGTACCGGTAACAGTACCAGCTGCTTCACTAGCACTCTTTGGCATATCTATGGAGAGATAATAGAGCGGCTGTAGTCCTGTGTGTCGCACATTTTGCCGCAACATGGGCCATGGGGAGTTTGCCAAACCACCAGAGTCAGTGTAGACGGCCATGACTGATCCCTGCATCGAGAGATAGATAGTGCCATCCGACGCGATAGCCGGTGCTGCAAAGGGATGGGGTAGGTCAAGAGACCATTTTAGAGTGCCATCTGGATCGATTACACTGAGAGCCCTTCCAGAGTCAAAATAGAGGGCATTATCAGCACCGATGGCAGGACTCTCCTCAAGCTGCAAGTCCAGTACCCATTTCATTGTTCCGTCCGCATTGACAGCATAAAATAGATCATACCAGGAAGAAGCCACGTAAATCGTGCCGTCCGACGCGATCACTGGGGGAACATTTACCCAGCCGCCCAAACCGCTCAGGTCAAAGACCCATTTCAAGCGTTCAGCTGGGGTGGGCGCATTCGGATTGAGCGCATAGAGAAAGCCATCATCACATCCCACATAGATGGTGCCATCCGAATCGATAATGGGGGATTCCGAAAACTTGGAGCCCGCTGTGAAAACCCATTTTTCTGTGCCATCCGGGTTGATGGCATAGAAGTCCTTATAGGCCCACGCATAAATGGTGCCATCCGAACCAATGGCAGGAGTGTAAGGAATTGGCGGAAAGGTGTTGAATCGCCATTTTTCCTCACCATTTTCAGGTTCGATGGCATAGAGACCATCCTCAAATCCCAGGTAAAGAGTGCCGTCTGGACCAATGGCAGGAGGCAAATTCGAATCTGCCGTTGGATTGATGATCCATTTTTCTGTGCCATCCGGGTTGATGGCATACAAGCTGTCTTCAACCCACACATAGATGGTACCATCCAAACCAACCACAGGAGGTGATTCGATCTCACCTGCTGTTTCTAGAATCCACTTTTCTGTACCATCTGGATGAATGGCATAAAAATTGTTGCTTGAAGTACTTACATAAATGGTGCCGTCCGGACCAATGGCCGGTGCTGAGCCCAAACCACTAATTGGAAATTCCCATTTCACCATGCCTGGTACTATTATCTCAGATGTTTGAAGCTCTTCTTGAGCCAATGAATTGCTTGCGCATACGCCAATACATAGGGCCAACGATAAAAACACCAAACCACATTGTTTCAATCTATTAACGACTTGAAAATACATGATTCCCTCCCGTGAATTGGACCCTTGTTTATTTAAACAACGACCCTTTGTTTTTCCCCGTGTCAAATGTATCGAGGAAGCGTATCCCAAGTGCTCCCCAAATAGGACGAGCCCATGGTGTTCCCAGACCACAGGTTTACAACATTACAGCCACCACCTGATGCGCTGACTGCGATATATCCCTTCAATTACTGCACCGTGATTTTTATAAACCAGTATCAGTCGGGAATGCATAACCCATTTGAGGTATGCAGCAGCATTTCTTTTTATTTTTTTAATTATCTGTGGAAACCGCAGATAGTAGTATCTCTCTCCAGCAGTGATACAGAATGTAACCACCGACGCCAGGCAAGTAGTTCGTCTGACAATGTGGCAACAATTCCTCCATTTTATTAGCAAAATGGAACGGTACGATGGGGTCCATTTGGCCATGCCAGATCTCGACCGGCACCTGAATTTCCTCGAGCCCAAATTTCCAGTCACCGCTGATCAAGAAGAACTCCGGTAGTATATGTTGCCCTCCCTGGCGGAGACTTTCCCTAATGTCTTCGTCGATCCGACTTCTAATCTCTCGATCATAGAGCAAAGCGCAATCTAACGGGGGCATCTCCTTTGAAAATTCGCTTTGAATCATCTCTGGTCCAAGTCGTGAAAACAGGAGTCTCATAAGTGGAGAAAACAGAGATGGCGCATATCTACCCAAGCATAAAAGCAAGCGAAAATGTGGTTGCATCCCTCCAAGATCCTTAAATTTGATAAAAGGCAGGACACTACCTACCAGCACCAGCCGCCCGATGCGCTCCTTTAGCACATGTGCACACGCTAAACCGAACGCTCCGCCCATGGAATGGCCGATCACATTAAAGTGCTTCAGGCCTAGATGGTCTGCCAAACACGCCACATCATACGCCCAATCTAGCAAGGTCCGATTCTCTTTTTTATCGGATAGTCCCGTACCAGGTCGATCCGGAATGATTAACCGGACGCCACATTTGCTAATAATCTTCTCGTCTGGGTGTCGCTGGAATCGGGATCCAAAGGAGGAATGCATGAGCATCACTGGAAAGTCTGTTTTCACACCATATTCGGCATATCCCAATATTCGGTCGTCCGGCAGTCGCATTGTCTGATGTAGCTGAGATGCGAAACCAATGGGCCTGAGCACTGAAACTGAACCCGTAGACAATTCCGCGGCACTGTTTATTTCACTGGTCAGGGTTGCCAACATGGCTGGTCCTGTAATGATTTGTCTTACCAGTTCGGCCTGACGGTGGGCTCCTGTTTTTTCGTAAACGGATTTCAATTGAGCGCGGATAGTATGTTTACTAAGGCCAAGCTGCTCTGCTATGGCATTCAGACTGTGATCCTTTACCAATAACGATACGAGTTTTGCCTCTGCTGTTGTTAGCTTATAGAGGGACTTAAGAATGTCTGCTGATATCTCGATATGCATTTCTGGTGAGGCGATAAATACGACTGCTTTTTTTCCATTATTCACACCCGAATTAGACATTGCATTAAAAGGAACAACCAGCGCAGATAGCGGCATATTGGCATTTTCTGGCAAAAAGCTGATTGACTGTACTTCTTGCCCGGCATTGCAGGTAACATTGCGGATCATTTTTCTGAGCTTTTTGGTGTCTAATGATGACCCTGTGCTGAGCAGACTATTTTTTATCGAGATCCCTTGCCCGTCAGACGCTATTTGGGCCAGCTTTTTATTGTAGGTCAAGATATGACTTTCACTATCAACGACTACGATGCCCAAGGGTAGACGCTCCAGGAGTTCCCCTATGGCGTCACGCTCTTCGTGCGCTTCAAAGACTTGACGATTGAGCTCTAGAGCCCGTGTAAAATGGGAACGTAGGAGATCGATCAAAGCATATGTCGGTGTCGCCTTCTTCTTATCTTCTTCAAGGTCTGTTTTTTCTTCCTCTAACAGAAGCGCGCCCATTTCATTGGACATGACTTCTAATAGGCGAGGCCACAGTTCTGCATTGAATGCCGCATCGTATATCAGTCCGATCAAATCAGATAAGGTTTTATTATCCATCATTTTTATGACTACTAGGAGCTGAAATTTGACAATACATCGTGTCATCTAAAAATTCAAGCGTGGTTATCGTCTTTCATCAGGTGACGAAGAAAGGTACCGAGAAGGCGGGATCGATGCTAAGGCTTACAATCTGTGATTGCCTGGACTTGGTCAGGTGCCTAGTAACGAGTAATCACGCCGCAGGCTGCTGGCCCCATCTGATGAGGGCCTCTGACCGCATCGGCATCTTGGTCACCCGAAAAAACCGCTAGCGCTCGGCCAATGATACTATTGAGATCTTCCATAGAGAGGTGATCGTCTACAAATGCAACTTCAGCGATGCCATTGTCCTCTGCTTCAATGGTTCCTAAATCGCGTTGAATAGGGAGTTCGGTCCTTGGTATCGAATTGTCTGAGGGATCATTGTCATTGTGTTCGTAAGTATCTATCTGTGCGCAGTCGTCGAGTGTCAAAACGTGGTAGTTGTAACTACCCTGTTCTAGGCCGTAGATTTCGACTGCGATACGGACCTGGCCTTCCTCTGGGATAAATTCTACCATACCGTAGGCTAGGCTATCACCGATAGGAGCCAGAACAGCAGATGCTGGTCCTTTCTCTTTACTCGCCTCTTTTTCAGCACCCCCGTTGCTCGAATTGTCCACGGTTTCGTCGTCTGCCTGTTGAAGTGCGGCACACGCACAGGCCAGAAATGAACTAAAGACTATTTTCTTACAAATTTTCAAAACGGAAATCCCCCATTTTCCCGTCCTTAATAAAGTATGAGTTGTAAGCGTTCAGTGTCAAACCGAGGCCACAGACCGGATGGTGTCACTGGGCGCACCTCCCTACCACCGGGTGTGAACGACGAAAAAACCTTCTTTGCGGAGCTTTTTTGCTAAGTTATGTCTTTTGGCATGCGGAAGGCTGGGCAGGTAGAATAGCTTCTCCCGAGCTCCCTCTAACATCCAGAATTTGCCGCCCCGCTTTCGGATATAGCTCAAATGGTCAGCAGCAAGTATCTCAAAGATATAGTGGGGCAAGACATGGCTGCGGGTTATGATCAGGATTTTATTGTGGGGTAGACGGGAAATGGCACGGGCCGATTGGGTGAGTCGCTCTCCGCGCCTTGCCATTTTTTGAGAGCTTTCAATCAGACGACCCGATGGCTTAACCGTGCTCGAAGACGGGGCAAAAGAAAAATAGTTTAAAAGAATGAGGCACAAGATAACGATGTGCCAGGCTCTGCGAAGTCGATTCCGGCTGATCCCAAGGGGCAAGGCGATCAAGCAAGGGGCCAAAGCACTGGGTATCAGGTTATGGCGCGCGCTATTCCCATGAAAAAGCCCCCAAAAAACCATGATCGGTACAAACGCAAGCAATGTAAAAAGCGCAATGGGGCGCTTTGATTTCTCTCGAAGCAAGAGCATTAGGGCGATAGTTGCTACAGGGAGGGTGAAGATGCCAATAGATCGCCCAATGATCGTCACGTTTTTCATCGAGAATAGGTACCCCAGGCCTGCGTAGAACGACGTAATCCAATTTTGCCAATCAGTGGCTTGATCGCTGCTACCCATGAGGTTGGCGGCGTAGCGATTGAAAAACCAAAAAGAAAGCATCACGGACAACAACACCCCTGCTGAAAGCAGCAGTTTTTTAGTCGTGTTTATTGAAGCCTGAAACACCGGGACCAAGAACAGGGCCGAGGCCATGATAACATCGATTTTGATAAGCGTCGCGATGGTAAAGATGACCCATGTTGCCGCAAAGAAGCATGCTCGTTTGTTCAGGGGGTCGGTGTTGGCAACGGCGTATACAAAAACAAGGGCCGATACAATGAATAGGGCAAGGGCCACGATCGTGGGAAATCCATACAGGCTGCTATACCAAAAGACCGGCGAGAACTGAATGATGACCGCTACGGCCAGACCCACTGAAATAGACCGGGTTACCTTTACAAAGAATCCAAATAGGGCCGCACTGCAAAGTGCGCTGCCAACCAAGCTCATCAGCGCCATGGCCAGCGCGAGGGTTTGGGGAGACAGCCACTCGCTGCGAAGCGCTATGTAGAGACCGTGCATATACAGCGGGCATGAAAATCCCCGCGGGGATCCTTCGACAAATCGACCCTTGTAAAAACTATGCAGTGCATCAATGGCGATACGCGCGGCGTCCTGCTCGCCAAAGCAGTCGAGCAGGGTGAATGGCAGATGAATAACCACACTGACCAAGAAGATAACCGGGGCGATCACCCGCGGTGCTTTTATCAATCCACCTCTGCGCACGCTGCTGTGATGCATCATCAGCGGCAAGGTTGCCCGCATTGAGGTTTGACGCTGTCTGGGGTTTGGTTGCCCATGCTATTGCGTCGGGTTAGAACATGCCAGCCGACGTCATGAGCTGATCGCAATAATAACATCTGACCCGGTCACTCCCTGCTCTGATCATGATGGGTCGGACCGATTCTTCGTGCTCGATGCGCGTGATACAGCCCTTGTTCGGGCAGGTCATTTGGGGAATACCGGTGATGCGCTCGGGCAATCGAAGCTGAAGCTTGCGGGCGACTTGGCCGTTTCGAATGATATTCACGCGACATCCCGGGGATACAGCGGCAATGGCGCGCAGCTCGTCTTCAGTGAACTCACGATCTTCAATCATCAGCATTCCCTTGACGTTCCCTGGCCTGCGAATGGACTTGACAGTTGCCGCACGGTAAATATCCCGGCGCTCCCTGACCCCCAAAAGTCGAATGAGCACCTCCTCCAAAAATGGCTGCACGTGATCGATGACAACCCCGTTTTCGCGGATAGGTCGAATAGAAACATCGGTCCGTCTGGGCTTGATAACGACATCTAACTCGTCGATGAATGCCTCATCCTGACGTGGGGGCTCCCATGATTCTCCGGCAAATTCTGCACCTGTCAATCCCAGGGAAAGGGCCAGCTCTACGAGGCGCGTGGGTACGCCGTTGCCGGCTTGGCGTTTGTAAAGGGCCTTCTCGTGTGCATCGATACCCGGGGAAATGGACGGCGCACTCTTGTCGATGGGCAAGGGGTGCATCAGCCCAAAACCCTGCCGCGTGGTGTTAAGCATTTTCATCGTAAATTCGCTGATTGCCTTGGCGCGCTCGAACTCGGAGAGATCCGGCATGCGCTCTTTTTGAATGCGGGTTTGGTAAAAAATGTCCACCTTGGGCGCCATTTCCGCAAAATCGTCATATGTCTCAACGCTAACCCCCCTTTCCACGAGGGTCTGCATAAAGGCCTCTGGAAGTGCGAGGTCTTGATGGGAGAACAGGTGGAGTCGGATATTGGAGAATTTGGAAAGGGCGATAACGAGGGAATGGGCGGTGCGCCCGTATTTCAAGTCCCCGCCGATGCCCATATCGAAATCGTCGAGACGCCCCAAGTGTTCTCGGATTGTAAAGAGGTCGAGCAGGGTTTGGGTGGGATGCTCGTGCTTGCCGTCTCCGGCGTTGAAGACCGGAATGCCCAAGTGATCTGCAGCGAACCGGGCTGATCCGTCCAATGGATGGCGCATGATCACGGCGTCGCAGTCGTAGGCTTCATACATATCCAAGGTGTGGCGCAGTGACTCCCCCTTTTTGACCGACGTGCCTTCGGTGCTCGAAAACCCTGTCGTCCGCATGCCCAGGCGCAGGGCAGCTATCTCAAAGCTGGTCCGGGTTCGGGTGGAATTTTCGTAAAATAGCAGCGCGGCAATGAGATCCCGGTCCGCCGCCAAGCGATAGTCTGAAATCTGACGCGCCTCAATGGCGCGCTTGATATCGGCTGCCTTGTCTAGAATGAAGAATAACTCGTCCTTTGTAAAACAATGGATGTCGGTCAGATCGCGGCCTAAAAACGTCATGAAAACTCCTCACCTGCTATCGGCGTTTTGCCGATGCGTTTGGATCGAATGGATCATCGCAGTCGCCCAAGGACGACAGGAGTGCGCGCCTAAAATTGTCTGGCAGCCTGCCACTGCGCTTTGTCTCGTAATCAAATGCAGCAAAGCTGATCTCGATCCGGGCCACGGGCTGATGGGTGGCCTGGTCTTTCACCTTCTGGGCCAGGCGAAAGGTACTGCGACCAACCTCAAAGGGCGCTATCTCGAAGCAAAGTCGATCGTGTAATGAGACCTCTTTTAGGTATTGAATCGCTACATCGGACACGACAATACCAGTCTTTCCATCGCCAAGATCCAATTCCTCGACCCCTAAATCAGCAAAGACCTCGACCCATGCCTGATGGGCCAGGCCAAGCAGCGACTCAAAGCTGAGATGTGAACCGTAGTTCAGATCTCCCACGCGAACCTCCAGCACCTTGGCAAATGGAGAGATCCGCAATTCCCGTAGCTTTATTCTCGGCATGGGGGGACTATATCCTTTTTAGTGTCTGCCGTGAAGCGCTACACTGGGGGGGATTGCCTCAACAGGAGAAGTCCTTGACTTGCAAGCCGGTCGCGCAGAAAACTTATAAAATGTCGCGTATGTCTCGGTATCCATGCCTTGGAATCATCGGCCCCGGTCATCGGGCTGAGGCCCTGTCCTGCGCACTCATCGATCTGGGCGCTACGGCCATTGAGGAGCGGGACGATACCACAATGCTGACAGCTGAGACGCCGGGATGCGTGGCCCTTTTTGCTGCATTTAATGACGATAACGCGCGGGACGCTGCGCTTTTGGCGTTGGGCCAGACAGGTGAAAACAACATCCGGGTCCAACGTATCGATGTGACAGACGACAGCTGGCGATCCAGGTGGCAGGCGTATTTTCAACCGGTCGTGCTCGATACGCTAATGGTTCTCACGCCGTGGATGACCTCTACGAGATCTGATCGCATACCTCTGATCATCGATCCTGGACTGGCCTTTGGCACCGGGGGACACGCGACCACAAAGACCGTCTTGAAGATGCTGGAGAAGAGGGCTGGGCAGCCAGGTATGCCAGCGCGCGTGCTCGACGTGGGCACGGGTTCTGGCGTGCTGGCCATTGCTGCTCTTAAACTCGGCGCCCAAGCTGCTACAGCCGTCGATATTGATCCAGATGCGGTCCAGGCCACCCGCTCAAATGCCCGCTTGAACGGAATCCAGGCCCACCTAACGGCCTATGTGGGACGTGCCCGGCATACCGCGGCAACCTGGCCCCTGGTGTTGGCGAACCTCGAACTCGCCGTTTTTGAAAAAGACGCCCGAGATATCGCAAAGCGGGTCGCGGTGGGTGGAACTTTGATACTTAGCGGCCTTCTGGCAGACCAGGTGCCAGCATGTCTTGCATTGTGGCCGGGGTTTGCGCTCAAAGAACGGGAAGACGATGAGGGGTGGGCCGCGCTCGGCCTCGTGCGGCTGCCATGACGACCCTGATGCTTCAGCATGCCCTGATGCTTCAGCATGGGGTGGCATCTTCAGACGAGATACAGATAACAGGGGATGAGTACCACTACCTGATCCATGTCAGGCGGCATAACGTCGGAGATGCTGTTGAACTCAAAGATCCAGACGGGAACCGATACGCGGCAATGGTTGCCCGAGTCCAGTCGGGAACTGCCTATCTGACCGTTGGAAATGAGCTTTCCAAGGCACCTAAGGGCTTTCCAGTGATCCTCATGGTCGCCGTGCCAAAGCGCGGCCTGATGGACGACATTGTTCGAAAAGTAAGCGAGTTGGGCGCTGCCCGTATCATCCCCATGCTGACCGAACACACCACAGTGCGGCCCAGTCAGCAAAAGCTCGCAAGGTGGCGTCGCATCGCCTGGGAGTCGCGTCGGCAATGCGGTCGGGAATCCCCACTCGAAGTCAAAGATGCCGAGCAGTTCACTC
Source organism: Myxococcota bacterium (assembly GCA_030065855.1). Classification (GTDB taxonomy): domain Bacteria; phylum Myxococcota_A; class Polyangia; order JAAYKL01; family JAAYKL01; genus JASJCT01. Next base: position 32,301 of record JASJCT010000049.1, read on the forward strand.
ACCTCGTGTCCAGCCCTCCGAATTTGGAGACCCGCTTGATACTCGACCCAACAGCCTCGACCACCAGGCCTTTTTTCAGTCTGAGGTCACCCAGGCCGCCATTGGGCATTATGGTGGGGCCAGAAGGTGGGTTTAGCCCTGGTGAAGTCGCAGCGGCCCAAGCCGTTGGGTTTACTCCCGTGGGGCTGGGTGAGACGATTCTCAGAATCGAAACCGCTGCCATCGCTGCTGTGGTACTTAGTGTAGCAGTGCTCGGCGGCTTTGGTGATGTGGCTTGATGCCGATGACCAAGCAAATGAGTGAAAAGCGACTCATTAAGCGGCTCATCAAACAGGACCCGCGCGCCTTTGAAGTGCTTGTCCACAAGTACCAGGGGCCGGTTTTTAACCTTATCTACCGGATGATCGGCAACAGAGAAGAGGCTGAAGATCTGGCTCAGGAAGTCTTTGTCACCGTTTTTAAGAAAATTTCAACATTTCGAGGAGATGCATCGCTTGCCACATGGATTTATAGAATCGCCACCAACACGTGCAAAAACCGCAAAAAATACTTGAGTAGACGATGCTTTGATCGCCCGGCGCTTTCCCCAAAGGATGAGTACCCAGCTGATGAGGCCCTGTCTATTCGGACATCCGGGTGCATATCGAGGCCAGACGAGGAAGTAGAAGGATATGAGATGGAGCAATTGCTTCAAAAGGCATTTGGATCTCTTGAGGAGGATCATCGATTAATTCTCGTCTTAAGAGATATTCAAGGAATATCATATGACGATATAACGACGATCACAGGACTGCCGCTTGGGACAGTAAAAAGCCGGCTTCACCGCGCGCGCCTATCGCTTAAAGAGGCGATGAAAGTATATCTGAGGTGATCCATGGAGTGTAACCAAGCAAAAACCCACTTTATCGGTCTGTATGACGGGGATCTCGACGAGGATACCCGACTGGCGGTTGAAGCGCACCTCAGCACATGCGAACATTGCCGTCTGGAATGGCGAGAATACCAGCAAATGATGGCAGAAGTGTCTGGGCTACGCCCAATGGCGCCGCCTGAGAATTTTGTTTCCAGGGTCAAGCAGACCATTGAAAAGAGATCCAGGGGCCGCTTCTTTGGTCCTGCAGCTGGATTTAACCTAAGCTTTGCGATTATTTCCTTTATTCTTATTCTTCTCTTTTTGATGGCGTATTTGTTTATCTCGTCAAGTAGAGATGTGGAGCTAATTAGTCCGGAAACCTCTCCCCCTACCCTACCCTCCGATGCGGAGGAGAGCTCCAAAGTAACCCCCCAATGACTAATCGTATATTCGCCTCCCCCTCCCCTCGCAGGCAATGGCATTCGGTTAAGGATTTTTGGGTGTTTTTATAGCGTAGGATCGCCAGAAAAGAATCCCCCTTGAAAAAGGGGGCAGGGGGATTTTCAATTGTCCAAGCAATTGTTTTCAAAGGTAAAATTCGATTGGACGT
>JASJCT010000163.1 GCA_030065855.1 Myxococcota bacterium
CAAGTCCGAATTTCTGGCCAACATGAGCCATGAGATACGCACACCTATGAACGGTGTATTGGGAATGGCCCAGTTGGTGTTGGATAGTGATGACTTGAGTATGGAACATCGGGATCAAATTGAGACAATCCATCACTCGGGAGAGTCGTTGCTCACTATCATCAATGACATTTTGGATTTTTCTAAGATCGAAGCAGGTAAGCTGGACATCGAGCCGATTCCGTTCGATCTGCAGGTTGCGAGTGCTGAGGTGGCAGATCTGTTAGCGCCTAAGGCGTTGGAAAAGAGTTTAGAACTGGTGTTCAGGTACGCTCCGGACGCGCCTAGATACTTGGTAGGAGATCCTGGCCGTATTCGACAGATAATTCTCAACCTGGCAGGCAACGCTATCAAGTTCACTTCAAACGGTCACGTAATGATCGAGATAGAGGGAGAAGAGGAGAGCGAAGAAGAAGCGCTAGTAAAGGTATCGATCCACGACACCGGCTTGGGCATGGATGAGGAGGCTCGCTCCAAATTGTTCAAGCCGTTCAGCCAGGCAGATGCGTCTACGACGCGGAAGTTTGGAGGTACGGGATTGGGATTGGCGATTAGCCGTCAGTTGGTGGGTATGATGGGTGGAGAAATAGGAGTGGAGAGCGCGCCGGGGAAAGGATCCACCTTTTGGTTCACATTGCGCTTGAGTCGTTCGCCGGAGAACCCGGAAGGAGTACCAGAGGTTGATTTGAGTGGAGTGAGGGTGTTGGCGGTGGATGATTCTGCGATCAATCGAAGAGTATTGAAAGAGCAGTTGCGGAACTTGGGAATGAACCCAGTAGTGGCTCGAGGCGGTGCGGAGGGGATGGAGCTATTACGGGAGGCAGCCTCGAAAGGTGAAGCGTTTCCTCTGACGGTGCTGGACTATCTAATGCCGGGCGAAGATGGCGAGGAAATAGGTAGATCGATCAAGGCCGACGAGTTGGTGAAGGCAACGGCACTGGTATTGTTGACGTCAGCAGGCCGGCCAGGAGATGGGAAGCGGTTGCAGGAGGCAGGATTCGCTGGGTACCTGGTAAAGCCTGCGCGACCGGACGACTTACGTGATGTATTAGCGACGGTGTGGTCGGAGCAGCAGTCGGGCAAAGCAATCGGGCACATAGTTACGCGCCATTCGGTAGCCGAAGCGCGGGCGGCTGAGAAGCCGGAGAAACGCAAAAAGCGGAAGTCGCGTGCAAGGGGATGGCGTGTGCTGGTTGCGGAAGACAACATCGTGAACCAGAAGGTGGCGCAGCGGATGTTGGAGAAGCTGGATTGTGTCGTGGATGTAGCGGCTAATGGTGAAGAAGCAGTAGACATGTGGTCCAAATTACCGTACGACGTCGTGTTCATGGATTGCCAGATGCCGGAGATGGATGGCTATGAAGCGACGCGCCAAATTCGGAGCTTGGAAGGAGCAGATCGTCACACACCGGTTGTAGCGATGACGGCGAATGCGATGGATGGCGATCGAGAAGTATGTTTGGATGCCGGTATGGACGACTACTTACCTAAGCCGGTGCGTATGGACGAATGCAGAGAAATTTTGGAAAAATGGGCGCCCGACAGTGGTGGAAAGGTCTCCGTTGTCACGTAGGTTGCTGCACGACTAGGAGCTTCATGCCGCGGCTATGGTTTCTTTAGTCTGTCCCCTGTTGTATCGAAATTAATCATGTCTAAAGGTTCTCGATTGTTGAGCTAAACGTAAACTCAATATCCTGCATTGCGTTTGCTAGACGCCTGATAAAAAGTCACCTGACTTTGAAGGTTTGGGCGAGCTGCCTCAGGTCGTCTGCCTGCGTCACCAGAATGGAAGTGGTTTCTGTCACCTGGCGACTAGCCTCGAGATTCTGATGACCTACGGTGGCAATCTCCTCAATAGCGCGAACGACCATATCTCCGCCACGCTTTTGTTCGGAGGTAGCCGAAGCGACCTGCTGAGTCATACCGTTCATGTGCTCAACCGCATCGGTAATCGATCTGGTTCCATTAGCCTGCTCTCTAGCAGCCTCGGCCACCTTCTGCGTAAGATGGCGCATATTCTCAGTTGTAGTGAGTATCCGATCCGCACCGAGCGATTGTTCCTCAGTTGCCGCGTGCACCTCCGTCACGAGGTCGCTGGTCTTGGTGACCGCGTTCACGATTCTTTCTAGCACCGACTGTGTTAGGTCCACGGCTTGGCTCGTGTCACGCTGTACAGTCTGTACGACCAATCCGATCTCGCGGGTTGAATCCACCGACCGTTCGGCTAGGCGCCGGACCTCTTCAGCTACCACCGCAAAGCCGCGCCCAACCTCACCGGCTCTAGCCGCCTCAATAGCAGCATTCAGTGCAAGTAGGTTTGTTTGGTCTGCGATCTCTTCGATTATCCGAAGGATCTTGCCGATGTCGCGGCCCGATTGACCAATACCGTCGATTACTTGCGAAAGCTCCCTGCCGCCTTCATCGGCAGTTTGAGCGGCGGTTCGCGATTCCTCTTCTACTACCTTAACGCTGTTGGCAATGGATCCAATCGTTACAGTCATCTGCTCGATGGTGGAGGCGTTTTCTTCAACCGAGGTTACAAGCACATCTGCATTCCGTTCGACTTGTGAACTCGAAGCTGAAATTTCTTGTACGGAGGTTGCTAGTTCGTCAACTGTCGCTGCGAGATCGTGCGCAGACTGCGCGACCTGATCGATCTGTGCAGCCATTTCAACCATGGCAGAAGAAGTCTCTTCGGTAGAAGATGATTGGTTTAACGCACCGTTCTCCATTTCCTGCGCTGCGGCTGATAGTTCGTTAGCAGCTCCAGAGAGGTTTTGCGACGCTTCCAGTACTCCCCGAATGAGATCGCCCAGCGTTTTCATCATACTGTTGGCCTTGCGACCCAAATCGCCAAATTCATCTTCTCGTTCAATCTTAAAATTTTTCGTGAAGTCACCTATGCTCAATCGCTCAAAACCTTCGATGACCATCTTGAGTGCAGCCATCGTATCGCGACGCAACACATTGGACACGAGCACAATCGCTACCAAGAAAATGACTGTTACACCTGCCGTAAACGTTCGCGTTTGGCTCTGCGCATCGTTTGCAGATGCGAATCCTTGCGTAATGTCTTCCTCAGCTGCAGTAGTACGACTTTCGAGAGTTGTTCTCAAATCATTGTAGAGAACTGTCATGTTTTGAAGGGCGCTGGTTACTTCACTTCCAATTTCGCCAGACATCATTCTATCCGTCGCTGAAAACGCGACGTTGTAGTATTGCTCGAACTGGATTAACAATGCATCCAGATTTGCGACCTCTTCGTCCGATCTCGTAGTGGAGGATGCAATGAGATTCATAATGCTGTCGCGAATAGTGCTCACCTCAACCAAGGATTCGCGGTCGCCTGACATAGCAGCATCCTGCAGATTTCGTTGAAACACTGAAAGCATTGACTCGACAGATCTGCTGAGTTCGAGAGATGGGAGCGTTTCGGTCTCAACGAGTTCCAGCCTGTTGCTGCTTCGAACACCCAAAAACCACGAAACCGCCAGAATCGCAAAAAACCCCATCGAGGCGAGAACAGGGATAAGGATGATTTTGAAATTGAAAGTTTTCGAGAATTTCAGCTTATCTTCCAGCCGCACACGCATTGAGCTAACCCGCGGGCCTGGATCGGGAGTGGGCTTTTCGCCTTGATCGTCGTTCATTGACCCTCGCTGATTCGTAGAACTTTTACGTTACCTCCAATGAACGCCTCACCAGATACATACCCAATGGCGGTTTCATTGCTGGAAACAAAGGCTAGCACCTGTTCATCTGACGATAGTTCAGTCGGGGGTACGGCTCTTCCTGAAAAAATTTGTTGTTGCCAGTAAGCCTTGACTCTTCTAACCGACCTGCCGTGAATGGCCTCAGTGAAGGCGATTCGGGTTTCTGAATCCTCCGGTAGATCGACTGCAACAACGAGTTCACCATTTTCCCAGCGAACCGTCCTCTTCAGAAATATTCGTGATAATTCGTCCTTCGACATAGAAGAGACCGGATTCGCCTGGTTCACTACCACCCAATAGGGAGTGAGTTGCGCGGAAAGGATAGACGGTATTCCGATCAAAAGCACAGCTACTGCACAAATGTTTAAGATGTTTCTCCTCAGCATTGTGTTTTCCTCTCGTGCACCTGCTTCAATACCACAAACAACTAGTCGACGTTGTCATTGGAGTCGTATCAAACCAGCGTGCCCATTATACAACAAAAGCACCTTGTGTCGCACTACTAATATGCACCTAGTGCCACTACGCATGCGTAAAACGCTCTGCTATCGCCTGCGTATTGCACTTCTTTTCGCATTGTCCTTCCAGTGTATCAGTATCGTCTCTGCGTCTTCGCTTCTTGAACAAATCGCGACAGAATTCCTTGGATTTCCGAAGCCTTTTTTGGGCCCAGGTCGAGTCTTTCCCGCGTTCAGCACGGGTACTCTCAGGCCTAAAGAAGGCTGTTTCAACTACCGATAACCATGTGAAAACACGGTGAATGTCTTGATAGTCTTCACAGCCTTGGGGACAGCAGCCAGGCTGTGTCGAAGATCTATGTCCCCTCGAGGGCTAGTTCTAGTTCCATGAGACGTTGAGGAGGAGCGAAAGCAATTCCCAACGGCTTTGAAAAGGGAGAGGAATCATGGAAGCCAAAGCGCTCAAATCGATAATCGCGATGAGATTTCGACGGTACGCTTCCTCAATTGGACTTCTGGTTCTCGCGGTGCTGTGTGGCTCATGTGGGAGCGACAGCAAATACGCAGGTTTACCCAATCTGGTGGTGGTCGTAGTAGTCGACCAGATGCGAGGGGATTATCTCGGCCAATTCGATCCCCACTGGGAAGGTGCATTTCGAACCATGCTGGATAGTGGTGCGGTTTTCTCAAACTTCCACCACGATTACTCAGCGACAGAGTCAGTTGTAGGTCACGGAACTCTACTTTCCGGCAGATACCCGATGCACCACGGATTTATTAGTACAGAATGGATCGACCGCGAAACATTTGCCGAAACCTTTGTGACCGGCGATCCAGATCATACACAACTCGATGGAGGACCGGGAAGATCACCTGCGAGATTCATCGGGACCAGCCTCGCTGACTGGGTCCAGCAGGATAATCCCAAGGCCAAGGTATTTGCCATTGGAGGTAAAGAACGTTCTGTTGTCGGTATGGCGGGTATTCAGACTTCAGACGCGTACTGGTATTCCTTCAGCCACGGTTTCACAACGAGCACCTACTACAGGTCTGAGCTTCCTGAGTGGATTGAGCGCGTCAATAATCGCCAGGGAGAAATAGACTGGGCTGGATTCGTGTGGAATCCGATACGCAACCTGGAGGGCATGGCCTTCCGAGCGGATGATTCTCCCATAGAGGGCAACATGTTCGGATTGGGGCGAGCATTTCCCCACACGATTGGCGGTGGTGACGATGATCAGCGAATGACTCTGAGCGGAACCCCATTCGCCGACGAACTCGTACTCGAGATGGCACTCGAAGCGGTTACAGAGCTAGAGATGGGCGAGGATGATGTGCCTGACCTGTTACTCGTTACCCTTTCCTCATTAGATCTCATCGGCCATATCTGGGGATATGGGAGCCATGAAGTGGCCGATCAAGTTCTCAGAGTCGATCGCAACCTCGATGAGTTTTTCTCCGAACTAGTCGATCGCATCGGATTCTCAGAGTTGCTCTTTGTGGTAACCGGCGATCACGGCGTTGCACCGGTCATCGGATCGGAAGAATCACTCCGACTCAATAGCAAATGGGTGAGCCTCCAGCCGGTCCTGGATTCGATAGACTCCGAACTACAGATTGAGTTAGGGGTTTCAAAATTGGTTGGTGGCACAACTAACAGATCGCTCTATCTAGATCTGAGTGAAGTCGAGACTTCCGGAATCGATCCCAAGTTAGTAATTAGCCGGTTCGCCGACGGCTTAAGAGCCACTGACGGTATCGCCAGGGTGTACACCCGTGATGAATTGATGGAGATCACCGAGCCTCGTGATGAGTTGGAGCGACGGTTGCTGAACAGTTTCCACCCCGATCGAGACGGAGATTTGCTCTGGGTGCCTGAGGAGGGCTGCATTCCTCGTAGAGTGTGGTATTCCATGGGGGAAAACGTCATCGCCGCTCATCACGGATCGGGATACGATTACGACACCCACGTACCATTGCTCATATATGGCCCTGGCATCGTTCCGCGAAGCTACGACCATCCCGTCTCGGCAGTAGACTTAGCGCCGACCCTTGCTCGTTACCTGGGTGTCACACCCATGGAACAGCTCGACGGTAAGGTGATTGCCGAAATCTTCGAAAGTCAGATGTAACGAGGTTTTTTACCCTCGACCCCAGATCCCAAGCCGGCCAGTTGCGTTTGCTGGTCCCGGTGACGGATTAGCTCTAGCTCTCCCTTGCTCAACGAGGTTGCGTAAAGACTCGCTTATCTCGCACGAAATACCGACGGTTTTCATTAGTCGTGACCAATGAGTCGCTCCTTCGATCTCTCCCCAACCTATTTTCGAAGCGACCAGCAGTACGTATCATTCATCTTGACACATACGCTTGGCCTTTGTATCATTGTTACTGATACGTTAATTGGGAGGTGCACCTTGTACGGCGGATATGATTTCACAAAGGAAACAAGGGTAGCGCTAAACGCGGCTCGTGACTGCGCCGCGGAACTCCGCGATGGATACGTAGGCACTGAGCATTTACTCCTTGGCCTGCTACGGACATCGCCGACATGCTTTCCGGGAGATGAGGCAGTATCTGAATTGGAAAACCGCGTTAAAAGCAAGCTGGGTCCGAAAGACAAAGGTTCAAAGGCGTCCTACTCCATCGATTTGGCTTACACATCGATCGCCAAGGAGGCGCTCAAAGCTGCCATAGCAGATGGGAGGGGAAGTAAAGCTGGAGTTGTCGCCCCCCAACATTTGCTCAAAGCGCTAGTGGCCGACAAGGGAATCGCGGGAATCGTTTTACGGGAGTCGGGCTTCCAATGGGATTGGTCTCAAAGAGAAGTTGAATCCAAAGACTCGCCTGCTGACGTGATGGATATCGTGAAGCTGGATGACGAATGCGAGGAACCATACTACGAGCAGATACGCGATCGGATCAAGGAGGCGATTGCTACAGGAGCACTCGGACCGGGAGAACGTTTGCCGTCCGTGCGTACTCTTGCGGACTCGTTGAACCTGGCTCCGGGAACAGTCGCGCGTGCGTACGCTATGCTGGAGGAGGAGGGTGTAGTAGAAACTGCCGGTCCAAAAGGCACTAGGGTGGCCTATTCGAAGCGCGATAAGGGAATGTCACCCGAGGAACGAGTTGCTGAATTATCTGAACTTTTGAAACCGGTAGTAGTAGCGACCTACCACATCGGAGGATCTGCCGATGAGCTCTTTGAGGCTCTCAGGATTGCCATACGTGGAGTGTTGAACGGTTCCGGTGTGGGCGATTTGGATTAAGGGGTAGGGGCTAATCAACCGTCAACAGCATTGGGGTGATCGCACATATGAACGATCACCCCCGATAGTGTCAGATGTCGACTCCGTAGTCCATGGCGACTGTATCGGTGACTCCAGGCTCCACAGGGTTCCCAACTGAGTCTATGATCGTGCGATCGAACACGTCGGCTTCCGCGACTTTCAACTCCTGTCCCTCTTCGTAGCCGGGACAATCGTTCACCGCATGAGCGAGGTTGCCGGTTACTACTCCTCCCTCCCAGCCAGTCACATACACCCACACAAACTCCAATCGGCCGGGTTCACTTGTCTTTAGGCCGGTCTTAATTAGCAGGCTTTGATCGGCCGGCAATCCTGCGCTAAACCTGTCGCGAATCTCTCCCAACGTATGCCGAGCCTTTTCGCTGGCCGCATCCATCTCTGCTTCAAAGGTGTCATATGACTTCGCCGGTGGAATTTCTTCGCCGAGTCTTGCGCACGACTCCCTGAGCCATTCGTCCTGAGCTTCAGAACCGGGTGGTTGGATACAGAGCAACTCTGTATCATCTCCATCGTCATCAGTCACCGATTCCATGGTGAGTTTTACAGTAATGGGCGGTTCGGATTCAGGAAGTTCGAGTATCGCTCCTTCCAAATCGGCGATGCTAATAGAGTCCTGTTTGATCTTCTCAACGACTAGTGTTGCGACCGCATTCATTAGGTAGCGTGCAGCCCTGCAGTGGTTGGCAGCAACATGCCGCATCTGCAACTCGGGCATCATCCGGAACATCAATCCAAAGGTGGCTAACCGCATGCGTTCACCATCAGCCTCATGACTGGCCAGAAACTGCGCCAAGGGGCCGCTCTGTTCATCCGGGTCCTCTTCAGGCTCTTCACCGGTCCACCAGTGGGGATTGGCGTTTATCGCGTCCAGATACTCCGGTCCCATCTCATCAAAGCCGTCGCCAAGCATGTGTCTGAACATAGGTTCGAATAGTTCGAGCCCTTGTTCTTCTCTCCATTCGGCTGTTACGCGTTCGGTGTACGCAAACGCATCTATCAGTGCGTTCAAATCTGTGATGGCTTGAGCCTCACCCGCTGCTTCCGACATGACTTTTTTATGTTTATCCAATGCCTCAAGCAAAGACACCGATGCTGGAAGCTCCGTATCCAAAATCGACGGAGGCATCGGTAGTCCAGTGCCGGTGCAGCCACGCGCAGTTAATACAACACGTTCATCTTTCAACCATGAGTGAAAGGAAACGCAGCGACTTGGGACGCCTTCTGCTCCCATCACCGAAAGCCACATGGCAGCAATTTTTCCGTCGTCACTCAATCCCCAGCTACAGTACGATTCAGATTCGGGATTTGTACGCGTGTAGGCGATGTCATCGAAATCCCCAAGTGCAGAAAATCCGGCACCTACCAGCTCTTGCTGCGTGGCCGCGTACCATTCAGCGTCAACCCTTTTTGCATCAGCAGGAAGCGGAGCGTATTCGGCTCGGTGCTCGACCAAACCCCGCACCATATCAACCATCTGACGAGCCGATGAGTTGATTTGGTCTTCAGCTTCCATCAACTCGCCGAGCAGCTCATTCAAGTCGAATTCTTCGCCGTCATCGATATCGCCCAAGTCGCATCCGTTTCCGTCCAATTCGGCCATTACAACGCTCCGGTTGAAAGAAATCGCACCCAAACTAGGGACCGACTGCGATTCACGCCAGTAACACCGGTGTTTCTGGAAAAACAAGGTCTGATGAGGTGGACTAATCTGGCAGGCTCGAGAGTAGACAAGTAGTGCAATGCTGAATCGTGTGTGT
>JASJCT010000164.1 GCA_030065855.1 Myxococcota bacterium
CTCCTTCCCCACTCAACACTACCTTTACATGCTCTCGTGCTTTTTGAGCGAGTAGATAAGTGGGTAGAATTGCCGGATCTGCGATCGGTTCAGCGACTCTGTCGACAATTACTCCTAGTGCTTCCGAGAGGCGATCTCGGGTAGCCACAACCTCCACATAGTCCGCTTTCAGGTATGAGGCCAACATCTTGCTGTATGGACGCTCGTCAAATTGCGCGGAATCAAACCCGATGCTAAATGTCTGCATCGTTTTGGAGCCCGTGTACTGTTTCGCCATAGCAGCGATTAACGAAGAGTCCAGCCCGCCGCTCACGAAAACTCCCAACGGGACATCAGAGTACATCTGGCTGCGCACTGAAGTCTTCAGGAGCGACTCGAGTGTTCGTTCCGCTTCGTCGCTCTGAATGTTTTTTACCGGAGCCGCAGTTGGTTGCCAGTATCGGTGTTCTCGTTGCCCGGTCGGAGAAAAAGACATAACCGAGCCGCTTCTCACTCTGCGAATGGCGCTCCACATTGTCCTTGGCTCTGCTACGGATCCGAAGGCTGTATAGTCGCGAATTGAAGCAACGTCGAGCGAGCGCGTTAGAGCCGGGTGAAGTAGGAGTGCTTGAATCTCAGAAGCGAACCACACCTCATTGTCGCATTGATGGTAGAACAGCGGCTTTTCACCGGCGCGGTCACGTGCCAGTAGTAGTTCATCGTTTCTGGCATCATATATGGCTAGGGCAAACATTCCCTCTATGTCGGAGAGGCCTTTTTTGCCCTTATCGAGAAAAAGTGGTATGACCGTTTCAGCATCGGAGGTCGATCGAAAGGGATATTCGCGGTAGCGGCTTCGCAACGCGGGGGCATTGTATACGGTGCCGTTTAAGACCAGCCAAATCTTCTCGGATGGGTCGATAAAAGGTTGATCGCCGTTAGTTGATGGATCGATGATTCGTAGCCGTTCGGCTCCGAACACTGCAGTTTCTGTTGCATACTTCCTACTTGCGTCCGGTCCCCTGTGCCGCAGTGCACCTCCCATCGCCTCAACTACATCGGGATACCGTAGGATGCCTCCGCTCGTGGCCACGGCGCCATATACTCCACACATCGATCATCGTCCCATTAGCGCGAACGTTTCCGGCCCACATGGACCGTACGCAGAGTATTTCCGCCCTGAATAAACCAGGTCGAGATAAGCACTCAAGCTTTCCCGAACAATGTCGTTGTTGTTACGTGTGACGAAGATCGTGGGCTGCGGGCAGGTCACCAACGCCTCTTTCCACCATTCCGAATCCTGAAGTGTTGAACCTAAACCGCGGAATTCATCGAAACGTCGGATTAGATAGTTGCTGGTTATCTCACTTCCATCCGGCGTAGAGACTATCATTGCTCGCTTCAAGTAGAATGGGAGCGACTGGGGAAACGCACCAATTCCTACTACCCGCACTCTATCTCCCCCAATATCGCGAATCGCATGGGCCATCGTTCTGGCGGATCGATCTTCACCGATCTCGCTCATCAACTTCCTCGACGTAAACGGTATGGCAACAACCGGTAGCGATAACGCCAAAAGAAGTAATTCCCTGTGCGAGCGCGCAAACCAAGCGAGCACGGCGCCGAGAACGGAAACAACACCTAGGCCCAGTGCGGTGCCGGGTATTGCTTCTGCGACACCAGAGCTAGCGGGAAAGAGGTCTGCTATATGCTGGTGTACCAGGAGGAAAAACGAACCCAGAACGAAAAGTCCTACTGCAGCGATCCTCGACCCGGCAAAGTTCTTAGATCTCTGATACCAGGCACCTGCGACTAAAAGAGCAATCGCCGGAACCAGAGGCAGTATGTATTGGGGACGCTTGGACTGCGAAACGGAAAAGAAGATCAACGGTACAAATATCCACAGGAGGAGGAACGTTATCCTCCGATCCAGGCGATTTTGGTCGTCTCGCAGTTTCCACAACACGCTTACACAACTGATTGCTACCAACGACCAAGGCAATGCCGCCGCCGGCAGCATGGGTAGGAAGTACCAGGCAGGGCCCGTTCTTTCTAGTTCAGTAGTGGAGAACCTGCGGATCGTTTCCGTTACCAGTGAGTATTCGAGAAAATCAGGGATTCTTAGCGATACGGCGAGTATCCATGGTCCAACGATGACCGCAAAAAGAACCAGCGATATGGGATCAGCCAGCACCTTCCAGGTTCGATACCGAATTCCGTAGGGAAGGGCAACCAACAATGGAAGGATTATCGCTATCGGTCCTTTCGTGAGGACTCCAAATCCAATTGCGACCCATGCGAGTGAAGTCCATCCTTTGCCAGAGTCGGCAGATGCCTCCTTTGTTTCCTCCATCGCCAAATAGAAGGAAGAAATCGCCAGAACAACGAAGAACGTCAGAGCACTATCAAAGATGACGACACGAGCATAGGCGAGAGTAAACGGCGTTGCCGCCGTTGCCACAACCGCTGGTAAGACCGCCCTCGATCCGAACATCTTCCGAGCTAGCCAGCCGACAAGAACGATTGTTCCGATCGTGAATAGCAGGGACGGGAACCGCGCGGCAAATTCCGTCGGACCGAGCACCCGCATCGTGATCGCCCCAACCGCGAAATAGAGCAACGGCTTATCGAGATATGGGAGCTCGTTCAGGTGCGGTAATACATAGTCGCCAGTCGAGGCCATCTCCCGTGCTACTTCCGCATTTCGACCTTCATCGGGTTCGAGTAACGGATATCCGGAGATGTTGAAGATCAAACCCGATAGACATACGACTAAACAGGCTACGATACCTGCATAGGAAAGTGGGGATCTCACCGTGCGCTTTCGCTATTCATGAGTTGCTCAGGTAACAAATCTCTTAGTTGGCACCTTGCGCGGGTGGAGGTGGCTGTCTCCCCTTCGATACGTTAATGGGCACCACCGTCTGCGACTCGTTATCAACCTGAATCACAAATCTATATTGGCCCGGTTTCCTAAACGGTACGTCAAACGCCAGTACCGCCCCGGTCTCCACTTCGAGAACACCGGCCGGTGGTTCAGGAAGATTGACCTTCCCCTCACCGTTGATGATTTCCTGGTCTTCGTCGTCGAGTAGAGAAATTTTTATGTCGTGTTTACCGATCTCCGTGCGAGTCCCCTTCAGCCGTATGACCAAATGAAGACGCGGGTGTACGGTCGGAAACTCCGCCACCCATATATGCTGAAATACTCCAAGCACAGATAGTTTGCCGAATTGATCTACTAGCGCATAATCACATACAACAGCAAAGTCGACTTTCATCCGGAACTACTCCCTATCTGATTTAATCCACGGTACGAGTTTACCAGTCATGTTGTCGCGGAAGGGCACAACTTTGCGAGCGGACAGTCTTCGCACTTGGGTTTTCGCGCCTGGCAGATCTCTCGCCCGAAGTGAATTAACAGGTGTGGCCACAAAGTCCATTCTTTCTTGGGAACCAGTTCGATCAGATCCTTCTCGATCTTGTTCGGGTCCTGATTTTTGGTGAACAAAAGTCGATTGGAAATCCGTTTCACATGTGTATCCACGACTATCCCTGCGTTGATACCAAATGCGTTGCCGAGGACAACGTTGGCCGTTTTCCTTCCAACACCAGGTAGTTTCACCAGTGCTTCCATACTGTCAGGAACTTCACCATCGTGGTCTTCCACCAGCGCCTGCGCCATAGACAGTATCGATTTGGCTTTGTTACGAAAGAATCCGGTAGACCTGATTTCGTTTTCGAATGTCGCAATATCGGCGTTCGAGTAGTCTTCGGCTGAACGGTATTTCTTGAACAAGGTCTTGGTTACTTCGTTTACTCGCTTGTCCGTGCATTGGGCGCTCAATATGGTTGCGACTAGAAGCTCGAGTGGATCGGCATGCAATAGCGAGCACCCCGCCTGCGGGTATCGTTTCTTCAAGATTCGAAGTACTTGCTTCGATCGCTCCTTGGGTGTTTTCACTTGAAAAATCTCCGCATGGCCGCGCGAGGTGCCATTGGTTTTGGTCAACTTACCTTCACGAAGTCGCCGACGGTTTCCGCAAACCTGGTGGTTTCCTCTAAGAACGGCATATGACCTGAATTGTCAAATACGATCAGTTTCGCTCCGAGAAGGTCTGCCGACCGTTCGGACGCTGAAAGAGGAATCGGATCGTATTTACCGTGTATCACCAGCGAAGGGATCTCGAGCGCCGCCAGATCCGAACTCAGGTCGTAATTACCCAGACTACGCCAGATTGCCGCTCGCGTGCGCTGCGATATTTGAACCGGGCGAATACCATGGGCTCGTTGGGGATCCTTGAGAAATGGTTCGAGTGTCAATTCAAAGGTGCGCTGCTTGAACTCGATTGGATCTGACTTCCTCAAATCAGATCCAACTAAACCTCTCAGCCTGCGCATGATATTCAACTCGCGTTGGCGTTCTGCGAGCCGTATTTGGTAGCTCTTTCTGTCGCTGTAGGTGATCGCGGCTGGAGATATGAGAGCGAGTTTGCCTATCCTGGTTGGGTTGTCGATAGCAAACAGAAGCGCGAGAAGCGCTCCCCACGAGTGCCCTGCGATGGTGACACGCTCCAACTGCCACAGATCCAGAAGAGCCGTCAGGTCTCTGACGTGATCGTGGTGAGATAACGGTTGATCGGCGGCCACGGTTGATTGCCCACAGCCGCGCTGATCGTAGTATCGCAAAAGGTGACCGTCTGCGAGAGAATCGAATCCCGGAAGTAGCGAAACGTGGCTAGCCCCAGGACCGCCGTGTAGCACGACTATATCCGATCCCTTTCCAACGAAGCGAGTGAATAATTCCACTCCATTCACACGCTCCGAGCCTACCGACGCTTTGCTGGTAGTTCCAGCGGTGGTTGAGTCCACGCTCGAACTATCATTCCGCTGGTACAATCAACCTCCACGTCTTCCGAGCGTAACGGTTGTCTCGATACGTTCACCATCCCGGATTACGGACACCGCTACTGTGTCTCCAGGTGCGTGAGCGCGTAGAGCGGCCGTCATATCGTACAGGTCGGCGATTTCGAAATCGCCCAGTTGAACCAAAATGTCACCTGCTAAAAGACCAGCCGAATCGGCGGGGCTTCCCGATCTAACACCATTAAAGCGAACTCCGCCGGGTGAACCGCTCATGTCAGGGATCGAGCCCAACCAGGCCCCACTACCCATCCCGGCTGTCGGTGCTGGTCGAGGAACGTCGACAAAGGTGAGCCGATCTTCACGAGATGCCAAATTCCACGCAAGGCTAGCTGCGTACTCCGAAATCTTCGCAATGCCGTCTGCGTCGATCTTTTCCCAGTCGTCCGTAGTGCGGTGGTAGTCAGCGTGATTGTCGGTGAAAAGGTGTATCACCGGTATCGATTCACCGTAAAACGAGGAGTGATCGCTACGACCCCATGGATCTTCTTGCTTGGCAAGAGTAAAGCCGAAAGCCTCGTTTGTTGCATCCAACAAGGCCGGCAGCTCAGAAGCCGAACCGGTTCCGATCGCTATGAGGGTGTTCTCTTTAATGCGTCCTACCATATCAAAGTTGATCATAGCAACCGTGGAATCGTTGGGTAGGATAGGATTCTTTACGTAGTACGCCGAACCGAGAAGTCCGCTTTCTTCTCCAGAAAAGGCCACAAAAACGAAGGTGCGTCTATCGCTAACGGAACGGCCTGCCAGAGATCTTGCTGTTGCCAACACAGCTGCTGTACCAGATGCGTTATCGTCAGCGCCGTTATGAACAACACCGACGCTATCAGGGTCGAGGCTCCCAGACCCACCGAGACCCAAATGATCGTAGTGAGCGCCCACCACAACCACTTGGCTCGACAGGTGCCCGTGTCCGGGTAAAATCCCGACCACGTTTCGAATCGTTGCCGTACCGATACCAGAGTGAGCTAATGCGGGAGCGGTTGAATCAACGACGAAGTCCTGAAAATAGCTGTCGCCAATACCCGGCAGCAGACCGATCTCTTCGAACCTATCGGCCAAGTATTCCGCTGCCACCTCTAAGCCAGCGGTTCCTACCCCACGGCCTTGGAGCGAATCGTCAGCTAGAACTCGCACGTCATTCAAAATCATCTCAGCAGTTGTCTGGCTCGAGAGCCATCCGCTCGGGGTAGCGACAAAAACCGACGCCAATAAAAGGCAAAGCCCACACCAACTGTTGAGCCGTCTATTTGGAGTGAAACCAGAAACGCGCACGAAAGTCTCAAGCATTTTTTCTCCTCACCGGCGACAATGCGTCAATACCGGCTGCGTATAATCATCCTTCATCCTGCGAACGGGAATCTAACAGAGTCCTAGATCAAACTCCGGTGACAGGATGCATCCAACCCTAGTCCAGTGGTAACCCAAAACGATTGGTAACTCGTGTGGGGTATGTTCCACTCTCCTTGTTGACCGATTGGTCAATAAAGCCTGGTGGGGGTGAAGATCGGGCATAAACCTGATTATTCCATCAGGTCATCTTACCATCAAGAGAAAATATCTCTATGGATGGCTCTAAATGGAATCTCCGCTACTAAGGCTTTGAGTTGGTGGAGAAATTGACCGTTCGGTCAGTTTGCCGTGCCGGAATTCCAGTAGCAGGCAATCTGACCGAACGGTCAATAGTTTCGTACCCCTAAGCTCACTTCGTGGCGAGTTCGGCTAAAACCGCCTCCAGCAGTCGATAAAACCGCTCGACGGATTCAATGTGGACTCTTTCGTCAGGAGAGTGGGGGAATTCGATTTGCGGACCAACAGAAATCATATCCATTCCGTCCAGCTTTTCTCCTATGATTCCACATTCCAGGCCCGCATGAATTGCCTTTATCGTTGGTTCGATTCCCAACTCTCGTTGGTGAATATCCTTTACGATTCCAAGAAGCGGAGAGTCGAGGTTGGGCTGCCATCCTGGATATCCTGCTCCTTCGGTGACCGCTGCACCTACCATTTCGCCCACTGCGCGAATTCTTTGGCGAACGGCTCTTAGAGCCGATTGGGTTGAAGACCTACTGCTCATAAGAATGCTGAAACTGTCTTCGTCTTCCCGGAGTGTCGCCAGGTTTGTACTCGTTTCTACCAAATCGGGGATGTCGTAACTCATTCCCTGAACGCCGTGAGGTAAAGCGTTCAGAAGGCGCAATATGGTCATGCTGGAGTCGTTATCCCAGGTTTGATCGACTGCAGCCTGGTCCGTCATCACCAGCGTGATATCGGGATCGGCCTTTTTGAACTCATCCTGAACGGCGGCGATTTCTGTTTCCACAGCCTTCTTGAATCCCTCGACACTGTCGGCTGGGATTGCCATGATGGCTGACGCCTCTCGAGGTATGGCGTTGTGCGCACTTCCTCCCGAGAGGGAAACAAACCGCATTGAGATCCCTTGCAGGGAAGCGGCGTGAAGTGCCCGCACTAGGAGTTTGGTTGCGTTACCTCGCTGCCGATGGATATCGCAGCCGGAATGCCCACCCTTTAATCCTTTGATCGTTACCTCTACTGCCGACCATCCAGATTCGATGGGAGCACGTTTTATCGGGACTTTGAGGTTGCTGTCACCTCCGCCTGCGCAGCCAACGTACAGAACGTTCTCTTCCTCTGAGTCGAGATTAAGAAGTACCCTGGCCTGAATCATCCCTGCATCTATCCCCGCTGCTCCGGTGAGACCTGTTTCTTCGTCAACGGTAAACAGTAGCTCAAGCGGACCGTGCACCAGATCATCTGCTTCCATAACAGCCAAGGCAGCGGCAATCCCAACGCCATTGTCGGCGCCCAGGGTCGTACCTACCGCTGTTAGGTACTCTCCCTCTCTCTCTGGTTTGAGCGGATCATTCTCAAAATCATGGTCAACGTCGGAGTTCTTTTCATTGACCATATCCATGTGATTCTGTAGGACCGTAGCCGGAGCGGACTCGTGGCCTTTTGTTCCAGGCTTTCTCACGAGAAGATTGCCCATCTTATCAATTTGAAACTCTAGGCCGTTCTTTTCTGCCAATCCAACTATATGCTCGCGTATCTTGGATTCGTTGCCTGATCCACGCGGTATTGCCAGGATCTGGTCGAAATGGTTCCAAAGGGCTGTCGGTTCAAGTGTGCCCACAAACGACATTTTGCCTCCTCTCGAAGCGGTAATTGTAAACCCTTTGCAGGCCCCGCACGAGAGCCAGTTGCGAGTCGTTGGTCCCGGTAAGTGCAAATATGGCAAATGTCGGATTTGACAGCCCTTTGTACGAACGGCTACAATGCCCCGGGGTTATCACACATTTCCCAGGAAGGGCTTATGGAAAACAAATCGTTTACACCCTTCGTGCCTGCATCCACTGAGATGCCAGAGCTCACCCTAAAGGCCGTGTTATTGGGTGCTATCATGGCTGTCACACTCGGTGCCGCGAACGCATATGTAGGCATGACGGCCGGGTTGACTGTAGCCGCAACGTTCCCGGCCGCTGTTGTGGCGATGGCCGCTCTGAGAGGATTTGGCGGCACGATCTTAGAGGAAAACATAGCCAGAACAACCGCATCGGTTGGTGAGGCGCTCGTAGCGGGGGCCATTTTCACTATCCCTGCCTTTTTGATTAGTGGAGCGTGGGATGAACTCCGCTATATCGAAAGCACCGCCATCATGCTCATCGGTGGTACCATAGGTGTTTTGTTTGTCATAATTCTACGCCGGACACTAGTTGTAGAAGCCGATTTGCCGTTTCCGGAGGCTGTGGCTGCAGCCGAGATTGTCAAAGCCGGACAAGGTGGCCAAACCGGAGCATCCCACCTCTTTGCGGCAATGGGTCTCGCGGCCCTCTGGGAGCTCTTGAAGAACTCCAACGGCATTCAATTCGTTCAGGCAAGCACACAACGGTTTGCCGAACTAGGCCGTTCGTCAATCGACATTCTGCAGGAGCGTTTTGAATACGTTGGCGGGATGTTGATAGCCACTCCAGCAGCATCGCCGATGCTCATGGGAGTTGGCTTCATCGTCGGAACGCGAATTTCGGCTGTTTTGTTCGCGGGTGCAGTTATGGGATGGCTGCTCCTAGTCCCGTTGGCATTGTTCCTGAATCCTGGAATCACCGCTGCCATGGGACCAGATGATTCCATGCTCGCTCTGGCAAACGATGTGTGGTCCCGCCAGGTACGACCACTGGCGGTTGGTACCATGATAGTTTCGGCCTTTTACACGCTGTTTAACCTCCGCCACTCGCTCGTAGCCGGTATCGGTAACGCGATGAAGAACATCGGTTCTGCCGGGTCTGGTTCGGCCGATCGAACCGAGATCGATGTAGACCTGAAGAAGGTCCTCATAGCAGTGGCTGTTGCATCGGTAGCGGTGTTCTTCCTCTATCTCCACTTCTCTGGGTCGGTTGTGGGAGCTGCGGTGCTGACCATCGTAATGGTCATCATCGGGTTCCTTTTTGCAGCGGTTGCTGGGTACCTCGTTGCGCTCAT
>JASJCT010000056.1 GCA_030065855.1 Myxococcota bacterium
GGAGAGGGAGAGATATCGAAGGGTTAAGGTACGAGGAGAAAGTATAGAGTGGCGACGAGGAGGTGTAAGAGGCGAGGACGCCGCCGATTACGCCAATGAAGCCCGACTTGACCGCCTCCGTCCCCATTCAAATTTTGCCACGAAGCTGGTTTTCCAAGGTGACATGTTGTTTGCCAACGCGGGTCCCTGATGTGTCGACCAGGGTATTGTTGTACGCGTATTGATATACCTCGGCGAGGGTCACCCGGCCGTCTTGGTTGTTGTCCGCGGCGCCCCGAAGCCCGACCACGAGAAGGAACCCTCGAGCCTTTCGGATTCCTGACTCAGTTCGCTCGACTCGCTTGAGGCCATGACCACCATGCCCGAGGTGTTGAGTCCGCTTACAGAGTTGTAGGAGAAGTCATCAGTGGCGTGTTCGCCTTTGATAATTGAAGTTTTTCGGTGAGTTCTTCGAGATGTAGCATCATCGCGGTTGCTGTGGGATCCAGGATTGTCCGTACACCGTCACGTGAGAATCCACCCACCTCCATGAGAACCCCAGACACCTGAGCGGCGTCGTTCCCCGCGTACTTGAGGGGGGCCTGTCCGCGGCCAGGTTGGTTGCTGCCAACAACTAATGCATACGCAGCAGAACGCCGCCCCTCTTGTGCGTCGGCGTAGGGAGGGGCTGCGAGCAGAACAGAAAAAAGCGTTATCCAAAAGCCTGTGGACCAAAATAAACTCAATTTCATCGTATACTCCCGAGCTACTGCCCTTTTATCTGTAATGACACCCATCAAACAGTCCGCGGGAGCTTTTTTTGGTGGGGAGTTTCGTGGCCTGGGTAATGGGGAATTTGCTAACTTCACCGGACAAAATTCGTTTGACATAGCACCAGATGTTGTTTCGACTATCTCAAATTGGCATAGTTTTAAAATAGTTAAATAATTTCAATAGGTTAATAAGCGGCTAAGCCGATTTGGTATATGCGCGCGTCTTTCCGGGTGACCATGGATTGTGCGCCAAGGCCCGCAAACGCCCTGAATTGGGGCAATTCTCTCGCCACGGTCTCGCTGGCACGGCCCTTGCGCAGGACTTAGGCCAGTCAACGCAAGGACGCGCAACAATGCATCAGTCGAACGAAACATCGGGAGTAAAGACAATGAAACGCAAGACTATCATCGTTACCATCACCATTATCGCCCTCCTCGCAACCGGCGCTATCGCGGCGACCGTGATGCCGCGAGAGGATGAGACAGCCAGCGACACTTCGGCTCAAGCCAAATCGATCGAGGGAAACATTGTGAGCGAGAAAGCACCTGTTGCCGCAGCCCTGCCAGCAAACATCAAAACCGAGATTGCTGCCACGGCCGAGCTCACCGAGTACGTCTCGGTGAACGGCACTGCCGAGGCCATGACAGACGTGACCTTTTCTGCGGAAATCCCCGGACGCATCGAGTACTTGGGGCCAAAACTCGGCCAGCGGGTCAGAAAGGGGCAAGTGCTCGCCAGAATCGACTTCCGCACGCTGCAAGCGCAGAAGATGCAGGCACAAGCCGCCTATGAACTGGCAAGGACGACCCACGATCGCTTGAGCAAGCTGGGCGAGGATCTGGTCACGCGACAGAAGATCGACGAGACCGTCTCTGCCCTTGCCACCGCAAAGGCAGGCCTGGATATTGCCAAAAACGCTATGGACAAGAGCGTGGTCCGATCCAACATCCGCGGGGTCGTTACTGAGAAGCAGGTCGATACAGCCGAGTACGTCGCACCGGGAATGCCCATGTATCGCATTGTCGACCACAGCACCATCGTCATCGAAGCTGAACTGCCCGAGACCCAGGTCTCTCTCATTCAAAACAACGCCGCCGTGACAGTGACGTTCGGCGCCCTTGGCGAGACGCGAGATGGGACCGTGGATGCAATTTTGCCCATGGCCGATCCAGTGAGCAAGACCTTTACCGCTCGGATCAAAGTGGACAACTCAGATCTCAGCATCTTGGTGGGCATGTCCGCCACGGTGCGCATCGCCGCCCAAATAAATAAAGATGTCGTCGTCGTGCCTCAAGACGTGGTCGTTGAGAACAAGACCGGCCGAAGCGTGTTCGTGGTCGAGAATGGCATTGCCATAGAGCGGCCGGTTCGCCTCGGCGCCGTAGAGGGAGACAGGGTTGCAATCGTTGATGGTGTGATGCCAGGTGAATCCCTGGTTACCTTGGGTCACCGAGACTTAAGCGATGGCCAGCCCGTGCGGATTGTTCAGTAACTATCCTTATTTAATAGAGAAAACCCCGCAAATAACTAAGGAGAATTCCCATGAAGATCACCCAAACTGCACTCAAATTCCGTACCACAGTCTATGTCCTGATTGCCTTTGTCATCATCTCTGGCGCGGTTTCTTACCGGTCCTTGCCCCTTGAAGCAAACCCAGAGGTGGAGATCCCCATCCTGCTGATATCGACAGTCTACCCAGGGGTTGCCCCTGAGGATATAGAACGGCTGGTGACCAATGTCATCGAGCGTGAACTCAAGGATCTGAAAGACGTCAAGAAGCTCTCGTCTTCCAGCTCAGAGTCGGTGTCATTGGTAACGATCGAACTCGAAAGCGGCGTGGCCCTGGAAAACGCTTATCAGAAAGTCCGAGATAAGATCGACAAGGCCAAGCGAGACCTTCCCGTGGACGCAGAGGATCCAGATATCATCGAGATCAACTTCTCCGAGTTTCCCATCATGCTCGTAAACGTCTCTGGCCAGTACGCCCTCGAGAAACTCAAGACGGTTGCAGACGGCCTCAGGGATAAAATCGAGCAGATACCAGGTGTGTTGGGTGTGGATCTAAACGGCGGGTTGGATCGGGAGATTCAAATCTACCTCGACCCGGTCAAAATGGCCCACCATCGCATCGGCGTGGGCCAGGTGATCGCGCGTATTCGCGAGGAACACCGCACCACACCCGCGGGCAACCTGACCCTGGGCAGCAGCAACTACGCGGTGCGCATCCCCGGAGAGTACAAAGATGTAACGCGCATGGCTGATATCGTCATCAAGGCACCAGGAGGGAGCCCGGTGCGGTTGGGGGATGTGGGCCGCGTAATCGATGGGTTTAAAGAGCAGGAGACCATCTCCCGTACAGACGGCAACGAGAGCGTGACCCTGCGCGTGAAGAAACGGGCTGGAGAAAATATCGTTCGCGTTGCCGACGAGGTCCGCTCCCTTTTGGCAGCAGAAAAACCGAATTTGCCAGTTGGTACCGCGTACACAGTCCGCCAAGACCAGAGTGAGTTTGTCAGGGATCTGGTCTCGGACCTGGAAAACAGCATTATCACCGGCCTTATTCTCGTGCTCGCAGTGCTGCTGTTTGCCATGGGACTCCGCAATGCCTTTTTCGTGGCCATTGCCATTCCACTGTCCATGCTCATGAGCTTTATCATCCTCCAGGCCATGGGCATCACGCTGAACATGGTGGTGCTCTTCTCACTGATCCTCGCCTTGGGCATGCTCGTGGATAACTCCATCGTGGTGGTGGAGAACATCTACCGGCACGTCTCAGAGGGCGAGACCCGGCTTAAAGCAGCGCTTCACGCCACACAAGAGGTGGCCTGGCCCATCATCGCCTCGACCGCCACCACGGTGATGGTCTTTGCGCCCCTCATCTTCTGGCCCGGTATCATGGGTGAATTCATGATCTATCTGCCGATCACGGTGATCGCCGTGCTCGGTTCTTCCCTATTCGTAGCCCTGGTCATCAATCCAGTGGTGGCGTCCAGCTTTCTCAAGTCTGGCAGTAAGAAGATGTTCGACGATTCAGGCGAAGCCAAGGGATGGCTCATCTCCAGGTATCAGAG
This sequence comes from Myxococcota bacterium, assembly GCA_030065855.1. Taxonomy (GTDB): domain Bacteria; phylum Myxococcota_A; class Polyangia; order JAAYKL01; family JAAYKL01; genus JASJCT01. The sequence continues at coordinate 3,825 of JASJCT010000056.1, forward strand.
GGCTCTGGCCTTTTGCTTGAACCGCCCCAAACGCGTGCTTGCCGCAGCCGGCGGTGTCTTAGGTTCCACCATCTTCCTGTTCGGCGCTGTGGGCAACGGAGTGGAGTTCTTTCCCGAGACCACGCCCGAGCGCGCCCAGGTGGTCGTCACTGCACCCCAGGGAACCGTTCTCGAGCAAACAGACGCGCTTGTAAAGCAGGTCGAAACCCTGGCCAAGCAAGAGGCCAACGTGAAAAACGTCATTGCCAACGTGGGTGTCGGGGGTGGCATGTTCTCAGGCGCCACGTCCCCGACCCACAGCGCGATTATCGACATCGAGTTCAAAGACCGCCACGAGCGCACCGGGTCAACTTGGGAAACCATCGCATCCCTGCGCGAGAAGCTGGCAATCCTGCCTGGGGCCCAGTACCGATTGCAACTGGAGGAGATGGGCCCTCCCACTGGCGCACCTGTATCAGTGGAGATATCCGGTCAGGACTTTGAAAAACTGGAAACCTTTGCCGACCAGGTCAAGCAGCTCATCGCCCAGGTACCCGGTGTTGTCGACATCAAAGACGACCACGAAGGGGGCAAGCCAGAGATTCGCGTGGCAGTGGACCGCACCAAGGCCAAGCTGCGCAAGGTGAATACCCAATCCATCTCGACCGCCATTCGCGCGGCCATCAACGGCATCGAAGCCAGCGTGCTCCGGGAAGGGGACGAGGAAACCGACATCGTGGTCAGGTATGACGAGGACTTTCGCAACGCCATTCCGGACATCCTCGACATCCGCGTGACCGGCGGTGATGACGTGCAGATCCCCATTCGGGACGTGGCCGAAGTTACCACGACCGGTGGGCTCGGCAGTATCAACCATATCGATCAGAAGCGAACCGTGGCCGTAAGCGCGGACGTCAGTGGGCGCAGCTCCACCGAGGTCATGATGGACGTGGAAAAGATCCTTGGCGAAAAGCTCGATCTTCCCGTCGGATACCAATTGCGGTTCTCAGGCGAGAGCGAGGAACAGGACGAATCCGCTGCCTTTTTGGGGCGTGCGTTCGGTATCGGCTTGATGCTCATGTTCCTGATCCTCATCACCCAATTCAACTCGATTCAGCGCCCAGGCATCATCTTGGGCTCGGTCCTCATGTCCATGGTCGGTGTTCTGGTGGGCCTGATGATAACCGGCAATAAGTTCGGCATCATCATGACCGGGCTCGGGGTTATCTCTCTGGCAGGTGTGGTAGTAAACAACGCCATCGTACTCATCGACTACACCGACCAGCTTCGAAATAAGCTCGGCCTACCCCTCAGAGAGGCGCTCCTGCGGGCTGGGGTGACCCGGTTTCGGCCAGTGTTGCTCACTGCAGTGACCACGGTGCTCGGCCTGATTCCCATGGCCATCGGTGCGGGTATTGACTTCAAAACCCTGAGCATCGACGTGGGCGCGCCGACCACCGAGATGTGGGGGCCCATGGCCCAGGCCGTATGCTTTGGTCTGATATTCGCCACAGTGCTCACCCTGGTCATCGTGCCAACCATGTATCTCAGTCAAGAAAACGCCAACCAATGGATCAGAAAACAGGTGGCCCGCATGGCCGGTCTGTTCAAAAAAAACCCCAACCCTAGCAGCGCCAAGGCTTAAGAAAGGATAGACCAATGCGCATCTTCAATCCAACTAGCATGCCAATAGCCGCGGTCATATTGAGTCTCTCGCTCCATGCCTGGGCTACCGAAGCCCCTCAATCAATGCCTTTAACCACGGTCTCCCTCGAGGAAGCCCACAAAATGGCTGCCCGCAACAATCCGACCTTTGAGAATATTGGGGAGCAGGTCAATCGGGCCGACGCAGCCATTCTGAGCGCCTGGTCCATGCTACTCCCTCGCGTCAGTGCGACCGGGTCCATCGTCCGCAACGAACAAGAGATCACCATGACAATGCCGGATTTCTCTGCTTTTGATCCAGCTGACCCCGGAGCACCACTACCTAGCGAAGAAATAATCATGCAAGAAAAGTGGGGCAAATCATTTGGGCTTACCGCGACCATGACTCTGTTCGATCCCCGATCCATCCCGCTCATCAAGAACGCCCACAGCAACGCGGACAAGGCTCGACTCGAGGCACAGCAACACAAAAGCGATCTTCTTTTTGCAGTGACGTCTGCATACTACCAGGTACACGCCATGAAGGAGATGATCCGCGTTTGGCAGGAGAACCTGACCACTGCGATTGAATTCCAGCGGCAGAGCAAGGCGCGTCAGGGCGCGGGTCAGTCCACGCGTATCGACGTTCTCAGGGCCGAGATCCAGGTGACAAACGCGCAAAAGGGCCTTGAGAACGCCCGGGATGCATTTAAAATGGCCAAGTCTGCCCTGGCCCATCTGATAGGAATGAAAGGGGACTTTGAAGTGGTTGTCCCAGGAGAGGTCCCGCTGATAGACACCCAATTGGACCAGCTTTATTTGCGCGCACTCAGAGACCGGGTCGATCTCAAGGCAGCGGCCATCGATGAGCAGCTGGCCGCTCGCAACAAAGTCGAGACGTGGATGAAGTGGCTCCCATCGTTCGATGCTACCTATGATTGGCGCTGGAACGAAGCAGAGGGGTTTGCTGAAAAAAACGATACCTGGATGTTCATTGTCGGGGTCAAGTGGCAGCTTTTTGATGGGGGTCGTCGTCTCGCAGAAATGAAGGCACGTCAAACCGACATTCGCATGGCCAAAAACACCTCGTCCCAGCTGACGATCGACATTCGGCAAGAAGTAGAGAGCAGCTATCTCGAAATGATCAAACTCGAGCGAAACGTCGAGCTGGCTCAAAAGCAGGTATTGCTCGCAGAGCAAAATCACGCTCTGGTTTCAAAGCAATTCGACGTGGGGCTTGCCACGAGTCTGGATTTACAAAACGCCGCTGCCGAGCTCGCAACCCAGCGCAACACCCGGGTCATCGAGCGCCTACAATACGATATTGCCAAGCTGGGCCTCAAAAGGGCTGTCGGCAATTACCACGCCCTCTCGACTACCGCTCATCGTTAGTTTGTTAGCAAATCCCCCTGGCCCCCTTTGCCAAAGGGGGAGGCATTTTACCCGACATTGAGGATTGGACAGATCACCGGGTTACTCGAAAAAGAAGTTATCAAAATATAGAATCCGGTCATACATCCGCTCTTCTTCCCAAGCCAATACCACCTGGGACAGGCGGTTTAATTTTACGCCCTGTTCTTTAAATACGCTTAAGGGGATAGAAGCCTTGCGCCACATTGAGGTTAAGCCGATGAAGTCCTTTAGGTGGACATAGGCGCGGTTTTTCCCATCGTTGAGGTAAATGCGCGCGTCGTCAGCGCCGTGTTCTCCGCGAACTGAAAAACTCAGGGACGCATAATCCCTCACATCGAGCCTGCCGAATCCTAAAGCAACCAGGCCATAGGACTCTGGACGGTCGAGTGTGACCACGACCCGCAATCCTTGGCCGTAATATCCATCTGCGTTGAGGCGCACGTCGATGAGCCCCCCCCTGTCATGCTCTGAAAAATTCACGCCGCCCAGGGCATTGATGCCGTAATGGTCGCCGTCAAAGGCAGTGATCGAAACGGGAACCCTATCTTTTATCAAGGCAATGCGCTTGAGCTCGAGTTCGTGAAAGATGGTCTTGCCACCGTAGGTCATGGTTACTGAAACGGCATGGATGTCATCCAGGTAGGCGTGCCCTTTGAACACATTATAAAACACCGCCTCAAAGGCATCGATTGGGATAAAGACGGTTCGAAATCCCGCTTCTAGGTAGGAGGAGCTGCTTTCCTTTTTCACGTGGATACTTTCCATGTCATACAGAGGGTTTGCTTCGGTCTCATCTCCAGGCCAGTAGCTGATAATGGGGATTCGCGCCTCCTTACCAGCGGCGTTCTTCACGCCCACAAGAATGTGATTGGGTGGAATGGACCCCTTCAGGGTAATCGCCAAAGTCTGGTACTGTTTTGAGATCGCTTTTGGTAGGTACGTGAGATACCCAGCATAGTCGTCCTCGCTGTCTGGGTAGTAGGTAAGGCGCAGTCCATTGGCAAGGCGCTCCCGGGTAAGGGTCCTTTCCATGTCCGAAGAAGATCCAAACACCCCCGCTGGCATGCGGAACGCATTGACCCAGACAGGTGTATCGAACCTGTCAATGATGAGTGGGGCGCCCTTGCCAACAGGCACACCATAGGTAGAAAGCGGTGCATCTGGAGGATCGCAGATACGCGCCGTCATCAGGTATGGGCCGGCCACTGAAGCTGCGTGGACATTGGGTTTTGTATAGCACAGCCACATCTTCTCAGCTGATGCCGGCAGGGAGAGGTGCTTTGCTTTGACCATTACCTGGGTTTCCATGCCTGACCCGTCCGCCGTATAGATCGCAGATGAGGGCTGGACCGGGCCGCTTATATCTGCAAAGACCCGTCCGTCCTTACTGGCAACCGGCTGGGAGATAGAAGGACCGACAGCAGATAATCCCAAGTATGCAATAGATATCCGATCCCCTGCTGCCACGGGTTCTTGAGGTGTGATTGTAATGCTATGTATGGCCTTTATCGGCTTCTTGGTGCCATCCCGCGGTTGGAATTTGTTAATGGGAATCTCATATCTGCTGAGGGCGGTATTGACCGATAGTCGATAGTCCCAGTAGCGCATGGTGCTGCTATCCAAGCGCTCACTGAGGGTAATACCAATGGATCGGGCGTTGCTCTTAAGCACGACCACCAAGAATTTCTTGCCCCGGTCCAAACAGAGCCCGTAATCCTGGTCCGCACCTAATGTGCGGGCTACAGAAAAAGATTTGTCAGGTGCGCTCCTGAGACCGACTGAAGCGCCAAATCCCGCAGCGAGCATTGTGTCGTTGCGAGCGTCAAATCCTCTCAGATAAGCAGCCGTTCGGGATCCAGCCGAATATTTGTCCTGGGGAGCCACGAACCAGGCCCCGCGATTGGCGAGGAGCATTATGCGTGCATCATCGAATACCAACTGAATCTGGTGTGCATGTTGCGTGTTAGCGTCGAGCGTAAGGTTATTTTCACCGCTGACCACTTCAAAGCGCTTCTTCTTCATACGTCCCCGCGCCTGACATCTGTGGTCTACGGATCGATACTGAACGAGAAGTGTCCCCGCGTCTGCTGCGTGCACCTTGAGGTGTAATTTGTCGTCCACATACTGATAATCGAGCCCGCGAAGCCCAAATTCAGCCATGCCCAACTTGGGTAACAGAAGCGCGAAGACGCCACAAAGCAACTTGTAATGATTGGGAAACATCTTCCCCTATCTACTCCATTAAACAGTATGCATGTTCCTTATTATGCCATTTTCTCGCCTTCATGGCCGAAAAAGTCGAATCTTAGAGCCTATCTCAGTAGGCCGGACCGAGCATGGTGATTGAGACACGAGCAGTGCAAGGCACGACGACAAGTCTTGCTGGTGGCAAGGCGCGGAGGAGTAACGTAGCAATGCGAAGTGGATCGGACGCCATTCGAAGGGAGTGCCTACTGAGATAGGCTCTTATAATGCCTCCCCATTCCTTTTCGCTGTTGATATTGGAGCTATAATTATTGTCGTTTTGAAATATTGTGTTGTAGAAGTAATCAATCAAAGAGTGCTGAACCGAAATTGTCCATTAAAGCCTTTAAATTCATTACTGTTTTTTACATTGGACTCGTTCTTTTCAAAATGCCTACCGCCCTTGCCGCTCAAGCCAATAGGATTCCCCCTTCTCCTCGGTATTCCTTTCAAGAGGTGGCTACGGAGTTGGGGTTGGAGGCGAAAATCATCTCTGCCCTGGGCCAGGATGCGGATGGATTCCTCTGGATAGGTACCTTGGATGGGCTGTATCGCTTCGACGGTGCTTTGATTGAGGTTTTCAGAATTCAGCAAGGACTTCCCAGCGAGTATATAGAACAGATAGTCCTGGGGCCGGATAACCGACTCTGGGTATCCACCGCAGCGGGTATCGCGTACTTTGGGGAAAAGCGGTTCCATCCGTTGCATTTAAACAGAGAAGTGGATTTCTCGGCACGGAAAAAAATGATGCCGTATCGCATTTGCTTTGCTGGCAGGGACTTGCTTTACATCGCTTCCCAACGCGGACTGATCGAGTTCAATTGGAAGAAGGCAACAGTGGAGAGGTGGGTCACAACGGAGCAGGGGCTACCGAGCCATCGAATCGCAAGCATTGACTGTTCCACAGACGGCACCCTCTGGTTGAGTACCCAGCATGAAGTGGTTCACTTCTCACCGGACAAGGGCGTGTTGGCCATTTACTCGGAAAAAGATGGATTGCCCAGAGAGAACATAATCGCTGCGTTGGTCTCAACGACCAGCACTGTCTGGGTACGCGCGATGCGTCAGATCCTGCGCAAGGAAAAGGATGAACAAGTATTTCAGCAAGTAGAAGGCGCAGTGGCCGAATACGAAGAGGAATGGGAAACCCCTTACCTCGATGCCAAGGGTAATTTCTACCTGCCGACAAACCGCGGGCTTTTTATTCACGACCAAGAGCGGTGGCAATGGATTTCAACCAAAGAGGGCCTCGTCAGAAACTTCACAATATCAGTACTCCAGGACTTGGAAGGCAATTTATGGGTAGGCACGCCCGGTGGTGGGCTCAGTCGTTGGCCTGGGAGAGGGCAGTGGTTTGGCTGGTCCATTGAGCAGGGCCTGCCAGATGCCACTGTCTGGGGTTCGGCCAGAGACGATACAGGCCGCCTTTGGGTTGGAACCAATAACGGCGTTGCCATTTGGGATGTCATGCAGGGCCAATGGACCCTTCTAGATCAAAAACATGGATTGGCGGGCAAAAAGATCCGCCAAGTAAAAAGAGCCGGAAGCGGCAACATGTGGTTGACCTCGCCTCATTATGGTATCACCGTGGTCAATCCAGAAACCATGGCCACCCAGACGCTTCCCATGCCCGCTGATTGCAAGGAAATTTTCTTTACCATCGACCGCGATACCAGCGGCACCATTTGGATTAGCTGTAGTGGATACCTGCTTCAGGCTGACGAGAGAGAAGACCATATTGCGTTAACCAGGATGGATGTTCCAGAATCTCTCAAAACCAGCACTCGCAGGGTGAAGTTCGCTCCTGATGGGTCCATGTGGACAGCTGGCACAGGTGGGCTTGGACGTTATGTCAGCGGAAAGTGGCGTCATTTTACCACTGAGGATGGACTTCAGCGGGATGTGGTGGACAAGATAGCAGCGGTCTCCAGGAATGAGGCTTGGATAACCTACACCGAATATGCCGGTCTGACCCAGGTCACACTTGCAGGAGAGCGAGTGAAAATCAGGCAATACGGTGTTGGATCTGACCTGCCGACGAATTCGATCTTCACTGTTTCGAGGGACATTTCGGGCAATATCTGGGCCGGTGGCAACGAGGGTATCTTCAGACTTAAAAAGACGGCACCATTACCAAATTCAGTAGGTCTGACGGATTGATTTGGAACGATACCAGTGGGGACGGCATCACTCCAGAGCCTGACGGTTCTCAAATTGTTGCCAAAATTGTTGCCAAAATTGTTGCCAAAATTGTTGCCGCTAAAAGACAAATTGTTGCCGCTAAAAGACCCTGAAAATTTTTTTACAAATCGTACGCCTTTTTTGGAAACGATCCGCCTCGAGCGGCCGACAAGGAGGGTATGGGAAGACGAATCCGTACTTTCGAGCCTCATAAAGTCTACGCCGTGGTGATCCGTACCGTTGACCAGCAGTTCCTTCTAAAACCTGACCACAACTCCAAACACCCTCTCCTCACATCTGGATGCCCGGTCGAGGCGTTCAACAGATTCCATGAGAAAATCCCTGACCCAAGCATCATTGACGTCATTGGCGTAGCTGCTGCAAGGGCCAAAGAATTGGCACCTATCAACATTCATTGGGTCGAATCAAACATTAACCATCTCCATGTTGGTTTCTCTGTAACCCCTGAACAACTCTCCAATATTGCCCCCTTCTTTCGCAATTTCTTCAGCTACATCGCGGTCAAGCTCAACAAGAAATGGAAGAGAAATGGGCATGCCTTCGGAGCTTCCTACAGGGCAACCGTCTGCCTCGACGATGTGTCAGTGGAACAGCAGATGATTTATGCAATAACGAATCCTGTTAAGGATTTTCTGGTAGAAAAAGTCAGTGAATCTCCGTTCTTCACGACATTTCATCATCTCGCCCAAGGGGGTGTAAAGCTTCGGTATTTCCGTATCGATTGGGATGGGTATCACCTTGCCGGGAGTCATCGCAAGAAGAGTCATTGTCCTCAGGACTATGTGCAATGGTACGACCTTGAAATAACATCGATTCCGGGCCAGGCAAATTGGCCAGATCACAAGCGTCAGGCGTGGATACGGGCACAAGTAAGGGCTGTCGAGGAGCGGGTTCAGGAGATGCTCAGGAAAAAGGGTCGTCGAGCGATGGGCCTAGCGGCGCAGTATGCAGCCAATCCCCGGGCACGCCCGGCACATCAAAAGGCAACAGGCGGGCAGCCGTTGTGTCATTGTTCGGATCCAGAGCAACGCAAAGCATTCGAGCGTCACTGGCGAGGGATTCTGTCAGAATACCGGAAGGCTTCTATCGACTATCGGATGGGTATGTGGGACCGCGCGTTTCCAGAAGGTACATATAGGCCACCCCTGATCAAACCGTATCTCGACGCCTACTTCTGACCGACGGGTATTGTCAGATATAGCACTCCTCGCAGGCAAATGGGACCCAACGCACAGCTGCGCCAAATCGCTATAAAACTGAAAAAAATAAAGTGAGCTTGACCACAAAATCATCCCTTATTCTGCAATTCGAAATGCCTAACCGACAAAAGAACACTAACGCAGTCAGTTGGACCTCTTCTCTCTACTGATAAATATTCAGGGAATATTCAGGGATATTCAGGGTCTGTGAGCGGCAACAATAGGGGATTGATGCGTTGAATCTCAAAGGGTCGTTTTACAATCTATTCAACTGCAGTGCTGCTCGTTTTGTTGAAGGAGATACGTTGGCGATGACGTACCTGCTGGATACGGGATACGGGCTGGCCACGGTGGGATCGACCAAAGTGGGTGGGATGCACTCAGGGCATAGTTTTCACCAGTATTTGGCTCAGGGCAAAACGTGGGGACAGGCGTTTCGTCTATGGTACAACAATTACGGAAAATTTGATGATGGCTGGTTCCTGGGGATGGGCATTTACGGAGATCCGTTGTTAAAGGTGTCCCCCAGAACACGAGGCGAGTTGATTGGCCATCAGCCCGTCAAAAAATTCACCCCTGAGGAGCTCACTCATCTTTACAACCTCCTTCAAGAATCAGCTCTCGATGATGATATTCAAAGCTTCAGCGACTATCTAAGCGTATATCCAACACACTATCGCTAGCGTCTGGATCACAAGCCCCTGAGTTAACCGGCCAAGTCAATCGGCCAAAATTATCTTGCCCCGGTTATCAACTGGAATTTTTTTCTGTGATTTTGCGAGCATTTATTTTTCTTTTTTCCATTGCATTCTCCTTTTAGCCTAAATAAAGTATAACATTAGTAATAATTAGAAAGCGGAAGTGTCTGACCCCAAAACGAGAGGAGTGCTATGAGACGCGAAGAGTTGAGAGCTGAAAGAGAGGTGAAAGGTGAAAGGGTCAGGACTCTACAATTGACATTCTTGTGACCTAAGAGACGCGCGGAAATTTGAATCAGTTTGATGAATGGCAGCAAGAGTGGGAGGAGCGATACCCAAAGTGCCATTCGATTTGTCGCGTGTCGCTAAAAAATGAATGCATAGGAAAGCGGGGCGTTATCGTTGTTTTGGTCTTCGCCGTTCACGTACCAGGCATAAGTGACCGAAGACGATGGTCCGTAAGGCGATATTTCGAAGGTTACCTGGGTTTGGCCGCTGTCAAGGTAGAGGATTTTTTTTCTAGGTCTTTCGACGACGACATACGGTTCGGCCAAAAAAGGCGCACCAGAGCCATGGTATGCAGTTACGGCGTCGTCCATCCGTTGGACATGCGTTTCAAAATCGCGATTGTTGTACAAGCGATCTGCGAGGCTGTTTTGTGGACTGGGATCATCGTTGGGGTCCACGTAGCGGTTGACCGGATAATCCCACGTGCTTTCGCCGAAAATTTCTATAATTTCAACATCATGCTCCGTTCCGGAAGACGTGTTTGAATTTATCGCCACTGGGACGAACAAAAACTCTATCGCAGATACTAAAAACGGGTTTTCCAATACGTCTGTACCAAACGCCTGGCAGCCACCTCACCCGGGCGATTCGTTGAATTGAAGAAAGATCGGTAGATCCCGATTGATCGCGAGCGTTGCTGCATCGTAGTAATTGCGAAACCACTTTACACTGCCCCACTCGACCTCACCGCTGACCACCCCCTCGACCTCGTCGTCCCAGTTGATGGATGCTTTTGAACGAACGCGCCAGGTAATCTCCTTTGATGTTGCACCGCCATCAGATATAGCAACCACCACAGTATATTCCTCTATTTCGCCCGTATCCGTGTCTGTATCCGTATCCGTATCCGTGTCTGTGTCTGTGTCTGCATCCGTATCCGTGTCTGTGTCTGCATCCGTATCCGTGTCTGTGTCTGCATCCGTATCCGTGTCTGTATCACTATCGGAATCTGAATCAGTATCGCTGTCCGAATCTGAGTCTGAGTCTGAATCAGCGTCGCTGTCCGAATCTGAGTCTGAGTCTGAATCAGCGTCGCTGTCCGAATCTGAATCAGCATCGCTGTCTGAATCTGAACTAGCATCAGATCCACTATCGGTCCCACTTCCGCCACCAATACTGCAGGAGGAGAGAGCCCATATTGTTGTGAACAAAAAAAGGTGCGCGTGGGATGTTGTCCAATTCATATGCGACCTCCTTATTTACGCCCAAAGACGCGATATACTAATAGACATTTACCTTTATATCACAGTGCAGAGCCAGCTGCTGATATTCCATTGCCTCATGCCCATTTCTGGCTATCTTGTCGGTAGGTATGCCAAACTATCGGTGGTGCAGAAGAATAGGAGGACCCTATGGGAGACAAAGTGGTACACGTAACAGACGCTGATTTTGAAGACGTTGTCGTAAAGAATAGCCTACCCGTGCTGGTGGATTTTTGGGCGCCGTGGTGTGGTCCTTGCCGGATGGTCGGGCCGGTGCTTGAAGAGATTGCCAACGATTACGAAGGCCGGGCCGTGATCGCCAAAGTCAATGTTGACGATAACCCCCAGGTGGCTGGTGCGATGGGCATTCGATCCATTCCGACCATCGCCCTGTACAGCGGTGGAGAGGTAAAAGAAGTTGTGGTCGGGGTTCGGCCCAAGGCGGACCTAGCCGCACTACTCGACAAGGTTTTGGGCAACTAAAGCGAAACCAACTGCTGGGGTGGGCTGAGGGAGGTAATTGGATGTGCGGTATTGTTTGTTATATCGGAGAGGCACAGTGCTCTCATATCATCTTGGACGCGCTTAAACGGCTTGAGTACCGGGGATACGATTCGGCCGGTATTGCTGTACACGGCACCGAGAGCATCTCGGTGATCCGAGCCGAAGGCAAGCTCGCTAAACTCGATGCAGCACTTGCAGCCAATCCGCTCCTTGGGACCGTGGGCATCGGACACACCCGCTGGGCAACCCATGGCAAACCCTCTGAAACCAATGCGCATCCCCATTTGGTTGACGGCATCGCAGTGGTTCACAACGGCATTTTGGAAAATCACCTGGAGCTCAAGCGGCAGCTCGAACAAGAGGGTGCCCAATTTTCTTCGGAGACAGATACGGAGATTCTCGCCCACCTCATCGCGCGGGAGTTGCCGGGTGCCAGCTCACTGATGGCGGCTGTGCGGGCTTCCCTCAAAGATGTTCAGGGCTCCTATGCCATTGCAGTACTATCGAGCGCTGAGCCGGATCGCATTATCGTTGCTAAAAACGCCTCTCCCCTCGTCTTAGGCCTAGGAGATGGGGAAATGTTTGCGGCCTCTGACATCCCAGCTATTTTACAACATACAAATCGGGTGATCTTTCTCGATGAGCGGGAAATCGCGTGCATCGATGCCCAGGGAGCGGTCATCGAGACCCTGGACGGAGACGAGGTAGCGCGCGAGCCGCGCACCATCACCTGGAGTCCGGTACAGGCTGAAAAAGGCGGATTTAAGCATTTTATGCTCAAGGAAATCCACGAACAGCCGCGAGCCGTCGAAGATACCCTTCGCGGCAGGGTGTCCGTGGAAACCGGAGACGTGGCATCGGAGTTGATAGGCCTGGACGATATCGGCGCCCGGCGCATTCGGCGCGTTGTTCTCCTCGCCTGCGGAACATCGTATCACGCAGCACTTGTCGGCCGATATTGGATCGAATCACTGGCACAGGTACCTGCCGAGGTCGAGCTCGCCAGTGAGTATCGCGCGCGCCGTCCCCTCGTCGATCCGAACGACCTCATCGTCGGGGTCTCCCAGTCCGGTGAAACCATCGATACCCTAGAGGCGTTAAAAGTAGCGAAAGCAGGTGCGGCGCGGGTGCTCGCCATCTCTAATGTGCTCGACTCAGCCATTCCCCGTATGAGTGACGGAGCGCTCTATACCCATGCCGGACCAGAAATCGGGGTGGCCTCGACAAAGTGCTTCACAGCACAGCTGGCAGCCCTCTTTCTTATCGCGATGTACCTCGGGCGTCGACGGGACACGCTGAGTCCTGACAAGGCCCGAGACCTGCTCGAGTCGTTACTCGAAGTACCGGCGATGATGCGGGAGGTGCTCAAAAAAGACGAGGTCGTGGCCGATACGGCCCGACGCTACGCCGGCGCCCGGGATTTCTTGTTTTTGGGGCGCAGTCTGTCATTTCCAATTGCGCTCGAAGGCGCGCTCAAGCTTAAAGAAATATCCTACATTCACGCCGAAGGGTATGCTGGCGGAGAGATGAAACACGGGCCCATCGCCCTCATCGACGAGAACATGCCCGTCGTCGTCGTCATGCCGAATGATACGTCGTTCGACCGCATCCTCGGCAACGTGCAAGAGGCATTGGCACGGGGCGGCAAGGTCATTGCGATAGTCACCGAAAACAGCCCTCACATTGACGCCTTGGGCATCGAAACAATAGAGATTCCAGCATGCCCTGAAGAGCTGGCACCCCTCATCACAGTGTTGCCACTACAGCTTTTGGCCTATCATGTGGCTGACTTCAAAGGCACTGATGTGGACCAACCCCGCAACTTAGCCAAAACAGTCACTGTCGAGTAGCTTCCTGATACAAGATTGATTTAGAGAGCTTGCGAAAGAGAGGCAAGGTCTTTGATGTAGATGCCGTAACGACGGCTATCTGTACCACTTGGAATGAATGCGGATGGTAAATTCGCGCGCGGTTTGGGTGACCAGCAGATGCCCACCTTTCCTAGCTCAACGTCTGCATCATTTCTAAAGGAGAGGACTTTGTCGAAGATACATCTGGGCCCGAGGTTTAGAATGGGTTGGGATTTGCCCAGCGCAGTCATAACGTTATCGACTGTGTCTGACGAGCGCAGTGTGGTCGTGTCTACGACATCAAATTCATTGTACGTAGTAACCGTGATTTGAGTGGCGCCGCTGAGTGTGCCGGCCAAAGTTCCAAATTTTGACACAGGCATATCGAAAGACTGGTTTGCAGGGAACACTGTCTTGCTCCCACCCCAAAGATAAAAGGGGCTGCCGCTGTTTCCGTCGTATTCCTCTGGTGCATGCACACTTGGGGGCTGGTAATTATATGATGCCGCTGCAGCATTAAAACAGGTCTCATTATCGATGGACTCGTCATTGTATTGTCCAATAAGGCCCCATTCCAAAAACTGCCACGTCCACGCGCCGTTATTATTCGAACCATCCCAACCGTAGCCTTCGTCGGTGCAGGTGGTGGTCAGGTAGATATTGCTGCTGTTGGGAAGTCCCATCAGATCTGGACCAAACCCACCTGAGAAGCAGTGATCAATAAACACGAATACTCGACTGACCGCGTCCTTGAGAATGTCGGCTAGTTCGGTGTCATACATATTTCCGCCGGAATAATTGAGATATGACGAACCGCCACCGCCCGCCCCGTGACCTGACGTTGTGAAGGAGATAATGTCATCTGAATCGGCTTTGGCGATAAATTCCTCAAGAGCGCCCCGAATCTGTGCCGGGGTGCCGACGCCATCGTGCTGGGGATAATTTTGTGAGCCCGCATCGCCGAATACTTTAATGTTCTCCGGAAGATAGCCATGGTCGGTGAAATAGTTGTACCAATCTGTAGCGTCTTCATCACAAAGGCTGAGACCATTATTAACACCAACGATCACAGCGTATTTTGTTTCGTCGGCGTTCGTATCTGTATCTGTGTCGGTGTCTGTATCTGTGTCGGTGTCTGTATCTGTGTCGGTATCTGTATCTGTGTCGGTATCCGTATCTGTGTCACTATCCGTATCCGTGTCGGTATCCGTATCCGTGTCGCTATCCGTATCTGTGTCAGAATCAGCATCTGTATCAGTGTCCGAATCGCTGTCCGAATCGCCATCTGAATCGCTGTCCGAATCGCTGTCCGAGTCGCTGTCCGAATCGCTGTCCGAATCGCTGTCCGAATCGCTGTCTGAATTCGAGTTTCCCCTGTCGTCGTCATCTCCACAGGCGGGAATACCTGCCGCTAAAACCCACGCTATTAATCCAACCCAATACACTTTTGCCATTAGTCACCTCTTTAATTGTAGGTTCTCTCTAAATAATAGTACCTATAACTCAAAAAAAAGGTCGGAAATAATTAAAAAAGGCTGGAATTAGAGGAAGGGGGGACCCCCTCTTGCCTTCTTGACCCCTTCTTCTTTAAAAATGGCGCAATGGGGATGCGTGGGGTAATCTTTCTTTTTAGCTAAATGCTATTTGAGTGAGAGATGATCTATTGCCCCCATTGTAACCGACCGTCTGCGCGAACACAGGGACCGTGTCCCCATTGCAAAGGCGACCTCGCCGATCCCCGCAGGCCGACCGGGGTAGGCCCGTCACCCATTCCAGAAGATACCGAACCCACGCCCCAGGCACCCATTCCGCCTGATTCAACGTCAGATGTCGGGCCCTCTGTCTCGCCGGTTCACGCCTCTGGTCTTGAATTGGACGCCCCTGCAACCGCTTCGCCCCTGCCCGGGCAGGTGGGACACGCCCAACCTTCCTCTGGGCTCGATTTGGATGTGGATGGGGATTTGGCTTCCCAGTTCATGGACATGCCCGGGCCTGCCAGTAGCGCAACCGATGAACTCCATGTGCGAGAAATGGCCGGGTTCGGCCCGCCAGGGAACGGGGTCGTCGGCACGGTCAAGTACTGGTTCCGCGTGCGCAAGCGCTTGGCTGAGCTGAAAAAACAGTTGCAAGAGGCCGAGCAGGAAGGGCAAACCACAACGTCAGCGATGCACATCCAGTGTACCGAGCTCGGCCGAAAGGGACATGCCCTTGGCTTAACAGACCCTGTTCTCGATCCATTGATGTCTAAGGCACTGCTCGCCGACGCAGAGCTCAAATCTCACGAACGCAGGCGCCTGAGCTTGGCTTCTGAACACCAAGCAACCATGAAACCCATTGAGGCTGAACTCAAGCAGATCGAAGCTGAAGCCCAGCCCATACGGGAACAGGAGCGCGACGTAATAGAGGAGCTCACCGGCATCCAAACAGACAGAAAGCGGGTCGAAGCCAAATTGAAACGCGCCCAAATCGAGCTGAGGAACGCAGACGACCTCATTAAAAAACGACGGGACCGTCTGGCCGACCCAAATTTTACACCAGCAGAGCGGCAAAAGCTTGAGATTGATATCGGCGCCCTAGAGGACAGGCGCACCGCGACCATGGGCCAAATCCTTAAAATCGAGGAGTCCCTGGCTGTATTTGCCGAACCCATCGCAGCTGTTGAGACGCGGCTCGGCGAAATCCGAGGGAGGCTCAGCGAAAAACTGGAGAAAATCAGCGCGCTGACCAACGACTTAAAACGCCTTGCAAAAGATTTTTCAAATCTCGACAGTGAAGTAGCGCGACAAGTCGAGAGTGAGACTGAAAAAGTAACAGCCGCATGGACCGCTGTGGGGCAGCAGATTGTGTCCCAGAACGTGGACAATCCCGCCCTGGCAGATCTGAAAAAAAGCGCGGCCACTGCCATCTATGCCACTGCAGAAGCCAAAAGGACCATCGCCCTGATCGAACGCGCGCAGATAAGCTACGACCAAGACGTGGTGGCCCGGGCAAAAAAAATCGCACTCGTCGCAGGCATTGCCGCTGCAGCACTGATCGCTATCGCCATTGGTTTTGGCTTTTGAACTAAGAAACCCTTTCACCAATCTATGCGTTTGATGTCGTGCACGTAATCGAAGTGTTTGTCGTTGCTGAGGATGGGAAGCGCATATTGAGCTGCCAAGGCTGCAATCCAAATGTCGTTTTCCGGGATTGGCGTTCCGCAGGTTTTAAGTTGTTGCCGAATGTGAGCATAGTGCTTCGATGTCTGGACATCAAGAGAGAGAAGATAGGATTCTTTTTCAAGGGATTCTAATAAGGATGTCAAAAGAACCTCTTTCGATGAATTTAGCAAGCCGAATCGGTATTCCCCGCAAACGATTAAGGGGAGGTGATGCTTGTGGCCACCCATGAGATGTCTCTTGATGCCACTATCACCTGCAAACAAAGCAGAAACGGCGTTCGTATCCAGAATCATTGCCAGTCATCGACGTCTATTTTTGAAAACGCCTCGTCAATGATGGCCTGCACCTCTGCAATTGAAGACTCAGAGGCCTTGCCAAATACCCGCATCCAACCGGGCTGTCCGCTTGCAAGATTGCTTTCCTGGTGTAGTTTTTCTTTTAGCGCTTCAATGAAAAAAGCCTTCATCGTTTGCCCTTTTAGTGACGCACGCGCTTTGACCTGACGATAAATAGCATCTGACAATTCAACTGTTGTTTTCATCGCATCCCATTTCGAATCCAATAAAACCATAAAACCATAAATATGGTTTGTCAAGATCCAGCATTCTTGGCCAAATGGCTCTTTTTGCAACACACGCCTGGGGAGGCGGGGTTCCCGTGGTCTTTTGAACCACAAAAAGTGTGGTTCTTTTGATACATTCATGGGTCGAGCAGGAAATTCCTCATTGATTTCAGGCCTAGCATAGACTTGGCATGTTCGCTGCATTGACTGCTCTATCGTTACGTGGCCACAAAGAAAATCAAATAAATCCGCGATGATGCGGAAAAGGGATCGGTTCTGCTGAAGCGGCGGGTCCCTTGATCCAAACAGATGTACGCAAGTACGGAAAGGACATAACAATGAAACGCTTTACCTCAATCCTTATCGCCCTTTTTGCAATCACCATGGCTGTCTCAGCATGCCACAATACCGAGGACGCAAATGAAAAAATCGAAGAATGTCTCGAAGAGGCATACGGTGCAGAAGAAGCTGAAGCGGTTCTTGCGGAATGGGAACTGACCTGCGAAGACGGAGAAGATGACTGCGATGACTGTGTTGACTGTGTCATGGATGCCGAGTGCGACGATCTTTTAGACGGCACTTGCGACGAAACATGCGAATAGCTCCCTGGGCAAAACAAACCCCTCTCCATACTTAAATCAACCCTACGCGCAGGTTTGTTTCTTGGTGCTCGGTGAAAATCCGGGCTAGAGTAGCACTACGAGCAATAGGAGAGGAGAGAGACCATGAGTTGCGATTGCCACGAACCAAAACACGACAGGGAATTCAGGCACCATCACCAGCGTCACGCCCATCGTCGGCATGGGTCCCGATGCCGGTGTCACTGCGACTGCGACCGCGGCAGCCACAACAGATGTCGGTGCAGGCGTAGGTGCAGGTGTCAATGCGAGTGCAGTGGCCACAGGGGCCTTGGAGACAGCCACTTTAGGCGGCGGTTCACCACGCGCGAGGAGCAAATCGACCAATTGCAGGGTTACCTAAAAGACCTGGAAACCGAAGCAACAGCAGTGCGCGAACACATAGAAGCACTGGAAGAAACCCAAGCTGACTGACGGGAAATGGTACAAGGTGTCGGAAACATTAGTTAGTTCCCGTCCCGAAATAGGGTATTTTTGAGCAAAATGTAGCTGCGGGGTTTATCCCCGCAGATGGAACGACCTAGAATTACATGGTTTTTCACCGTGGGGATAAACCCCACTACAGGATAAGGTTGAAAACAGGTATTCGGACGGACTAGTTAGAGGGAATGAGATGGTAAAACGAGATGTACTCGTCAAGTACTTAAACGAGCGATTGAATATCGAACATATCGACGATGCCTCAGCCAACGGGTTGCAAGTCCAGGGGGTCGATCAGGTGCGACGCGTGGGCTTGGCAACCGATGCGGCCCTTGCCGTGTATCGCCGTGCAGCAGATCTGGGCTGTGAACTGATCATCGCGCACCACGGTATCATTTGGGGAGGTGGGATTCGCGCCGTAACAGGCCGCACCTATGAGCATATCCGGTTTCTGGTGGAGACGGGTATTGGTTTGTACGCGGCCCATCTCCCCCTAGATGCCCATCCAGAATTGGGCAACAACGCTGGGTTGGCACAAATGGTCTCACTTGAATCACCAGAGCCCTTTGGACGCTATCACGGGGTAACCCTCGGGGTTGCCGGTCGCTTGCCCCAACCACTGGGCATCGACGCGCTGGCCCAGGTGTGGCAGAGGACAATTAAGGCCGTGCCTCTCACCCTTCCGTTTGGCCCGGAAGCGATTGGCACCGTGGCAATTGTCTCTGGCGGGGGGTCGGGCACGTTGCCGGAAGCCATAGAGCTGGGGATGGACTGCCTGGTAACAGGAGAAGGAAAACACGAAGATCACCACCTCGCCCTCGAAGGGCATATCAACGTCCTCTACCTCGGGCACTACCAATCCGAGACCGTCGGTGTCCGCGCTGTCGGCCGGGAACTGGAAGAGCGCTTCGGCATCGAAGCCGTCTTTATCGACGAACCGACCCGCGTTTAGGGAGCGTTCCTAACTGCCATTACAAGAGGCGCGTTTGTGGACCGATCAGTAAAAATTGCCTTGACGCGAAGCCTGCGGCAAGCCTTGCAACGCAAAAATACCCGCGAGGCAGAGAGGATACTCGACCGCCTGAAAATAGAAGACCCCGTCTCGGTAGAGACGTGCGGATTCGAGTTCGAAATCCTCTTGGCAT
This sequence comes from Myxococcota bacterium, assembly GCA_030065855.1. Lineage (GTDB taxonomy): Bacteria > Myxococcota_A > Polyangia > JAAYKL01 > JAAYKL01 > JASJCT01. Next base: position 22,974 of record JASJCT010000056.1, read on the forward strand.
CCCAGCAATGGGACCGGGCACAGCGGTTTAGCGAACAGGCGTTACAGCGGTTCCCCACCTCGGCCCGCGTCCGTTTCCTCGCCGGTAAATTGGCCTATCGACAAAAAAATTATAAGGCAGCGCTGCAGCATTTCGAAGAGAGCAAGCGGTTATATCCCCATTGGCGGTCAAACCACTGGTTGGCCAGGACCCTGACCCAGCTCGGACACCTGGACGCTGCGGAACCGATACTTCTAGACATCGCACCGAATCATCCCCACTGTCGCTCGGATTTGGCGTGGCTCTACGAACGGAAAAAGGATTACGACCGCGCACTCGAACAGGTGACCGCCTACTTGAAGGTATATCCGAACCACGAACGCATCAAGGAACAAGAAGCGCGGCTCAGGGCGCACCAAATGGATACAGCAGACGTCATTGGCGAAGTCGACATGCTGTCGGATTTGGATCAGGAAATCCCAGAGGCCATATTGCCCCAATACATCGAGGGGCTGCTCACAACCGGCAAAGGCAAGCTCGCCAGATCGTTTGTCCAGTCGAAAAAAGATTCCCTATCCGAGCGCGTGCTCGCACAGCTCGCGTGGATCTGCTTTCGCTTACACGCCCACGACATGGCCTTTGAGCTATTTCTCTTGGCCCTGACCGAAAACTTCACCAATGTGAAATTCCTGACGAGCCTCGAGAAAACAGCGGCCCTGCTCGGACGAACTGATGAGTTGGTAGACGCATACGAGCGCTACGCCCCGGATCAAAAGAACCTGTACGGCCGCATCAAAAACCTGCAGCGTCTGATCCAATCAAAGGGATAATTGGCGCTAAATCGCGGTTGAAACGCCGCCCCACAACGGTATGATGCAGAAACGTCGCATCGCGAATAATCTCATAGGAACCGTTTGACCAGAAAAGAGAGGTGAGGACATGAAATCCCATCGAGAGGAACTCTGGTTCGAGACGCGCGAACGGAGAGAGTACATCAATATCACGGACAAGGTGGCACAGGCCGTGCGGAAAAGCGGCGTTCAACAGGGCCTTTGCCTGGTGAACGCCATGCACATCACGGCCAGCGTGTACATCAACGATGACGAATCCGGACTGTTGCGGGACTACGACGACTGGTTGGAACGGCTCGCTCCCCACGCGCCCACCAGTCAGTACCGCCATAACCGCACTGGAGAGGACAATGGCGATGCCCACCTCAAGCGACAGATCATGGGTCGCCAGGTGGTCGTGGCCATTACTGACGGGGCACTGGATCTTGGGCCGTGGGAGCAGGTTTTCTATGCCGAATTTGATGGGCGCCGGCGCAAGCGCGCCCTGGTGAAAATCATCGGCGAATAGGGCTATTTAACGATAACGCGAATATCGTCGACGTGGGATCCTTCGATGATAACGCGCAGCCGGGTCTCTCCAGGCGATATGCCGATAAGCGCGAACTCGCGTCGCTTTTGCCCGGCAACCACCCGAAAGACATCTGAGTTTTCCGATTGGAGCTCGACCTTATCCCGCTTTCCATAGGGTTCTGAGTTGCCGCTCTTGGGCGTTGCCTCGACCATGATGCCGATGCCAGCACCGATCTCGATGCGATCTGAGACGAGGCTGATGGCTGAGGGGGGATGGGATAGCTCGGTAAACGCGAGGTGTTTGTATTCTGGATTGCAGGCCAAGGTCAGCATCAAGGCCGACAACAAAACGCCGATTAAAACAGATGCTGAAATTTTCATCTTGCTACCCCAGTCGAGACATCAACTATCCGGTCTTCTCCCGTCCCAGCATCCTCGTCAGGGCCGCTGTCCAAGTCAGTATCTATGCCGCCATCCACATCGCCTGGGGTGACCTCTATTGGTATCTGTCGAACAATGTTTCCGGTCTGAATGATGAGCTCGGTCGTACCCTCTTTCATCCCTTGCACTCGAATCACGCTCATTCCCGTGTTCATGGCCAAGGTCGCAATCTCACCCTCAACGATGGTCCAGTCGTATCGCAACACACCGGCCAGGGTCCGGCCGAGACTGTCCTCAACGATCGCTCTTAACTGAAGAATATCGCCTACTTGCAGTGTAACCCGATTCAAGTCATGGTACTGTGTGATCGATCCAACATCCTTTGTCGCAACAACTGCCAGGCGAGCCGGTATTTGGCCGAACACGTGAACGATGTCGACAGCCTCGGTGGCGCCGGCCACGGCTAAAAGCGCCGTATACCCCGACCGCTGCATCGACAATGCCCCTGCCTCCCCTGCGATGTGGTTTCCAGAGCCCTCAATAACCCGCAACGAGGCACCACCGTCGTCGGACTTCCGAATGAACGTCATATCAAACCAGGCGCCGACTGCGATGGCACTGGGGAACGCAGGCGGGTTCGCCGTGCCGCCACAGGCCGCATCATGCAGTTCACTCACGCACTCGTAGTAAAAGGTGCCGCGCCCGAGCTCCCCAGTCTCTCCGTCATCCCCGTCTTCGCCACACGCCCCTATTGTCAGCGCGATCGCGAATAAGCAAATAAGACCTTTCATTGCTATCTCCCAACATCATTACAATAATGGTGTAATTGCAAGGACTGTGCCGAGTGGGATTGATATTTCTGCTGTGACGCCTGTCTCGTCTCTAACCTATCGAAAATAATATCTTTTATTTGAAATGGAGTCGATATAATAACAGATGTATGGGTTCAAATTTAGGGGTAGGTCATGGAATTTTACTGTGTCGTTCTTGCGACATCCAACCAGGACAAAGGGGAGGAAATGCCCGGTATTCCTAACAGCAGGCCCCGGCGGCGCGTTGGGTGGGTATGATGCTGAATCCAGACCCCATCCACCGGCTGGTTTGGAAGTCTATCACCACACCACCGAGCTCTGAGAGTAGGCTTTTGTCGATGACAACCTCAAATCCTTGGTCTTTGTAAATCTCGTCCTCGTTCGCGGGCTCATCCAGAGCCATACCCAAACTGGGTCCACCTCAACCGTGGCCCGCCACGTAGACGCGGAGCACCTTGCCCGGTCCAGGCGCTTTTTCTGCGAGCACCCGTTTTATTTCTGTTCTGGCCTCGTCGGTAATCTGTATCATTCGAGCTTCCTCCTGGCTTGTGTAACACGTTAAACGCAAGTGTTTTTCTTTGGGTAATGTTACAACGCTCTACAAGCATGAGCCAACCCAATGCTCTATGGTGGCAAAAAAGCCTAATTGGGCATCAAAGACATCGAATCACAGACCCATCTTCTCCGCATACTTGGCTTTAGCATATTCTGAGCAAAGAAAATGGACGGTAATGCCAACCTCCCTTAACGCATCTTTCCATCCCCACCACTTGCTGTCTGTCGCCTGAAGAATCTGTGGTTTTTGAGGATGCGCGTTTGCGGTGGCGACAAATTTGCGATCTGAATGGTCGAAATCATTCAACCCTTCATGCCTGGGAAATTCCTTGTATGAACTGTTGCTTTTTATAATTTTTACCCTGTCAGAATCGGATAGCCGCCACCGGTTATCGTGAACCCATTTCATGAAACGGTCGCCCACGCCGGGCTGCCCCTTCATAGAAAGCGCTTGCCGGTATTCATCGAAAATTTCATCCCCGGCATCCATGACCAAACCGCGCGTTCGAATAACGTGCTCTACTGCCTTAACGCAGGCTAAAACACAGCCAGTCAATTCTTGAGGGATATCGTTCGGAGAGCGGGCAAGATTGGCTGTCATTGGGACATTCGTATCCACCACACATTTGTCGGGCAAGCTCATTCGGATGCCTCTGATATTTCGGTATTCTGGTGCATCCTTTTTTCCATTGCTGCCTTGGCCTGCTCGGTGATATCTCCCATTTCATCTCCAAAAAAATACTCAGGCCAATTCTGAATATTGCCGAACAGATCAATATCAAGAGGCTCGAGCTTTGCAGGCATTTTGGTGATATCCGCGAAGTAGGCCGATACTTTCTCTTTTGAAACAGCGTCCTCAGCAATTCGCCGCTGCAACCTCCTCAAGAAATGTTCCGAATGCGTCTCTATTACCAACTGAATATTTCTATCCAGTCCGTTCTCCTTGGAGTTGATCACATCAATCATCACATCGGCCAAAGCTGACTGAGCGCTCGGGTGCAGGTGGATCTCCGGTTGCTCCATCAGAATGATCGACCCTGCAGGAGCATAGAAGCACTGCACCAACACGGGCAACACCTGAGATATGCCAAAGCCGACATCGGGCAGGTCCACCCAATCCCTCGAACCCCTAGTGCGGACCTTGACTTCGTATTCCTGCCGTTGCATAGATATGGGGTTGACCCTGAATTCTTCAATAAGCCCCATTTCTTTGAGCTTTGACGCTATAACTTCCTCGAAGGGTTTGGCTGGCGATGCTCTTTTGGCTCCTGGTCTGAGAAGACTAATCTTTCTGCTGCGTGAAGCCAATATGGCTGCGACTGCGTGTTCACCTGCAAATCCAACACTCTCGGGATGAATGCCTGTCCACGAGTAGAGCCTTTCGGCCTTGGTACGAAGGGGGCCTAGGTATGACAAAGACCGAAACATCTTTTCGTGTTGCAGGTTTAGATCCTGCACAAATTCAGCGTTTTGGTGGTAGGCGACCACTTCCTCAGGAAATCCGTAGAAGCGCACAGGAGTGCCGGGGGACCAGGCACGTCCTCTCTGCCTTTTAAGAGAATATTTCTCAGCATGGACCTCATACTCGGATTTCGTTTGAAATTTATGCTGCATGCCGATTGATAAGTTGGGTGCATCACCCTGCTTCAACTCGTACCTAAAATAATTGAGAACCGGGGTGTGCGGATTCCTGTCACTCGATCCGACCTCTGCTTGAAAAGTCAATTCGTTTCCTTCAAATTCTTGTTTTGTTATCGGGTCCTTAATGCTCAAGCTTTTCGGCAGCGGCCAACTATATTCAAACGCGACCTTGTTCATTGGATCACGTCGAAAAACCATCTCTTGATATGTTCCGAGCTGGATGGCCGAATTCTTCCCACCAGGGTAGAAAACGGCTTTCCGATCCGACGATTCGACGGTCTGTTTCAGCATCATTAAAAATTGGCCAATGCTGGATTTGCCTGAGCTATTGGCACCGAAGAATAGGGAAATTGGTGCCATGCGAATGGTGCCGGTATCTTTCCATCCCTTGAAATTTTGAATCTTCAATTGGTTTAGCATGGTATTTCTTTCCTCTAAAAGTGGCGTTGCCAGATGCACAGTACATCCATGAACAGGGCCACACCGACGTGAATCAAAATCCCTCCCCAGATGGATCGGGTGCGCAGGGCCAAGGTGCCGAGCACGATCCCCGCGATCACCGCGGCAAAACATTCGATAAGGGGCTTTCCGATATGAATCATGACGTATGGCACGGTCATGGCGAAAATGGCTGAGGATCCCATGGCGCGGCGCAAGGGCAGTATCATGAATCCCCGAAAGAAAAACTCAAGGGAGAAAAACTGGGCGATATAAAAGGACTCCCACACGACAAAGTCGAAAACAGACCGGTGGGCATTGGCGTAGAACGGATAATAACTGTTAAAGGACTCCCAAAACGAGACAATGAACACGGGCACGATAACAATGCCGAACAGCACGCAGTAAATGCCTATATGTTGAGAAAACCCGCGCAGGGTAAGGCCCATGGACTGTCTTCGCAGTGTGGCAAAAGGCGCCATGGCCAAGAGTGGGATAATGAGAAATCCAAAAACACGCCAGGCCGCCCAGTAACACAGCTCGACCAATCGATAGGTCCCGGTGAGGTGTAAGTATCTGCTTAAACTGCCTTGGTCCGGTCGCAACCACTCGACCATCGCGTATGCAATGGGGTGGGCTTCCCGGTTCGATGGCGTGTCGATAAACCGGATGATCGCCGAAAAGGTGCGGTCATCGCCCAGCGCCCCTTGGAGTACCAGGGAAACGGCGACCACAGAGAAAATATACGCAGCGATCACTGCGTCAGCCGTGTGGTTGGATGGGTTTCCAGCGCGGTAGGCTGTGGATTCGGCATCCAAGGTGCGCCATGTGTCCAAGAAAAACCGCCGGGGATGGAGCTCGGAAAGCAAGCCTCACTGCTCCTGAGCGGCCCGTCGCAGACGGGTTATCGTGGCGTCGCGTCCCAAGACTGCCATCATTTCAAACAGCCCAGGCCCGGTTTCAGATCCGGTCAGGGCCACGCGGCAGGGCTGGGCCACGTGCTTGAGCTTGATACTGCGTTGGGTACAAAATGCCTTGATCGCATCGCTTACGGAGTCCTCAGACCACGGTTCCAGCCCCTCCAATGCCGAGGCCAACGCCTCGAGATGGGCCTTTGCATCGTCTGTCAAGTGCTTGGCCACTGCCTTTTCATCGAGTGGGACCGCTGCATCTTGCAAAAAGTAAAAACAAATACCGTCGGCCAACTCTCTCAATGTTTTAGACTTGGTGCGTCGAGATGCAATTGCCCCGGTTAGCTTGGGATCTCCTGGGTCTACGGCAATGCCGAGGGCTTCCAAAAAAGGCGCGGTTAGGCGCGCGAGCCGTGTGCTGTCGCAGGCCTGGATGTGCTGGTGGTTGGTCCAGGTCATTTTTTCCAAGTTGAGCGTGCCCTCTGATCGATTGACGTCCCCTAAATCAAAGGCTGCTACCAGCGCCTCTGGCGAAAAGATCTCCTGGTCGCCGTGGGACCACCCCAGCCGGACGATGTAATTGTTCACCGCCTCTGGGAGATAGCCCTGTTCGCGATACGATTCGATACCCGCGGATCGCAGGCGTTTTGACAAACCGAGGATCAGGGGCAGATGGCCAAACGCAGGCACCTTTAGGCCGAGGCCCTCGTAAATACGGATCTGCTTAGGCGTGTTGGTCAGGTGATCCTTGCCGCGGATGACTTGGGTGATCCCCATGGCTGCGTCATCCACGACCACGGCAAAGTTGTACAGGGGAGATCCGTCTGAGCGGGCGATGACCAGGTCTTCGAGCTCCTCATTCGCCGTGACAATACGGCCCATGACCAGATCATCAAAGACAGTCTCACCGGACGTGGGCATACGAAAGCGCCAGACAAACGGTTTGTCCGGGTCATCCGGCTTCCCGTCGCATCGCCCGTCGTATTGTGTGGTGCGCCCGGCTTTGATCGCCTGCTCGCGCATGGCCGCCCGATCCTCGGGCGTACAGTAGCATTTGTAGACCCGCTGCTGTTCGATGAGCGTGTCAAGGGCGGCTTTATGCGCGCTGAGGCGCTGGGATTGGAACACCGGATCCTCGTCCCAATCCATGCCCAACCACGCCAGGGCATCTGTAATGGCCCGGGTCGAGGCCGCTGTGGATCTCTGTCGATCCGTATCCTCGATGCGAAGCAGGAATTTTCCGCCGTTGTGGCGGGCCCAGAGCCAATTGAACAGCGCTGTCCTCGCACCACCCAGGTGCAGCACACCTGTCGGAGAGGGCGCAAACCTTACGCGAATGTCAGACATTGAAATCACCTCGTATGAACCGTTTGGTCAGTAGCAGATGATGCCCTTGCTGTACAGATATCCCAATACCTTAATCCATTGAGTAGCAAATGGTTTGAGTGTAAACTGAAATGCGCGTAGCTTTTTAACGCCTTTCAGGGTTGCTAAAAAGGGTGGAACCATGCTTCGACAAGAATGGATAGCTGCAATAAAGCGATTCGTAGTGACACTCATGGTGGTTCTATTTGGGACCGGACCTGCCCTGGCAGCGGTCGTCCATGTGCCCAGCCCAATTGACGCCGCAGCCGTGTTTGTCACCAATCCCTCTGGGCAAGAACCCACTGATCCGGGTGTGGTGCGGCTCACCGCCACTGGTCATGACGGAGCACGGATGGTCGTGGACAGGGCTGCGGTGATCACTGCAGCAGTCAACACCCGGGTGCGGATCACGAGCAGTGACGATCGACCAAAGATCAGTTTGGAAGGCGGTGGGGTTCGCGTGCAAGCCGGCTCCAAAGGGGTTTTACTTTTAATAGATGCGTTTACACTCCACGCGATCGGGGTAGAGCTCCTCCTGACCCGCTTCGAAGGCAGCTGGCTCGTCCATGTGGTGGCCTTGCTGCCCCAAGGCACGGCAACCATTGTCCCAACTGTGGTGCCGTCTCCCCCAGCCACCCAAGCTACAGAGGTATCTGGCATTGATACAGATGCCGCAGCCCCCCCTGCGCCGGCACCTATCTCGTTGAAATCAAAGGAAACCCTGCGCTTAAAGGGGGATGCCGATCCCAGGATAGTCAACCAGGCCGAGGCCGCGCATCTCAAGAATCTGGCCTTGCGCCTCAGCGACCGTCCCGGTTCGATTGAATTGGTACCCGAGGACATAGAGGATCCAGCTGACACGGCAATCGCGCACGCCGCTGGTGAGGACGCCACAGCTGAGGTTGAAATCGAGGACATCGAAGTGGAGATCGAAGCCGACTGCATCGAGATCTGCATGGACTAATATTATCCCCATTCAGGGCTGCTGGCGCACTCGACTTATCAGGCGACTCAGAATTCGGGAGCGCAGCGGGCGCTGGAGTACCTCAGTCGCACCAGAACCGAGCGCTGTTCGAATGATCTCTGGGGTCAGAGAGAGACTCGTGGCCACCACTTCTGATGCCTGCGTGCCCTCGTCTGAGGTCATACTACGCACAGCTGAAAATCCATCCACACCGCCCAAGAACAGGTCGAAGATAATGAGCCGGGGTCGAAGGCGGCCCGCGACCACCAGGGCTGCTGTGGATGATTGGGAAACAACGCCGGTAATCCCAGTGTCAGGGCCGGTGAGATTGCGAAACACCTCGATAGCGCTGCGGTCATTATCGGCGAGCAGAATACAGGGCTCATCTTCTTCGGTATCGCGGACATCGCTGCTGAGCCGCTTGGTCCGCCGATGGTAGTGCCCGGCTGACCTTCGGATCACCCGGCACATGGTACCCCCGCCGCCAGTGATCGACATCACCTGGTAATCGGTCGGCAACACGACTTGTTCAGCTAGGAATCGGATCAACTTGTCTTCGTTACCCAGTATTCGCATGGCCTCGGCAGCCGATAGATACCCGGCTGCCACTTGAGAGAGAATTGATATATCAACATCAAACGCCTGGGACAGGGCGAGCAGCCGCGCCGCATCAACCACGGCGATCTGACCGTGCTTCCAGCGACTGGTGCGCGCGCTTTCAAACCCGACGAGGCGACCGATTTCCACATCGCGAATCTTGCCCTCGGCCTCGCGGCTATCTGCGATCGCTCTTATGAGTCGAAATAACTCTCGACTCGCCGGAAAAAGTGTTGTTGTTTGGGGCATGTTTCTGACTTTTTCGGCCGGACCGCACTAAAGAATGCCGCCCACAAAACTGTCTCCTGTCTATCAAATAACCAGATTTGAATCCAGCACTGAAAGCGGACATATTATCAGAATACAATAAGAGGTTTTGACGAATTTACCGATTTTTGTGGAATTTCCTTGTAATGCGTGCAGAAGGCATGCATAAATATGAGATAATAAACGCATGGGTCCAAAGATTTTCAGAACCGGACTTTAGAACAGATTGGACAGAAAACGCAGCCTTCTTAAGGATCTCTACTCTTTAGTGAAAGGATAATCGGAAAATGAGTATTGTTCGAAACGAAAAGACAAGGGAACTGACTTGCCTGTTGGGGGCACTCGGTCTGCTGGGAATAATCTGCGCCATGGGCGCATGTACAGGGGACGATGCAGATCCCCCTGACGATTCGAACAGCGATACCGATTCAGATACTGATTCAGATTCAGATTCGGACGCGGACACGGATACCGACACTGATACTGATACGGATACCGACACTGACACGGATACGGATACCGACACTGACACGGATACGGATACCGACACTGACACGGATACCGACACTGACACAGACACCGATACGGATACGGACACCGATACGAACACCGATACGAACTTTGATATGTGCGAAAACTACCCCACCTCAGCCAACAACTTCGAAGAAGGGGAAGTGATTCGCAACTATCTGTTCTTCGACCAAAATGACGATCAAATTGAGGTGTGTGAGTTTGCCAAAGAAAATCGGCTACTGCTCATCAAGCTCAACGTCGACGGGTGCGGGAGCGCTGCCCAAGAGGTGCCTGACCTTGCAGCCATGGCCGACAAATACGAAGACGACGGCGTGGTCATTGTCGAAGTGATCAAGCCGGCCACGTCTGCCATGTATCTTGAGAATCATTGTCAGGGCTACGATCATTTGGGCGTGCGCACCGAGCCAAAGGAGATCGTCTTTACAGATTATGAGGTAACCGAGATTCTCATCGGATGTGGCCTATATACGCTGATCGATCTGACCACAATGAAAGTAATCAAGTCTCTTTGCGGTGACAAACTCGAGGACGCTGAGACCTGTATCACCGACCATCTCTAACCTATCAGATATACTTATGGGAGAAGAATGCACCGTAAGAAAGCATGGGTTGACAGCTGGGGTTATTGTATAGGAAATTAGTAGACTATGAGCATATTCACGAAAACTTACGATAACTTGGGCATCTCAGTACTTATACTGATTTATCTTTTTGCGACGGGATGTCGGGATCCCGAGTTTGAAACCGCCCCATGGCGCATCGACGGTTTTGATCCCGGCGTTTCTGGGGCTGGCCCTGCACCCCTGTGTCCACCCGGATCAGAGCAACCCATTAACAACAGCCTGAGTCCATATGAGGGCGGAGAGGTGTACCCGGACCTGGTGGTGGAGATCTTTTCGTATTTCCGCTGTGCCAATTGCGCCAAGCTCTCCGAATCCCTAAGTGAAATACTGGTACGCCGCGAAGATATACGCGAGCGGGTACTGTTTTACTTTCATCACTTCCCACTCTATGAGCACGAGACCGCGATGCGACTCCATGCGGCGACGATTGCGGTTCATGAGCAAGACCCAGCCGGGTTTTGGCAGATTCACGATATGATTTTCGATGCACTTCGGCAGATACCACCTCAGCTGTACCAACCCGAGGATATCGAGGCCTTTGCAAGGGATATCCTGAAGTTGGATATGGCCGCCTATAGCAATACTGCGAATTCAGACGAGACTATGAGTCGTATCTTGTGGGACAAGAAACAGGGCACAGACCTGGATCTCTTGGGGACACCGGGCATTGTGATCTGCGGCAGGCCCGTCGAAGGGGGGTGGCCAGAACTAGAGGCGGCGGTGGATGAATATCTATACTAATACTAGTAAAGTCGCAAAGGAGAGACATAGAATGAATAAACAGGTGCTGGTCTGGCTCGTGTTGGTGGTTGCCGTTTGCTCACTTATGGGGTGTGCAGATGACGACGACAGTGCAGCGACCGACGATCCATGGGACACAGGGGGCGATACCGGAACCGAGGACACGGAATCCGGGTCTGACATGCCCAATTACGTCTGTATCGACGATACCGAGCCCATCGATGAAGCTGTTTGTGGGCCCTATCCAGAGCAGGAGATTTGGGATATGGACGCCGTGGTGCCAAACATGCAGTTCAAGGCGTACTACGACCGGGATTGCGATGGTACTGTCGAGCTCACGACGTTGGACCTCTACCGGGACGTCTATTGCCAGAGAGACAGGATTAAATCCCTCGCCCTGGTCGTGGGTTCCTACTGCGGCGAACAAACCGGCCAAACATGATCGTTTTGAGTACCCGCATCGCCACGGTTCGTGGCGCTAGCAAATAGGCAGGATCAGATTCGCCAAGCAAATGGCGAGCTTATCGGCCTATTCTTTTTCGACGTCGTGTTGGAGCAGATACTCGAAGCAAAAGAAACAAGTGAGATGATGGATACCTTTGGCTGGCGCGGTGGCTGGCGCATCGAAGATACGAACCTGGATATATTCGACTCCCATGGGGATGGCGGTGGCGTGCAGACCCGGTTTTTGAGGCGCTTTCCGATTGTCTACGTCATCGAAACAGCGACCATGCGCGTGGTTGCCGGAGAAAAAGGAGACGAATACAACGTACCGGACGACGGCGGGCAGCCCCTACAGCTAGACGTGATCGCCGAAATGCAGGCCATCAATCAGAAGTAAGGCAGTAGCCTTTGATCTATTGCTATGTGAATCTCAAAATGTCGGAAAAAAGAACTCCCCCTTTAAAAAAGGGGGGACGGGGGATTTCGTTTTTCCCGATTGCGCGACGGGGCGACAAAATCCCCCTAACCCCCTTTTGCAAGGGGGAATTTACAAACCTGACCCGACAACAAGGAGTCGAGAGCAGTCAACGATGAAGATCTATTTCAGTCTCATTCTACTGTTGCTGGCCTTTGGATTTTACTCGCAAGAGGCTTCAGCAGATGCCGGGGACGCACCCATCCAATACCAGCTTGCCCTGGCAGCGCGAGCCAAGGGGGACGAGGCCGCGGCATATCCACTGTTCAAAGCCACCTGCATGGCCTCAGATGGCATGGCCGATGCCTGCCTGGCCTGGGCCGAGCTGGCCGAGGCCAAGGGTATCAAAGAAGATGTCAAGCGCGCCCTGGGCTCGGCCGTGATACTGGCGCCGGAGGATATTCGCGCCCGGGCAGCGCTCGCTGCGTTTCTGCTCAAAAAGCAGGACTATGAATGGGCCATCGAACACCTGCTCCAGGCCATTCCCAACGCGACCGCAGATGCGGACCGGGCCCTGCTCAGGTACTACTATGCCTATGCCCTGTTTAAAACCGGTGAAGACGACGCAGCCTTGGAGCACTTCACCCTGGCCCGGCCTGACCTGCCCCAGCACTTGCTGCAGCGCTGCGATTATTACGAGGCGATCATCGCCAAGCGCCAAGGGCGTCAACCCCAGGGGGTGGCGCTGCTAAAAACCGCACAAACAGGCCAGGACGACGCGTGGGCCGGGGCAGCTACTGATGTACTAGAATCGTGGAGCGCGTTTCGCAAAAGCGAGGGGGTGTCGGGTCGGGTGAGCGGATCCCTGGGCATCAACACCCACCCCTCGTCTGCGTTCCTCGATGCAGTGGAGACAGATGCCGAGCCAGTGCTGCAAAGCGTGTTCCGCGGAGATTTGATCTACGGTAAAAACCTTAAGAAAGGTGCCTTACAAGCGATCGTTACTGCCTATCGCGAGCAAAATTGGCACGAATTTGAGGATAAGAAAAAGAACCCATCTTCTGGTGGCGCGACTGATGTTCAGGAAGCCTCGCTTTCCGATGAATTCAGCCCGCAGGACTTCAACACCACTGTCTTCATCGGTCAGGCCGCTTATCTCGCCAAGACCTGGGGCAATATCTTTGAGCACGAGCTCAAAATAGGCCTGGATGGAGAACTGCAGTACCTGGACCATCCACCCATTAAGGACGACCTGGGTCATTTCTACCGAGAAGAAGACCCCTTTCGCCTTATCAGTTGGGCAGTGGGCGGCAAGATCTGGTGGTCATTTGCAAGGACCCGGGATGCGCTGTACAGCATACGGTTGAAAATCGAAGGCCGCCCCAACTACATCGACCGGGATCGCAGCACCTCGAGATACCGGCTGCGCCTGCACCACACCCGCTATTTTCATAATCGGGAATTCCAGCTCAAAATCACGGCCGGTGCGCGCTATGATCGGTCGTACCACGATCCCAAAGTCATCAAATACGACAGGTTCCTGCCAGAATTGGAGACTGCCCTGCGCTGGCGAACACCTGTACCGCGCCTCACCGCGCTTATCAGTGGCAAGCTAAAGTACAACTGGTACATGAACGCCAGACAAAATCAGAAAAATTCATTTAGACCCCAATACGTGGATGTGGATCTTACGACAGATATGGACACCATCCACACCGAGGGCATGGACGAGGCATTAATAGAAACAATCCAGGCCCTACAGGCAAATTACGAGGCAAATCAAGAGCTTCTCGCCGATCTGCTCAATGCCTATTTCGAAAAGGAATACTACGACTTGACCCGACGGGATCTGGAATGGGAGGTCGGCGGCGAGCTCCAGGTCGCGGCCTGGAAAGGGGCTGAGGTTGCATTGACCTATAAGCATCATCAGCGGTCATCCAACATAGACGACGCACCGGCCCCGCGGTGGCTTGAGTCGACCGAACAAACCGACCCGGTGACGGGTGAAACATCCCACATCCAGGTGGTAAACGGACTGGCCGCGCCGAGATATTCATATGAGCAGGACGTGGTGATGCTCGAGCTAAGACAACGTTTTTAAAAGGAATTGATATCATGCTCGCAAGAGGCATTTTCGTTGGCGTTTTAATAGGTCTGTTGAGCCATCCATTGGGGGTCCTGGCCGGCGGTATTGTGCACGTTCCAAGCCCCCTGGCGAACGATGCGGGGTTTACACTGGAAACCCAGGATCCCGCTGTTCAAGCCACCGCATCGAGCCCTCAGCGCTCCCAGCCGCCTGCATATCGCGCAGGTGGGGATGGTGCTTCTGCGGTGGTTGGGGGAACCGCGTTAATCACAGCGCTCGAGGGCGCGGCATTCTATGTCATATCCAAAAAGACCGACGGGCCACTGATGACGGCTATCGCAGGCGGTGGATGTCGCCTTACTGTGGGATCGACCCCGGCAGTATTAGATCTTGGCGGCGTAGTACTGACCGCAAAGTCAGCCCAACTGTCCGTTATCAAAGGCGATATCGGATATATTGTTTCACTGGAATCCCAATTGAACACTGGCGAAGCCTTCCTGGATGTCATGATGCCGCCCCCACCACCAAAACCAGCTGAACCATCCCAGCCCCTGTCACCCCCAAAACGCGCCAAAAAGAAACCGGCTAAGAAATTGAAACCAGAGGTGGCCGCGCCTACCCAGCCCATGCCGCCACCAAAGCCAGTTAAAAAACGATTCACCCTAGCATTGGGACAGGTGGTTCGGGTGGTTCAGGGCAGCGCGCCCATCCCTGGCGCGCCCGAGGAGCAACAACGACTCGGAGACCTCACATTGCGGCTAAGCCAACCCCAAAGAACTGGACCGCTGCTCAGCCCGGTGGACATCGAACAAGCTTCGGATCTCCAAGCCAAGACATTCGATGCTGACGAAGCGTTCGAGGATATTGAAATTGAAGAGATCGAAGTTGAAGCCGGCTGCGTCGAGGTGTGCCTGGATTGAGATGACCGAATGGAATGGAAGAACATGAAAATACCCCCCCCTCTAAACCACTGGATTCTTTGTGCGGGCGTGCTGATCTTGTCTTCATTGGCGCTCAGCTGCGAGCCCCAAAAAGAGTTTGACTACTGGCAGCCTGTGGATTGGGATACACCCGAGTCCCCGGACCATGACCATCACGACATCGACGCCGGGCCTGACAGCGGCACAATGGACATGAAGGAGTAGAAGCATGCGGATTGCGGACATACAGTGGGGCATGTTGGTTTTTTTCACCCTGCTCGCTGCTGCCACTTTTAACCAAGTCGGGTGCGACGGCGATGATGCCGTCGATGCTGATGCGGATTCAGATGCGGCCACTGACTCGGAAAGCAGTGACTCAGATACGCATGCGGACAACTGCGACACGATTGTGTGGAACGATCCGGAAAACTACCTGGTCAACGGCGGCACTGTGGCGCGATGGCAGCAAACAGCCTGGGTTGACCAAAATGACAACGGCGTCCTCGACCCAGATGAGCATACAGATGTGGACATCGATTTGCTGGCGCTGTGCAAATCTGACAAGGAATCCCTGGTCCTGCTCCTGGGCACGGACAACTGACCGCTTTGCGAGGACCAGTTTGGTGCCTTAAGAGGGATTGTTTCCGAGGTTCAGGCAAAAGGCGGGCTCTTTTTTGTAGGGTATCCAAAACCCGACATGACGCCCTATACGAACGCAGAAGCCGCGGTTCACTTACAGGATCCAGCCCATATGAACGGGTTTGGCGGCAATATTTGGTCTGGTACGCACCCTGCGTTCAACACATTACACGCCATGCCGTTTACCGCGGTGATCGACCTGAAAACCGGCCTCGTTACCGCCACCGATCCCATCCCAGAAATTCTCACCCCAGCCCAGGTCATCGCAGCAGTAGAAGAAGCGGCAAGTAACTAGTGCCATGTCAAACGAAATTTGTTAGGTGAAGATATCAAATTCCCCCTTGAAAAAGGGGGTTAGGGGGATTTTGTCACATCGCAATGCCAGGGGAAAAGACGAAATCCCCCCGGCCCCCTTTGCCCAATGGCATTCGGTTAAGGGCAAATGTCGCGATTTTTGCTATTTTTATGCCGGGTAAAGGATCTCCCCCTTGAAAAAGGGGGTTAGGGGGATTTT
>JASJCT010000057.1 GCA_030065855.1 Myxococcota bacterium
CAAGCAATTGTTTTCAAAGGTAAAATTCGATTGGACGTGTCAAAATCCCCCTAACCCCCTTTTTCAAGGGGGAGATCCTTTACCCGGCATAAAAATAGCAAAAATCGCGACATTTGCCCTTAACCGAATGCCATTGTTAAAAAGGGGGCTGGGGGGATTTCGTCACTATCCCCGCAGCTTTTGAAAATCCCCCTAACCCCCTTTTTCAAGGGGGGAAATCGGAATCTCCATCCGTTAGAGTAGGGTTGAATGAGCACTAGGGGTTCACACCCTGGGTGAATGGGCGCCGCAGGAGTCGAGCTCGGTCAGCTCCCGCTGTGCCCGGGTGTAGAATCCGTGCTCCTGCAAAATGGACAGCTTGGGACGGATGTTGTCGTCCACGTCCATGAGGAAGAAGCCTGGAAACAAGTCCTTATTGGCCTTTATAAAATCGAAAAACTGGCGGTGCTGATCGGCAATTGAAATGGATCCAACCTCGCAGATCTCGTGCCCCGTAATGACGTACTCAGGCAGGAGGGCTTGACAGAACGCCAGCCGATCCCGCTGCGCCTGGGTCAGGGATTGGTACAGCTCGGTCTGGGGCAAGAGGCACAGGAGCGACGGCAGAATACGCGCGCCCATTAGACGAAACGATATCATTTGAAATAGGGACTGATAAAAGTCGTCCAGGGTTTCATTGGGGTACCCCCAAACGAAAAATGTATCGACTCGGGGGAACAACTGGGTCGCCCTGGAGACAACATCGACCGCCATATCGGGCGTGAATCCCTTTTTCGTCAGGGCCAATATGCGTTCAGATCCAGACTCGATACCAAAGCGAATCTCTAAGCACCCGGTACTTGCCATGGTCTCCATCAGCTCCTGATCGGCCAGGTCCACCCGGGCAAATGCCTTCCACCGGACCTTGAGTCCGGTCTTTCTTAAGGCGTCGCAGTAGCGCATCACCGCGGTCTTCGAGGACACGAAGAATTCGTCTTGAAATAAAAACAGGTCCACGCCTGCAGCGTCGTGCAGCTCTTTCATTTCAGCCACCACATCCTCGGGCGAGCGAAAGTGGCACTTGTGGTTCCACACCGGCGCCACTGAGCAAAAGCTGCATTTGTACGGACATCCGCGAGACGAAATCATGCCGTAGGCATCGTAGTCCTCGAGGAGGACCTTGTGATAGGCAGGCCGGGCAATGGTATCCAGGTCATCGATGCGCGGCGGGGACGGGTTGCAGGCAATCTCGCCTGTTTCCCGGCGATAGTAGAGCCCCGGCACTTGGGATACGTCGCGACCGTTTTGGAGTGACTTCAACAGCGGGACGATGGCCCGCTCCCCTTCCCCATGGGCGATGAGGTCGATCCAGGGAAATCTGGATAGTACCGCTGCCTCGACTGCCTTTGCTCCCACCCCGCCCAGCACGATGGTGTGGTCGGGATACTGGGCTTTGAGCTTTTCCGTGGCCAAGATTGCAAAGGGCAGCAGGTTGGCCATGCAAGAAACACCGATAATCGGGGCTGGATCAGCCAGAAAATCTACGAACGCGTTTAAATCAAACGGATCCTCGCTTGCGCACATCTGATAATCGCGAAAATCCACATCAAAGCCAGCTCGCTCCAACACGGTGGTCAGATACAGCAGCCCCAGGGGTAGATGGCGCTCCCTATCGTAGGTGTCCGAGTACCGCACGTAGAGCATATTTAGATTAACAAACGTAATATCCGCCATTATTTTGCCCCCACGGTCCAGCAATTACAGTCCCCGTCCACATCGTCGTCAGGATTAGCCCCGCCATCGCCGTTGAGCGCAACTTCAACTGTCACGGTTTCCCTATCCACACCGCGATCGGTGCCCGCATCTGCCCCAGCATCCACATCCGTATCTTCTGAGCTGGTGTCAGAATCCGTTTCAGAATCTGAGCCTGAATCACTATCGGTGTCTGTATCTGGCGTAATCCCCAAAATAACGTCTGAATCACTATCGATGTCGATATCTGGCGTAATCCCCATACAACCAGCTTTTTCATCTTCGCAACCTAGTTCTGCGGTGCCGGCTGCAAGGGATGCAGCTGCCGCAGCCACCAATCCCATGAACTTCCGCCGCTTCGGGTTTTCTGGAACGATGCTGTCTATCATTGCTTCGAGCCCGGCGTTGGAGATAGCGCCCAGCATCAACGCTTCGGACGGGCGCAACCGAATGCCAGATGCGTCGAGTGTTGCTTGGCGATCGGCCATCAGATTTTTTTTGAATTCCGCATCCTGGGCAGCGAGAAACAGGAGTTTTTCAACACCGACCGGCACCTGGACTCTTTTAGTGTGTCGACGGCGACCATTGGGTTGCCCACCGACGATGGTCATCACGGGTTGGGTTTTTTCTTGTTTTTTAGCCATGTTACACTTGCCCTTTGTTGCAGTACGCCGAACTGCTAGTCGGCGTCTCCGGTAATGCCCGCGTCCACACCTCCGCCGTCGGGTATGATATCAACCGTATCCGAGTCAGTGCTTGTATCTGTGTCAGTACTAGAATCCGAGTCGCTACTTGTGTCCGTGCCTGAATCCAAATCCTCTTCTGGAATATTTGGGCTGATACCCACTGACTCCGAGCTGCAGCCAGTATCCACGGTCCCCGCCACGATAGAGGCAGCTGCTGCAGCCACCAAGCCCATGAACCTACGCCGCTTGGGGTTCTCTGGAACGATGCCGGCGATCATTTTTTCAATTGCCCGGTTGGAAATAGCGGTCAGCATCGACGTTTCAGACGGCCGGAGCGTTACGCCAGATGCGGCCAGCGCAGCTGGGCGATCTCTGAGCAATTTTTTCTTGAATGCCGCATCCTGTGCAGCGAGATACAGCAGTTTTTCAACCCCGACCGGCACCTGGACCGGCTCGGAAGACCGACGGCGGCGATTGGGTTGCCCACCAACGATGGTAAGAGACGGCGTGAGAGGGTCTTTCTTCAAACGTACCTCCAGCGAGAGATCATCGGGATCACAAGATTAAGCACAAATTATACCAGAACTGGAGGTAGAGATTCAAATGTTTTATTTATTTGATATTATTAACAAAATCAGCGTTTGGATTTTTTAAAGGCCAGCGGACGTGCTGCTTTGTGTCAGCGGTTGTTGACACAGTGCGCACCAATTTGCACCTTAGCCTGCGGCACCTTCTAATCTAATTGTCAATCAAAATGCTCTTTTCGGGCGGTTCCCGAACCGCCCCTACGTCGAATTCCATGTCCAAACGTCGTAGGGGCGCATCTCGATGCGCCCGGTCTAAAAGAGAATTAATCGTTCACTCGGCTGACGAATCGGCCGTCTCGGGTGTCGACTCTTATTTTTTCACCGGCCGTGAGGTAAGGAGGCACCATGATCTGGATACCGGTTTCAAGGGTGGCGGGTTTGAGCTGGGCCTGGGCTGTGGCCCCCTTGATGGCGGGCGCCGTGTCTGTGACCGATAAATCTACTGTAATGGGCAGCTCCACGTTAATGACCGCGCCGTTGTAAAGCATGGAACGGACTGCCAGCCCCTCGGTGAGGTATCCCGCGCCGTCCCCCAATACGTCCTCGCCCAGGGTGAATTGGTCGTAGGTCTCCTCGTCCATGAACACATACCCCTCCCCGTCTTGATACAGAAACTGGCACGCGCGCTTCTCGCAATCCGCCGTGGCCAGCATTTCCCCACCCCGATACGATTTATTGAGCACTTGCCCGGTTTTGAGGTTTTTGATTTTTACCTTCGTCAGGGTGCTGGCACCCCGCGCAGACGGCGTCTGGAACGAGCAGTCGATCACCTGCCACGGCGCGCCGTCCAAGTCGAGGAGCACGCCCCGCTTCATATCAGATGCATTGATCATAACGACCTCATTAATAGATTGTGGTTTCTAGTGCTCTGTCTAACGCATTATGGCATGTGAGCTGTATTGCTCCCCCTTGAAAAAGGGGGCTGGGGGGATTTCGTCTTTTCCCCTGGCATTGCGTATTGACAAAATCCCCCTTCCCCCCTTTTTCAAGGGGGAATTTTCTGTCTTCACTCGGCAGAATTCGTTTTGCATCACACCTACTGTCCATCACACCTCTCATACCAGCTTGTAGCCCTGGCCGTATACAGTGAGAATGTATTTCGGTGCAGCTGGATTGGGCTCGAGTTTTCGCCTCAGCTTCAAGATAAAGTTGTCGATAGTGCGGTTTGTTGGGTTGGCATCTATCCCCCAAACCGTATCGAGGATGTCGTCGCGAGAGACCGGGGTTCCGCGGTTTTCGTGGAGCAGCTGCAGCATGGCGATTTCGTAGAACCCAAAGGAAACGGGCTTGCCGTTCACTTGCGCGGTTTGACTCTCCACGTCTACTGTCACGTCGCCGATTTCTATTTTTTCTCTTGGCTTCATTTGCGAAACAGAAACGCGGCGAAAGATGGTGCGCACCCTCGCAAGGAGCTCGCCAATCGAAAACGGCTTGGTCACGTAGTCATCTGCGCCAGCTTCCAACCCGCGAATGATATCGCTCTCCTGGGATCGGGCCGAGAGGATCAGGATCGGTACGACTTTGTCGCGCCGCCGTATCTGTTCGCAGACTTGGTAGCCGTTCATACCTGGCAGCATCAGGTCGAGGATGATCAGGTCCGGGTGTAGGTCAGCTGCCGTTGCGATACCCGCTTCTCCAGAGCTGGCCGAGGTGAGTTCATACCCCTCGAATTCGAAGGCATCCCGTAGGCCCATAGCGAAGTCTTGTTCATCCTCGATCAAAAGAATGGTGCATTTCTGTTCGATCTCCGCCATGGGGCGACAGGGTATCAAAATCGGTATAGGCGGTCCATAGGTCAGGTTCTCTTTAGCCCCCACCCCGACCCTCCCCCGGTGGACAATTGGACGTTGGGGGAGGGGCGGAGTGGGGGCCAAAGAGAGAGGAGGTCTAAGGAGGGGGCCAAATTGACATAACGCAATATTTAAGCACTTGGCCGTTTGGCCGACTGTATTGATAAGCGGCATTTCATCGGTCAACGCCGCGGTAAGGACGAGGCGCGCATATGACAGAAGCAAACGGGGTGCTTACGATTTTATCGGCAGCTGTTCAAAATAACGCCAGTGATATCCACCTTAAAGTAGGTAAGCCGCCCACGCTTCGCATCGACGGTGAGCTCCGGGGGCTTAAAACACCGCCTTTAGAAGTGAATCACATGGCCGAGGTAGCGGCCACGCTGACCAAAGCCGCGAACACCCAGCCGCCCACAGATGCTGACAAACAGCTCGATTTTACGTTCACGATCGAAGGGACAGGGCGGTTTCGCGCCCACTTATATCGTCAGCAGAGCTCCTGGGCCGCGGTGCTTCGCATCGTGCCTGAGACCGTGCCCGACCCCAAAACCCTGCGGTTGCCGCCGGTGGTCAACCAAGTGGTCGACCTGGACCGGGGTATTGTCCTGGTGAGCGGTGCCACGGGCATGGGTAAATCCACCACGGTCGCGTCCATATTGGCGGCCATGGCAGAGAAGAGAAACCTACACATCGTTAGCATTGAGGACCCGATTGAGTTCGTCATCCCAGACGGTAGATCCGTGGTGTCCCAGCGGGCGGTTGGCGTGGACGTGGAGAGTTTTGAAACAGCGCTTCACGCCTCATTTAGAGAAGACCCGGACGTGCTCTTTATCGGAGAGCTGCGCACGCCGCTAGCAGTAGAAGTGGCCATACAAGCTGGGGAGTCCGGGCACTTGTGCGTCAGCACCATTCACACCTCAGACGTTGCCAGCACCGTGGCGAGGGTCGCGGCGATGGTGCCGGAAGACCAACGCCGCACCATCCTCGGACGCTTGGCCGATGCCCTGCAAGTGGTTATTTCCCAGAGGCTCGTGCCCATGTCAGGCCGGCCCGGGAGGATCCTGGTCGCAGAGGTAATGACAACAGGCCCGACGTTTAGGCAGGCCATTCGGGATCCAGACAAGCACAAGACCATTTCGCAGATAATTTCCCGAGAGGCCACCGGCACCAATTGTCAGACATTTGACCAACACCTCCTCACCCTGGTGCGTAACAAAATCATCACAGTAGAAACAGCCGAAGCCGCAGCCACGCATAGAGCAGACCTACTCCGAGCCCTAAGGCTCGGGTAGGGGGCATTGGCCCAGATTGGCCCCTACGCCGGCCCTTTGTTCTCATTAGCCCCCACCCCGGCCCTCCCCCGGTGGACGATTGGACATTGGGGGAGGGGGAAAAGCGTTGCCAGGCCATGTTCTTTTTGGCCTCTTCTCCCAGTTCCCTCCCCCAGCGTCCAATTATCCACCGGGGGAGGGCAAGGGTGGGGGCTTCAAAGGAATGGTAAGTAATCGTCAGATGAACAAAGGGGAAATCTCTGCATTTCAATCCTTTGCTTCGGTTTATGCCTGAACCCTCCCACACCCGCCATGAAACCCCAATGTATTACAACTGTAATCGACGTTGGCCTCCAGATGTATAAATTTTCATTCAAAAGTAAGCCCTGGGTCACAAGAGTTATTTATGGAATATATTTTAATGGTAATAGTAATATTTTCATTGACGAAAAACCAAAGAATACGTAAGCTTAAATTAAGCGATAAACTTTAAAGGCGAGTAAAAAGGAAAACAAGGAAAGAGCCTAGATTTAGGGCCTTACCGTGGATTTGGCCTTGTTCCATGGTAAGTGAAAAGCCATCTTGGGGGCTCGCCTATTCCCTTGTTCTTATTCTAATGAAAAAGAAATACACAGGAGAAGAGCGTCGAGAATCATATCGGGTCATGATGAATAAAAATACAGCCACGGTTAAACTGCTAAATAATGCTAAGGAAAAGCCAACAATAATCGACCTAAGCGCGAGTGGCATGGGGCTTAAAGTATCAAAAGATACGGAAACAGAAGACAGCGAAGGACTAGCAGAGATAAGCCTGGAAGCGTATCCAACGTTTACAATTCAGTTAAAACTCGTCAGGCAGTTTTTTACTGAGAGGGGGGACCCATGTATTGGCGTGCAGTTCTTCAATATAAATGAAGACGCATTAAGATCCCTTTCCAAATACCTAATCGATTGTCATATTGAACAGAACCAAAGCCTCAACTTGCCAGATAATGACGAAAGAATAGAAGTAACCGATCCGACGATGATCTCCCGGTTATTGAAATACTATTGCATCAAGCAAAACCATCCCCTGCGCGTATATTTGGACGAAATATTACAGCCTATATCCCTAACCGTAGAGAATGTAATAAAAAAGGATGGCCAATACACCATTATTACCAAACTGATAGCCGGAGACGATTCTCTATTGGAACCAAGTCAACCCCAAAGTGTAGAGAAAGAGAACTCCCCCTTTGAAAAAGGGGGGAGGGGGGATTTCGTCTCTTCCTATGACGCGGGGGGACGACAAAATCCCCCTAACCCCCTTTTAAAGGGGGAATTTGCAGACCCGTCTGAACGAACAGCACAAGCCCGAGGATGCGAATATATCTTCACATTTCCCGGTTACAACGCTATCAACTATTTTAAATCCACGATTACACAAATTAACAACGAATCAATACAAGTGGCAGCACCATCGGTAATTCATCAAACTGGATTTCGCACATCAATAAGAGCGAAAATGACCGAGGATACGCCGATACAAGCGAGTATAAACCACCCGCGCCTTGCCAATGTCCAGCTGACCAAACAACTGACAGACAGCAGTGCCATGGGGTTCTCAATGCCAATGGATGCCGATAAAGACATCCTATTTTTAGGAGAGCGCATCGGCAATGTGGTGCTGAGTCTGCCGGACGGAGATATTACCCTAGCTGTGATTATTCGAAGTATTTTTCGAAATGCTGATCATCCATCTTGGGGATTTGAGATTTTGGCGTTCCGCAGTGCCGAAGAAAAAGAGCGATGGAAACAATTAGCTTTTTTTTCAAATCATCTTCATTTAGCTTTAGGAGATGTTAATAATATTGACATTTCCTGGAAACTTCTGCGTGCTTCAGGTTATCTCGATGAGATTGATTATACTTTACATGAGAGACTTGAAAAATCCTATCATAGTTCATGGAAGCTGCATAGCTCAGTTAGCAGCTTCAGCAGATATATAATAGGCAGTCATGGAAAGCTAGCTGTAGGAACTATGGCATTTAGTCTAATCTATCCTCGCACTTGGTTAGTACATCACTTCGGTGTTGATTCCTATAAAGGGGAAATTAGCAAACTACAAACTATTAATATCTCTCAGGAAATGTACATAGGTGGTATGTACCTGCTTAACCATATGACTGATTGCGATCACTATGTTATCTATTCCAACTCGCAAAAATCGTGGAACAGGATAACCTATCAGAGGTTTTTTAATATATACAATAACAATTCACTCCTTGATTCCCTTCATGCATATAAATATATAACAACCTCTAGTAGAACCTTAAACTACACATGTAATTACTCAAATTATAATATCATATCTCCCAACTCAGAGCTGCTTTACATTTTGTCAAAGAATCTAAAAGAAAAGCTGCATCCGCTTCTATTTGAATCATTTTCTTACAGATTCCCAAATATTTCATTTTCAGATTTTGAAAAGCTCTGCCAAGCTAATAATTATGAAAGAAAACGTACTGTCTATTTTGCTGAAGTTAACTCAGTACCAGTCGCTGCCTTAATTGCAGAGACAGGGGGTGAAGGAATAAATGTATTTAATTTATTGAATTCTTGTTGGATATTTCCTTTGGGCTTAAAGTCAGAAATTGACATGAATATCAAGCAAATGCTGTTGTTAAAGGCAATTGAGTTCTATAAAAAAGAACAAAAGGCAGAATTCATCTATTGGGAAGATGAGTCTAGTGATTGCAAAAAAGAACTTGAGGATATGGGATTTAGGCATCATACTGTAATTTTTCGCTGGATAGCAAAAAGATCAGTTCTGCCTATTTATTTAAACTATATTTCCGAGCTATATCTAAAAACGAATATACTTGAAGAGAAATCGATGACTTCTTAAAGATATTTATCGAACTTATTTCTGTTATTGACAATTGAAAGGATAAAAATGACTAAAGGAATTTTAGTGACTATGTCGGGCTACCCGATGGTGCCGTCATCTTTCATGCCTGATAACGGTCTGGCCCAATTAGCTGCTTTACTTACCGACCAAGGACATGATGTCTTGATCTTGGATATGAACACAACTGAGCTTGTCGACAGGCTTTTTAATAAAAAACTGCGCACCAAAGCTAAAATACTTCTAGATAAAGAAATGGAAAACAGTTGTGATTCTGATGCTAAAACTGATGAGCTTGAAAAGCTCCAGTATTCTCTGGAAACGTATCAAATAAATCAGTACGTAATTTTGGGAAAGGAATTAGCTAAAATTGCAATAAAAGAAAAAGCAAAATGGATTGGATTTAAATTATGGAATGGTGATGGATTTTCTGGTTCGAATATAATGGCCAAAACTGTTAAGAACATACTAGAGGACATAAAGATTATAGCAGGTGGTTCGCATGTTGATTTTTTCGGAGATTATCTAGCTTCAATAGATACAGGATTTGACTTTTTTTGTACTCGAGAAGCAGAAAATTCAATTGTAGCATTTGCTGAATATGTTGAAGGAAAAAGAAATTTAAACAGCGTTCCGAACTTATTTTTCAATAAAAATGGAAGATGCGAACATACTCAGGCGAATAGGATCGAAGATCTAAACAGCTTACCGCTTGCTGTTTATGATAATGCCATCTATCCATCTCTCGGCCAGGTGGGAAAGGTTAAGGTCGGAGTATACGAAGAAACTAGAGGTTGCCCTCATAAGTGTGCTTTTTGCAATCATCCGTTGAAGGCTGGAGATCGTTTGAGAAAAAAAAGGATTAGTGTTGCAATAAAAGAGATTAGTGAATTGAAAAAGAAGTACGGATTCCATGCATTTAAGCTTGGAGGCTCATATACTCCGTCTATTTATATGAGAAAACTAGCTAATGCACTAATTGATAAAGAAATTAAAATAGATTATTGTGCTTACGGTAGAATTGACAAAGCGTGGAAAGAAGATTTCGAATTATATAGAAAAGCTGGCTGCCGAGCTCTCTTTTTTGGAGTTGAAACGGGAAGTCAGATATTACTCGATGAAAAGATTGACAAAGGTTATCAAATAAAACGCTGTGAAGAGATACTAAAATCTTGTAAAAAGGCTGGAATATATACTATTACAAGTTTGATTTACCCAAATCCAGGTGAAACTGATGAAACAAGGCTAGCTACTATAAATCTTATTAAAAGGATAATGCCTAATGGCGCTCCGGTACATTTTCCTATATTGGTTCCTGGTAGTAGATGGTGGCAGAATCCACAAAAGTATGGATTCGGAATAGAGAATCGAGAGAACTGTCTTTCTAATTTAGTTTCGTACAAAGTTAAGCTCTTTTTCCCACCTGAATATTGGCCACAAATGCCTTTTACGATAGATAGAAAGAAATTCAGGAAATTCTCCAGAGAAACCTCCGAGCTAACTCGGGAGATTGAAGCCTTAGGGGTAACAACACTTATTTCAGATGATACCGCGTTAATTGGTTTCTATTCGGGAAAAACAATTATAGAGTTTCGAAATAATTTCAGGCGATTGGCACTCACGGGTGATGCAGAGGGTATCCAGGAACTTCTAAGTATCATTAACGAAAACCTAAGAAAAAAGTTTGAGAGGGGGAACTCAACCAACAGCTCTTTTGAAGCATTCTCTAAAAGGCCCGACTGATATTTTGCGGTCTTGTTGCTGCCAGTTCGCACTCAAGAAAAACTCCTCCCCCAATAGATATTCACCTCAGCCAAGAAGGGCTTCTTCTGAGCTCGGTTCAGTATCGCTCGAATACTACTGCTTTACGTAGGTACAGTGGGTATACCTCAAATAAGTATTTATTAATTGTCATAACTAGAAATCCACTCATACTTTTTATAAAAAGGGAGCTTCGGTTAAAAATAGATGTTGTCATGAGTTTGATACTGGAATTAGACACAACTAAATGGTTTTTCTTTTCGTCAATGCTTTTGACATCGTTGTCTTTTTTTATTTTGATGATCGTCTCTTTTAAGAGCAGTGCAAAAAAAAATAGCGAAAAAAGATATGTGCGTGTATGGGCTTACGTTTGTCTGTCAGGATCTATCTTCAGTGCAAGCCTGATCGTTACTGTCTTAATACCTGGAAACGGAAGTGGCCTTCTATTGATGCGCATTACTTTTAGTTCTGCTGTTTTTGCGCTTCTCGTTTTTTTTCTTTTTATTTTAGAATTTGTAAAAAAGGAGGGACGAAATAGGTTTTTGAAGGTTGGGGCTTATATCGGCTTTTTGATAATGATATTTCTTTTCTGGCTCACCAACTCTATCATAGCTGATGTTCGCTCGACGGAATTTGCCGCTATTTCCCCTGTTTCTGGTCCACTAACATTCATATATGGTACTTACATTATCACTATATGGGCAATGACTTTTTACCTTATGCGTAAGGAGCTCCTGACGAGTAGTGGGAAGCATAAAAATCAAATTGGGTATATGTTTTTATCATTTTTCATAGGTGCGATCTCAACAACAGGACTAATGCTTCCCTCTTGGCTGAAAACCAACAGTATTATATCGATGATTCCAGGGATGCTTTTCCCTTTAATGCCGATCACCATCACCTACGCCATCATCCGGCATCGGCTTTGGGATATCCGAACGATTATTCATAAGACTGCGGCTTGGGCAATCCTTTCAGCCGGTCTTGTGGTGCCGCTTTATCTCATCTTTCGCTTGGGCGCTCATTTGATTCATAGGCTTGGCCCTGGGGAGATTGCGGCATTGATGTCCTTGCTCTTCCTGATTGGCTATGCGTACATGCGAGCCCTCAAGCCCCGGGTGGATCACTGGTTTCAGCGGCGGGAGTATGACCGACGTAAGGTTTTGGATGCGTTGGCGATCGAGATGAACCAGCTTCGGCGTAAAGATGATGTTCTAAAACAGGTGCTCTCCGCGCTTTATTCTACGCTGTATCCCGAACGGGTGAATATTTTGCTTCGACAAGAGGCTTTGGACAGGGCCGTCTCTGAAGCGCAACTGCTGGGTTCTGAATGGCGGCGGTTTGGGTTTACCAAGAGTGGGATGTCCTCTGGGGTGGCTTCTGTTATTCCCGAGGATCCGGTGATTCAGCGGATTATGGATCTGGGCCAGGCCGTGGAGTTGAGCCAGCTGGATGTGGACCGGCGGTTCGAGGATCTCAAAGAACGGGCCAAGGTCTACTTTGATGTGGCTAAAATCCAGGTCTGCTACCCGCTGATGCAGGGTCAGTCCCTCCTCGGGTTGATCCACCTGAGCGAGAAGACCAACCTTAAAGCCTACTCCCGGGAGGATCTGGAGTTTCTCGAAAAACTCGGCCCTGCCGCGGCTGTGGGCCTCTCCAACTCCCTGCTGTTCGATAAGGTGGACCAGCAACGGCGCGAACTCGAGGCGTTCGCCGCCAGCTTGGAGGTGAAGGTCGAAGAGCGTACGCTAGAGCTGCAAGCTGCCAATACAGCGTTCGAACGGGCCAACTTGGCTCTTGAAAAGGCCAACGCGGAACTTCGAGATCTGGACCGCATGAAGAGCCAGTTCTTTGCCAATATCAGCCATGAATTGCGCACGCCCCTGACCCTGATCCTGGGTCCGGCCGGGTCCCTGCTGAACGGTGCCTTGGGACCGTTGGGCCAGAGACACATCGACTCTATAGAGGGAATTCGCAAGAGCGCCCTGGAACTCCTTAAGCTCATCAACGACCTTTTGGATATCAGCCGCATGGAAGAGGCGCGCCTGCGGGTCCGGCTCGATCTGTTCGATCTCGGCACCCTCCTCAACCAGTTGGTCGACTTTTCACGACCCCTGGCTGAAGCAAAGGATATCGACTTTGTCCTCACGACCGAAGGCGACCTGGATTTAGAGGCAGACCCGGACAAGTTAGAGCGGGTGTTTGTCAACCTGCTCAGCAATGCCCTTAAATTCACCGACCCTGGCGGGCGCGTGGCAGTTCGGGCCCGGCGCTCCAAGGATAAGTACTTGGTCTCGGTCGAAGATACGGGCATCGGTATTTCTGAAGAATACATCGACAAGATCTTCGACCGCTTCGGCCAGGTGGATTCGTCCATTACCAAGCGGTACGGCGGCAGCGGAATCGGCCTGGCCCTGGCGCGAGAGCTCACCGAGCTGCACCGGGGTGCGATCTCAGTATCGAGCGAACCCGGCGTGGGGTCGGTGTTCACCGTATCCATACCCACAAACCTCGCCGACCAATTGCCTCCTGAGCTCAAGGAACGGCGCAAGGGCGAGCAAGACACGCCTGAGCGCAGGCGGGAGTCGGACGCGGGTATGGCCAGCTGGGGCAGCGAGCTGCTCGCCAGCGCAGAATATCGATTTATGGAGATCGAACGGGCCGGTGAAGGCGAGCGGGGGGAATCCAGGAATCTGTCGAGCATCATGCCCCAAGGTGCGTTTAAGACCGGTCGGATCCTGTTGGTTGACGATAACCCGGAGATTCGCAAATTCTTGAACCAATCCCTGTCAGATCGATACGAGGTGTGGACCTCAGACAATGGGGATCGGGCCTGGGAGCTGCTTACCAGCCAGCGGCACGACCTGGTTATTTCCGATGTGGCAATACCCGGGATGAGCGGCCTGGATCTGTGCCGAAAAATCAAGCAAACCGAACAGACCCAAGACACGCCGGTGATTCTGCTCACCGCCCGAGGAGAGACCGAAGACCGGGTCGAAGGGCACGCGGCCGGGGCAGATAAGTACATTACAAAACCATTTGAAATCGGAGAGTTGCGGGTAGTCATCCGCAGCTTGCTGAGCGGTCGGTCGCGGCGGTTGGAAGTGGGCGCGCGTCGGTATTCTGCTACACTCGAGACCCTCTTGGGCGGCATGGCCCACGAGCTGCACAACGCCTGCCAGGCAGTGCAAGGGGCACAAAAGGCCACCCTCGCACTGGCCTCGCGGGCGGTTAAAAATCGCAACAAGCCAGATTCACAACCCCCTGAGGAAGTCGAAAAGAGACTCGATAAAATGGACGCCATCTCGAGCCGCGCCCTGGCGCGGATCGCCACGGTGACCAACTCCTTAAAGCAATACACCCGCAACCAAATGCAAATGCCCTGGCAAGACCTCCACCTGGATGAATTGGTGGCCCGGGAGGTGCGCTTGCTCACCTCAGGGGAAGAAAAGGGCGTGGTCATCGACCTCAGCCTGGACTCCAACGCGGTGGTCCGCGGTCCTGAAGAAGAGATACGGCAGATGGTGCTCAACTTGGTGGAAAACGCCATCCACGCGGTGGGTGAAAGCGGAAACGTACAAGTCAAGACCAAGGCCAGATCGGGCAAGGTGCTGCTCTCGGTCAAAGACGACGGGTGCGGCATTCCATTGGAGAAGCGGGAGCAGATATTCGACCCGTTTTTCACTACCCGGGATCCGGGGAAGGGCATGGGGCTTGGTCTGGCCCTGTGCAAGCGAACGGTCACCGGTCTGGGCGGCACCATCGAAGTGCGAAGCGAAGAAGGTAAGGGCACTGCAATGCTCGTGGAGCTGCCAAACACCAACTTCGGTTCGACCGGTCCGCCCCCGCCAGTGGTTTGAGGGCTGTGCAAATGGGTTGAAGGTCGTTATAGTAATAATATGAATGATAAAGACAAACTGGTTGAATTGACGCGCGTGGCCGACCCGGTTGAAGCGGATTTGCTCGCGGCGTTTCTAGAAGCCGACGGCCTGGAGTTCCAAATGCGTCGTAGCGCCCGAACCATGGCGCCGGCATTTCCCACTGCCCAGTCCGCAACGATCTTCATGGTGTACGAAGCTGACGTGACCCGCGCTCAGGCGCTCTTGGAAGAATACAGCCGCGCCCAAGCAGCAACCACACCGCCCGATAGCATCGATAGCGACGAAACTGACGCCTAAATTAAGTATTGAATTGCTCAATTCCGTTCCCCCTTTCCGCATCGGAGAGGAGGCTAGGGGGAGAGGTTCTCAGGGTTTTTGGGGCTCTCTACCCTCGGGATACCAATCCCCTAAGTGAACATCTGACACATCGCAGCGCCCGGCGCAGATCCACTCTGCGTACGAATTGTAATCCCAATGGATATATTCAGATGCACCGCCGCCCTTGGTGGTCACGATGAACCGATTGGGTAGGCTGCCGATGACCGCGCCTTGCTGTTCAGGCGTGGGTTTGTCTCCGGCCTGGACGTCGTACGGCACCCAGCCGTAGCCTGGTAGGTAGACCTCTGGCCAGCGGTGAAATACCTCGTCGGTGCTGGCATCGTCACCCCGGACCACAACCGCGCCCACATACCGGGCCGGGATGCCCGCAGCCCGACACATGGCGATGAACACGAACGTGTATTCCGAGCACGAGCCCGTGCCCCGGTCGATCACGGTGGGCGCGATGTTCCAGCCGCCCACGAGCTCGTATGTCATCTGGTCCTGGATATAGCGGGCGATCTTGCGCACCATCCAATAAGGGCGTCTTTCCTTGCCAAGCGCTGCTTTTAAATGGGTCTTGATGGACGGATGGGTCAGGGCGAATTTGGACGCGTCCACGAGGTACTGCTTTTTGACTGCCTTGGGTATATCCCGGAGGGAGCCAACTTTTTGTGGGTCTAAGTGGAAATCCACGTCAAACAAGGTGGCTCTCACTGTCATGGTTACGGTAAGGGCTTCGTTGGTGCCTAAGTCGGTGGCTTCAAAATGGGCAAACCGCTGACCCCATTGGTCAGAGACGAACCCTTTAGGCGGGTGTGAATACACGGGTTCGCCTGCCAAGGCTTGCCCAGGACCGGATTCGGGAACAGCCACGTACACCGATGCTTTTTTAAGCACACCCGGTCCCTGGTTGGTAATACGGCGCTGCAACACCACCACTTCCTGCCTTGGATTGCGCCGCACCATCCTGGGCAGGGTAGATAATCTCAGGGCATGGACCTGCCTGGCATCCACGTCCGCGACCCATAGTGTGCCGTTGGTCACAGCCAGGCCCGCGGGCAAGGGTCCTGGCGATGGTATCATGTCCACCACATCCCCCTTTTTCGGATGGGCCCGATAGATCTTGTCCTGGTTCCTATCGGAAATCCAGAGGTACCCATCTGAGAATGCCAGGCCGAGCTGCTCTGATCCCCGTCCCTCACCGCTAAAGGCAGGCGCGTTAAAGGTGGTGATGGTCGTGCCGTCCTCTGTGGTGACCTGATGGATCTGCTTACCGTCCGCAACCCACAAGAAGGTGCCGTCAAAGGCCAAGCCCAGTGGATTGGCTGGGCTCTCGATGTCCCGAACCACCAATTTGCGGCGCGTATCCACACCAAACAGTCGGGCTCGGGTGCGATCGCCGACCCAGAGCAGTTTTCCATCAAAAGCCAAACCAGTGGGCCACGGCCCAGGAGCGGGCAGGGTTATTTTTTCCTCGCCCGTGCGGGGGTCGAGACCGCGGATTTTTTGAGCGACCCGATCGCTTATCCAGAGGAGGGCGCCGTCGTAGGCCAACCCACCCGCCTTGTCGGTGGTGAGGGTAAACCGCGCTTCAAACAGCGCCTGATCACCCTCGTGCCGCGCGTCTGCCATCAGCCCAGCGCAGTAGAAAACCACTGCTATCCCAACTGCCGTGATTGAGCGTCTCATCTTTTCCTCCGCTGGATCTCTATTAAAATCGCAAAACCCTCGCACTGAAACCCACGGCCGTCAAGGCGATTTTTTTTCGGGGAACTATCGTGACATTGATGCTCCAAACAGGGCTATCGAGTTCTATGCTATTTCCAGCACTCTGTCGTCCCGCGAAAGCGGGGACCCATAAACCCAGGAGGCTGAGACTAGATGCTCGCCTTCGCGAGCATGACGGATTTTAGAGCTCGACTGCCCTGAGGTCCCAAAGCAAGATCCATGGATTACTTGTACTGACAGATTATATGAAATGATCCCTTGTCTATTGTCAGATTTGTATTTAATTTTTATATTTTCCGTCTTTTTTTTCTTGGCTTATGATTAAAATGACAATCTAATCAATGCCGAAAAGAAACCAGGAATTCATCTGGGTTCACGCAGGCGTTACGAAACAGGAAGGTACTAGAATGCAAAACGTGAGCAAAATAATGGTTGTACTGTTGATGGCCGGCCTAATGGCTGCTTTCTACGGGTGCAGCGATGACGGCGATTCCGGGGCTGGTGACAGCGATACCGATAGCGACAGTGACTCGGCTAGCGACGGTGATACAGACAGTGACGGTGATACAGACAGCGATGCGGATGAGGTTTTCATCGGCAGTTGTGAGACGGACTATCTGATACCAGGCATTCAATATTCGTTCACCTACTGCTACGAGGCGTACAGTGATTTGACCATGGTCCAGGATATAGAGAGAATATGCATGAGTGCCTTGGGCATCTTTAGCCGTGAGGAAAGATGCGACACGTCCGGGCTAATTGGTACTTGCACGGCGGAGTATACGAATTATCAAAGCATCTCTTATTTCTATGAATTGGTCGATACCGTGGCAGATACCGTAGCCTCTGGCTGCGAAGGGACTGGCGGTGTTTGGCAAGACGGCTAAATCGCAATTATCCCATCGCCCACCGCAGTAAAAAATCACCGCTACCCCAAGCCGCCATCGTGAAATCCAGATAGAGAGCTTTACAGCGCGCGTTTTTCGGTTATCCATCACTAGTGCTTATTCATGTCTACTCTGATGGGTGCAGATTCCGATTTCCCCCTTTGAAAAAGGGGGGTAGGGGGATTTTTAAAAGTTGCGGGGATAGTGACGAAATCCCCCCGGCCCCCTTTGCGAAAGGGGGAGTTTACTATTCATCACTCATCACTTGACGAGGTACTAGCAAGGCGAGGCCTAAAAAAGGGATAAAATGATGTCTACATCATCTAGATGGATGATCTACTCCTTGGCGATCGCGGTTTTACCCGCTTGTGCAACCACGCGGGCAATCGATTATGGGAAATACGGTCAGCATCAACTGCCCTTTGCATCCCCGCTAACCGAATTTGAAGCGGCGGTGTTAACAGCGGTCAAAGGGCACGCCACGCCCCAATCCCTGTTTGATTTGGCCCTGGTGATGGGGGGAGCGGTGAGGACCCAACAAGCCGCAGATCCCCTGCGTCAGAAATTCGATGCGTTCATTACATCCACCAAAAAGGCACTCAGTTCAACCGCTGACCCCCGGCAGCGGGGCCTTGCCCTGTTTAAGGCCTTTCATGCATCCCTGCTGGGATCTATCGAGGGTAAGCCCGAGCTTACAAATTACGAGATCGATCAAACAACCATCGACGGCATCTTGAAGACCGGTGACTACAACTGCATCAGCTCGGCGATCCTATTTGGCCTGGCAGCGCAGCACTTTGGATTCGAGGCAATGGGCGTTCTCGTACCGAGCCACGTGTTTATCGAACTGAGACATAAGAAAACCGGGAAAACGTACGAGGTGGAGACCACCTCTATTTCCGGCTTCGACGTGGTGCACGACAAGGCGTTTTTTAAGACCCAGTCGCGCAAGTGGGCTGCAATGCGCGGCCTTGAGCCCATCACACTCCAAGATTACCGCAATCGCAAAAAGATATCCCTCTTACGGCTTATCGCGTCGATGTACAACGTACAGCATACCCACGAAGGCGTAATGGCTCCGGCAGACAAGGTGCGACTGGTCGAGATTGCCGGGTTCCTCTGTGATGACGCGTCCTGCCAGCGGGATCGCCTGGCCACGTGGTCGAATCTCCTCACGGAAATGTTGGAGATGCGCCACTATGTAGAAGTGATTCGAATCACGAAGAAGATCGAGGCAGTCCTGTTGCGGGTAGTAAAACAAACGGATGAAAATGCTGAATTCCGCGAAATCGCCATTGCCATCCTCGATCGGCGGGCTATTGCTGAGAGTCGGCTCGGTCGCCATACCGAGGCAATGCAAACCGCGATGCGCATTGACCGGCTCTTTAACGAAAAGACCCTGCGCCAAAATCGCATCTATGTATTCCAAGAGGCGGCCAAACCAAAGTTTGACAAAGGGGATTGGCCAGGTGCCATCAAGGTCTTAGAAAAATGCCATAAGGGCATTGCCAGTGATGACTTTACCCCTTGTCATATCAACCTTCAAGGCGCATACATGAATTGGGCAGGGGAATACCTCGGAACCGGCAACAGGCAAAAAGCCACTGACGTGCTCGACCAGTGCATTGCCAAGGATGCCCGGTTTGCCGAATGCCAAGGCTTGCGAGAAGAAATGCGCGTTAAGCTCAACCGCTGAAGGGAATTTTTTTTGCGAAAATGGACGATTGTTTAAGGTTTGTTTTTTTTATATAATTGGACTTTGTTATGGAACCATTTGTTATTTAAATGGATAAACATGGAGAAATTATTATGAAAAACAGTGGGGAGATTACTACAACCAAATCAAATGTCAGTGTGTTGCTTGCTCTGCTCGTGTTAACCCTGTTCGCCTTTGCTGTGGGTGCCTCGGGGTGCGGTTCATCTGAAGATAATGACAACAACTCAGGCACGGACACAGATACAGACACTGATTCAGATTCAGACAGTGATTCAGACTCTGATTCAGATAGTGATTCAGATTCTGACTCTGATTCAGACAGTGATTCAGATTCGGATTCCGATTCAGACAGCGACACAGATACAGACACAGATACGGACACAGACACAGATACGGACACGGACACAGATACGGACACAGACACAGATACGGACACAGACACAGATACGGACACAGACACAGATACGGACACAGACACAGATACGGACACAGACACAGATACGGACACGGACACCGATACTGAGACCGAGTATGACTTTGAAGCACAGGCGCCGTGGTATCAGTGCCCGTCCGGGGAGTTTCCGAGCAATGCGGTGATTGTGACGGCGTTTGATAAGGCGGACCAGTATTTTGTCAGCGACGACGACAACAAGCGCAAAATCGAACAGGAAGTCGAATTCCCAGCCGCGGCGCAGTGGAAGCAAATCGGTCTTCTCTTGGAGTTGGAGTGTCCGGAAAATGGCCTATGCGATCATTGGGATCGGCTCGGCAGCATCCAGCTGGTTGAAAATTCAGGCGCTGAAGATGAGAAGCGCGTCGAGCTCACGCGGTTTATCACGGCCTATAGGATTAGCATGTGCGAATATGTAGACGTTACGCCGTGGGCTGGCGAACTCGTCGGAACCAAGACCCTGCGATCCTTTATCGATACCTGGGTCGGGCCTGGGCACGAACAGGGCGAAGGGTGGCGAACCACGGTGAAATTCGTGTTTTATCCTGGTGCGGACCTCGGCGCCGATGAAGTGATCAATATCTGGGGATTCAAAAACATAACAGTGGGCGAAATAGAGCCCGATGTTAACGTGGATTCTCAAATAGACCCGGTGACTGTTTCAATTCCAGGGACGGCCACCCGGGTCGACGCCCGCATGTTTACGACCGGCCATTCCTTTGGCAACACAGACAACTGTGCCGAGTTTTGCCAAATGCGCATGGATGTCATTGTCAATGGTCAGATGACCTCGAAAAATCCCTGGCGCAGCGATTGCGAACAAAATCCAGTCAGCCCCCAGTTTGGCACATGGGAATACGACCGCAACGGGTGGTGTCCAGGCGGTGTGGCGATTGGCGATATCCTAGATATTACGGATGACATTCAGCTCGGTGCCGACAACGTCATAGATTTTGACATCCGCCTGGCTGACGGCACAGAATACGACAATGTCAGCCCGGTCGATCTCCTTCCCTACGTGTACATTTCATTACAGCTTCACGTTTACGAGTAAGACTGCAATAGGGATTTTGGATTTCAATTCGCCCGGAGCAACAGGGCGCTTGATCAGGGACCGCAACCGGGTTTACAGTGCCTTTGGCAGACACTTATAAACGGCATGAGCGAAAATCTGATAATCATAAATGCCGATGTCGGCGAGACCCGCGTGGCGTTGGTCGAAAACGGCATCATCGTGGAGTTGCTCGTGGAGCGACGGGACGATCGGTCCATTGTCGGCAACATCTACCGCGGTAAGGTCACCCGAATTCTACCCGGCATGCAGGCCGCATTCGTCGATATCGGCATGGATCGGGCCGCGTTCCTCCACGTTTCAGACCTGGTGGCCCGGGAGTTGGATCTCAATGGAGATGGAAATGGCGGTCGCCTTGGGGAGCACAGCAGTGGGTCAGGGTCTCATCGGGGGACCAAGGCCATGCGCATTCAGGACCTCATCAAGGAGGGAGCACCGATTGCGGTTCAGGTTTCCAAGGGGCCCATCAGTACAAAGGGTGCCCGCGTCACAACGCAGGTCTCCCTCGCCGGCCGTCACTTGGTGTACATGCCCAATAGCGAGCGCGGCGGTGTTTCTCGGCGCATTGCCGACGAAGAGGAACGAAAGCGGCTGGCCAAGACCCTCACGTATATCCTACCGCCCACAGGGGCACTGATCGCCCGCACCGCTGCCGAAGGGGCCAGTACCGATGCCCTGGCCGCGGATGTGGATTATCTCACCGAAACCTGGCGGGAAATTCTCACCCGGTTCACAGGCGCTAAAAAACCAGGCCTGCTCTACGAAGAGCTGGATTTGCCCCTGCGCGTGGCCAGGGATCGGCTAAACGAGGAAGTTGCCGAGTTGGTCGTGGATTCACCGGCCTATCGGGACAAGCTGCACGTGTTTATCGATCGCCTGATTCCGAGTTGCTTAAACGCACTCAAATGCTACACCGGGGACGAGCCGGTATTTGATGCGTTTGGCATTGAAGGGGAAATAAAGCGAGCACTGGATCGCCGCGTGGAGCTGCCATCGGGTGGTTACCTCGTCATCGATCAGGCCGAGGCGCTCACTGCGATCGACGTCAATACGGGCAAATTCGTGGGCAAGGGGCTGAGGGATCAAGAGGAGACCATCTTAAAAACAAATCTCGAAGC
This sequence comes from Myxococcota bacterium, assembly GCA_030065855.1. GTDB lineage: Bacteria > Myxococcota_A > Polyangia > JAAYKL01 > JAAYKL01 > JASJCT01. Next base: position 21,889 of record JASJCT010000057.1, read on the forward strand.
AGTGGACGAAATTGCCTATCAGCTCAGATTTCGCAACATCGGCGGTCTCATCGTACTAGACCTGATCGACATGGATAGACCCCAGAATAGAAACAAGGTCCTCAATCGGCTCAAGGCGGTATTGGCGGACGATCGCGCCAAGGCCTCGGTGATTAATATCTCCCGATTCGGTCTGGTCGAAATGACGCGCGAACGCACCAGCGACAGCCTTGGACGAAGGCTGCACGAAGCGTGTCCTTACTGCGACGGGACCGGTCAAATCCTCTCTCGGGTCACCGTGGCCAATGAGGCGCTGCGGGATGTGCGCCGGCGATTTGAGGAGATAAGGGGTGACATCGAGCTCATCGTCCACCCCAATGTGGCCGAGGTGTTCAAGGGAACCTTGGCCGGGCCCTTAAAAGAGCTGGAAACCCGTATTTTAAAGAAAGTGTATGTAAAAGCAGATGCAAGCCTGCACCACGAGGTGTTTCAATTACGAGGGCGTCGTCCTGCGGCTGGGGCGCGTAAGGAGGGCCAATGAAGCGTTCGCGGCGGGAAGCGGAGCGGATCACCATCAACAAGGAATTTGAGAGTTTTGATGCGTTTATTCACGAGTACGTGACCAATATCTCGCGCACCGGCGTCTTTATCCGCTCAAAGAGCCCCTTGCCTGTCGGAACGCTGGTAAATCTCAAGTTCACGGTCATCATGGACGACATAGAAACCATCGAGGGAACAGGTGAAGTGGTTCGAACCGAGCTGGATCCACCGGGAATGGGGGTCGTATTTATAGAGGTGGCAAAATACTCCAGGGATCTCATTGAACGCCTGCTGGTAAGAGAACCAAAAACGGATTGATGTTCTTTTTAAGCTCAAGGGAGCTTGAAGCAAATCTCCAACCCTGCTAGAAAAACATGCCCCGAAGGTCGGGATACCATCTCGACCGACCGGGAGGAGCTGTGTATGCTGATGGGCATGTGCACGGCGACCTGAGGCCAGAGGTGTTCGCACATCTGCAGTACTGCCTTTGGTGGGAATGAGTGGCGAGAAACCGCAGCTGAAGGAGGAATTCATGGCAGTAGAAATAACCGCTCCAATGGTTGGCAAAATCGTATCAATTCTAGTTGAAGCCGGACAAAAAGTAGCTGAAGATGATCCCGTAGTGATGCTCGAAGCCATGAAGGTGGAGATGCCGGTTGTCGCCCCTGAGGATGGTGTCGTCAAAGCAATCCACGTAAAAGAAGGCGACACAGTCGACAATGAAAAAGTCCTCGTCGAGCTTGAGTAGTCTGACGAATTGCCCGAATGTGGGGCGTTTCGCAAGAAATACGCACAGTCTTCGCTTCACTTCAGACGATTCGTCGCGCGGTGTTTGCGCAAAAAGAAACAAACAATAGGGTTTCTCGGCTCGACCGCGGATCTGCTGGGTCACGCTAGGTGCACCGCGATCCGAACGAAGAGGTTGGTAATTAAATACGCAATGGCTGCTCAGATGCACGAACAGGGACAGCCTATTGCACCATTTAGCGTTAAACAACAAAAGGAGGATGAATGCCAGATATGTCGCAAGCACTGAGCATCCTTTTTCAGGGTTTAGTGGTCGTCTTTGCCATTATGTGGATGATTTCCATTGTTATCTGGTTAACCGGTATTGTCTTTAGACGCCTTGAAGCGCGCTCGTCAAAAAAACAACTCGCTGCCCAAGCAAAGGCTGGCACGTCGAAAAAAACTGTCTAAGGAGTATGGATTAATGGATATTCACCTGCAGACCGGATTCGGGCACCTTACCTTGGGCAGTGTGATCATGATTCTGGTGGGACTCGGATTCATCGCACTGGCGATAAAGAAGAATTGGGAACCCCTCGAGTTACTGCCCATTGGCGCCGGCATGGTGCTCGCCAATTTACCCCTGACCGGCCTAACCCAATTCCCAGAACCAGGCCAGGCCATGGGAACGGCGGGATTGCTCGGCATCATTCTTAAATACGGCCTCTACACCTATATGATTTTGCCCCAGATCATCTTCTTCTGTATTGGGGCAATGACCGATTTTGGGCCGTTAATCGCAAATCCCAAGGCGTTTATTTTGGGCGCAGCTGCGCAAGCCGGGATTTTCGTAACCTTCCTGATCGCCGTGCTTTTGGGGTTTCGCCTAGAAGAAGCTGCTTCAATTGGCATTATCGGCGGTGCGGACGGGCCGACGACCATCTATACAACGGGGAAGTTGGCGCCCGGTATTATCGGCATTACGTCTACGGCTGCGTATTCCTACATGGCCATGGTGGCGTTGATTCAGCCGCCCATCATCAAGCTGTTGACATCGAAAAAAGAACGCGCGATTCAGATGAAACCCATGTCTCGCAAAGTATCGAAGGGCGAGCGGATTTTCTTTTCAATATTCACACCTTGCCTGATTATCTTGATCGTGCCAAAGAGCGCGCCCCTGGTGGGATTATTGTTTTTGGGAAACCTCTTCCGCGAGAGTGGCGTGGTCGATCGGCTGACCAAGACAGCACAGAACGAGCTCGCCAATATCATCACCATATTGCTGATGCTGGGCGTTGGCGCCTCCATGCCGGCGGATAAGGTGATGCAACCCAGGACCCTGATGATACTGGCAGTGGGGTTTGTCGCGTTTGGCATCAGCACTGCCACCGGCGTGCTACTTGGCAAACTGATGAGTAAACTCAGCAAAGAGCCGTTCAATCCCATGCTCGGCGCTGCTGGCGTGTCAGCCGTACCCATGGCAGCGCGCGTGGTGCATCATTTGGGTACCGAAGCCAATAAAAAGAACTACCTCTTGATGCACGCCATGGGGCCTAATTCTGCCGGTGTCATCGGCTCGGCCATTGCAGCGGGATTTTTTCTCGGGCTATTTTAGACGCCCGTGTAATTATTACCCGTGCACGAAATCCCCAATCCTGCAGACGCGATGCATCTCTTCATCACTCAAAGGACCTTTCTCTAGTGCGGCGAGGCCTTCGATCATTTCTCTTTCAGTGCGAGGACCGGTCAGGCACACGTCCACGGCCGGGTTCGTTAGCACGAACCGATAGCAATCGGCCGCGGTCAAAGGGGTCTCGCCTTGGGGCATTTTATTCGCCTGCAGCAATTTTCCCCATCGGGTGGCGGTGTAGGTGGTGATCCCCGGCCGATGCTCCGGAAGATCCGCAAACACATCTTGTTCAGCACCGCGATGGGCCGCATTGTAGCGAACCTGCAGTACGTCGAACGGTCCATCTTTGGTGCGAGCCATCTGCCCATGGAATTGCCTGTTGTGGCCAGTGATTCCCAGGAAACGCACCTTGCCCTCGTCTACGAGGCGTCGACTCACCTCTAGGACACGCCGGCCGGGCATCTTGTTGAACCATCCCAAAAAGAGAATATCGATGGTGTCCAAGGCGAGTTGTTTGAGCCCCTTTTCCACACCCCGTCGTATCATCAAGCCGGTATGATCGTAGGACTGCATTGCAATGACCAGCGCGTCTCGCTTTTGATGCGCCACTGCCTTGAGTGCGCTCCCCATACCGGGCTTTTTCCGGTCCCAGTGGAGGTAATTGATCCCGTAGTCTTCGATCGCACGTTCCACAGCCCGAGTGGGGACGCCGTACGCAGCTGCAATGCCAAACCTGCTGACGCGGAGACCGGTGCGGCCGAGATAGGTCTTTTTGCTAAAATCCATATTTTTCAAATTAAACGTCCAGACTCGGTTATGGATGCTTTGCCGCTGACTTAGACCCAGGCGGCAGTGCTTTGTCTATTCGCGCTAGTAAGGTCAGCGTCTTTTCATCACCTTGGCGCGCTTCGAGCGCTTTTTTAGCCCAATTTCGAGCTTCCCCGTATTCGCGTTTGTTAAAGTGCAGCACAGCCATGTTATAGAGCGCTGCCCAGTAGTTGTTCCGCTTTTCCAGGGCTTGACGATAGTATTGCTCTTGCACGGCCGGATCATCGGCCAGTCTGCCGAGCGAGTTATACGGCGGTGCGTATCTGGCGTCGGTTTTTATCGCTTTGTTGTAGAGCTGTTTCGCTCTATTTTTATCGCCGGATTTAAATGCCCTGTACCCCTTACTCCAAAGGCTACGCGCCTGGTCCCGCTTTGATGGCTTGACCGACGGCAGTGCCACGTCGATTTCATGCTTCTTTTCGTTAATGATGTCGATAGCTGCGCGCTGGTTGCCCTGCTTGACCTTTTCTTCGATCTCTGTGAGGCCTTCGCGCGCGTCTTCTATTTTTTGGACAATCCGGACTCTATCCGTTTCCAGGGCTTTAATCTGCTGTTCATCCTCCTCGGCCTGTTCCTCGAGATCTGCATTCACTTCCAACAGTTCATCCCGCTTTTTCTCCAAGCGATCAATATCTGCTGTCAGCGAGGCAGCCTGTTGTGTGAGATTCTGTACAATCAGCGCAGATGTACCGATCGCAATCAGCCCGAGCACAACAATAACGATCAGGGCCACCTGAGCTCGGCGAGATGCTTTTCTCTCTTTTAAGTCCAGCTTTTCCAGTACGTCTCTCAGTTCAGCGACATCAGTCATGGCTCTCCCTATTCAGATAAAGATTTTTTTAGCGATTCAATGACGGCCCGTCTGATCTCGTCCAGGGTTTCCTTGCACCGCCGATTTTGGTGATCGCGGTTTCACTACCACTCATGATGAGAAATGAAATGCCCAGGATTATCGCACCCACTAAAAACAGGGCGACCTGAGCAATCTGAAATATCTTGATATGGCCTTGCTGAAGGGCGATGAGATCGTCCAAGTAACCCACGTAGTCGAACCCATCTCCTGCCCCGGAGTCAACTATCACTGTGGTGGACATATCCTACATAAAATAACATATTTGGATGGATAATGCACCTCAGTCGTTCATCACATACACGTCCTTAAGTGGCATGACCTGTTCCTGCCACACGCGCTCGTAACATGCCTCGTCGAGCCATGTTCCCCCTTGCAAAAGCAAAATAATGTATATACAATGTATATATGATCGGTAAGGTTAGATTCAGTTGGGATCCGGATGGTAAGGAGCAAAAAAATGCGTGACAATTACGATTTTTCCAAGGCGAGAAAGAACCCTTACATCGATAAACTAGAGCCGAAGCGTCAGATCTCCATTCGTCTCGATGAAAAGACAATCGCATATTTTCAAGGGTTATCGGCCAAACTAAATATGCCCTATCAAAGCCTAATCAATTCATTTTTACAGGATTGCGTAAAAAGGAAGCTCGAACCCACCTGGGTCAGTAGCAGTGATACCCCCCCTCAAGAGCTGTCTGATTAACTCAGGAGATCAAATTGCTCCGTTGCGCAAGTAATTGGCGCGCCCGGTGGGCCAGGGAAGGGCGGCGCCGTCAGAGCCCGGCACCTCATAGATCAGGACCTGGCGAACCCCGTCTTCCCCGTCTTTGAGGCTTATTGTAATCTCCATGGTGCCATTGCCGTTCACATCGGCAATCGTCGGTACTGCCATGGCTCCCCGTCCGGGCAACGCCATGTTGTAGAGCACCTCTCCATCTCTGTTCAGAATGACGAGTGCCCCCTTGCCTTCGTCAGGAGAATAGGTGGTGAAAACGAGTTCTGCAACCCGATCCGTCGATAAATCCGCGGCCAAGACCCCACCGGTCAGGACCCGATCGTCCTCAGTATACACAGTCGCCCATACTTCATCGCGGGCCGCATCCACACAGTGAATTCGCCCGTCAAAGCCGGCAAAGACAAACTCCGGCCCAGGTCGACTCGGATTGAGGTCCACAACGGTAACCCGGTTGGTCGCTCCCACCACGTTGGTGCCGTCAAAATCCCAAAGCCCTGCCAGATAATCTGGCGCGTGAAACGGCGCTGCCCAATCGTCGAGGCGCGTGCCATCACTTCGGATGACCCACAGCCCAACCCCGCGAAGGCGGTCATCTTGGTTGGCGTTTTGTACGGATCCGAGGACGACCAGCTCGTTTGTCCCATCTCCATCTACATCGGCCATGGCAGGGGCGGAATTGGTAAAGTGGGCTTGATTATCAGTGGCGCCATTGTTGGGCCATCCCTGCTGTGCCAGGGCATAGTCGTGCAAAAACCGAATGCCCAGAAACTTGGTTCGTCCCGAAAATATATCGGCCGCCTCAAAGGCCCAACCATCCCCTTGGTGGAGGCTCAGATAGGCATTGTCCTGGGTGGCAAAGATATCGGCCACACCGTCGTTGTTCACATCACCCACGGCCAGGTTTTGGTCAAATCCACCGGTCACGTAGCAGGCATCGTCACATCCAGAAGCACCGGTCGTATTGGGTGGGAACCCATTAACCACAGATCCATCCGTGTTAAAGGCGATTACCCAGTCGTTTTGGTTGTTCTGATTCAGGCAGCGCGTGCTGCCGGCAACGAGCTCGAGTTCCCCGTCCCCATCGATGTCTCCGGCTGCGATAGACCGCATCTCATCTCGCCAAGTTACTGGAAACCCTGGCATGGCATTGCCCAAGGCATCCCATAAATAGATGGTATCCCGGGAAGCAACAGCGATCTCCTGTCCAGGGGAATGGGGCACCAAGTCCCAAACCACAGGCGACGACCAAATGCGGCCAACCGTCTCCTTGCTAAAAACCACGGCGTTGTCCAAATGCCACACGATGAGCCGGTTGTGGCGCGCAACGATAATGTCGATCGTCCCGTCCTCATCAATATCGGCTACAGCAGGAGAGGCCAACCACCCCTCATGCCACCTGTCATACAGTGTCGCAATCAGTTGGGGCTCTGCGACCGGTATGAGTTCCGTATCTGAGTCCGTGTCCGCGTCTATATCCGCATCTGTATCTGAGTCTGAATCCGTATCTGCATCCCCTCCGTCGCTGCCATCAGCAGGGCTGCCATCGCCACAGGCCAGGGCGATGGACGCCAAAAAGCATACAAATAACCGCGAGGACAAGAAAGCCATAGACGTCTCCTTTCAGTCGAAACCGTACCAACTCACAGTAATAGATTTACCCCGAGGTTGCTGAGAAGGCGAAGACAGTACGTGTAAAAGAGCTAGTTTATAGCGCTATGGTGTTTGGGCATTTTTGCGCAAGCTGAACGTCGTTTAGATCATAAGAAATTGGGCGTCGCGACTCCTGAGAAGAACGTCCAACTGGCTCTTGGCTTACGCCAATGCTTCTTTGCCATAGGACTTCTGATACATCTCGACGATAACGACTCACTTGCCAATCTACGGCCCTGAAACCAGCCGCCCCAAAGAAAAACGCGTGTTTTCGATAAACCTCTTCACTGGTGGTCACCCGGATTTCAGTTGCACCATTGATCGCCATATTGCGCAGGGCATGCTGCATCAGAGTCCCACCTAACCCGCGATTGCGCGCTGAAGGGGAGACGGAAATGTGGCAAAGCTTTGCCCGCGGTCCGTTTTTCGTGATAGCGAGACCCAACAAACTCGAATCATCTGAGATAACGAACAAGCGCCGTCGTCCGCTTGGCAGCTCCCTTTCCACCACAGGGAACCAATCCAAAATACCAGGATAGTACATCTGGAAATTGGTGAGGTATTTTATTACCGCGCTGTACAGCTTTTTGGGTCCGCCCAGTTGCATTAATCTGTCCAATCCTTGAAAACGCTCGATAATTTAAGCTCTTGGCGGTCATAAGCGGACTGAACAATTTCCGTTTCAGCCGACATGCGAAACAGTTGGATTCGTGCGAGCAGACTACCGTCATATAATCGCGTCGACATGTCTGTTGCCCGCACTTCGAATATTAAGGGAGTACCTGGCTTGGAGCGGCCATCATGACACCCAAAACCAGGGTGTGCAAAACCAGCATAGTGGATGCGAATATCACCTATCCGCTCTGAAATAGCGATAACCTCTACGGCGATGTCATTTGGAACGGCGAGCCGCTCCTTTGATTTCATGATATAAAAACGACCCTGTTCTAAAACAACAGAGCGCGTTGCGGCATCTTTTTCGATGTTTATTTTTTCAAAATATTCGGATGGATTGTGCGATCCTGACCCTGCTCGCAGGTCGATAGGTTGGCTATTATCTCGCTGACCAGCTCCGAAAATATATGGAAAATCAGGATCAGCGAGGTCTACGGTCAAATCGAAAAGTGTCTGATCGGCAATGGTAGAACTTTGGATATTTTTGAGAATTGAGTCCCAAGATTCAGGCACATTATTTTGATCATGTCGCAGGATATGCCAGAAAGGAGTGCCGAAGTCCTCAATTAAGCGGCGCGAAACAACCGTTGCTGTCGGAGGACCTGAGAAGAGACGAAGTTGATTGAGACTACCACCTACTTTAACCTGAATCTGAAACGTCTGCGGTAATACCAAAAGATGAAGTGGTCCTGAATACCCTGCCTCCACCACATCATATTCAGTATTATTATCTGTCAATAGTCGAGTGATGACGTCTAACCGACCGATACTGCTTTTGCCGGTTGCACGGCCGTTAATGTTGGGAGGTAACTCAAGATAGTGATCGAGCTCAACGAGATAAATGCTTTTGGAGTCAAACTGAAAATATTTTCCCTTTTTATCTGTCTGGGGGGCTATTTTATTTGAATTCGCTTTTAATTTGGCAAGCTCACGGGTGGTTGGGCGTTGACCCTCAGTGAGTTCCCATGCGTTTTCACCAAGCCGGAGGTCAAATGCCGACCCGTCAATATCCGGTCGATTAAAAGAGTTACAAGAGATAACCTCGTCCTCAAAAAGCTGAGTTAGTTGCCCTTTGCTGAGAACACCCGGGCTCATTTTTACCCGAGATCTGCTATTGCTCATTGCGCACTCCTGGTAGGCTATCCATTTTCATCAACCCGAGCCTTCCTTTAAAAGGAATCGGCGATATGCGTTTAACATCCTGAAGCACCCACGCATAGAGTCGTCTATTCGGCTGACCGGCATTAAGGTGCAGATCGCGCCAGCTGTCCCAGGTCTTGCAGCTGAATTCGACACAATCAAAAAGTTCGCACCGTCCTAGAAGTGCTCCTGTTACGAGCTCACTTTTTTCAAAACCAAACATATTTATTGCATTCCTGTCGCACTGCTTGCCAGCGTGCAACCAGAGCCGACCGCGATATCGAGTAGACCAAGAGCGCACCTCTATTGTTTTTCGGCCGTTCAGAATGAGCTCGACCCATGGTTGACGGATGCTCAATGCGACCTCTCCGGAAAAAGATTTCCGTTCTATTTTCCGGCGGAGCCTAGCTTCAGAACGCAATATAAAAATCTCCTAACATCATACGGTATCAAAAAAAGGATGAAGATAAAACAAAAACAACTGAACATCTGTATCAGAGATGTTCTTACATAGATAATAGTTTATCTAACGCCGTTAAAGACGCGAAGATGGGAACCTTGAAACGAAATTGTTTAAGGGCACACGGTGGCCAATGGGCTCTTCTTAAACAGATTCGGCCTTTGTTTGGCCCGACAAGAACCGCATGCCCACGTCCGGGTTCATGGCCAGGGTGAGGAGGTCTTCAGGCCGCTTGACGAACGCGCTGTTGCCGTATTTTTCCTTTAGCGCCGGCAGCTCGGGCTTTAGGTGATCTGCGGGACGATCTTCGATGGGCTTCTGATTGCCCAGCACTTTTTTGCGAAATTCAGGATCTATCGGGGCCGGGGTGCGGCCATAGGCGCCCTGTATCAGGGCTTTGGTTTCTTTGCCAACGACCTTGTATTTGCCGAGCAGTACATTGAACACTGCCTGTACGCCCACGATCTGGCTGGTGGGTGTGACAAGGGGTGGATATCCCATATCAGCGCGCACCCTCGGCACCTCGGCCAGAACTTCTTCCAAGCGGTCGAGCTTCTTTTGCTCCTCGAGCTGATGGAGCAGGTTGGAGAGCATGCCGCCCGGGATTTGAAAGGAGAATACCCGCGTATCCACCCGCTCTGAAATCGGATTGATAAGGGATTCGTAATGGGTGCGCGCCTCCTTGAAGTACTCGCAGGCCTCGTTCAGCGCTTCTATATCGAGGTCGGTATTGATGCCCGATTTTCTGAGCACGTATGCCACAGTCTCAGTGGGCGGCTGGGAGGTGCCCCCGCTCAGTGGCGACATGGCGCAGTCGAGAATATCCACGCCGGCAGAAATCGCAGCCTGGTAAGTCATGGGGGCCAGGCCCGAGGTGCAATGGGAGTGGAGCTGCACTGGCAGCCCGGTTTTCTTTTTTATCGCAGTCATGAGCGACACAGCTGAAGTGGGATCGATGATGCCGGACATGTCCTTGATGCAGATCGAATCGCAGCCCAGGTTCATTAGCTCGACAGCGGTTTCTGCGAATTTTTCTATCGTGTGGACCTTGCTGGTCGTATACGCGATGGTACCTTGGGCCCGTTTCCCGGCTTTGATCACCGCACGGATCGCTGTCTCCATATTCCGCGTATCATTGAGGGCGTCAAAAATCCGGAAAATATCCACGCCGTTCTTTGCCGCCAGTTGAACAAATGCCTCGACCACGTCATCGGCATAGTGGCGATAACCCACCAGGTTTTGCCCCCGAAGGAGCATTTGAATGGGTGTGTGGGGTGCGGCTTTTTTGATCTCTGATAGCCGATCCCAGGGGTCCTCTGCCAAAAAGCGCAAACACGCGTCAAAGGTGGCCCCACCCCACGCCTCTAGAGCGGCAAATCCGACCCGGTCCAGGATGGGGGCGCCGCCGAGCACATGGGCGTTCTTCATGCGCGTGGCAAAAAGGGACTGGTGGGCATCTCTTAGTACGGTTTCCATTATCTGCGTCATGTCGATCCTCTCTTACAGTACAACGGATCATGCGACTCTGTTTGTCAACATGAATAAAAATTCACCCAGGTGTAACAAAAGTCATCCCTGCACGTGCTCAATTTCCAATGCTTGCTTTGCTTTAAGATTCTTTGTGTGCGGGCTTTGTGAGCCATACCAACCCATATACGCAAGCAACGCAAAGGGCAAGGGCGATAACGATCATCAATGGTGAATGACCTGTTCGCCATATTTGCCCGATGGCGTCAGCATCGAACCTGGCGAACAAGGCGCAAAGAAAATTATTGGCTGCGTGGGCAGCCATGCAGGGCCAAATACTGCCTGTTCTTAATGCCACAAACCCCAAGTAGATACCGATGAGAAAGGCGCCAAAGCCCTGGAGCAGATCCATGTGCATCACGCCGAATAGCAGTGCAGACCCAAAAATGGCCACCGGACTGGACCAGCTGGTGTGAAACGCGCGAAATACAAATCCCCTGAAAAAGAGTTCCTCGCCAATGCCCGGACCAATACTGATAATGACGGTGAGCAGGGCGAACATGGGCAGAGGCGAGGCCGTAAAAATGCGATTGAACACCTCGAGGCCCCTTGAATTAAAGACTTCAGGGGCTACTGTGTGCATGAGAAAGATGACTTCGTCGATCAGCAACCCCACGCCAACAATGCCGATAACAGCGACCCCTACCACTTTTAGATTTACCTGGCCCAGCTTTAGCCAGGGCAAGGCTGCCACGCGAAACGCCCGTGGCAATCCCAGGGCAAATCCAGTGAGCACGCAGCAGGTGAACAGTACCTGGGCCGATACGGCCAAGGGGCTAAACAGCAACTCGGTGGGATTATCACCGAGCAGGCCGTACACACCGAGCAGTGTAATGACCACGAGCAAAACCCCGTGGACCGCCATGACTGCGACAAAGAAGACCAACCCGTGCCACCAGCGAATCCGGTGACCCTTACCTTCAATCCCATCATCCATCGACTTATACCCTGTCGCGAACTTTTAAAAGCAGCATTGTCAGTGCGAGCGGAAAGATAGAAAGGGCCCAGTTAACGAGCACGTTCAGATGCCATGCCTCGTCGCCAAACCCAAATTTTTCGATCGCCCAGGACGGCACGTCGTTCACCAAGGCCATCAATCCGCCAAGTCCCCAGCGCATTGCACTTGGGCCGAGAATCCATGCTGTTCCACTGTCCCGAAGGCTCGGGAGCTTCACGAGAAAGCCGGAAAAGGCCAACATGAGCACGATAATACCGAGCATGGACATGAGAGCCACTTTGCTGGACTTGGCAACAGACGATACAAACAGGCCAAACCCCACGCCAGAAAGCTGCACCGATAGCAACAGGAAAAACACCGAGGCCAAGGGAGCGTCCGCCTCTGCGTAGCCCACCAAAATGGCGGCCATGGAAAATGCCTGAAACACGCCAAAAGCAGCGAGGAACATCACCTTGGACAGCAGATAGGACGGGATCTTGAGGTTGACCATCCGCTCCCGCTCATAAATGGTGCGCTCGCCTATCACCATGTCGATGGACGGAAAAATGCCGAAAAAGAACGCCAACAGGGACGATACAAATAAAAGGGAGTGCCGGTTATCCGGGCCCTCGAGCACGGTTGCCAGCAGAAACATGAGTGCCGGGGCCAGCACCAGCGCGCCGATAAGCCACCCCTTGTCCCTCGTGTAAAGCTTTGCCATGCGCTCGAACAGGAGCAAAAATTGGCCGATGCCCGGGGCCCGGCTGGCGCGCGCTTTCATGGTCCTGATGCCCGGATCCGGGGGCGTCGTGGCTCGGCCAAGCACGTAGTCTCTGTACCAGTCGGTGCGCTTGAATTCCGCCTGCATGCGCTGCCAGTCCTGCTCGCTCATGTTCTTGGGCGTGAGCGCTTCGAACAGGGAATCCGGATCTGCGGCGGTGTTAAAGCGGCGGTACGCATCGCCCACAGAGCCGTAGTAAATGAGACGCCCACCCACGCCCAAAATAAGCGCGTTGTCCATCATCTCGTAGATTTCTTTGGACGGCTGGTGAATGGTGATGATGATGGTCCGTCCCTTTTGCGTGAGCGCCTTTAACACCTGCATCACGCTCTTGGCATCTGAAGACGACAGCCCAGACGTGGGCTCGTCCAAAAATAGGATAGCCGGATCTGTTACCAGCTCCATGGCCAGGTTCACCCGCTTGCGCTGGCCGCCCGAGAGCACCCGGGCCTCAGGGCCGCCGATGATCGTATTGGCCCGGTGCGCAATATCGAGCTCTGTCAGCACCTGGACCACCCTATCGTGAAGCTCTGTCTCTCCAATGCCCTTCATGCGCATCTTTGCCGTGTAGTAACACGCTTCGTATACCGTGAGGTTGCGGTGGATAATGTCGTCCTGGGGCACGTAGCCGATATGGCCCCGCATGGCGTCAAAGTGGCGGTGCAGGTCCAACCCGTTGACGAGCACACACCCTTTTGAGGGGGTCATATTGCCGTTGATGTTCTCCATCAGCGTGGTTTTTCCCGCCCCGGCCGGACCCATTAGGGCGACGAATTCGCCCGGCTTTATCGTAAACGAGATGTCCTCGAGCAGACGAAGCTTCCCACCCCGCACGTCGTAACAGATATCCTGCACATCGATGCGCGTGGCCAGGCGCAGGTCGTCGCTTTCCACCTGGCCGTCAGGGGCGAGTCGCATGCGGGTCGGGCCTATTTGGAAGGTATCGCCCCTGCCAATTTTCACTGGGGCGGTGATCTTTTCCCCATTTACAAATGTGCCGTTGGCCGATTCGAGATCTTCGAGCAAATAACCATCACCCTCGGCTGTCAATCGGGCGTGGTGCTTAGAGACCAGGGGATGGTCGATAACGTGGTCGTTCTCATGGGCGCGGCCGATGCGTAGGGTGCCGGATGTGGCCTGGAGCAGGTGGGTCGCCATGGGCTAGCCCTCCCCTGGCGCTCGCGTGCCACCCTCGATGTGAACGATGAGGCGCGTGCCCGAGATCCAGATCACATCCCCTGAGCTGAGCAGGTGCTTTTCTTCCAACCGCACCACCTCGTCGTCTTTGGCATTGGGCCCTCCCCAATAGGTGCCGTTGGTAGAGCCGAGATCCTCGACCCAAATCAGCCCTTCGGCCATCTGCATCTCAATGCGGGCGTGGGTTCGGGATACGCCGGTGACGGTTAGGGGAATCTCACACGTGGGCTCGCGACCGATGAGGTTGGCACCGTCTTTGAGGATAAATTCTTTTCCTTCTGCGCCCTCAATCCACGCTTTGGAAATGCTTTGAACCGCCATGGTTTTTGCCTTGGCATCGGTAGTCGGTGGGGCAGACGGCATGCGCGGTGCCGGGGGTGCGGGTTTTTTAGCCCCAGATGCCCCCCCCCCCTGGGCCTTGCGGGATTTCAAAGAGACGATCAAGATGGCGATTACAGAGAGCACCACCAGGCCGATCACCAGGGCGGTCAGGGTCGCGCTCGCCTCAGCGCCTCTTGGCGGTTTGGCAATTTTAAAATCCTCCAGGCTCTCGCCGCGTTGACCGAATCGATTGATCACGCTGACCTTGCCCGTATCCACGGCCTCGGTTAATGGCGCTACGATGCGAAACGGATTTAGCGATTCCAAGTGAACAGGCGTCCTGCCCACAGATACCCGAACCGTGCCGGGTGGACCGCAAAAACCACTGCCGTCTATGGTCAGCTTAACGCTGCCTGCGTCGATGTCCTTGCGGGTGGCCTGACTGGGGTAGAGCGCTTTGATCGTCGGGGTCGGCGCCGGTGCTGAGGTGGCTTGAAATTTAATGCCCTCGGCGTCCCTGCCTTCGACTTTGAGGATGGACGCGTGCTCGGTGACCGGCATGGGCCGATAACAGGGAAAGGTCACCCGCAACAGATATTGGCTGCGGATTCGGTTCCACAGCAGTCCTGCAAACTGCATGTAGTCATTTTCACTTCGCCTGAAGATCGATCGCCCCCCAGTGGCCTGGGCGAGCTCATAGGTTTTGTTTTCGATTTTGTGGGCGTTGCGCGGATCGTCATACCGCCTGTCCAGGGAAAACACGATAGGAAAGAACGGCACCTTGCCAGCTTCAAATGAATCCTCAATGCAGTTCCCCTTTCCCTCGCCCTTATCTGCTCCGCCGGTGAGAAACACGACAATGCGGTATCGGTTGGACGGCTGCTCTGGAAACCAGCGCAGGCCTTCAGATAGGGCGTTGCAGATGCGGGCGCCGCTGTTATCACCGGACGGCAGCGGATTGATGCTGTCGATGGCCTTCAACAGAGCGGCTTGATCGCTCGTAAAGGCCAGCTCCAATTTAGCTTCGGAAAAGCCACCGGCTGCAGGGGCAGTGGCCACGGCAATCGCGTCCCGCTGGGGATCCATGTTGCGAACAATGGCGCGCATGACGCGCTTTGCCTTGGCAAATGCCCCGGTATAGGATCGGGATTTATCAACCATGATCAGGACTTGGGCCCCGGCTAGGCCCGCGGATACGGCCTGCTGGTTAATGATCCAGCCGCCCTGATCCCCTGCGTATTCGTCCATGCTGACGGCAAAGGCGCTGGCCGGCAGATCTCGCTTGAATACGCCGCTGTCTTCTACGTCGACAAACACCGACACATCCGAGGGAAACCCCCGCGGGTTGATTTGCCAGTGCACGTCCCGCTGCGCCAAGGCGCGAAAAGGCATGATCAATGTCGCTGGAATGACCAATCCAAACCATAGTCCCATTCGCATAAGTACTTTCATGGAGCCCTCGCTACTTCGGCATTGCGCCGCACTCGAGTTTGAACGGTTGAAATCAGAATATCATTGTTGGTCTCTTAGCGGTAGGTTTTGCAAAATTTCGGAAAGGATACTAGCTTTTCTGGGCAACGGCCACGCCAGCAGGTCTCAGAATATCTCCGTCAATCGTAAAGCCATCGCGTAGCACCTGCATCACTTGGCCCTCCAGGGCTGGATCGTCCACCGGGACCACCGTTAGGGCTTCGTGCTGGGCAGGGTCGAAGGCCGTTCCCTCAGCCGGAATCGCCCGTACCCCCAGATCGGCCAGTTTTCCGAGGAACTGATCTCGCACCATCACAACCCCCTCGGCAAAGGAAGGTGGGGATTTGGGATCCACCGATGCAATAGCGCGGTTAAGATTGTCGAGGACGTCTAAAAAATTTCGAATAACATGGCGGCGGGTTCTCTCAGTTTCCTTGCCGACTTCCCGCTTGATGCGTTCTTTGGCGTCCTCGAATTCGCTCGCCAGTTGTTTGTGTTGGTTGATGTAGTCTTGTAGGCGGCGATCTTTTTCCTCAATGGTCTGCTCCAACGTCATGACATAACTGGGTTTTTTGGGTGACGTCGATTCATCGGAGGCAGGGTCCCCGTCTGCGTCTTCTACCCAAAATCGCCTGTCGACAACGGTGAACCCCTTGTTGCTGTTATCTTGGTCGGTCGTCATAGGTACGCGCCTCCACTGCCGGACGATGTATAATTGCACCGCTTCCGATAACCAGCAACGCAGTGCCTGTCAAGGCATCCAGTGGTGGTCAGACAGACCAGATGCAGGGAAGGCAGGCATTTTAAAAATTCGCTTGAACCCAGATCCATCCCTATTATAATTATTTTTCGTTACTGAAATTCCTGACCCACACATTCGCTGGTCAGGGTTTTATTATTGGGTGGTGCAAAGACCGCAAAGTGAGCGTTACC
Organism: Myxococcota bacterium; assembly: GCA_030065855.1. Lineage (GTDB taxonomy): Bacteria > Myxococcota_A > Polyangia > JAAYKL01 > JAAYKL01 > JASJCT01. Next base: position 38,272 of record JASJCT010000057.1, read on the forward strand.
CAAGAAAGCGGCAGAAGAAAAAATTCAATAAAAGTGGGGGTTTGTGGTCTGGATAGGCAATGCTGGCGGGGTAGCGGTGCGGTTGTTTATGCCTTTGGCATCAACTGTGCTTAGCACCTGGCCCAACAACTCGGTGGCAAAGGCAAATGAACCAGATGCTCCCCAAGATACTTTTTGTAGACACGACTGAACCCAAACGGCCTTCTCAAAAGCTCGTGCTCGCAAATCAGGGATATTGTGTAGAAACAGCCGAAAGCGGCATGGAGGCACTGAAAAAAATCAGCGCATTCCACCCTGAGCTCATCTTCCTCGACATCAGCGCACCAAACACAGACGGCATTGAATGTTGTCGACGCATAAAGTCGAATAACCACACGCGCGACATCAAAGTTGTAATGGTTTCCACAACCGACGATTATAGAGAAATATCCAAAGCCTTTGCCGCCGGTTGTGATGATTTCGTCGTAAAGCCCATCGATAATGCCGAGCTCGTCCTAACGGTACGGGACCTCTTAAAATTCTCCCATCCAATACACAATAGAAGTGAAGCCTAGGCAAATCCCCTAGTGCTCATTCAACCCTACTCTGACGGATGGAGATTCCGATTTCCCCCTTTGAAAAAGGGGGTTAGGGGGATTTCTAAACACTTCGGGAATATTGACGAAATCCCCCCTCCCCCCTTTTTCAAAGGGGGAGTTTAT
>JASJCT010000165.1 GCA_030065855.1 Myxococcota bacterium
GTGACTTTAGGCAGTTATGCGCGTTCTTTACTCCTGCCACACATTACATTTTCCCTGGCGGCGGATATATATACACTCACTTCACACATTTGCGACATTAATCCATTCCCATGAACCGGTTTGCAACGTTAGAGTTATTTTTCTGAGTTTTTGTCCCATCTGAAAAAACAGGGGGCTTTTTATGCCTAGGAGACATTGAATGGTGTGCTCTTGAGCGCGCTTGTGAGCCCATTGAGCAGTTCTGAGTGGCGCACCATTCAAAGGCGATGGTCGCATCGGAAAGGAGCGGGAATGAGAGATAAAAAGAAATCCTCTCTCAGTGTCAGTCAACGCCAACTCGTCGAGCTCATGCAGGAGATCAATTTCGGCTGCTTAAAAGCACTGGTCGTGCAAAACGGCGAGCCTTGGTTTGAGCCACCCCCTCGTATCGTGCGTGAACTCAAGTTCGGTGGAGAGAATGGCCCTCGCAAAGAGCACAGCATTGAGGATTTTGTCCTCAAATCTCAGGTCACCGAGCTCTTTGAGGCGCTCTCTAGCCTTGGTGACGGCATGGTGGAGAGCCTGGAGGTGAAACACGGTCTGCCATTCAAAATGAGAGTAGAAGGAGAAGCTATGATATAGGCTGCCCCAAAAAATGAACATTACACCAGGCAACTAACTGGCCGCAGAGCGGAGGTCGTTGTGGGTATCGCCAACCCGGCGGTCTTGCAGCATCCCCTCTTTGCACTGACGCAGCTTTGACCACAACAGGCGATGCCCACGCGGGCTCCTCCTCGGCGTTGAGGAGGACCAAGTGGGTACAAAAAATCGCTACGATGGTGTTGACGCAGCTGCTGTTCAACTAATCAGGCGCAAGGTGCGAAGCCTTATCGGAAAAGCGGGGTTCAGGAGCTGGGATTTCGATGATCTGATGCAGGAGCTCGTTATCGAGGTGCTGCAGCGCTTACCTAAATTCAACCCAAACCGGGGTAAAAAGAGCAGTTTTATTGGCGCTGTCATCAACAATAAAGTGCGGAAAATGATCGCCGTTCAGAAGACGGGCAAAAGAGATTATCGGCACTGCACATGCTCATTAAACGATATCTTAGATGATGGAGACAGCGGTGGCATTGAGCGGCTGGAGACCGTTGATCAAGAGCGTTGCCTCCATTTGTTGGGCTATCCAAAGCGTCAGGCTGCGCAGATTTGCGATCTATCTATCGATCTGAGCAAGGTGGTCGAAGACCTGCCTGAGGATCTCGCTGAGCTCTGCTATCGCCTCGAAATCCAGTCCATCGCAGACATTTCCAGGATCACGGGTACACCTCGCGGGACGATCTATGAACTCATAAAAAAGATCAGATCCCGCCTCAAGGCAGCTGGCCTGAACAATTATTTTTCACAATGTTCCGACGTTTTTTCTCGCGAGCCGGTAGTTAGTTAGAAAGGGGCTGAGAGAGAGCGCCTAGAAAACAATAATGAGCCCTCCGGGCAGGTTTTTGAGCTGGCACAAGGAGATACGAGATGAAAAGAGAAATATATCGCTATCATTTTAATGAAGATGTTCCATTCCTGGAGATCTTCGAGTCTTTTATTTTGACCATGATCGCTGTCAATTCTCTCTACGGGAGCGCCAGCGTTCGGTTGAACGCAATATACAACTTGGAAGAGCAGAAACGCAGGTGCGATGTAGATGGCAGCACAGAAATCGGGCAGACGATTGCTCGGATCTTTACGGGATTTGTATCACGCCAGTTTGGTTACAAAGCATTTAAGTTGGAGAGAAAGCAGGTCGTGGTCAGTGCAAAGTAGTAGGAAGCATGGGATTGACGTAATTCAAGGCTGATCCCAGTCAGCCACGGAAAAAGAATTAGACCGCCAGATAACGCGCCAGAAACCAGGTTGCGGGCGTTGTTGGGGTCGCAGAAGGATGCGATGACCCACAAGCCCGAAGTAAAAGAATACTACCGAATCATTACTGGTATCGATATCGGGATAATCGGTCAGAACCTGCTCCAGGACAGAATCACACACACGTCATCTCATCGGATGGAATGCGACTGTCCGAATCATAATAGTGATTCTCACCGCTCCTTGCATATCATGCTCGATAAACAGGGATGGTACTGCTTTGGATGCGGTATCGGTGGGGATGTGCTCCAACTCGTCGAGTTCATCCAATCCGGTGTTGTAACCAAAGGGCAACGCGGCCCGATGCCCGATTCGCATCGTCGAGCGCGTGACTATTTAGCAGACAAAGTCGGGCTGCCTCCGTTGTCAGGGGCAGTGCACACTGTTGAGCAGCTCGAAGAAATCGAACAGGAAAACAGCAAGAACCGCGCGGCGCAAGAGGCCATGACCGCGCTTGCCAAATTCTACTGCGCGCGGCTCAAGGCCAATGCAGATGTACTTGCATGGTTCAAAGACAAATACGCTATCACGAACGAGACCATAGATAAGCTGCAAATTGGATACGCAGACAACGGCCCTGGCTTGGATGCATACGGCGAACCATGTGACAGCGCTGTGCAAGCCATGAAGCAGAGCCCGGCAAAAATAGGCGTAGCCGAACTCTTTCTCTCATCTACCTTCAACGTGAGTAAGAGCTGCGCGCTCGTGCCCTTCTTTCAAAAACGCATTGTGTTTCCATACTGGAGCCGCGGCCATGTCGTATTCATGATTGGTCGTAAAACCCCTTGGACACCGGACAATACGTTTGAGGCGCCCAAATACAAAAAACTCAGCGTGTATCATAAAGAGAAGCGCCCGCATGTGGCAAGTGCTGTTCACAACGGGTACTTCTACAATGAAGATTGCCTGCTCTCGCGTCCTATGCAGGTGCTTATCACCGAGGGGGTGACCGATTGCATCTCTGCTATGCAATGCGGGATTACCACCATCTCACCTGCGACTACGGCTTTTCGCAAGGACGATATTTCACGGCTCGTTAGGCTTTTGAAAAATGTCGATCAGGTCATCATTTGCAACGATTCTGAAGAGAGCAACGTCGGCGAAAAAGGCGCGCTCAAAACTGCACAAGCACTGTACAACGCAGGCGTGGCAGTTCGTATCGCCACTATCCCAAGGCCGGCAGGTAAAGACAAGATTGATGTCAACGAGCTCGTCGCAACCCAAGGCGAGAAGGCGCTCGAAGATATCATAAAGACAGCGACATCGTATATCAAATACCTCATCGAGAAGATCCCCCCAACTATCGATAAGGCAGAGTTGCACCGGCACTTGGCGCCGATCCTAGCTCACCTGGCCAGTACCGAGCCAATCGCAAGGCAGTCTTATATGGAGGAGATAGGCACGCGATTCAATGTGCAAAAAAGCGCGCTCAAAGAATATTTGAAGAAAGCATCGTCACAAGAAAAAGGACTGCGTGGCATCGAATATAGGGAATCGGAGTCCACGTGTCCCTCCATACGAATCAATGGCCGGCAGCTTATCGATATTGTCAAAGAGACAGCCGGGATTCTGTGTGCTTCGAATCAGGCTAGGATTCAGGCAGCAGCCAGTGGTACCAATGACCCAGACGGCATACCGATTGTCTTTTCCCGCTGTGGCTGTCTGGTAAGGTTGAAAAAGGAAGACAACTATCCCCTGTCCATCGTCCAGGCCAATCAAGATGTGGTTCTGGCTATCATGGCTCGGATTGCGAACTGGTTTTGCAAATATGACCCAAAAACCATTACATCGGTATTTCCACCAAGAGATGTAGCGCGGGACCTGATTACATTCGTCCCTCAGGATTTACCGGTTCTCGAATCGGTCATCACTACCCCAATTTTTGGTTCAGAAGGAGATCTGATCATCAATCCAGGATACCACGAGCTGGATCGCATTTGGATGCAACCTGAACCAGGCCTCACGCTGCCCCAAATTCCCATGACCCCGTCGCACCATCAGGTCGAAGCGGCAAAAGTGCTCATCCTCAACGATTTGTTCGTCGACTTTCCGTTTGTCGACCAGGCAGACCAAACCGGCATCGTGGCGGCGTTGTTTCTTCCATTTGTGCGGCGGCTGATATTCGGCCCCACCCCAATTCATCTCATTGAGGCACCGACACCGGGCACTGGTAAGACAATGCTCTGCGATCTGATTTCGATCATAGCCACGGGCCAGAGCTGTCAGGCGCAAACGCTGCCAACCGATGAGGAAGAAATACGCAAGAAACTGACATCAGAGCTGTTTCGCGCACAACCAATTATCCTGCTCGACAATGCCAAAGGCCGGCGAATTATTGACAGCAGTACCCTTGCGGCCATCTCCACCTGCGGCATTTGGACAGACCGCCTGCTCGGTCAATCGACCATGCTCTCACTTAAAAACCTGGCTCTCTGGGTGCTCACCGCGAACAACCCCCAGCTCTCAAATGAACTCACTCGGCGCTGCATCAGGATACGCCTGGATCCCAAAGAAGATCGCCCCTGGCAGCGTACCGGGTTCAAGCACGATCCTCTTGTCGAGTGGGCCTTCGAAAACCGCGCACGTCTTTTACACGCCGTACTGACTCTGATTCAAGCGTGGGTTTCAGAGGCTATGCCTCTTGGCGCGCAACGCCTCGGCTCGTTTGAAAAATGGGCCGCGGTCATGGACGGCATCTTCCAGGTTTTGAGGATACCAGGATTTCTCGGCAACCTGGATGCGTTCTACGCGGATGCAGACAACGAGGGCCAGATGTGGCGAGAGTTCACGACCGCATGGTGGGCGCGATTCGGCCCTGATCTCAAACGCGTATCCGATCTGAACAACCTCGCGGAACAACTCGACCTGATGCAGATCGTTCGAGGAGACGGTACAGAACGCGCGCAGCAAATACGCCTTGGAAAAGCCCTGCAAAACATCCGCGACAGGGTCTACGGCGATCTCTGCGTTCAATTAGTAAAGGACCGCGGCATACACAAAGGAAGGTACTATGCGCTCAAGCGCATGAATGAACCAGTCAGTGAGGTTGTGAGTGGAGTGAATAAAGGTGGTTTCAATCCAGTTCGGGCTGAAACAAACGAGGAGGTCGACCCATTTTGCGAATATTAAGCTCGCATCACAAGGAAAAGGGGGGATGTCAAGAAAACATCCCCCTCAACATCCCCCCTAGGCAACTACACGATAATAATAGAGAAAACAACCACAGGGGGGATATGGGGGATGTGGGGATAGATATCTTCACGTGTAGGGAGATATACTCGCACAGCACGTATATGCGCATATGTGTTACGCATATATATAGTAATAGAAGCTCACATCCCCCTATATCCCCCTCACTGGATAAATACACGTTTTCACTGCACAAATGGGGGGGATACGCGATGTCAACATCCCCCTTAACATCCCCCGAACATCCCCTACTTATCGAATGGACTTCAAACCAAGAACCATTTTCACAAAGGAGAACAAGAAATGTATCTCGATGACACACCATTGAAAAAAAGAAGTCGCCGTATTCGAGCCAGCGTTCCCAGCTATCGAGCGACCATACGACTTCTTTTGTATCACCACTTCCGCGAGTCACTAGGAAGACCCGTGTATATCAGCAAGTGGACAGAGATGAACCGTCCACTCATCTACTGGAAGGACTGGCGGGGATGTCTCAATTACCTGGACTATCACCGTTATCGAAGTCCCAAAAAGGGCGAGCCGCTCACAAATATGATTCCTAGGATATCGGTCAACCGCTTTTGTGTTCACGACGAAGACACGCTGATAGAAGATCTATGCGGTGTTTGCGGTCTAGACCGTCTTTGGAGATCTGAGATATCTGTTCTGCCGTCTGAAGTCCCGCTCTTTGCCGAGTGGATCGCAGCCATATTTAAGGCCCTCGAAAAAGAGAGAGAATACCCTATACCACCACCACCCTATGATTGTTATGTCGGCACAGAGGGATACCCGATATCTGAGTACATCTGGTCGGCCTCTGCTAGGAAAAAACAATGCGAATACGATGGTAGAGGGGATTCTGGGCCAGGGATTCTGAAATTGAGACCAGGCGCCAATAGACCCCCCACAGCTTCCTCTGGAGAAGGCATTCAGAAAGTGTCCGTACACGCCATGGAGATGACATTAAATGAGCCACATAACTGCCAATTTTGAATTGCCGCTTCTGGGAGGAAAGTGGTCGTTCAACCCGTACCAGAATGGTAATCAGAGGGTATACAAACGCGAAAAACGTGTAGCCACGGGGGCTAGCGGGATTAGCGCCAACGATGCGTTGGGTTATTGTGGTGGTCGCGAACGGCCGCTTTCCTCGACTCGACCCAGGGGGGCAGGTTAAAATTCCGTTGTGATTGCAACAGGTTAGATGTTGCTCAGCGACGTTTACGAACACGAAAAAATTTCGAAATTGCACAACCGTGTCCAATTAATTGTCCGGTGACTTCTCGCAGCTCGTTTCACCACTAAAACGACTTGAAAAACGGCCTTTGTACAATTTTTTGGAAAACGACTCGAAATCGAATTTATGGAGTAAAAAATGAATAAAGAGAAAGAAAATAACAACGTAAAGCGCTCGGCCGGCAGGCCACTTAAAAACGTCAATCCCGTTGTCCCTTGGGATGAAGTCGACTCTTTGATCGTACACGGTGAGGCCGTCGAAACTGAAAACGGCACTGCGACGGTCCACCCAAGCTTTCGCGAAATCGCCAAGCGCTATGGGGTTTCCCACAGCTTGATCTCCAAATACTCGCGCCAACACAATTGCATGCGCCGAAGAAAGCAACTCGAAAAACGTGTTCGCGAGTTGGCCGATTTGAAGATCGCTGAATACCGCGCCGAGGAGCTCGCTATCCGGAAGGACGACATGGTCCGCGCGATCGACAAGTTTCTTCTGCAATTCGAGGAGTCGTTGACAGAAGGTCGCGTGCGCGTGGACAATCCCACTGACTACAACACCATGGTGCGCTTGCGTTCGTTCATCATGGGCGATGCGGATTCCCGTCAAGAGCATATCGACGGTATCACTCTCGACGAATTGGCGCGACGTCACGAAGAAGCGAGGAACGCTGTTAAAGAGACAACGCCCGCCATGCGTGGTGAGGTAGTTAAGTTGTCCGTTGTCGAAAGTGAGAAAGACGAGAGTGCGCAACCACAGGAAGACGCCCCAACCTAGCATCGAATTCCTTTTGTTGCGGCTAGCAAGTCCTCGACGCTTGGATGCGTGTAGCGCTCAGTAGATTTACTGGACTTATGTCGTGCAAACTTCTGGGTAAGCCGGATGTCACCGCTTTGTCGTTGAATGTTGGTGCAAGAGGAATGACGAATACAATGAAATGTATATCGAGTCTCGAGGCCGGCGCGGCGTTGCCACTTGTGGAACATTGCGCGCATCGCCCGGGTGGAGATCCGGTTGTGCTTCCGGCTCATGAACAAGGGCGCGGCCGCGTCGACGCTTTCGCCGCGGCGTTGTTTCCATTGGAGATATTTTTTTAGCTTGGCGTGAAGGGTTGGCGGGAAAACCACGTCTTGCTCGGCCGGTTTCGCGCTCGATCGCTTGAAGACCTTGAGTCGGATATGGCGCCGGACGCGGCTGGCTTGATCTAGGATATCGCCGACATTAAGCGCGGCGATCTCGTGCTCGCGCATGCCCGTACCCAAGGCCATGGAGATGATCATATGATCGCGAAATCCGCCCGCACGTTCCCCAGTGACCTTGAGCAAGCGATCTTGTTCTTGTGGGGTTAACACGCGCGGCGGTACTGGAATGGAATCGACATAGCGAGCCATTTGAGACTCCTTTTTGGTTACTGTTCCCAGATACCAGTAGGTCATCCTGATTCAGAAAGTCAAGGGGAACCTGCTGTGCAGCGGCAGAAAAAATGACCACTTCGATAGTAAAGAAAAACGAGGGCGATTTCGCCGAATGGCTCCATACCGAATGGGGGTTTCTAATGGGGCTCGGGCGCTATAATTTCAAGGCGCTGCGGCTCGAGCCTTACCAAATTTCATTCCTACAAAATCGCTCCCGATTTCGGTGTGCAACTAAAAGCCGGCAAGTGGGTTTTTCGTTTGTCTTTGCGTTAGAGGCCCTCGCGCGATGTCACTTGCGCCCGAACCATTCAGCCGTAATCGTGAGCTACAATCAAGACGACAGCAAAGAAAAAATCCTCATCGCGCGTCAGATACACGAAGAGCTGCCGCTGGCGTACCAGAAACGCATTAAACACGACTCCAAGACTGAGCTGACGTTCGAATCCAACGGCCCGAAAAAGTTCGAGTCGCGCATCTTGTCGGCACCGTCCAAGGCACCGCGGGGCAAATCGGCGGACGTATACTTAGACGAGTTCGCCCACTACGCCAACGACCGGGAGGTGTACAAGGGCAGCACGGCGCTCATTTTGCACAATAAGGGCCAACTCACTGGGGCGTCCACGCCGCTCGGTCGGCGCGGCATGTTTTGGGAGATCGCGTGCCAAGAGCGACGCAAGTATACGGGATACACGCGTCAAGTCGTGCCGTGGTGGCTCTCCAGCTTCTTTTGCACCGACGTTAAGGCGGCCGCGGCCCTTGCTGCCGAGCTCGACACCGAAGAGCGGGTGATGCGGTTCGGCACGTCCGACATTGTCGATCAATTCGAGGCGCTGTCGCTTGAAGACTTTCAACAAGAATTCGAAGCGGAGTTCGTCGACGCGTCGTATAGCTACTATCCCTACGATTTGATCCTACCGTGTACAGACAGTGAACACGGCATGTGCGAGGACTTCGCGGACATTCCGTTGCCAAGCGGTCGCATCGTCGCCGGGTTCGATGTGGGCCGGACGCGGGATCGCTCTGAGCTCGCAGTGTTCGAGGAGAAGGATGACGGGCGGCTCATCGCGCGGTTATTTCGGTCATACAAGAACGTAACGTTCGCAGAGCAAGAAGCCCAACTCATCGATTTGATGGAGACAGTGCCCGTGGCCCGGCTTTCGATAGATAAGACCGGTATCGGCATGCACATGACTGAAAACTTGTCTGCCGCGTATCCACAAGTCCAAGGCGAGACATTTACCAACGAAGCCAAGGAAAGATGGGCCACGCATTTCAAAATCTTACTGCAAAAGCGCAAGGTATTGCTTCCTGCAGATCGCGAGCTCGTGAGTCAAACGCACTCGATCAAGCGGCGCGTATTGCCCTCGGGTCGAGTGGCGTTTGAGGCCGCGCGCGGCAAAAACGGCCACGCCGACCGCTTTTGGGCCGTGGCGTTGGCATGTCAAAAGGAGCGCGATCCTTCCAATGGGCGGACTGCAGTGGTTTCAGTCCGAATTATTGGGTAAGTGTATCTATATCGAATTCGTCCGTATCTTGACCGTTTTCTAGAAATACATAAGAATGAGTTCCATGAAAAAACTTCAAATTTTACTAGAAAATCATTTGGCTCCTATATGCAGTGTTCGCAAGCCACTGAGCATAATATGCGCAGTGATGCTTTTCTTGGTGTGTATCTTATCTCTTGCCCAGGATAACGTATCGAACGAAATGAAGGGATATACAGTTGCTTTCCAGAATTTCGTATTCCGAGAATCAGGTGATTTTGACATTTCAATTGGTTCTATAGAAATGGATATTGTATTTACAGAGGAGCTTCGCCGCCAGGGGTACAACGCTCTTGGTTATGAGGATCTAGCTATTGGCATAAACAGAGCTGATCAGGCTCGAATGTTGCTCGGAGGCGAAGCGTTTAAAATCGATTGCACCGAACGGAATAAAAAAGACTTCTCAACATGTGTAATCGATGTAAAGTGGACACTATTCGATACCACTACTGTCCAAAACAGCTCGGATCTGTCCTGACCCGTCGCGTGGTTGCTGATTTTCCCGTCGTTTGAGGTCGTTTTCTTGGTCTAGGTTACCCCCTCCTAACAATTGTGCTGTCCAATACCCGGAATCGGGAGGTT
>JASJCT010000053.1 GCA_030065855.1 Myxococcota bacterium
ACCAAGTTGCCCAAGAATGATGTTTCATATTCATTGATATAGTCCCTTGCGCAGTGTCACTTACAATTTTAACTGGCCCGGCTCTGAAGCATTACCAAGGCAACAGGCCAAGGGGCATGCCGTCCGCGCCATAGCGCTGGGCAAAAATACCCAGGTCATCACCATCTTGACCATCGCTCTCCCATACGGCGACCAACCGGCCATCTGATCCCAATGCCACTGCAGGAGAACTCCGAACAGAATCCGTATAGGTGTTTACCTGAAATTCATCTCCAACAGGATTGCCAGCTGGATCGAAACGCTGACCAAGTATGCCATGATGGCTGCCGTTCTGAAAACGACTTTCCCAAATGACCGCAAAGGTTCCATCTGCGGCCATTGCCACCGCTGGGCGCTCTTGAGCATTGACCGTATAGGTGTTTACCTGAAACTCATCTCCCTCCGGATTCCCATTTGACCCATAGCGTTGACCAAATATGCCATAGGAACTGCCATCCTGATCGAAGCCTTCCCATACGACTACAAATCGACCGTCTTGTGCCATTGCCACATCTGGTTGCTTTTGTGAATAATTCGTACAGGTGTTTACCTGAAACTCATCTCCTTCTGGATTCCCATTTGACTCATAGCGTTGACCAAATATGCCATAGGAACTGCCATCCTGATCATAACTTTGCCAAACAATTATGAACGGCCCGTCCGCCGCCATTGCCACGGCAGGCGCTTCTTGGACATTGTCCGTATAAGTATTGACCTGAAACTCCTTACCAAGTGGATTCCCATTCGCATCATAGCGCTGTCCAAATACCCCCTCCTGGTTACCATCCTGGCTTTCGCTTTGCCACACTGATACGAATCGACCGTCACTTGCCATCGCCACTGCCGGGCGTTCTTGAGAATTCGCTGTGTAGGTGTTGTTCTGAAACTCGACACCTAGTGGATTCCCCGCTACATCATAGCGCTGGCCAAACACACCATTGCCGCTGCCGTCCTGGCCATAACTCTGCCAAACCACAACAAACCGTCCATCCGGCGCCATTGCCACCGTCGGATCTATTTGGGCACGATGTGTATAGGTATTTATCTGAAACTCACCCTCCGCGGGCTTGCCGTCATTTTTATAGTACTCACCGAATATTCCGCCTTCGGCACCATCCTGGCCGCGGCTTTGCCAAACCACAACAAAGCGACTATCTGATGCCATTGCAACTGCAGGTCCCGCTTGGTCATTATGACTATATGTATTGACTTGAAACTCAGCAATGCGGCACGCATTACAGCCATCCCATTGCACGTCATTCAAGTCCTCGCATTGCTCGCTAGGGGTAATAAATCCGTTGCCACATACCTCGATACAATCTTGATCCGCTGCCCACCCCTCTGGACAGATATTGCAGTTATCTCCTATCCAGCCGTTTTGGCAGGCAGCGCAATCCTGGGCCTCATCCCAATTTCCAATACATACATTGCATTCTCGTGATGGATCCCAATTTCCCGGACAAGTTTCACAATCCTGCCCCGTCCAATGGTACTTGCATGCATCGCAATCCTGGTCAGCGTCCCAATTATCCGGACACACATCGCAATCTTCACCTACCCAATGGTTGACACATCGGCATTCAGCCTTTGAGTGCCACAGCTCTACGCAAATACTGTTGTTGGAGGTACATTCTTCAGCCATGTAAGGGGTGATCTCGTCGCAGGAATTGAAATAATGCACGTTGCCGTCATCACCGCATCCCTTGTAGGCGTATTCTTCTCGAGGCTCGCACTCATAAGCATCGCCAGTATAGATACATCTATCGCAATCGCGACATTTGCCGCACGGATGGGCATTCCTTGAAAAATCCACCTCTTGGTGGCATCCCCAAGAGGGGATTAGCCACAAGACGATCAAGATAGGCCGATATCGCGCTGTTTTAGATCCCCGGTTCATATATTTTTATGCACCTCTACGCATTCCTTCATCAAATAGCAGGTCACAAGGCGATACTTTAATGCTGTTCGAGTTGTGGAACACAGTGCCCGCCTTTTGTGCATAGCTCCTTTTCCCCGCACGGAGGATCGCAGTGACCAGCGCAGTCATCGTCCATGCAGGGTTGGTCTTCATGGCCAGTCATCTCTTCGGTTTCATCGATGCCCGAGTCCAAGGTCGACGTTTCCCCTTGTTTTACCTTTATACCTGACACAGGCAGCCGGGGAATCAGGGTTTTTTGTTCGTTGATGCGTGCCTGTTTGCGTACGACAAACGCGCCGCTAATATCCTGCATATCGCTTTGGACCAATGTGTTTTCGAGACACGCTATCTCTTCGCGGTCCATATCCGGACTCCTCACTTGGAATTTTTTTATCCAGACCGCTTCATGTCTTTGTTTTGATCCCCGATTTGACACGATGGTGTTATATTTACCTATTTTAAGTCTTATCGTATCCTTGATCTCTGCACAAAGCAGGGTCGCCGTTCTCGCATCCTGGGGTAATGCATCGGGTAGCTCCAGGGATAGACGCCCGATAAAGTCACGAAAAATCCCGCGCCCCTCTTCAAAGTCCTCCTTAAAGCTCGAATGCACACCTATTAGCAGCACTGGGAACGCACTGGTACTTTGGTCGGATTCCCAAAGGAAGTCCGTTCGAATCATCACGATCTCCATGTATTCACGCGGGCTGTCATCAGACAGTTCAACCCTGGAAAGATTTGCTACCTCGACAACAGCTATGTACGCGGGATATCCAAAGACAACGGCCTCATCTGCGCTCACAATGCGCGTTGCATAGCGCTGTTTTCCTGACGTGCACTGTTTTCTCTCGACGCACGTGGCCTTGTGGCCCATCCGGGAGAAATCATCGACGAACCGGCGCATTACCACACTGAATTTGGCCTGATCTGCTGCGATCGAATATGGCAGTGCCCTGAGCCAGATGGTCGAATCATTATCAGTATTTAGAAACCGAGCTACGTACAGGGGATATTCGAGGACCTGCCCCTCTTTTCCATCACCATCAACATCAAGCCAGATGATGCCCTGTTCATCAGGATCAAACTTTAGTTCAGCGGGCTTGCCGTGTTCGTCGAGCTGATAGTTCTCGAGCCGCCACCCCTCAGGCATCAATGCGCCATTATCGAGTGGCAGGATCCTGGCGAAATACGCCTCAGTGTAGGCGAGGTTTCTTTGGCGTGAACGCTCTTGATGCGCTACAGTATGGATACAAGCCACAGGCAGCATTGCCATTATCATCATCGCAACATGGGTTACAGCACGTTTCAAAATCAACAGCTTGGATTGCACGTTAAAACCTCCCGCCAATGCTCATACCGACAGACCGACCATCCCAAGCTGGTATGATGCGAATCACCGACTTCTGTTGCCGTGATCTCCTTGCCAGTAGCGTGGGTGCTTCTGGCATTTCCGGCATGATGTAAAGCAGTACCACCCCTGTGGCCAATGCCGCGCCTCCCAAAGATGCAGAGACAATACCCAGGGCGTTTTTCAGATTCCGCTCATCCTGGGCGTCTGCTCCCTTGGCGCGGTATGCTTCCAATTCTTCCATGTTCGTGGTGTCCATCCAAAGGTCATGGTACTTTTCCATTTCCCCATTGGCGTCCGATGCCTGTTTAAATAGGATGCCACTCACCACACCTAACACAACAGCCCCACTAATGGATGCTACACTTGGAATAATATACGGCCGCCGCCTATGCTTTATCTCATCTACGTTGAGTTGCCACGATGCAAGTTCAGCCTGATAATCAAGCCGAAGTTTCTTTTGTCGCGCTTCTTTTTCTGTCTGTTTCTTGTTTTCCAATACTTTGCGCTCTTGGTCAGTCATGGGAATGACGAACGTTGCCTCTATTTTATAGGTCTCCCCAGCAACGACTGAAAATCGGCCACTTTGATAAATGGCACCTGCCCGTTTGACAGTGACCTCATAGGCAGTCGGCGGCAGGTCATCGCGATACGGCGTCGTGCCAACGTTGACACCGTTGAGGTAAACATCCGCTGCTATGGATGTCGGCGGGTCGTCTTCACGCCCCTCGTGCGTGGCAAGCGCAGTGACATGGAGTTGGCCGTATGTTCCTTCGGGGTCGCTCTGGGACAATTCGGTTTGATCGCTTGAAGTTACCGGCTTGTCTACTTCTGCGGGCGCATCTTCAGTCGCATTCGCTACATTTACTTTATAGGCAAACAAGATCAGCAACATCACAAGGAAGAAAAGCGTATGTTTCCACATGGGGCAACCTCTTTGGTTTACATATCATCTTTGCTGAGATATTATATTTTTGCCAAGATATTAAAATTATCCACGAGTGTCCAACATAAAATTTGTCTATTTCTGGACTCCTACCTTCTCAGGAGTGATGTACATTACCCCTTCTCCAACACCCCCGAAAAAAGCAATCCATTACTGCGACATATATCCCTTAAATGAATGCAACATGAATGCAACATGATGACTATAAACCAGTATCAGTCAGGAATGCATCACCCATTTGAGGTATACGGCAGCATTTCTTCTTATTTATTTATTTAGTTCCCGACACTACTCGTGTCTGTGAATAAAAGGATAATTTATTCCAGATGGTCGAAAAACTCCCAAATCATGCCGGGAACCCACCTCGGTGGGTTGTGATACCGCGGGTCGCGATGGTTCCAGTGGTCGATGAAAACCAAGGGATAGCCTGCATCGCAGTTGAGATATTGGCGCAGTTCTGGCGCCTTGTCGTCGTCTTCGGTCACTTCAATTTCAACACTGGTTTGATAGGGTTCCTGTGCGGTTTGAACGCACTCGTCCTCTGGATCGTCAACAGCCTCTACCCAGTGGCATCCACATGCGGGATCCTGGTTGCAACTGTTTGCTTTGATCCAGACGTTGCACCCGGTCATGCCGCTGCTATACGAGGTCGCCGTGTCTTTGGGGCTATGAAACATGATCGCCGCTATTTGCCCGGTGCAGGAGGAATTCCATATAAAGGGCCCACATCCCGCTACGGGCGCTATCGCCCGGATTTCATTCCCCCGATAACACCCCACGGAATTTGACATGCATCCGCCAAAGCTATGACCGGTAGCAAAGATCCTGTCGGTATTGATACACAGCTCGCCAGTATATTTTTCAATCAAGGCGTCCACAAAGAGAAGATCGTCGCTGTCCTCACCCAGATCCCATCCCGTGTCTTTGTACTCGTCGAGGCCACTCGGATATAAAAATATGGCCTGGCCATTGGCCGGTCTCTCGACATTCATGTACATTCGCAGCTGATCCATATCTCCATTCCGGCCGTGAAAGCCAAATATCAGTGGATAGGGGGTGTCAGGGTCGTAATCCCGGGGCACCACCAAGAGATACTCCCGCTCGACACCCGCTATCTCCATGGTTCGATGGGCCAGCTGCTGATCGTCGTCGACCTCCACATCTTCTGGATCCCAGGGTTGACCACATCCGTCTGAATCGCTGTCAGTATCCGTGTCTGTGTCGGTGTCTGAATCACTGTCGCTGTCAGTATCGGTATCCGTATCCGAGTCCGTGTCCGCGTCAGTATCACTGTCTGCGTCGGTATCTGCATCACTGTCTGTATCTGAATCACCATCGCTATCGCTGTCACTGTCACTGTCCCCGGATGCATCGCCGTTGCCATTCCGTTCATCACTGCAACCCGCGATAATGGATAAAACCCAGACGAGACATACCCCAACGATCCAGTTTTCGAGATGCATCGCTTCACCTCCAAGGTCTTTTTGGAATTATATAGAAAAAAGAATTTATTTGGAATTGAAACTTGAAAACCCCGCCGTAGGCCTGGCAAAGGCGGGCGAGACGTTTGGATGCTCGAAGTAATCATTGAATGTTGTTATCATCACTTTAGGAGTGATAGAAACGACAACTATGGAACCACGATATCAACGATGCTCTCTCACCTGGATCACTTGCTTGCTCTGTTGTATTTCCGCATGTGGAGATGGGGAAAAGCGCCAGCCACCACACGAGGTGGCACACACTGCTCCTGACACTCGGGCATCTAAGACCGGCTCAAAGCCGTCAAAGCAACTTCACGCGGATGCCGGAGCCAATAAAGAACGGTTAACGGCCACGGACGCGTACTTTGGTCGGACATCTTTTAAATCCTTTAAAGATCAGACACAGATTGAGCCGCTTAAAAAGGGCTCGGTTGTATTGCTCGTCTTTGACGCGCTCAACGTCAAGCACCTCAGTGTTTACGGCTATCACCGCCAGACCAGTCCCAATATCGATGCGGTGGCCAGGGACGGATTACTCCTTCGGAATTACATTTCCAACTCCTCGTGGACACGACCCAGCTTCACCACCATCATCACGGGTCTGCCGAAGCGCGAGCACGGGGTGGAGCTCAGGGGCGGGTGGCGCTTGGAACCCCACATCAAAACCCTGGCCGAACGGTTTCGCGCTGCAGGATATCGGACCGCTGGATATACCGGGAATCCACTTGTGCGCAAGGCCTGGGGGTTTGACCAGGGATTTCAGGTATTTGAGGACCCGATCACCTTGGGGCTGAAGGCGTTCCCACGGGATCGCATTCTCGTGGATAAGGCATTGCAATGGCTGACTCGCGTCAAGGACAAGCCCTTCTTTTTGGTCATGTTCCTGACCGCTTCCCATCCACCGTACCGGCCGCCGCTCAAACCAAGGCAGTTTCTGTCTGAGCTGCCGCCAGGAGAAATCATCGAGCATCCGTTCAAAGAGTATAAAAAACCTCTACCTAAGCTCGACCATCAGCGGATCGTCGCTGCCTACGACGATGAAATCGCCTACATGGACGACCAGGTCGGACGGCTCATCGCCCATCTCAAGTCCTCGGGCAAACAAGAGCGAACCATCATCGCCATGACAGCGGATCACGGTGAGGTTTTCGGAGATCACAACTGCTATCTCCACGCCTATCATATGTGGGAGCCTGCACTGCGCGTGCCGTTCATATTGAACGCACCGAACCTCTCTCTGGCCGGCGTCTATGACGACCGACCATTCACGCACGTGGACATTGCCCCAACACTGCTCGATTTGGTGGGCATAAAATACAAAGCAGATGATCTGCCCGGCATTTCTATCGTCAAAGCCCTTGCAGATGTATCGATGCATCGAGAACGCATCCTATTCAGCCAATACAATGCCCATGGCGTGCGCAGACAGGCCATTCGAAACGGCCAATGGAAATTGGTCCATCACCATAAGGTCGATAAACGGGCTGCCAAAGAGCTGGACGAGCTTCACCCAGGGGTGGCACAACCCAATCCCAGGGATCTGCCAACCTTGGCGTGGGATAGAGAGCGCTATGAATTCTACAACCTCCTCCAAGATCCAAAAGAAAAAGAGAATATAATTTCCAAATACATGAACAACCCCGAATTGTTAGGGCTGATGGATGCCCTTGCGCCACATATTGACGATCGCAAGCCAAAGGGCCAACTCACCAAAGAGATGATCAAGGCCCTACAGAACGCAGGGTATTTAAGTACTACAGGCGCTCCAGGGACTGATTGATATCTGAAAAAATATCATCAACCGCTTCGATGCCGACAGACATTCGCACCAGGCCTTCACTGATGTCGAGTTTCGATCGATCCAGCGGGCTCAACCCTCGGTGAGAGGAATGGGCCGGATACAACACCAACGTTGTCACATCGCCCAGTGTGGTTGCTGGCACGCACAGCTCCAGCCCCTCAAAGAACTGAAAGACCTCTGTTTGCCCAGCCCCTTTTATTTCGAACGCCACCATGCCGCCGTATCTCTGGCCGTCAAACACGCGCGTCGCAAGGTCGTGTTGCGGATGGGAAGGCAGTCCTGGATAGATAACCCGCTCAATCCTGGGATGATGCGTCAGGCGCGTTGCCACGGTAAGCGCATTTTGACAGTGGGCCTCCATTCTCAAAGCAAGTGTCCGCAGCCCCCGGAGCAATAGCCACGCCTCGTGGGGACCCAGGTTCGCACCCAAGGCCTTCATGATCCTCTGGAGCTCTTGCTTGTGTGCCGCACTGGTGACCACCACACCTCCCAAGACATCGCCATGACCACCCAGGTACTTGGTAGCGCTGTGGATGACCATATCTGCCCCAGACGACAGGGGACGAGATAGTATGGGCGTGGCAAACGTCGCATCGACGAGCAAACATGCGCCATGGGATTTGACGATCTTGGCCAGCGATGCAATGTCAGTCACTTTTAACAGTGGATTTGAAATGCTTTCCACCAAAACCGCTGCGGGGCGATGCGCAGCACATGCAGCTGCAACCGCATCCACATCCGTTGCGTCCACAAAATGCACGTCAATGCCCTGGGATCGCATGAGTTGATCCAAGAGAACATAGGTCGCGCCGTAGAGATCGCGCCCTGCAACAACAGAGCGCGGAGATTGATAAACGCCGGCTGCGATCAATGCTGCGTGAATTGCAGCCATACCAGATGCAAAGGCAAGCCCGGTTTCCCCTCCTTCTAGCTCGGTAACGGCCTCTTCAAAGGCCACGACCGTTGGATTGCCGTACCTGGTGTAGCAATATCCAGACCGCGTTTCCCCAAAAACGCCGTCCAAATCAGACATCTTCGGATAATAGAACGACGCGGACTGATAGATCGGCGGGACGGTCGAGATCACATCATTTGTCGAGATGCGACTGCCCGCGTGGACTGCCCGCGTTGCCGGTCGAAATTTGGGATCGTCGGTCATGGTTTTTCCTTTGATTTCATTCGATAAAAGGCGATGAGGACAGTGGCCGCGCCAGCACACAGTAACATGCCGGCGTACAGCGCAATTGGCGCTTTGAACACCGCAATATTCGCAAAGGAAGCCCCGCGCGAGATGCAGACGAAGACAGCCGTACCCAAAAGGGTCAGAGGAACCATTGTCAGCGCAAAATGGCCAAACATGGCATTTTCTAACTGGAAAAAGATCCCAATCGCAATAATGGTGGCAACCAGGGCACCTACCAGAGCGATAGCACCACCATAGGGCAGTGTTGCATCGCTTGCCACCATGGGCACCAGCAGTACCAAAATACCAAAAACCAGGCCCAAGCTCGCTTTGGTAGTCTCGCGGAAAGGGGCAATCAGCAGGGCGAGAACCAACGCACCAAAAAATGGCTGCGCCAGTAGCGCCAACAGTTCCAGACCTTGAGCCTCACCCAAAAGATGCATCGGAAAGACAGGGTCAATGCTCCAAACATCGGGTACAAACCACAGCAACATCAGCAGTCCCGATGAAATGCCCATGCTAGTAGAAAGCCGGGGACCGACATCCCCATGCCTCATCCGCGTGCCAGACAATCCCTTCCTATCTGGCGCCCATAGGTCCTGGTGCGGGATCTTGGCCTGGGGCAATGGTTCGGCCTTGGGCGATGGAGATGCCACTGGTATTGGCGCACTCCACTGCTGGGTCTGGACAGCTGAGGCTAGGTCAGGCAGGTCTGCGCCATCTGCTTTAGGGTGTTTCGACTGGGGGGTGTGTTGGGGGCCAGGTTTAGTCGCGCCGTTGGCGCCAGCGGGCGTAACGCCGCCGATGAGTGTGGCCCCTTGCTTTGATGGCGCGCGCACCTCCTTGTCTTTATCTTTACCCTTGTCCTGGTACAGGACATTTCTCGGCAGCTTAGATTCGCGCAGCACATGGAGGACCTTTGTGGGCTGGGGGATCTTGTCCTTGTCCGTCGTGGTTACATCGATAGTTGTCTTTTTCTTCGATGCAGACCCCTGCTTACCCACCTGCTTATCCCCCAGTGCAATGCCAGAGAACGTCCACCTGTCTTTTCCTAAATACTCGGCGTTCTGTCCCTGCCTTGCAGCGCGCGACACGTGGGGTGTGCCGCAAACAGCACATGTGTCCCGATCCTCTTCAAGCACTGCGTTGCAGTTTACGCAGCGTTTCATCGCCTATGCGTCTCCACGCTAATATGAAAGCTTTGGCTCATTCGTCTTCGAAAAAGATAGGCGGATATTTTACCATGAACTGATTGATGGCGTCGCGGTCATTTTTTGGCAGGTCTTCGAATTGAATGCCCATTCCCGGTTCCATTTCCGGCGTAATCTCGTTGTATTCTCTCACCCATCGCACCATACCGTCCAGGGACAGCACGGGTCCGTCAGGCAAATTGAAATTCACGGTGAGCTTCGTGCCAATGGCCAGGGTATCAAAGGTCGCCACAAACAGACCCCCAGAAGAAATGTCCTGGGAAAAGCCAGTGAAGAAGTTCGTACTCGAGTGAATGCCGATATCAACGGCGATGGAACGTCGCTCACTTGATCGGCGATTTTCTTCAATGTCCGATGCAGGGCGCGATGGCCGCCCAGGTCGGCTGGGAACCAAGGGAATCGGTGCATCAGACGTCGGTGGCGTTGACTTTCTCGGGGTCAATGGAATGGGGAGCTCAGATGCCGAGGCGCGGGCCTCAGCCATTTTTTCCATTAATTTGGAAATTGGGTAGAGCAGCGCCAAAATGCGTGCCACAGTACTCGTAACCAGCACGAGGGCAGGATTGTCGCTCTGAACATCCTGCAATGCCTTGAGGGTGTCGCGAAGATGGTCCATGGCACTGGTGATTTCTATAAAACTCTGGGGATCTCTGATGCCGGAAGACTGAATGGTAAAAATACTTTTGACAGCACCGGCGAGTGACGCGCTGACCTCGGTCACATCCAGTCCTGTGTTATCGATATCCTGGGTTTGCCCCAGCGCTTCCCCGAGGGCAGCTCTCGCGCGGTCGAGCTGGGCCGTAGCTTCGAGTTGTTCACCGGTAAAAGACATATTTTTTTGCCCTATTTTTTTTCATCCACCACGTGTTCTCTTAAAAGAGATAGCAGATTCGCCTCCCAGATGGAAGTGGCCCGGGTCTATCTCGATCAGCGGTCTGAATAAGCGTTTGCCAAACTCGAAAAAATGCAAGCACCTAGAGCCTGTTATTTGCCCAAATGCAGTCGTATGACACGATTTTTATTGGGCTCCAACGCGCAATGTGGCAAACTTCGTCACCAATAAAATGAATACGCTGCACCAGATGATAAAGAGAATGGAAAGTAAAGACACAAGGGGCGCTCAACCAGGATTGGTAAAAGCAGGCGCACGCCGATTGATCGCTATTTTTCGCGAAAAAGACTCGCCCCATAAGATCGCCAAGGGCATGGCGCTCGGCATCTTCGTAGGTATCTTGCCCATCATGGGTATCCAGATGGCCGTGGTGACCATCCTCGCCCTGCCCATGCGCGGCAACCTCAAAGCTGCCATTGCCGGCGTGTGGATCTCAAATCCGATCACCTTTATTCCCATGTACTGGGGGTATTACAAATTCGGACTGCTCTTTTTTCCAGCCAAGCAAATCAGCTGGGAAAAATTCAACGCCATTGTCTCAACCGCATCTGAATGGAATTGGAGAGAAATTTGGCAGAGCATCTCGCGGATCATCGATCTGGGCGCTGATATCCTCATTCCAATGTGGACCGGTGCTGTCATCCTAGCAGTCGTTTTTTGTATCCCCACATATTTCTTTACGAAACAGGCAGTCGTGAGGTACCGGGCGAGACAGACCCGAACGCGCTAGTTTGGATGTGTCCGTGTCCGCCTCCGCCAGGCCTACGGCGGGATCTTCGACGTCCGAATTTGGGTTAATTGAAGACGAAGGTCGATGATCCCGCCGGATTCCGAGGAGGCGGACACGTCATTCAATTTGGGTCTCTTGAACTCAAAATTTGTGTTAATTGAAGACGAAGGTCGATGATCCCGCCGGATTCCGAGGAGGCGGACGCGTCATTCAATTTGGGTCTCTTGAACTCAAAAGTCGACCATCCTGGACGTGCCCCCCTCCACCAACCCTACGGCGGGATCTTGGTTCCTCGAAATGTGCCGTTGCCCCCCTGGGAAAAAGAACGGGGCAACTGGAGGGATGGATCGTATCTATTGATAAAATGTAGGTTTTGGTAGTTGATGGTAAAGTGGGCCATAATCGGGGCGGATAAATCTCCTGCAAGCCAAAACAGCCCGCCAAATGCAAATCCCATGGCCACCGCTTGAAACGGCCAGGGAATGAATTTCCGCCCTGGCGCGATGTGAAGTACACCAAAAGCGATGCTGGAAAGAACCACGCCGAGCATCGGCTGTAACGCGCCTCTAAAGAACAGCTCCTCAGCCACAGAGGAGAAGATGGCAAAAGCGATAATGTCGGTATTGCGCAGGGGGCCGAGCAACCCGCGGAACTCAATGTGCAGCACGCGGGACCACTCGAAGCGATACACGGTAAAGCGGGTCAGCCAGGATATCCCAAGGCCGAACGCCACGCCTGCAGCACCGCCGAGAAGTATCCTGCCGTAGAGGGGAACAGAGGCGCTGAGCAACCCATCCGGGTGATGGTAGATGTCCAAATTGCCGCGCCAGTATCCGACGACAAATGCCACAGCGGCCAAAGCGCCGTAGACAATAGCGGCAGTTCTGATGCGGATAGCTGTCAATGGCTTTTGTTATACGAAATTAAAACATGGCGACGGCATCGAGGAGGAAGGTCCAGAGCAGGGTCTTCTGGGCCCGAAACCGATTGCCCGGCTTGTCCAGCTCTGGCCGATACCCCCAGTTATAGATTTCGCAAATGTCATCGTCACCCATATTCTCAGACCGGCACTGATCGGTCTTGGTGATAAAGTGTTCGGTCTCGTGGCCCAAGAGGAAGCCGATATGGAATTTCACGTACTTGGCCGGCTGGGCCATGATCATGAGTTTGCCGACAAACGCAGCGTAGTTCTCCACGTCGGTCATGCCGGACCAGGTTTCTTCCGCATCGCGAGCGAGTAAATCGATAGTGCCATCATTGTTGAAATCGTAATCCAGCGCATTGTTGGTAAAATGATTCTCAGTGCCCAGAATGTCGAACATGGGCGTATAATCCCGCCCTTCTGAGTGGTACTTGCCCTGGGCGCCCAGGATGGCCGCTATCTTGACGTCCCTTTCGGGGAGCTCCCAGGGAATGATCTCAATGCCAAAGTCCAAGGTCCCCACCACTGGGGGCATCTTGTTGAGCTGCCCGTCTTTGTTGCCTTCGATCAGGTAGTCGGTCCCTGTTTTGGCCCAGCCGATCAGGGCTTCGATGCCAAAGTAAGGGTCTAGGATGCCATATCTGCGCGATAATCGGGTGCCAAAGCAAAGCTCATTCACGCCCCTGCTGATGCCGCCCCGCTCTTCGTCGGCCTCACTCGCCTTTAACGTGGCGCCCACGCTGAACCGGCCCTCTGCATAGAGGGTCCAGTTGGGCTTGGTATCGTCCCGTCCCTGGTCCAGGATGCCCCACCACAGACCAAACGCCAGGTAGTCCACGCCGCTGCGTTCAGGGGAGCTAAACGAGCTTGGGAGCAGGGGGGGAGCAGCGATGGATTCGCCATTCTCATCGATCCACTCCGATCCATCCCAATCGCTGTGCTTGGTGAGCTCTCGGGTATCGTTTAAAACCAGCGGCAGTCGAAACTTGAAGGACAAATCGCGAAAGACGCCAACCTCCAGCTCCATGTTGAGGATGTGGCTGACCCGCTTGTATTTATACATTTTTTTGTAATTGTAATACTCCCAGTTGGGCGGGTCATCATCAAACCATTCCCGAGCAATGGTGGCAGACCGTTGAAATCGCTCGTAGCCCACGAGCAGGTTGATATCAAACGGATCTTGAATCTCGTGGTCAAACGCGTCAATGACATCGGTAAACTCATTGGCAAGGGCAAGACCCGAGAATCCGACCAGCGCAACCGACAATAATAGGCCATGAGTAATTCTCTTCATCTACAACTCCCCATCGATGTGGCATGCACCGATGTCCGTATCCCAATTCAAAATTGTCCCGAAGGAGAATATCAGCGGCTAAAAACCAGTGTCAAGGTACCGTCGATTTAAACCTAGATTTGATACGTCAGTTGTTCTGAAATTCGTCCGGGGAGATGGGAGGAGGGGCGCAGATGCGCGGTTGATCCGTATCGATCATCGGGGCGATCCGCTCACTGGTAGCCAAGAGAAAGGCAATTTGATCGTCTGATAGTTCCTTTGATGTGCCAATTTCAGCGATGCCCCTTATTTCTCCGTCGACGACAAATGGCGCGACAGACACTGCGCGCACGTCCGAGGTCAGTGACGCCATCGTTGGATACGTACCGCTGAGGCGCAACCTACCTACCCCATCTTTCAAATAGAACAGGCCCATTTGGGCCCCCAAGGATTTCGTAAGGTAGGTAATAAGGGCCTCGGCAGTGGTCCCTCTCCCCTGCCCTGGGGTCGACATGGGCATATCTGTCGACGTGTCAGCATCTGTCTTTAGCCAAAGATTCATGGCTCCCTCCATCTGTAGCTTTGGGCCGTGTTTCAAGGCCCGGCCTAGGCCCAACAAATCCCAAACTAATGGATGATATCGGTATGCGACAGGTTCACTTAATATCCAGCGGAAAAAAATGTGGGCAACAGGCGATAGCTCACCGTTTGCCCGACTGCCTGGCAAGCACAACCAGGATCGCCCGCAGATTCGTCTGAAACCTCCTGGCCGTCTGAATCACTCCCACTGTCCGTATCGATGCCAGTATCGGTGTCGGTAAAGCCACACCCCCCACACGATGCCTCGCAGATCTGGACGCAGGTGATATTCCAAGCAATATCTTCGCAGTAACTGTCGAGCTCAAAGACGCACGCTTCGCAGTCGCATCCCTCGCACCCGGGTGTGGTAAAGGTGGGGCATTTGCACAACCCGCTTGCCTGGTCGCACTTAAAGCCCAGATCGCACTCACCGCACGTGGCTCCGCAACCATCTGGCCCGCATTCCCGTCCCTCGCAGTCGGGCGGACAGGGGATGGTCTCGAATTCATAGAGCGATCCGCCATTGTCGTCGGTGGCGCTGTTTTGCACCTCATCCACTGAGGTGACCTTAAATTTGTACACAGTCGATGCGGAGAGGTCCTCGAGTTGCAGGGCGTGGGATGTGACCAATGCGGTTGACGCGACGACCTCTGTCAGCTCAGATGCGGCACCAAACGCCACCAGAGATCCTGCCCGCACATTGGTGGTCCAGTTCACCACGGCTGAATGCCACGAAATATCACTGACATTGACATCGGAAATAGCCGGTGGTGCACACTGGGCAGTGAGGCGCGCGACAACAGTCTCTGCCTGGCCCTGGCAGTCCGCATCCTCGTAAGTGAGGGCAATGGTATCCCCATGTTGGAGATCGACTTCGCTATTGGATGGAGTAGAAGAGAATACAACAGACCCGTCAAAAAAAACGTCATCTGCGGTTTTCTCGGTCAGGTGTGCCAGGGGGATATTGGCGTCGTTCACAGTGAGTTGGATTTGTACATGCTCGACCGTATCTGGGGCCTGATTGAGATCTTCATCGATAAGCGAAATAGAGAGCACCTGGTCGCAAGAGACAACCCCGTGGTTGGAGAGGGCAAATGCCCCACATCCAGGTGGTGAGACCGCCACTTCATCTTGAAACGGCACCGCATCGCGCCCAGTAACGGTTAGGGTGAAGGCATCCAGTGCCTCCAGGGTCGGTAGATCCAACACGACCCGGCCCTCTGGGTCAGACAGGCCAGAAGCGAGAACCCTGCCATCGGCTGCCCCTGCCACCCGCGCAGCTGCTACGCCACTGCCGCCGGTGGCGACGGTCACTTGAAACGGACCACCCGCAATGCTCGCCACTTCGGCAAAGTCAACATCGAGGGCCACAGGGGGCTTTGACCTTATTTCGAGCAAGGGGTCGCCAAAGAGGACATATTTTTTCAGTTCGTCCTCGGCTTCGGCCTCTCCTGAGGTGGCCACCATTTGGGCCACGCCGGCAAGTGCAGCCTCGCCAAAGCGAAAATAGCCAGCCTCTGCAAATGATCTGTGGATGCCCTTGGACCACTCTGCCGGCGGTACCCATCCAGCACTGGCGGTTGCCGACAACATGGCCACGGCCCCCCCTGCGGACTTGTTCATCCAAGCTTCAACAAAACTCTCTGTGTTCTCCTGGAACTGCCCGTTAGAACACGCCACATCCCAAATCACAGGCAACCTGCGGTCATTGGCAAGCCCATTCACAGCAGCAATATCAAATGCTGGATCGGTCAACCACGACGTGCCAGACCCGTGGCCCATATAGGCGATCCAAGTAACGCCCGCGTTAATAACCGGCTTGATATCAGCTGGATCCCAACCAGTGCTCTGAAAAAATGTGTGGATGCCAGTGTAACCGTAGGTGTTGAATATCTCGACGAGCTCCCCTATCCGCTCCTCATCCGAAGGGTAGCCCTCGTTCGAGCCCATGAACAGGGCATCGTCATACCATCCAGCTGCCGCGCCTGTATCGGGATTGGTCTCATAACCCACAATCTTGTCGACCTGGGTTGCAGTGTCACTTGTAACCGGGGCGACCAAACGACCCATCATCACATCTGGGTAGATATCATCCCCTGACAGGAGCGAATACACGTAATCCGAAGCCAAGGTATCCCCATATGGCGTCAACCCGAGGTCGAATGGGGGGACTGCGGTTTCATCTCCCACAAACAGCACTGCTGTGGGTGGGGACGCCCATTCATCGTAGGCGGCTTGAATAAATGCCTTGATCTCCTCGGGGGTGCGCCCGGCATCTGCTACGTCGGTGATGGTCACCTGGGTTCCTTGCTGAGTTCGCCACAATGCAAGGGGCTGGATCTCGTCTAGATGCGAGGAGGGGCCGATGATCAGTGTGTGCTCTGGAGCTGGCACACCAGGCTTTTCTTGGGCGCCCCGTAGATCGAGATGGGCCTGCCCATAAACAGTCCGTACACCGCCTGTCACTCGGTTGAAAGATCGTCTTGACCAAGCAGCGGCATCGCGCGTGGCTATGTCGACTTCGACGATAATTCTGGATTTCAGAATCACTTGCCCTGACCCGGTATCGTAGGTTAGGGGCCGAATCACGAGGCGGGCCAGGCGAATATCCCGCATCCAGCCGTGGGAATCCATCGCAATGGTTGCCTCGCTGGGATAAATCCGATTCGGAGCATAGGCTGAGGGATCGACGATAAACCGGATGGCCCGCTTTGATCCACACCGACACAGCCGTTCTTGGAAGGGGGCAATGGTAAATTCCCCGAGCACCTCGCGCTGTGACACCCGCTCTTTTACGCGAATTTTTCTTCCCTCAGGCAGGACGAGTAAAAAGCCGACCGCTGGTAGTGCGGGCCCACCCACGGGGCCTATCACATCAAACCCCGGCACAACGAGGCTTTCGAAATCGATGCCATTTTTTTGGACAACCCTGGACCAAACGCCGGGAATTTCTATTTCCACGAAGGCTTTTTCAGCACTTTTCTCGACCAACCGCAGGACCGGCGCCGCTCCCCTCTTGCCCTTGCCAAGCCAGGTATCTGCAGATGATCGGATCGGCACAAAAATTAGTGAACAGACAAAAAGTGCGCTCGCGGTCCGCATCCACCTGGTTGGCATCTTCTCTCCTCTTCCTCAAGGTCAAAGGGAGGTCTCTATTGAAGTATAATATCATTAAAGATAGGGATGCTTAGAGGTTTTTCTAGCTCTCAATGAGCTTTACACTGCCATTAACAGTGCTGAATTTGATCTTAGCACCACCAGATCCAAGCGTTGTCCGTGCATGCTTACCCACACTGCCTTGGATCATGACCGGAAACCCAAAATCAACTGCACCGTTAACAGTCTTGGTCTCGAGCTCCGCAGAGTAGTTTTTCGGCATTTGTATCTTCAGGCTGCCGTTGGTCGTGCTGACAGCCAGGCCACTGCCGCGCCACCTGTCGCCTTTTAGGGCAACAGACACGGATCCGTTTACGGACTTGACGCTGACATCCCCGCTCAGCCCGACGAGCTTCACACCGCCGTTTACAGCGCGGGCATCGATGTTGCCGCTAACAGTATCGATACCGATCTGACCGTTGAGCGCTTTTAATCGCAGGTTGGCTGCCTTGGGTACCTGAATATCGAAGTCCACTGAAAAGCCGCGACCGTTTCCGCTAATCCTTGGGCCGTGGGCCTGAATCACCTGGTCTTTGGCCAGTATCTCGATTTGGTTTAGGAGTTCCTTTGCACTGGCTGGGTCACTGTCCCAAACGCGTATCCGCGCAACGACTTGGATGTGGTCTTTGTCCCACCCCTCTACATGGATACTGCCATTGAGGTGGGCATTCACGCCGATGACATCCCACTTCTCTTTGATTGTAAAAGTGCGCTCTTCACAGGTAGATTTGCTAGCATCTCCAGCATTCCGAGTACAGGGTACAGCTTGATCTGCGGCCTTGTATTTATCCGCGGTTAAGCCGGGTCGGGTATGGCAGGCGATAATCGCCAAGCCGATAACTGCCAAGCCGATGTTTCTTTTTACCTCCATAGAGAACCTCCGTGTTTGTTGTCTCCCCCATAGACGACAGAGGCGGAAAAAGCGTTGCCTATAAAATTCAGGTTAGTTAGCGGTGCCTATTTGGTTCATTAAGGAGTCGAGCGCTTTGCGGGTTTCTACCAATTTTTCCATGTTGTCTAACACGGTATCTGCCGAAGCGCTCAGGTAGTCTGCAGCTGCTTTGAGTTGGTCCACTGCCACGGCCACCTCGTGCACTGTGGCTTTTTGCTTTTGAGAGGCGTCCGCGATAACGTCCACCTGCCGAGATGTCTCTCCAAATGTTCCAGAGATGTTGCCAATAGCTGTTTCAACGCTGCGCAGCTGATCCACCTGATGCCCAATAAGGCGGGTGGTTTCCCGGGTGTTCACTGTGCTGCCCTGGGCTTTGCGGCGAATATCCGCTAGCAGTCCATGGCTGTGCGTCAGATACGAATCAATGCTGTGAATCATCGAGCGCAGCTCACTCGCAATCACCCGAAATCCCCTGCCCCGTTTGCCCGCATGCACTGCCTGAATAGCCGCGTTGATGGCGAGAATATTGATTTGCTGGGCGATTTCCCGAATAAAGACGAGTATTTCCTCGGTATTGCTTATCTTTGTCGATAGATCGCCGATTTCAACTTCCAGTTGCTCGATCATCGGCATGGTCTGGGAAAAGCCCTTGGTCACTTGGTTCAGATTCTTTGCGCTCGCAATGGCAGCGGCGTCTGTTTTGGCTGAGATATCCCTGCTTTGAAGCGCCGCAATGGTCATCTCATCTGCGGTCTGCTTGACGCTTTCGATGGACAGGCCAACCCTTTTCGCGGTTATCGCATGCTCAGAAGCCTGATCGGCAACGCTCTGGGAGACCTCGGACAGATCAGCCACCACGTGCTGGATTTGGGGCTGAATCCCCTTAATGGTCTCAAGGAGCGCTGCCTGCTGCTTGCCCGTGGCCTCGGTGGCTCTGAATGTGATATTAACGAGATCTGCCATACCAAACGCCATTAGCACTGAATGGGCTAATGAGCCGATTTGGAACCCCCATTCTGAGATGAACATGCTCGGGAATAAGCCAAGTGCTTTAAATCCATAAAAGCATCCCAGAAACTGTATCGCTGTCCAGGACAGTAAATAGAACCGCGCGCCTTGGAAACCATTTCGATAAGAAATAATCCCAACGAGCCACATCAGAAGCGCTGCACCCATTGTTACAACAACCGCTATTACTATCATGTAGTAGTATTTGAAAAAAAGAGAAAGGACGGCAATGGCAAGGATCGCAACGATAACTATGTTCGTTAATTTGACAAAACGCCGTGCGTTTTTTCTGATATTTAAGAACACTTTTGCAAATTGCATAGCAAAAACAAGGCCTATTGTTTCAAAAAATGCAATTGAATCCCTTGCCCACCAAAGTGAATCTTGATTGATATACGCGTGCGAAAAGCCATTTAGGGAAAATTGGAACAAGAAGTGTAGAAAGAACAGTGTCACAACATAATAGAGATGCGTGAGATCTCTAGTTGACAGATATATAAACAAGTAAAAGATAATCATAGAAAAAATAAAACCGTAATAAATACCGAGAAAGAGCTGGTTTGTATGTTTCTTTTTAGCAAATCGCTTGGGCGATAGAATTGACAGAATCACAGCTAAAGAATCTTCACTTTCCACACGAAGATAGTACATATGTTCTGAATCAGCAGGAATATCCAAATGAAAGGCAAAACTCCTGTAATCTTCATCTTTAGCTGAAAATGGCAGGAATCTCCCACCGTGTTTGAAGCGCTTATTTCCATATAAGCTAGGAATATAGATTTGTATATCATCTGTTAAGGGATAGTCATTTAACAGTATCCATCTTTTTGTGTTATTATCGCTCGCCTTAAGTTTAAATCTCAACCAATATGCAGAAGACGTATATCCAAAATTCAGGTATTTTTGGTCACTGGGAATAAATTTTTTATTGAGTTCAGGAGAAATGACCTCGTCAATAGTAAGATCCTTATTTTTATCTTCGAGGTACTCGATATACTCTCCTATAATATATTCACCCTGGCCTTCACTTAACACAATCGGGGTTAACGCGAGAAGCGGCGGCGTATAGATCAATATAATGAGAGAGAAAACGGATGCCGTAAATGATGCTTTTCTAACAATTGTCTTGCTCAATATAGTTTCCCTAAATCCTTTGGCGGGTATTTGTTTTAGTAGCACAAAAATCTGAATTCGGCCTTTACAGCTGACCTCTTGTTGCTGATTCCAGCTTATCCTGAAAAGTAAAACTCGATCAAGAAACAAACTGATCGTTGTTGCCGCAAAGCGGCGAAAGAATAAAGCCTGGCGGCTTTAGCCCCAGGGCACGTCGAGCAGAAATAAATTCTCCACGCTGAAGGCGCGGAGGAACTCTTGCATGCCAAATGGCAGCGCCCCTTCAGGGCACGTGTTTTCCTTTTGGGGGTTTACCCTGAGATTGGAAACCTTTACCCCGGGGGTCCGGTGTAGGTAGAGCCCTCCCCCTTGAAAAAGGGGGCCGGGGGGATTTCCATAAATGAAAGAAAGAGTAGACCCTGATAAAAAAGGACAATTGGACGTTTAAAAAGCCCCCTACCCCCCTTCGTCGAAGGGGGAATAGCGGCTCTTGCTCCCACTAATCACTGGCGTAGCCATTGTTCATACCACTGGCATGCCAGTGGTTTTCTCCTTCGAATCAGCAAGTCGGTGCTCAGGAAAATCAACAACAGAGGATAGCACTGAGCAAGTAATCTAAAGGAAACAACAAGAATTTAGTCTATAGGGCATTTCCTACAATCTTCGCGAGCAGATTTGCAGCCCAACGTTCCAGCATAGTATCACATTCGATGCGCTTAGAATCTCTTAATCGCTCGTATTGCGGGTAGAGTCGGTCAGCGAACATTGTGTACTCGAACTCGGCGACTTCCCTTAAGAACTCGATGTAGGAAGAAGGCTTCGAACGGTTTAGCCTGACACGTTCAGCGATGATTGCTCCCCAAAATTGCAGAGTATCTGCCCAGTACCTTCTCCCCAGGCCAGGCTTTACATCAATGTTCCAGTCCATTAATGACTTCTGATCCTGTCGGCTGAGGTATCGTGCAACGAGATAGCGGTGTACACGTTCATGGGAGAACTTATACGACAGATTGTCGCCCTTTTGGCGAGGTGTGAGAAGCCCGCTATCCACTGCTGGAAGGCAAATTTCTTCATCAGGTAACGCGTCGGACGGATTGAATTGATCTTGATTATCGCAGAATCGCTTCCATGCCTCCTCCTCAAGATTTAGTAATTTCGGATTACTGGCAATGGGCGTGCAAAGGTCCTCGTATATATCAAGGGGGGATGGCGGCAACTCACCGTTTCTTTCAATGTATTTAGCGAGCAGTTTTGAAGATTGCGGTAGTTGGCTGAGGTCTGTCAGATGCTCTGCCTTTAACACGACTTCAAGCCAGTTCTCCGGCAAGATTTTCTTGAGCTGGTCTCGGCCGAATGGTTCCAGCGTAATGGGCATCAAGTCGATGTTGTCCCAGTTCGGCTTGAATTGCGATGTGACAACTATCACGTTTCGCCTTGCCATCTTACGAACAAATTCTCTGGTGACATTGGGCGTTGAGTCTTCGTTGACTGCGTCAAGCAGAATCAGAAATCTACCGCGGCTAAGCAGATCCCCAGCCCTCTCCATGTCGCTAGATTTATCCGATGAAAGCGGCACGTCGCCATACTGATTCAACATCGAAGTCGCCTCGCTTGCCGGCGATAGTTCACTACCCAGGCGAATGAGGAATGGAGACCAGCCTTTCTCAAGTGCTACTCGAGCCCAGTTCTCCACTAACGCAGTCTTCCCAAGACCCGATGGACCTTGGACGAGCCATACACCTCCATTGCGATGAGATAGTACCGTGTCAAGGGTACGAACCCAAAGAAGCTCCCCAATATCACTTCCAGATTCAAACTCGATTCGATCTTTTTCAGAATCGATTATCCGGATTGTTGGCGGAACGTAGGCGCTAGCTCGCCACTTGCGCAAGCCTGGAGAGTCTGCCAAGTTTCTACGGTAGTCGCGCAATAGCGCGTTTCGAATCGGTCGAACCAAGAAAATGAGTGCATCAATAATCAGGTACTTACCGACAACTAGTCCGAGGATCTGTGATCCCACTCGATGTAGAATTACTGAGCGGGCCCAGCCAAATTTTGTAGCGAGTAGCACAGAAAGCAGGTTTAGAAGTAAAAATCCGCCAATTAGTATGATGCCCCACTGCGTCTTCGGCGTTACTTGATTTCTGATCTCGAACGGTGTATCGAAATCGACGTTCACTCCTGAATCAGATCGCCCCATATTGGCAGTAACACGCAATCGATACTCGCCCTCTGGAAGGCTCAGAAGAGCGATTTTATCTGTGAAACTGAACTCGAAAACACTATCCGAATCGTTATACTGATCAACTTCGTAATAAGTAGGATTCAAATATGTATTCCCTGCACTATCAACAATGTTAATGCCGCGGATATTGTTAACACGCTGTTGGAACTTAACTCCAAATGTTCCGTTCAATTGAGACAACTGACCTTGTTTAATTGCAAATAGAACAGCTGATTTGATGGGAACTTCCACTACCTTGATAGAGACTCCTCTGCTCACTACCCAACCCTGTGTAGCCTTGTTGTTAAGCCAAAGGGCCCAGAGGTCGACGTCGGATACGCTACTGGCTTTTTCATCTAATTCCCAACCGTTTTCGAGCATGTAACGTATAACCGTACCGTTCTCGCCCACAGCCCAGCCCAATGTACCCTCAGTGTTGAGGCAAAGGGCTCTGAGATCGACGTAGGATACGCCACTGGCTTTTTCATCTAATTCCCAGCCGTTCTCGTGGGTGTATCGTAGCACACTACCGTGATCACCCACTGCCCAGCCTTGCGTAGTCTCTTTATTGAGCCAAAGGGCCCAGAGATCGGCGTCAATGAAACTATTGGCTTTTCTATTTACTGTCCAACCGTTTTCGGCCGTGTATCGTAGAATCGTACCGCTCTCACCTACCGCCCAACCCTGCGTGCCCCCATCATTGAACCAAAGAGCCGTAAGGTCAGCGTAGGATACGCTACTGGCTTTCTCATCAAATCTCCAACCGTTTTCGAACGTATATCGTAGAATCGCACCTCTCTCACCTACAGCCCAACCCTGCGTTGCCTCGTTGTTAAGCCAGAGTCCCAAAAGATCTTCATCTTTTATGATACTAGCATTTTCATCTAGTTCCCAACCGTTTTCGAGTGTATATCGAACAACCGCACCATCAATACCTACAGCCCAACCCTGCGTTGCCTCGTCATTAAGCCAAAGAGCAAGAAGGTAGGCGTTGGGTACCTCGCTGGCTTTTTCATCTAACTTCCAGCCGTCCTCGAAGGTGTATCGTAGAATCGCACCGTCAATACCTACAGCCCAACCCTGCGTTGCCTCGTCATTGAGCCAAAGGGCCGTAATGTTGCTGCTGGATACTCCACTCGCTGTAGCGTCACGTTGCCAACCGTTCTCGAGCGTATATCGAATAATCTCCCCATCAACACCCACAGCCCAACCTTGTGTACTCTTTTCGTTGAGCCAAAGAGCAAAAAGGTGGGAGCTCGATACGCGGTTGTTTTCTTTATCTAATTTCCAGTCGTTCTCGAGCGTATATCGAACGACTGTACCGTCAAGACCGACCGCCCAACCCTGCGTTGCCTCGTTGTTGAACCAAAGGGCCCAGAGGCTGGAGTCGGTCACTCTGCTGGCTACTACGTCATATTTCCAGCCGTTTTCGAGTGTGTATTGTAGAATTGCACCGTCAATACCTGCCGCCCAACCCTGCGTTGCCTCGTTGTTGAACCAAAGAGTCGTAATGTTGTTGCGGGATAGACTGCTGGCTATTTCATCTAATGCCCAGCCGTTTTCGAGTGTGTATTGTAGAACCGTACCGTACTCGCCCACCGCCCAACCCCGCGTGCCCTCGTCATTGAGCCAAAGGGCAAGCAGGTGAGAGTTGGATACATTGCTGGCTATTTCATCTAATGCCCAGCCGTTTTCGAGTGTGTATTGTAGAACCGTACCGTACTCGCCCACCGCCCAACCCCGCGTGCCCTCGTCATTGAGCCAAAGGGCCCTGAGGTCGGCGTCAGTGGCACTGTTGGATTTTTCATCTAATTTCCAACCGTTCTCGGACGTGTATCGTAGAACCGTACCGTACTCGCCCACTGCCCAACCCTGCGTGCCCCCGTTATTGAGCCAAAGGCCCCAAAGGTCGGCCTCTGATGCGCTAGTGGTTTTTTTATCTTTTTTCCAGCCGTTTTCTAACGCATATCGTAGAATCTCACCTTTCTCACCGACCGCCCAACCCTGCGTGCCCTCGTTATCGAGCCAAAGGGCCCTGAGATGGGCGTCGGTGACACCGCTGGTCTTCTCATCACGTTGCCATTCGATAAGGTGATTTGGACTATCAACTGCTACGCTGAGTACCAGGTCCTTCGCATCTGTAGCCTGCGGATATTCCCTGCATGCAATGGTGAGAATTGATAACAGCCCGAGAAGCCCCTTAGCCATGTGGAGGTAATTCAAACGCCCCCTCGCTTTCGCCTGAAAACCCAAGATTCCGACCAATTCCATTATTCATTCCGTCGATTTTCAGTGAACACCGACCTCAAGTCAATGCATTCGACCATTCGAACTCCACGCTCGGTCCGTCTTGGTCGGAACTCTGCACCAAGTCTAGAATGATGGACGTACTTATCCGCAGAGCCTTTCCAGCTCTGCCTTTTCTCTTGGCCTAATTTGCGTCGCCGCGTGAAAGCTGAATCCTCTGCATGCGAAACACAATGGTCCAGTCTGCACCGCTTCGGCGGGATCCGACAGCACTCCCAGAACTCGTCGACCCACCCTGTCCCCCGTGGACACCAGGCCCAATCGCTACAGACGATGATTGGTATCGCCGGAATCCGTGATCGGCTTCAATCGAATCGATTTCCGGTACTTTCTCGCAGCTCGTTTCGCCAAAGCAGTGGCCTTCTCTAGTGCATGTTCCGCATCCACTTCTACGTCGGGCTTGACACCGATACCCTCCCAGTTGGTCTTCGTAACTGGATTGATGGCTTTGCCGGTCGAGACAAAGATGCCCAAATGAGGAGAGATGTCGAATACTTCTCCAGGGTTCGCACCACCACCGGTCGTCTCTCCGACGATTGTCGCTCGCTTGCGAGTCTGGAGGTTATAGGTAAACTCCTCCGCGCCGGAGAAGGTCCGATCTGAGGTGAGCACGAATACTGGGACGTCGGGGCGTTTTTTTCCATCGATCTCATCGAGCGTCCAGAACTCTTCAGTACGATCACCCGCGCGCCAGTACAGGCTATGATGGCGTCTACCTTGGTGATTATCTTGAGCCGTTGTTCCCCGGTTAGTGCTTCGGGATCAAGGTCCGCGAGGGCGGGATCTGGCGGGCCATTAGTGGGTCTGAACAAGATACCGTTGAACTTGTGAGGGGGTACTGCCTCAACGCTTAGGGAGAGCCGCAACCACTCCTGGTTGGCGGACGATTGCAGATACAGTTCGGCCTCAAAATTCGTCTTGGCAGATGCATGGCGGAGAACGAGTGCAGGGAGATTGTTCCAGATACCCGTAATAACCTGGGTATGGACATCCATGAGAGCCATATCACGGAACGACTCTTCGAAGTTCGTGGAAACGAAGGCTTCAATAGTACGCTCATCCGCCTTGTTGAGAAACGCGACGAACTCCTGACCCCGTCGCCCGACTGGGTTGTCAGGAAAGGCGACTGCCTCTTCCTCCTGTGCCCCGTTCTTTTCCTGTTCTGTGGTGACTACCAGTTCCTCTGGCTTCCGCGTTGGTTCGGGTTTGTATTTTCCTCATCCGCTGCCTATTACGAATAGGAGTGTGAGAAGCAGTTCTACAGATGGGCCGGACATACGGCGACTACTTTTCCAGAAGAGAGCATGTTCGCTCATTGTTTACCTTTCGTAATATCTCGTGCGATGGCCTAAAGACTTCAAAAATTTAATGTCCAGTTGCCGTTTAGAGATACAACGACAACCGACACCATTTGTTCAACAAATGCCTATCTATTCAGGGGAAATACAACTATTTGTTGGAATTGGACTGGGGAAGAAGTGATTTCCTCGAAGCAACTGTGGTGCGGTTTGACGTCCAAATTCACGGATTCGCACTGATGTCGAATCACTATCACCTAATGTTGGAGTCATTACCCCGCACCAGGGAAATGCGGATAAAGAATAAGGCCTGGTGGCATTATCTCCTTACCGCTTCGCGCGAGTATCTAGGGTTAATTCCAGGCTTTATCCCTTCGGCTCTGAGTGCGGGTAGGAGGACAAAGGTACTCAAAGCACTGAGCAACATGGTTATTGCCACGAGCAGGCCAAACCTTTGCATTGGCACCATGTCCGATAGGGTCATGACCGCAAAACCTGCTGCCACCTGCACGGCATTCGAAGCCACCGAGGGACCGACATCGGCTGTGGTTTGGGCCAAGCTCATGCCCCTTCGCCGACGGCGCCAGAGGAAGTGGATGGAATAGTCAACCCCCACACCTAAACCGATGGCCGCTATCATGCTGGTGGTCATGTCGAGCGGTATGGACGCTGCACCCATTACACCGACCGCTATCGAAAGCACAAACAAGGGCGGTATCAAGGCCTTGAGCCCTGCGAGCGCAGATTTGAACGTCATCGCCAACACGCAGAGCAGCATTACAAACGCCACTGCCAGGGATCGGAGCTGGTTGCGGATCGTACTGTTGCAAAACGCCACGTTGACCACGGGTTGCCCAGTGACCGCAGCCATTACCGGACTGGCCCGATCAGTGTGATCTGGGAAGCCAAATACGGGCGTCCCCAAATCAGTCATGGCCCAGGCGACCCGATCTTTGAGCACATCAGGCGCGGTTTTGATACCAATTGACGCCAGCACAGAAGCAACCTCGCGTTGGGCGCGAACAGCACTGCCGATGGCGTTTAATCGGGCTGTAATGGCGTCCACTGCAATGGCTAACCCTTCGGGATCCCGAGCAGCCGTGCACGGCAAGCCAGCAGTCAAAACTGCCCGCACGTCACTGGATTGGAGCATTTGGCCGGCAATGGGCGCCAACGCAGCCACTGCCAGCTCGGCTCGCCTATCCCACTCTGCGAGCACCGGTCCTTCTGTCTGGTCCAGTGCTTCAAAAGGCGCGGCTTCGCCGACAATAAACTCGTCGACCATTTCTTTTATCGCCCGTGTAAGATCCGAGCCAGGCAAAAGGGGGGTGCGCCAATCGATTGTCAACAAGGTAGCTGCTATAGCGGACTTGGTGGCATAGCGGGTCTCGACTTGAGGGGCAAGGATGTTGACCAACCGGACGATACGCTTTGACACCTCGTTGATCCGCTTTCGCTCAAACAGCGTTTGTTCGTCAGGCGCCAGGGTATGGATCGCAATGTCGCGAATACCGGTTGGGATTTCCCTTTCAACAAATTCATGAAGGGTCTTTACCACTTGGTGCACGCGCTCCGGCCCAATGTCCTTTAAGCGAATTTGAACCAGGCCAGCATCCTTGTTAGGGGACACAATCTGGTCGATAGCTGCCGTGCCGTCCAAAAATGGATACAGGGATGTCACCCGTTCGCGACTCTCGGGCAGGTCAGCCCGCCCGCCCATGGCCTCGGACATCATCACGAGCGGGTCGATGATCGAGCTCACCTGGACCACCTCTGGCATGCCGCGGGCAACTTCGACCACCTTTCTTAGCTCGGCCAGTACAAACGGCGACCGTAGGTCTCCCTCAAAGTAGATTTGCAGATAAACCGACCCGCCAAAGTGTCTTGTCAGGAACGCGTTCGCCCGATCAGGTTCGGATTCTTTGTGAAAAAACGTCTTTAAGGTTGTATCTGGGGCAATCCGCGCCACACCGACCAGGCCCACACAGGCGACAAGCACAGCACCTATCAGCACGATGCGACGATGCCCGGACGCCCATTTTGCAACACAGCCAAGAGAAAGCGGCAGGCGCTTCCTATCCACACGGGGGGGAACGCGGTCAAAGAAACAGAGCACCGACGGTATGACGACCAAGGCCTGAACGCCGGCAAACGCCACCCCCAGCGCTGCAAAGGCCCCGAATTCCCGAAGCGGGGCCACGTCCATTGCCAGAAACGACAAAAACCCAACACACGTGGTGACCGTAGATGCCAATACGGGCGAGCCAACGCGCTTGAGTGCCTGAATAACCCGGCTGCGAACGCTCGTTGCATCGCTGCTAAAATAGGCCACCAGAATATGAATCCCATAGGCCCCACCAATGGCGACGAGCACGGTGGGCAAGGCAGATCCCACGACCGTAACCCCCTTGCTCCGAAGTGCGAGCGCCCCCATGAGCCAGGTCACTGAAATGCCCACCGCGCCCAGGCTTAAAAGCACGCCCATCGGCCTTCTAAAGATAAAAAAGGTCACCACCATGACCACCAGGGCCACCACAGGTGTTAAACGGACCAGGTCCTCTTTTGTGCCGCCGGCAATGTGCAGGCGAATGAACGGCGCGCCACCATAGTAAATATTGCTGTCAGGCCACAGGGCCGCGGCGACCTCCTTTATGTCTGCCGCGATGTGGATGGGCG
Source organism: Myxococcota bacterium (assembly GCA_030065855.1). Classification (GTDB taxonomy): domain Bacteria; phylum Myxococcota_A; class Polyangia; order JAAYKL01; family JAAYKL01; genus JASJCT01. The sequence goes on from JASJCT010000053.1 coordinate 29,001, forward strand.
GGCGGTTGCCACCTAAAAAACAAAGTATCATGGCAGCCCGACCGTCATTGGAGATCAGGTTTCCCACTGCTGTCTCATTGGCCAGCACCCGGGCCTTGAGTGCTTCGAGTTCGTTCTCACTTGCGGGGATCTGATCGACCAGGGGCGCAATCACCAATCCAAACGGGCTCGGCCTCGGATCTGGTGCTTCAGTAAACGATAGGACATCGAACACACCGTCGATCTCCCCCAATTGACGCGTGAGCTGCCGGATGTGGCGCAATCTCTCGGCCGTAAAGAGGGTCTCGGTCTCCAGGCCGACAATGGCCACATCGAGCCCGCCAAAACGGTCATTGACGCGTCTGAATAGCTGGACCTTGGGGTCATTATCCGGCAGAAACTGCATGACATCGTCGTCTGCGTAAAGGCGGGGAAGGGCCGTGCCCAGGGCAATGGTCACTGCAATGGCAATAATAAAAATAGGGATGTGACAGCGAATCAACCAGCGGGCGTATTTTTCCATCTCATCGCCCTGTTGCAGCGGTCTGAATATCGCTCGCCAGTGGGTCCTGCCCGCTGGCAACAGCACCGATCACGGACAGGATAAGGGCCTTGCTTTGGGCCAGCCGGTGGTCGTCGTGTATCAGTACCAGCCGACTGGACCGGGAGCGAACAGCCAGTGCAATGACATCATCTGCGCAAACCACATCGTCTTCAATGCCGTGAATAAGGGTCGCTGCTATCGTTTCAGGTATTGATAGCTGTTCCATTCTAAGCGCTTCGGCGAGCAACCCGGGTCTCGTCTGCTCAGCTGCTTGGAATGCCCCTTTGTTCCGCCATGCGCTTACTGCAGGCGCCAAGAGCACCAAGTGGGCAATGTGACCTGTTGGAACACGCACTGCAGCACCCAACGCGGCCAGGCCGCCCAGGCTTGATCCCACCAGAATGCAAGGCTGGTGTTGATGGGCCAGCGCCGCGAGGGTATCTGCTTGGGCTGCGAGTCCCAAGTCGCGCAAGGGTGGCGTTACAGTGCCGAACCGCTCTCTGAGATAGCTGGCTTTTGTGCCGCCCGGGCTACTATCGAGCCCATGGGCAAAGATGACCGCGTGCATAGGGGCTGCTACTCCTGTTCCTTTGCCAAATATCTAAACAGTAGTAGGGCCATTGCAGCAGCAACACCTATCCCTGCGAAGTAATACCAAATATGGTGGGCCTGTGCGTAATGGGCCGCGCGTTCTGCCTCAGAAAGACCTGCTGCAAGTGTACTTGGATCCGGGCAATAGGTGTCCAATAGAAATCCAGACATAACAAAGCCGATCACGGCTGAGAAAAAGGAGTGTAGGTGACCGAACCCCAGGTAAAGCCCCTCCTCACCCTTTGGGGCATATCGCGAGAAATACTCAAGAAATCGGGGGGATATGAAACACTCGGCAAGCCCCTGGAGGGCAATGCCCACCACCATCATCACGGTCAGTGGATGGAGTGCAAACATCCCTAAAATAGACACTGCATCGCCGGTCACTGCCTCAAGAGATTGGCTATAGGCCATGGCAAGGGCAGAGAACGGCATGATCATCATCCCAATGAACATGGACGTCACTGCCTTGCGCTTTCGCAACAGTTGCGTGAGCGGGACCACACATATGACCACGACCAGTGGGTTGACATTGGCCAGCCATTCGGGTCGCGCAGCATTGCCGAGCAGGCGTATGACGTACTTGGGCATCGTAGCGTAGAGCTGGGCTTGGATAATCCAGAACCCCGCGATAATCAGTGTCAACGCAACCAGCCGTGGATAGGTAAATATGCGGACAAGGGCCCGCCCCACATCCCGGGCTGACTTTCCCTCGTGATCGCCCCCCTCTGGGTCGCCAAAGAGGAAAACAGCCGTGAGCAATGCCAAAAAGGCCATGCCAGCCGAGAAGAAATTGACATAGCTAAGCCCAATACCGAGCCGTATCTCCGGCACCACGGTCTTGCCAAAAAACGACCCAATGTTAACGACCCAATAAAACAAGGAATAGCCCCTGGCCCGATTGGCTTCGGTCGTGGTTTTGGCAACCGTTCCGGTGATCAGCGGTTTGATAAAGGCACCGCCAACCATGACCACGGCTAAGAACGCGATAACCACTGGCTTTGTCCTGAACACGCCGAGGAAAAAATACCCGACCGTGAGCAGGCCAAAGGCCAGCATCAGCCCTTTTTTAAACCCGATCTTATCGGCAATCGCCCCCAAAAACGGTGGCAGCAGATACAACCCACCGTAAAAAAGCCCTGCCACCACCCCGGTTTCTTTATCGGTAAATCCAACAATGTCGGTCAGATAGAGCGTGAGAACAATGAAAAATCCATAATATGCCCCGCGCTCCATCAGCTCCATGGCGTTTGCAAGCCAGAAATACTTTGGAAATCGCCAAGAAGTGGCTTTTGAACTTAAATCGTTACTCGTCTCCATTTGGGTCCTCGCTTGCCGGCTTTATATCAAAGCCCACTATGCAGGTAAAAATCGATTTATGGAACCTAGCAGAAGATAGAACACCTGATCGGCCATTTATTTGAATCCGAAAGCGCGCCTTGTGCCATCCATTTCAGGGCAGCTATTTTGGGATGGATAAAAATTTATCTTCAAACAGGGTTGGCGTATAATTCAATTAAGGTGGCAAATAATAAGCTGCAAGAAAAGATGTATAATTTAGAAGATGGATAAAAAACAGAAAGCAAAAATAGTAACCATGCTATTCAAATGTAAAGTACGCGATCTAATATTAGCAGTGGGTGTCTTGATAGTGCTTGCCGTTCAGTGTGCACGGGTTGACCCAACGAATGGTGGCGGGGATATGCCTAGCGATGCTGACAGTGACAGCGCATCAACCTCAGATTCGGATTCAGATGCGGATTCAGATGCGGACACTGACGCAGATACGGACACTGACACGGACACGGACACTGACACAGACACCGATACGGACACTGACACAGACGCGGACACAGATACAGACACGGACACAGACACGGACACGGACACCGACACGGACACAGACACAGACACAGACACGGACACAGATACAGACACCGACACTGATACGGACACAGACACAGATACCGACACGGATACTGACACCGATACGGACACTGATACCGATACGGACACTGATACCGATACGGACACTGATACCGATACGGACACTGATACGGATACGGACACTGATACGGATACGGACACGGACACAGATACGGGCACGGACACATGCGAGGGCGTTACAGGTGATTACTGGTGTGACGACACGTGTAACGGCTGGGATCCAGATGCGCCCGTATCTTCTTCTCCAGACTGCAAAGACATATCCTACGAGGGGTGCTGCGCAACGAGCGACAAAGTCATCTGGTGCGATAGCGATCTTTTATATTGCCTTGATTGCTCGGGCAATAGCAACAGTCCGGTCTGCGGCTGGGATACGGACAAGGACATCTACAACTGCGAAGCGACAAGCAATCCAGACCCGAGCGGGACACACCCCATTGATTGCCCGAATTAGTTATTGTCGCTGTCTTATAGGGTGTACTCAGTGCAAATGGGAAAAGTGCAGCAAATCTCCGGGACAAATTGTTTTTTGGCTACATAATTCATATCGGAAAGAAATAGGGCTTTTGGTAAAATGAAAAAAATCGAATCCATACGTACTACCTCATCATCAGACTACCAACCGCATCATCATCAAATGGTCCTCACCCGTCTCATCGAGGTGGTAAACAAGCTGATTTCCAATGCAGGCGACGCGCCTTCCTTTATAAAGCAGCTGTGCGATGAATTGGTGGATGAGGCCGGTGCATTGGGCGCATGGGCGATTTTATGCGATGAAACACTGGAAGTATGCGCAGATGTGGCATCTGGCATGGGCCTCGACGATCCAGATGCAACCGGCCCAGAGGGTCCACCCCATTGTCTCAGAACGTTGCTTGAGGACGAAGGCGCGCCGAATTGCGAATGCACAGATCCGACGAACCCGATCTGCCACCGCGCCGCGACCTGCAATAAAATGAACATCTACTGCGGTCGCCTGGGCCTGGGCGATAAATTATTCGGCGCCCTTGCTTTGGCCCTGCCTTCAGAAGAAATCGCGTCGAGCGAATGGTTTACGGCTGTCTCCTGTCAGGCCTCGGTAGCGCTTCACGCCCTCACTGCGCACCAGACCAGGATCGCGGCTGAACAGGAGCGCCATGACAGCGAGCAACGCCTAGAGCTGGCCCTCAAAGGCGCAAATCTCGGGTTATGGGATTGGCAACTCGAGACCGGGGAAGTGGTGTTTGACGGGTATTGGTCCAGCCTGATTGGATTTGATCGATCAAGAGCCAGTGATGAAAGAGAAATCCACTCCTGGGAAACGCTTATCCACAGCGATGACGCTGTCAATGTTTCCGAAGTATTCAGTGCCCACTTGGCTGGAAGAACACCGTTCTTCGAGAGCGAACACCGCCTGCGCCTAAAGTCAGGCCAATGGATTTGGGTCATGGATCGGGGATGCATTATCGAGCGATCACCCGACGGCACCCCGTTGCGAGCGGCCGGCACCATATTGGACATCACCGCTCGAAAGAAATCCGATGAGGAACGGGAGAAACTGGCCGATCAATTGCGCCAGATTCAAAAGATCGAATCCATCGGCCGCCTGGCTGGGGGTATTGCCCATGACCTCAATAATCTCTTGTCTCCCATCATCGGATACTCTGAAATGGCCCTGATCGATCTCCAGCCAGAGGATACGCTTTACGAGGAGCTCTCCCAAATCCGCTTTGCAGCAGAACGGGCAAAGGATCTGACCCACCAGCTGCTGGCGTTCAGCCGCAAACAGGTCCTTAAAATGCAGGCCCTCAACATCAACGACATTGTCAACGAATCCAAAATAATGCTGCGGCGGCTGATTCGAGAGGATATTGAAATCTCCTATCGCCTGGCACCTGATCTGGGCACGACAAAGGCTGACTCGTCCCAAATACAACAAATCCTGATGAATTTGGCGCTAAATGCGGCTGATTCAATGCCCAATGGCGGTAAAATGGCCGTTGAGACGCGAGATGTCGAACTGGACCAAGCGTACATCGCCTGCCGCCCCATTGCAAAGATGGGCAAGTACGTCGTGCTGCTGGTGAGCGATACGGGCGTGGGCATGGATAGCGAGACCCTGGGCGTGATATTCGAGCCATTTTTTACAACAAAAGAAAAAGGGCAAGGCACAGGACTCGGGCTATCCACTGTCTACGGCATTGTCAAACAGCACGGCGGCTATGTCTGGGCCTACAGCGAGCCAGGCTACGGCACGACGTTTAAGATCTATTTGCCGCGCATCGATGCTGCTGCCCAAACCAACGGCCTCTTTTCAAGGGAGCCGGAAACCGCCTACGGCACAGAGACGGTGTTGGTGGTCGAAGACGAGGAAGCCGTGCGCCGATTGATATGTAAGATACTGGACAAACAGGGATATCAGGTCATCGAGGCAGATACCACTGATGATGCCGTGGTACTCGCCGCGCACCATCCTTCCAGAATTCACCTCTTGCTGACAGACATTGTCATGCCGGGCATGAACGGCAAGGAACTCTACGAAAGAGTCGCCACCCTGCGCCCGGACATTAAAGTGCTTTACATGTCGGGATACACGGATGATGTGATCGCGCACCACGGTATTTTGGACGATGGGGTCAGGTTCGTGCAAAAGCCGTTTTCAGTCGAGGGGCTTACCAAAAAGGTCAGGAATGCACTGGATGAGTGAGATTGGCCTAATATTCGGTTAAATAAAATCTACTTTAATCAAAAAATCCGAAAAACAGGGTTAAGAAAGCCGGATATCAGCCGTTACTATCGGGGTATGGATCGCATTTAAATCACCATGGCTGGAGGGGGATGTCGTGGTACAGGTTGGGGGTAAAATGCAACCAAACACCGCAACACACATCCATGAAACACCCGATCGCGACCAGTGCAAAGGGCCCATCAGACCCAGAGAGCTACGGGGTGGCCTCAGGTCGACGCGCCCCATTGAACCTGCATCATCCAATGCCAGCAAGGCCATCCTGTTGATTGATGACGAGGCAATGGTGGCAAAAATGAGCAAGAAAACCCTATCCCAGCTGGGATACGATGTCACGGCGCTAACAGATGCGGCAGAGGCGATGATGCTCTTCGCATCAGATCCCAACCGATTTGACGTGGTCATCACTGACGAGAGCATGCCAGAGATATCAGGCACCATGCTCGCCAAGCGATTTCTCGAAATACGATCCGATATCCCGATAGTCCTCGCCAGCGGCTACAATGACGAAGTGGATGAAGACGCCATTAAATCCATCGGGATTCGCGCATATGCCAAGAAACCCATTAGCATTCAAGCACTGGCCGATCTCATCGAAGAAGTTGCGCAGCCCGAAGAATAGGCCTGCTCGACCGTCCCCTGAAACCGCCCTTGATCATAGGTCTGTTCGATAAATTTGGTCTTGCCGTCAGTCGAAACGAGTACAACGCTGGAAGTTCGCGTGCCGTATATCGGACTTGTAATAAAGATGGGAGATAGCACCCGCTCCCACGCTTTACCCACACCCGTCTCTGGCAACGCACTATCAGGGGGCACTTCCCGATCAGCCAGTATGGAAAACAAGCTCGAAATGAGCTCGGGCGCTGCAGTGGAGAGGGCCTGCTTAAATTGCCGCTTGCCCTTGCCAACCTTGGGCCAAGGTGTGTCCAACAAGTGATTGCTGAGCCCATAGATGCCTGGTGAGAGTGTTTGAGCCAGAGGACTGCGGTTGCTAAAGTAGACCAGACGCACGCCATCCCAGGCGAGCAGATTGAATCCATTGTAGGCAGCAGCGCGCGCTTCCAGATCTGAAACAAACCTCTCAGCCGGCGTCTTTTCGATGAGAAAATCCTTGACGATGCGTCCCCTTGAGGGCGCGTCTGACAGCAATCGGGTTGGATCGCGATAGTTCGTAATAGCCGCAAATCTGCGGGTTGACGTACTGCCCATCCAAGTGCCGCTGCTTTTCACATCCTGGCCAGCCCAAACATCGGGATGGTCCTCCCAGTTCTTAAGCGCGGCTGCAGGACGGTCATAGAACTCATCCCGATTTGCCGCCACCACCAGTTCATACTGTGGATGTGCTTTCCAGGCCACCAATATCAAACACATAACGCACCCATGACGCACCCTGACGAACCCAACCCGGGTCAATAACCCAGACCCACAGTAGCGTGATTTGAAAATGGATACAATCAGACGCCCTGTCTCTTGATTCGACCGAGGAAAAGTGAATAATCGATGCTTACACAATGTGCTGCCTGCGGGTCGCTTAATGGGCGATGCAGACAATGAGGCTTATTAATGTCCTTGAAGATTTCAATACAACATCCCATATTCAAAGCGTTTTTTGGACCAAGAGAATCAACACCCGGCAATGGATTACAGGCGCCAGGATGGGTCCTCATGTTGATCACTTTGGCAGTATCTGGTTGCTCAGGTGAATCACCAAAAAAACAGACCCCCATGGCTGACCCACCCTCATCTACCATCAAAGAACAAAAACAGGAAATCCCCCCTCCTCCGGCACCTCTTGAGAGCCCCGCGTCCAACGGCGTGGTTCTCATTATTGTCGACACACTCCGCGCTGACAGGCTCGGCTGCTACGGCCACAAAGGAGAACTCCCAATAACCCCGGCGATGGATGGCTTGGCTGCCGAGGGCATTGTGTTTGAAAGATTTCACGCAGCATCCCCGTGGACAGGGGCGTCGTTCGGATCCATCCTCACTGGGGTCCCGCCCACGGTTCACGGCGGTGGCAAACGCCTCCACGGCAAGGGAAACGAAAAGGACAAGATTCTGGGGATTCGCGTTACCGGCCTATCCAAAGAAGTGCCGACGCTTCCTGAAATGCTAACAGGGGTCGCCTCTGGGGCCATTGTTACCAACTCCTTTATCCATCCCTCACTGGGGTTTGGTCGGGGATTTGACCATTACGATCACGAAAACGCCCATCTCTCTAGATCGCGGCGGGCAACTGCCACCACAGCAGCAGCACTGAAATGGCTGTCTCAAGTAGATGTTACCCAGCCGTTTTTCCTAATGGTCCACTATTTTGACCCCCATATTAGCTACGACCCACCACAGCCGTACCTGAAACAATTTGCCAAGGGACCGCGTGGACGCATTCGGGTGCCGTTTGCCGACCACGACGCTGCCAGAAAGGGAACACTCAATCCCACTCAACAGGAAAAGGCATTTATTCGTGGGCTATACAACGGAGAGGTCCGCTTTGTAGACGACCAGATCAAGATACTCCTCGACGCGATGAAGGCCCAAGGCCTACTCGACGCCTCTTGGATCCTGCTCACTTCGGATCACGGGGAAGAACAGTTTGATCACAACAGCTTTGATCACGGTCACCGCTACGAAGAAGAGGTCACGCGCGTACCTCTGATCATCCGAGCACCCAAAGGACAATGGCATGCGGGCAAGCGCATCCCATACTCGGCGAGACACATCGATATCGCCCCCACTGTATTGGAAATCTTCAACATCCCCGTGCCCGGTGACATATTGGGTAAGAGCCTGATCCCGCTTATCACCGGCCAAGAAACAAGCCATCGCCCAGCGTATATGGAGTTCAACATATACTGGACCAGACGAGACGCCCTCTTTGACGGACGCTACAAGATTATCCACGACACCGAAGGCGACTATGGCTGGTTTTACGACCTCGCTGAAGATCCTGCTGAAAAAGAAAAACTCAAAAAAGGAAACCTCAAATTTGAAGTGCTCAAACGCCAGTTACTGGCTGTTCGCAAACAGATGGCAGCACAAGCAAAAGCCGTGGGAAAAGCCGAGGCAGTTCAGTTGGACCCGGAAGCTGAAGCTGCGCTACGCTCCTTGGGATACATTGACTAGCGCGGTGGCCATGCACACTCCCCATTGCCAAATCGGCGACTATCAGCCATGCTGGCTATGATAGAATCTCCTGAGCCAAAAGGAGGCCCAATGTTAGTAAAACCGCTTATCGCAATACTGATGACGGCATTCCTCATGCTCTCTTGCGGTCCGAGCATGAGGCGAACATTTCAAAGTGATAACGCATTTTATCGGTGCTTTGATATGGATTACAATCCAAGCACCACTGGGGAACAGAAGACAGCATGCTGGACCATCTGGCGCGACAAATATATTTATAACCAGCCCCCAGATAAAATAGCCTACGCTGACCTACGCCTGGAGGAGCTCAGTAGGGGCATTTCCATTCCCGGCCCCCCAGGACCGCCAGGTGCATTTCACAAGCGCCCAGCGCCAGTCCCAGAGGACAGCGAAAAAGCAACGGCGTCGCCGCCGCCTACCTCTGACGCAACGAAACCACCTACACCTCCCCCTGCTTCAGGCACCACCACACCTCCTCCGCCAGCACCCCCTGCTTCAGGCACCACCACACCTCCTCCGCCAGCACCCCCTGCTTCAGGCACCACCACACCTCCTCCGCCAGCACCTCCTGTTTCAGACGTCACCACGCCGCCCCCTCCCCCACCACAGGTGACACCAGCACCAGCGAATGCACCGGCGGATTCGGCAAGTGTCCCAAAACAGGATTGCGAGCAGCAATGCAAGGTATCCCAGTCCTCGTGTGAAGCATCTTGCCGATCAGAGAACCGCCTGTTGGATACGTGTACGCCCAACTGCGCCACATCGTATAAAACCTGCATCAAGCACTGCGTTGATTGAAGCTGCGCGTGCATCCAAAATATCGTACACCGATAAACGAACGCATCTATCTCTTTTGCGTGGGAATGGAATGTCGATTACATTGAAACTGAATGATGATGGCTAAACAACAAACGGTTATATTTGATTTTGACGGTACTTTGGTCGACTCTTTTTGGCCTGGTTTTCGGATATGCAATCAAATCGCTGAAGAATTCGGCTTTCGACGTGTCGCCGAGGATGAGATCGATAAATGCCGCGATATGTCGACCCGGGAGCTCCTAAAATTTGTCGGCGTACCCCTGTACAAACTGCCGCTGATAGTCAAGCGCATGCGCCAAGACATCAAAGCGGAAATCCCAAAAATCAAGATCGTTTCCGGCATTGAGACCTGCCTCAAGGGGCTCCGGGACGCGGGGAGCGTGCTCGGGATCGTCACCACCAACGACAAGAACAACGTTGCGACGTGTCTTAGCAATAACAGGGTCTTTTCCTACTTCGATTTTCTCCACACCTCCATCAACCTCTTTGGCAAACATCGAATCCTTCGCCGGACGATCCGAGTCAGGGGTATCGATAGCGATAGAGCGATATACGTGGGGGACGAAAATCGGGATATCGAGGCTGCGAAAAAATGCAAAATAAAAGGCGTGGCTGTGGGCTGGGGGTTTCAATCCAGAAAGAAATTATTGAGCACGAAGCCGGATTTCTTTGCATCCACACCGATGGAAATCGTCAATTACGTGGCTGGCCTGGCTAAGAACCTATCTCAGTAGGCACTCCCGTCGTATGGCGCCCGATCCACTTCGCATTGCTGCGTTACTCCTCCGCGCCTTGCCACCAGCAAGACTTGTCGTCCTGCCTTGCACTGCTCGTGTCTCAATCA
>JASJCT010000054.1 GCA_030065855.1 Myxococcota bacterium
GGTTTGCACAGCAATGCGCTGAGGTGCTCACTACTGCTGATCGGCAGAGCCGAAGCATATTACTTCTTTCCAGGGCCGCTGTCAGGACCGGCGTCTGGATCAGAAGAAAAGATCGTGCGCACCGGACGAAAACCGATGAAGCTGAGTCGCAATTCTGGATGGTTCCCACCGCTCCACGCGCTGCGGTTAGCACAGCCTTTAGTACCAGAACCGCTTCCTGAAGTACCCCTAAGAGGATTTCCCGCCATATTCGCGCCAATCGGGTCGACCAGGGGCCCGGGCTTTCCTTCGTCGTGCTCCAGGCTCAGCCCGGTATCGACATCGTTGATCCACTCCCATACATTGCCGATCATGTCGTACAGTCCCCAGGGATTGGGACGTTTCAGGGCCGCACGCTGCGGGCTATTCTCCGGTAAAGTATTGTAACAGTACCACCCGATGGGGTCCACCACCGGCTCCTGGATGCACTCGCCGGTCCAATCCGTGGTCATGTCGCCGTTGTGTGTGGCCGTGGTGGTCCCGGCCCGGGCAGCGTATTGCCACTCGGCGCGGGTAGGCAGGCGGTATCCGGGGCAATCGTACACGCCGGGGTACTTGCGCACGTTCGGGTCGCATTGGTAGGTATTCTCCCCGCATATCCAACCACCATCTTCATGGGGTTCTGGGCACCCCTCGCCGATTTCACCGGTGCAGTTTTCCAGGGAATAGCAGGTATCCAATCCTTCCCTTTCCGACAGGGCGTTGCAATAGGCCAGAGCTTCGTACCAGTCGGCAGAGCGAAAGGGCAGGTCCGGATCCTTGACAAAATCCGGATTGGGAAAGCCCACGGCTTCCCAGTCCGCCTGGGTCACCTCGGTCTGCTTGATAATAAATCCACGGGTTAGGGTCACCTCCACTTGCCGCTCACTATACTCATTCCGGCAGGGTTCAGATGGAGGAGATCCAAAGATAAACGTACCTGTCTCAGCATTGCACCAGCCATCTGCACAGTTATTCAGAATATCGGTATCGAACTCGGTGCTGGTGTCAATAATGATGCTGGTCTCGCTGTCTGAATCTGTATTGACAGTGTCGATGGCTTCGGTATCGGCAGGCACAGGGTCGGAACCACAGTGGCACCCGGTGATTCCGAAGCCGAGCAGTAACCCAAAGACGATCCACCCCGTGGTGCTATCAAATTTAGGTCCCATGGCTAATGATTCACTCCGCAGAGGTCTCCTTCTGTATAAAAATTATTGAATTCACTTGGACTCAACTTTGACTGTGCAGAATTCAGAATTGCCGTCCAGTAATAATCGCTGTCCGAGGCCCCGTCCCTGGGCCAGATGTCCCGTATCTCGTCCACGTCCAGTCGGTAGGTTCCCGAGTTCCATATTCTGTAGAAAAACGTGAGCCAATCCCACTCTACGCCGGTGTGGTTTGTCCCACTCACCCAGCACTTGGTCTCGTTCCACCTGCGTCGATCGGCCGGGTCCACCGGCGCGGGATCCTGCTTCGTGTAAGTGGAGCTGTATTTGATAGGCTGATAGTAGACGAATTTGTTGACGCTTTGGCCCCGATAATTGAACGTCGCCGTGGAGATAAAATGCGCCCATCCCTCTACTTGGGCCTTATGGATCTCTTCTTGGGATTGTAGACAATGCTCGTTTACGCCAGGGCCGTCCCCATCGGCGTGCTTGCAACTGCACAACTCCCCATTTACCGGGTTGTAAAGCGAGGTCGACCCAGCAATCAGATGGTAGTTTTCCACATCTCCGAGCGCGTGGCCGACTTCATGGGCACAGGCAAACTTTTCATCTGTCGAGCTCTCCCGCATGTAGATGCATTTCTCGCTCCTGTCATACCGATTGCCGCCCTCTTCGATTAATTTGAATTTCAATTTGTAGTTACTCGGAAAACCAAGCGTGCTGTACTTTCTCATGACTCGGATGCCAACCGCGGTCGATCGCGTCTTTGCGGTTTCGCTTCCCTGGTAGATGTTGATCGGTACATACAACAGCGGCTCCGGGTATTCGGACGGCGCTGTGTAGTATGCATTGTACCACGTGTAGCTGGTGCTCGTACACGGTTTACTTGTCGACAACACGTAGTAATTCCTGCCCCCAGTCCGCTGAACCTTTGTACCGTAGCTTATTTTGTAACTGACATTCGGCCCAATATCCAGATAAGGCGTGCATCCGGAGGAGTCCAGATATCCAATCCATAACGTGCTGGTGTACCCGGACCCCCACATGACCCTGGCGCGCGTGTACCTGGCATCATAGTAGGCTGTTCGCGACGTATAAATATCCTCCCCCCAGCCAGAATCGTCAAAACTCGCGCGAACATGCAGACAGAACTTAATCTTGTGCATGGCCGCTTCTGCGGAGACCGCAAATAACAGCGAAAACACAAACCCCAGCCTGACGAGACGTTGTATCGTTCTATCGCTCATAACGCACCTCCTGCCGTTGACCGGCAACATACCGAACCTCGACCTCGTTCCCTTCCTCCTCCTCGATCGCTTCAGAGACATCTTCCCCCGTGATGCGCCCCAGCGAGCGACCGTCTTCCCCCATAAGCTCGTAGGAAGCGTCGTCGAGCGATACCTCCTCATATTCGTTGGAGCCGTCGTTTTTGAGAACTCGGCCCAGCTTCCCATTCCCGGCCAATGGGTTGGCCGGTGTTGACCCACCCAGATGACCCCCTATGACATTGAACAGGTCCCTTTCCAGAAACACCCGTACCATAGAGAAATTACGTGCGTGAATATAATAAAGCTCGATCGAGGATTCCGTAGGCCGGCGCGTCAGAGCCTCGGATTCTGTACTGGCATCGATTTCCGTTATTTCTGCAAAAATGCGAACATGGCCGGGGCCGTGAATGGATTGTATCGGCAATGCATCAGCCGCGATCGACAGCTCTCGGGTCTCCCCGGGGACAAGCGTCAAGCTCTCGAGAGCCAGTTCGGCATGCCGATTGATCAACCCGGAGCAGGACGCCTTCAAGTCGACCATCAGTGAAATCTCCGTTCGATTTGTCACGGCATATGTGATGATTCGCTGTTGCCCCCTTGACCTCAACATTGCCTGGTCCCATTCCACTTCGACTATTGGGATTGTTTTGTCCCTGTCCACATCGTCTTGCGAAGCAGTTGTCGTCGTCCCATCTGATTGGAAAAGGGCGGCGGATCTGACGTCCGCCTCATGTTTCAACTTGGGTTCGGCCTCTTTAATCTGCAAGGAGGGCAGATCGGTCGAATATGATGGGTCGGATGGTTGGAATCGGTCGCCCCCTGTCTCATCCGTCTGCAGGCCCTTGGCGCGGGTCTTCGGGTCGACCGCAGACCCATCGCACCCAACCAGGCCAGCGACAATCAAACAAACAACGACAGCACCAAGGCTACACCTCTTCTCTTCTCTTCTCTTCTCTTCTCTTCTCTTCTCTTCTCTTCATAGCATTTCCTCCCTTTTGTTCATCTCGCTTCTGGGCCCCCAACTGACCGCTTTTCCCACAAGCTTCTTACCCCAAACGCATTCATGCACATACTCGAATGCATCCATCATAAAATCCAGCGCACCTAAATCACAAGAGTTTTTTTGATGCGTTCACACAAAGTTTCGAACCAACACGCATAAATTAAGAAAAATACTTTCCGGCTGTAACAACAGTCCACCCGTCCCTTCCATAGATTGATCAAGAAACTGGGGATGGAGCCGTCCATGCGAGAGGTATACAGGAAATGGTTTATTGCATGAGCACAATCAGGCCATTATTTCCTCTTCCATCTCTTTGGGTGGGGTTTGCTCGAATCGACTGGGTTTGGCCCTTCCCCGCCGGCGAGCAGAGGTAACCCGAATCTTTGACCCGCGGTCAAAGAGGAGGGAAAGTCAGCCGGTAACCGTGTTTTGGCTATAAATTACATCGTTTCACGATATATTGATCAAGCCTGCACATAGGTTTGTAGATGATTCTCCATCGGTTGTGGTTTATAGTATCTACAGGAACAAACAACCAATAATTCGTGGGGATAACTAACACAGATGAGCTAAGAGGGTAACAATGCGTTTTTTCAATGATCCCAAAGAAATTCTGGAACAAACGACGCTCGTTGACAGATTCGTCAGCTATGTTCAAATCGACACGACTTCTAACGAAAAATCCGAAGCCTGCCCCAGCACTGAAGAACAGTGGGTGCTCGCCCGCAAGCTCGTGGAAGAATTGCAAGCCCTCGGGCTCGAGGGCGCGGCTGTTGACGATAACTGCTATGTGACCGGATCCCTGCCCGCGTCCCATACCGATGCGACGACCGTTGTCGGTTTGATCGCCCATCTGGACACCTCACCTGCTGCGCCTGGGAAAAACGTCAGACCTGTTTTCCACGAGAAATACGATGGTTCAACAGTCGTGCTCAAGGACGGGGTCACCATCGCCCCGGACGACAACCCAACCCTGCTCGAGTGCATTGGCGACACACTCATTACTTCGGACGGCACCACCCTCCTGGGCGCTGATGACAAGGCCGGGGTGGCTGAGATCATGACCGTGCTTTCATACTACAAGGATCATCCGCAATTGGCCCATCCCGCGATTAAAGTGGGATTCACCCCTGACGAAGAAATCGGCCGCGGCTCAGACAAATTCCCAATCGATACCTTTGGGGCAGATGTGGCGTTTACAT
Source organism: Myxococcota bacterium (assembly GCA_030065855.1). Lineage (GTDB taxonomy): Bacteria > Myxococcota_A > Polyangia > JAAYKL01 > JAAYKL01 > JASJCT01. The sequence goes on from JASJCT010000054.1 coordinate 4,661, forward strand.
TGGACGGTACCCATCCGGGTGAAATCAATATCGAGACCTTCAACGCAGATTCTGCCTTTGTGACATTCACTGGGGTCTCCACACACCCGGGAACAGCCAAGGGCAAGCTGGTCAATGCGATGCGGTATCTCGCAACATTCATTGATAGATTGCCGGCCGAGGTGAGCCCGGAGTGCACTGAGGATAGGGAAGGGTTCATCCACCCGGTCGATCTCGACGGCACCGCTTCCAAATGCCGCTGCCATCTCATCTTGCGGGATTTTGACGAAGACAAGCTCGCCGCACTGGGCAAAACCGTAGCGGCCATTGCGCGCGACATCGAAACCGAAGAGCCCAGGGTTAAGGTGCAGGTGGAGATCAAGCGCTCCTACCCCAACATGTATCAGTTTTTAAAGGAAAAACCTGAAATACTAGAAAAGCTACAAGAAGCCGTGCGACAGACCGGACTAAAACCCCAACTGGTGCCCATCCGGGGGGGTACGGATGGGGCCAATCTCACGCGAAAGGGCCTGCCGTGTCCAAATATCTTTACAGGTGGCATGAATTACCACGGTCCCACAGAATGGATCTCCACGCGCGCCATGGGGCTTAGCGTGTGTACGGTCCTCAACCTGATGACCCTTTACGCGAAATAGCGACCCCTTGAGATGACCGAGGACGGCCGGGACAAAAGAGTGCCATCCGCGTCAGATACCCGTCCCATCGAACAGCCGGGTCTGCGATTGATCGATGGCCGATACCAGCTGCACGAACGGCTCGGAGAAGGCGGGATGGGCGCGGTCTATCGCGCCACCCACGTGTTGATGGATAAACCCGTGGCCGTGAAGCTCATCCACGCCGAGCTGGCCCAGATCCCAGAAGTGGCCAAGCGGTTTGAACGGGAGGCGCGATCTGCCAGCCGCCTGTCAGACCCACACTGCATCACGGTAACTGATTTCGGCCGCACCAAGGATGACAACACACTCTTTTTGGTAATGGAGCTCTTGACCGGCGACTCCCTAGCAGACAGGCTCGACACAACCGGGACATTGCCAGTGGAAAAGGCCCTGACCATCACCCGCCAAATTCTGCAAGCCCTTGTCCACGCTCATAGTGCCGGGGTTGTCCATCGGGATCTGAAGCCTGAAAATGTCATGCTCACCTCCCATGGGGATGAGGTGGATTTTGCCAAGGTGTTCGACTTTGGCATTGCCAAGCTCGCCACAGGAACCGATCCCAATGAAAACCTAACCCGAGCCGGACTGATCGTGGGCACCCCTGCGTACCTGTCCCCAGAGCAAGCGCTCGGCGAGCCCGCGGATCATCGAGCCGACCTGTATGCGGTCGGCGTCATGCTCTATGAAATGCTGACAGGGGACAAGCCGTTTTACGGCGAGTCTGCCATGGATATCATCTCATCCCACATCTCATCACCTGTGCCGTCACTCCAGCCCGCCACTGTTTATCCCAGGGGGGTACAGGCCATTATCGATCGGGCCATGGCAAAACGTCCGGCAGATAGGTTCCCTGCAGCAGCTGCGTTTATCGAAGCACTCGACGCGATCGACCCGGATGAAGTGCAGCAGAGCCCCCACGCCCTGTTCACACCAAGGGCACTCGCGACCCGGGTCAGGCCGGCGGTTGTGCGGACAAATCACTTGCTTAAGGGCGCTTCTTCAGCAGTTCAGTCCTACCTCAAGGGCCTTGCCCCACCCCATCGACGCCTGATAAAAGGCCTCACCGCCGTTATCGGCCTTGCCCTGGTAATCGGAATTTTCGCAGCCCTCATCCAAGAGGACAACACCTTTGATGCCCCGGTGCCAGTAGCAGTCGTCGAAGCCCCGGGTGTGGACGAAGAAAGCATCAAAGCGATCTTCAGCAAAGCCGAGGCAGAAATCAAGGCCGGACTTCCCCAAAAAGCCATTGCGACCTTAAAGCCAGCGCTCGAGCAAAGCCCTGAGCAACCCATTGGCCACCTCCTTATCGGACACGCGGCCTTCCTCGCCGAAAATCGCACTGCAGCGATGGCATCATATAGTAAAGCCCTTTCCTACGATCCATCGCTTGTGCGCGATGTGCGCCTGGGCACCTACCTGGAAGAGGGGCTAAAGTGGGCGGGCTCCAGGAAACAAGCCGCCCAACTTCTTGTGGATTACGGGGGAGAAAAAGGCGTGGCAATTCTGGCGTCCCGAGCCAATACTGCCCAGGCGTCGGGGGACGAACGGAATGTGGCCCGCCAGGCCCTTATCGCAGCCGGCAAAGAAGACACCATCGATTGGCTGGCCAGTCTGACCGCAGATTTTAATGAATACAAGACATGTAAGAAGCAAAAGAAAATCATCGCACAAATGGAGCAAACAGGGGACCCGCGGTTCCTCCCATTGCTAGAGGAAAATCGAGTTCTGCCTGCCCAAAAAAAGTCGAGAAGAGGACTCATCAACAAACTAAAACGCGTGTTTAAAAGAGGTCGCCGGCAAAATAAAGAAGAAGAAAAACGCCTAAAATGCATTTCTCCAGATGTGCGGCGAGCCATTAAAACCTTGACTGCTATTCAAAAACGCACCAAAAGCCACCCATGATACTCCACGGTCTGAAGCTATTGCTCTTTCCCAAACGCACGTGGCCCCGCGCTGTGAAAAGTGCGCCAAAATCAGCGGGATGGCTGGTTGCGGCTGCGCTGACAGCCGCTGTGTGGCCGGCCGCTGCAGTGGTGGCAGGACATCTCGGCTCTGCCCTGCTAGGCCTGGTTGAAATGCCCCTGGCGGTGATTCGCGCCACGGTCGGATTCATTTCTGTCGCCGGCAGTGCACTCGTCATGGCACCAGCCCTCTTGCTGTTACTTCTCACCGTGGCCGATGCAGCTAGAGCCAATGTAACCCCTAGTCAAACAGGCCCGGTGGCCATGTGTATTTTATGGCCCACGTGGTTTGTCGGATGTGTGCTGGCCGTTCCGCCTTTGATTGGGCTCGGGCCCGAAGTCGGAGAGATAGCTTGGCTGGCCATTGCTGCCCTTGTGTGCTTAGGCCTCATTCGATCAAGTGCGGCCGCTGCCCTTGAGATTCGCCGCCGCTGGAAGGATCGATTCGTCGTCCAATCTACCCTTGCCTTTACCCTGGCCTTTGCCCTTGTCGCCATCGCACCGGCCATGACCGTCCGATCCATTCTCGGGGCTACCACGTCTATAGTGCCCAGCCAGGTGGAACGCCCTGCCCTGCCCCGCCCCCCAGATCCAAACTGGTAGACATTAGCTTACCTAGCAATTGGTAGACATTATCTTATTTAATTTTTTTATAGCGCCATTGAATAGATTGATTAAGTCGCCGGTTTAACCTAATGTTCAATGGAACGATCTTCAAGGAGGTGACAAAGTGAAAAAAATCGCAATATTAGCCATTAGCACCATCCTCTTGACGCCCTCGGCATATGCCCGGGAGGTAAAAGGCGCCAACATACCTGAAACCCTAAAAGCTGGCAGCGAAACACTGGTGCTCAATGGGACCGGTGTGCGCAGCAAGTTTTTTATCAGCGTTTATGTGGGCTGCCTGTATCTCAAACAAAAAGCGAGCGATGCCAAAAAGATCATCGCCGCTGACGAGGCAATGGCAGTGCGCCTGCATATTGTTTCAAACCTGATAACACCAGAGAAAATGGAAAAAATTACCAGAGAGGGATTTGAAAAATCAACAGGTGGAAAAACAGCGCCTATTAAGACTCACATCGACAATTTCGTCAGCACCTTCAAGGATGGCATCAAGTCAGACGATGTCTACGACCTTATCTACACGCCTGGGCAGGGAACTAAAGTTTATAAAAATGGCAAGCTAAAGACATCTGCAGCGGGCCTTGCCTTCAAAAAGGCCCTGTTCGGGATCTGGCTCGGCAGTGATCCAGTACAAAATAGCCTAAAAAAGGGCATGCTCGGCTCGTAATATCCCCCTCAGCAACAAATTTTGACGTGTCCGCAGACTACAGCGAGATGTTGAACTTTCGACATCCAATTCGAAACTCGATAACCACGACGTAGGCTTGGCGTAGGCGGGCCTCGTCATTCATAAGCTATTGAAAATATTAATAATTTTAGCCCTGAAAGGCCGTCCCATGGGTCGCCCTTTCAGGGCTTAGACGTTTTTGTTTCATCTGAAACCCAGCGCGTTGCGCTGGGCTGGTATGGGATCGCCCCTTTGGGGCGTCAAATAACATCATTATTAACCCATTTGAGACAAAGCCCTAATACTCTTCCTCATCATCGGGCTCGAATTCGCCCTCTGGCTCTTCGGCTTCAGCGTCGGGTTCGGCCTCGTCCTCATCATACATGTCGTAATCAGATTCGTCGCTTTCTTCATCAAACGAATCATCTTGCAAAAACTGTATTTCGATGTTCGAATCTGCAAAGTACGATTCGATGGACTCGAAAAGCTCATCCACGTCTTCGGCGTTCCACTCGGTAACGATCTCGTCGATGGCTTCCCCCACATCTCCGCTATCCAAGAATTCTTCCATTTGCTCTACTTGGTCGTCGGTGAAACAATCGAGAATATCGTCGTACAGGCTATCGTAATCACCACCCTCGACAGCGGCGATAACCGCCTGTCTCAGATTAAAGGTCCTGCGGGCTTCGACAATAATCTGAAGCATGGGACTTCACCTCCACGCTCGTGGCTGTTGGACAAGCCAGGATCTTGGCAAAATTATAAATTGTGCGCTCTACGTGTCAACTTTCACTTGGGTATCCTTGACTAAATAAATCCTCTTAGCGATGCTTGCTGAATGGCAGCACGGAGAAACGCAGCGCAGGAGAGAAATACCGTCATTCTGGGTGCCGGCCTGGCCGGCCTGGCCGCTGCCAATCGGCTCCGCACCCAATACCGCATTTTCGAGCGCCTCAAAAAACCCGGGGGACTGTGTACTACCGAGGCGCTCAAGGGGTTTCGCTTTGATCAGACCGGTCATTTGCTCCACCTTAGGCACCCCAATATGCGGCGACTGATACACACCCTCCTGGACGAACCTCCCCTTAAGTTGCATCGAAAATCCCGGATTTTTTCACAAGGGGTGACCACCCACTATCCGTTTCAAGCAAATACGTTCGGTCTTCCCAAGGTCATCGTAGCCGAGTGTCTAACTGGATTTATCGACGCGGCCCTTAAAAAAGCAGACACTAACACCACCCAACCACCAGCAACGTTCGAAGCGTTTATTTATCGGCATTTTGGACACGGCATCGCCAAGCACTTCATGATCCCATATAACCACAAGCTCTGGGGGGTGCATCCAAAGGAGATCACTGCTGCTTGGTGCAACCGGTATGTGCCCATACCATCCATCAAGGCAGTTGTAGACGGGGCCATTGGGTGTCATCAGGATGATCTGGGGTACAATGCCCGCTTTTATTATCCCGCTACCGGTATTGGCTCACTGCCCCGGGCGCTCGTTCGCAAAATCCGTACAATCGAAACCAGCCGGTCGCCGAGTGCCATTGACGTTCGGCAGCATCGCCTTTGCGTAGGCGGCGAATGGGTGCCGTATCAGGCACTGATTAACACCATCCCTCTAGATGACTTTATCGGACTGTGTGTGGATCCACCCGCTGATATCACAGCTGCGGCCCAGAAACTCCGCTGCTCAGGCTTGAGATATCTTGATGTGGCACTCTCGCGCCCCGTGGGAAACGACTATCACTGGACCTATGTGCCGGAGCGCAAGTACCCGTTCTACCGCGTGGGGTGTTACTCAAACTTCTCATCTCAAATGGCGCCCCCAAAAAAGAGCAACCTCTACGTCGAGCTCGCCTCCCGGCGCCCCCCATCCCTCAGCCGACTCATGCCCAGGGTTACCCAGGGACTGATCGACATGGGCCTTATCCGCCGGGAGAGTGATGTTGCGTTTGTCGTTCCGAGGTACCTCCCCAAGGCCTATGTAATATACGACAGCAACTACGAAACATGCGTGCCTAAGGTGCTGAACTGGCTTAAAGAGTGGGACATTCTGTGCGCCGGTCGTTTTGCAAGGTGGGAGTATGCATCCATGGAAGACGCGCTTATGCAAGGCCTCGCCGCTGCCGACACTGTAAAGGAATTGTATTCATGATCGAAGATCGCCCGCTCATCAGCATCGTTATGCCCATTTACAACGAAGAGGGCATTCTCCTTTCCGCAGTCCACGATCTCCTCATGCGCCTGCCCGCCCTGGATCGGCCCTTTGAGTTGATCCTCGCTGAAAACGGCAGCACAGATAACACCGCTGTCATCGCAGCGGAACTGGCAGCCAAGTATTCAGAAGTAACGACCTTTTCCGTGGGCGAGCCCAATTACGGCTTGGCCCTGCGCCGCGGTATCGAGTGCGCTAAGGGGCAGTACGTGATCTGCGACGAAGTGGATATCTGCGACGTTAATTTCTATTGGCGGGCCCTCGAGTTGCTCGAAAAGGGAGACGCCGACCTGGTCGTGGGGTCCAAAGCCATGCCAGGTTCCAACGACAGGCGCCCCATGAGTCGCCGCGCTGGTACGTTCGTCATCAATCGCCTGTTGAACGTCCTTTTAGATTTTCATGGGACAGATACCCACGGGCTAAAGGCATTCTCCCGCGAAAAACTTCTGTTCGTCGTACAGGCGTGCGTGGTTGAACAGGATCTGTTTGCCTCAGAATTTGTCATTCGGGCAGGCAGAAGTAACGCCAAGGTGGTGGAGATTCCGGTCAACATTGTGGAAAAGAGACCGCCATCAGTGGATTTGGTTCGCCGCTTGCCAGCCGTGGCAAAGGGCCTTTCGCGATTGTTCGTCGCGATTCGCCTGGGACGGTGATGGCGCCATGGGCCTTTTGTGCGTATCTATCGACCTCGACGAAGTGGACTGCTACTACGCTATCCACGGCATTGCCAAACCCCAGAATGACACCCCAGATGCAGTGTATTGCCGCGCACTTCCCCGCGCGTTCCGGTTTTTAGAGGAGCACAACATCCAGGGCACGTTTTTCGCGGTCGGTACCCAGCTCATGCGCCAGTCATCGGCGGCAGCTCTGCTCCGGGACTTGGTTCAACGCGGTCATGAAGTCGCCAACCACACCATGCATCACCGCTACGATCTGACAGTGCTCACCAATAGAGAACAAGCCGCAGAAATCGACCAGGGCGCTCAAGTGATACAGCGCGAGATCGGCAGTCGACCCCTTGGATTTCGCGCGCCAGGATACAATATTCACACGGGCATTACTGATATATTGGTAGATCAGGGATACGTGTACGATTCTTCGGTGTTTCCCTGTCCCATTTACTATTCCGCTAAAACGATGGCACTGGGGATCAAATCGATTCAGGGCAAGCGCTCGGCTTCTACCATAGGGGATCCCCGGGTGTTGCAAGCGCCGACCGGGCCTTATCAAATGGGGACCGAAGGGGTTTGGTCCCGCGGTACCGGGCTTACAGAACTGCCGATCTCGGTTGTTACGCGGGCCAAACTGCCGTTTATCGGTTCGTCGCTCGCATTAATGGGAGGCTTGGGTGCCTCATTACTCGCTCGCCAGGCAGCCAAACTCTCATTTTTGAACTTAGAGCTGCACGGCATTGATTTTGCGGACATCGATGGCGATGGGTTAGGGGAACTGGGGCCATATCAGCCCGATCTTCGAATTCCCCTGGTCAAACGAATGAAAACATTTTCCAAAGTGATCGAGGTGCTGCTCGCTGCGGGCATGACCCCGGTCACATTGGCTGAAGCTGCTGAGCGGCTTTTTATTTAAACGGAGGAGGTCAATCCATGGGCGGCATCTTCAACATTATCGCTGGCTTGCTGATGTTAGTCGCTGGTCTTTCTGGAAAATTTGTATTATGGGGTACCGGGAGCGGTGGACTGCTCGCAGCGATTGGCGCGGTCGTGGCCGGTATGGGCGTCTACCGCTTGGTGAAATATCGAAATAGATAGAATCGATAGTCGCTCCTGAGCGTCAATTGATTTGTTATTGTTAAAAAAAGGAATATTTGCTGCAGTGCCTGTTAAGACGACATCCCCTAAATCCCATTTTTTAAAGGGGACTTTCTTTTTGGTGTTTCTGTTTGTTTGCCAGCCGTCAGAGGCCAGGCGGGTTCGCAAGATCCACGTGGTACAGGCCGGAGAATCAGTCGCGCGCATTGCCGACGACTACAACGTATCCCAGCGCGACCTGCGAGAGCTCAATCAGCTGCGTCAGGGTCAGCCGTTAAAAATTGGGCAGAAACTGCGCATTCCCAATGTCCTTCGGGTCGCTGGCAAAAAATATGAGGTGTGCTCGGGAGACAGTCTGGCCCTCATCGCGAAAAGATTTCGCACTGACCCGCAGACCATTGCCACGGCCAACAAGCTCGATCCCAACAACCCACTGTCCATCGGTCAGACCCTGGTCATCCCGGACAAACGCGCCATGGGGGGGAAGACCATCGCGCTCAACGGGGAACGGCCTGCCCCGATCTCATTTGTTCGGGTATTCACCGGGGAACGCGCGCGGCTTCGGCTGTATAACAATGCCGGCACCATCCTTAAAGGCAGCGTGCGCCGGTTGAGCTTCCTCGCGCGAGACAAGCGGGGCAGGCGCCGGGTCAAACGGCTGCACGACCGCCTGATCGAAATGCTGCAGCGGGTCGCATTTAAGTTTCCAGATACGCCGATACAAATCATCTCGGGCTACCGCCCCCAGTCGGACGGCAATGAATCCCAGCACGCCTTTGGTCGGGCCATTGATTTTAGAATGCCCGGCGTGCCCACAGCCAGCCTCTTCCGATGCTGCAAGCAGCTCCCGCGCTCCGGGTGCGGCTACTATCCCCAAAGCAACTTCGTGCATATGGATGCGCGGGAAAAAAAATTCAGCTGGATCGGTGAAAAAAGCAGCAGGCCTGCTACGGCTCAGCGATAACGACAGTGTCCGCAGACACGGGGGCGCTAGGTGTAACTATCGCAGCATCTTGGGCCAACACAACGGCGGTATCCCTGCCATCTATTGCCTCGTACATATGGAGGAATGCTTTTGGTTCAGCAGCGTCGTATGGGGCGAGATTTTTGGCCCACCGATGGCCAATGGGCTGGTACCAAAGCCGTGCGGTTACCTCACACGGGCATACTGCGGGATCGACCCCGATAGAATAGACCGTGCTGTCGCCACCGCCCCTGAAGGTGGCGTCTTTATCTGCAGCTCCCCAAACAGCCACATCTGGCAGGGCGTTTGATGTTGAAAAACCCGCTGGTAGGACGCGATTGTCCTTGAGGTATTGGGTCGCTGTCAGGAGGCCGGTGGTGACACTGCCGTCTGGCTTGCCCATGATGGCTTCGTAAATCTGTACTTGCTCTGGGCTGGTTATCTGCTCGTGGTGAGGCTCGAAGCGCAATGGATCAGTATCGTTGTCATTGTGTTTTATGGCGCCATCGGCTTCCAGGTACCCAGACTCAAAGATGGCGTTGCCCTGATTATCTTTAGCAACTAGCTGAATCCACACCCGCCGTGAGGGGTAGGCTGTCGGCAGCTTGTGACCCGCCAGGTTCGTTACGTTAATCACGACGCTCAGCTGCGTATCGCTTAGCCCCATGGTTGTGCGATCAATCTCTATCTTCGCGGCTGAGCTGTCCAGGTGGGATCGCGTCCTTTGCCCACTGAGGTCCAACTCCCCAGCACTGGCGCGCGCGCCCACTTGGGGGCTGTTTTGGCCGATGAGATGGAGCATCAAAAAGTTGCCCCCTCGGAACGCATGTTGGGATACCTCGGCACGGGGTTTGCCGAGCACACTGGAAATCGGCGCATCCCGCCGGGCAGTTGCCATGTGGCAATCCTGGCAGGTCTTGGCATCTGGTCCCTGTTGGCTGTACTTGCTGTGCTGCCATTCCAGATAGGGCACCTGTTCTGGAAAGGCCCCGATATCGTTGCCGTCATCGTCGAGAGAGTGGGTGTAAAGGGTGTGGCAAGACGCGCAGAACGCAGCGTCTTGAATGTGATACGCCTCATTTGGCTCAAACCGTGTAGCAGATCTCATGACGCGCTTTGTCGCCGTTGCCACAGCATATGGCCCGTGGATCTTGCGTTCGCCGTCATGGGTCGCAGTATCCACTTGGAATCCACCAGTAAAGCTCTCTTTTGCCCCGAGGTTGTCCGACCCTATTTGATGGCATAGGGTACACGATACACCGTCGAGAGCGAGCGGTCCGTTGGCCCTACCAATGCCCATGGTCGGCTCATCCCTGTTCTGAAACACTCGGCCCTGGCCTCCGAGCAGCTGGTTGACAAAGCGCTGCATGGGCTTGTGGCATGTTGCACATTCATCCTCGATGGCATCGGCAGCGCTCGGGTGGTCCATGATCTCTCGGCGCACACCAGCACGCCAATAGGGATCCACTGCTGAATGGGCCATCAGTGTCCCCCGCCAGGCTGTTCCTATGGAGAGATCCTCTCCCCTATCCATGCCCAGTTGATTGTGACACGACTGACACTTGTCTGACGTGGCAAATAGCTCGGCTGGTTTTGGCCCATCATGACCCGATGTGCCTGGCACGAAAAAAAAGATCCCAATAAACAGGCCAGCAGCGAACAAGGTCGATGCTGCTGGGCGCCGATGCATTGTATTGATGGGTATCATGCCGCACCTCCTACCATCCCTCGGTAAAGGCACCGTCGTACCAGTCCCACAGCAGGTGGAGCATGCCCTTGATTTGACGCTCGTCAGCGTCTGTTACCGGTATCTCCGCTCCCAGCACGAGCATCACATGCTGCCGCGTATTGAGGGTGATGTGCAGGGCCGGGACCACAGACCATTCGTTCTTAGCGCCAGACGCGAGCTCCCGAGCGCCGATCACCTCTACCATGGGAGACCAGGTGCGACCAAAGCGACACTGGGTAAAAGAATGCCCAATTGCCCCGCGCCAGAAAATCTCATGGTCAGCCACGTCTGTATCAGTGGAAAGCTCTGCACCGCCGTGCAGCTGAAGGAAGGTATCGCCAGGTAGCAACTGGCCAATGGCGATGAACGGCTCCAAGCGAAAGATCCCCTTTGAAAAGCCGTCTTTTTCATCTCCCACGGGCAAGAATACCTCAGCGCCCATGCTGCCGATGGTGCCTCGTCGCAGGCTGTGCCACAGCACCCCCTTCCACGCCAGGCCCAGATCGCCGAGTCCTTCACCCCAGCGATAATCCGTGTTGCCGTTGGCATCGATCGACGCTACCTGCTGAACGCCCACAGGTAGGATGAACTCAACCTGCTGACGCGCACCAATGCGTTTCTCAACGATAAACTTAAACTGAACCTGGACCGGCTCATCAAGAGTGCTCTCGAGCTCCCACACATACTCATCTTCCGGGAAGGCCTTGCCGGTTACCAGGGCCCTTGGCATGTTAAAGGCGCCGTCGGGCCAATTGTCATCCTTACAAAACCCCTTTACATGGGTCGCGGCCTTATCAATTTGATCATCGGTAAGCGCACCTCCGAACGCGGGCATCATTTCGTCGAATCCGCGCGTCGGCCCTCCATTGTGAGCCACTGCAAACCAGTCTGCCTGGGGCTCGCGGGAGGCAAACGCGCAATCGGTGAAGTCCGGAACCTCGGCCTCGAACCCGAGGATATGCTTTGGGGTGCCGGTACCGTCTGCCCCATGGCAAGAGGCACATGCCGCGGCATAGACGTCGGCCCCGCTGTTGAGCTCAGACCAGTCATCTTGGGCAAGGGGTGATCCTTTGGCCTCTTGAGGTGCCGTGCCAGATGCAGCGATTGAAAATCCGAGCACCAAGATACCAACGCCCACTGGTAAAAAATCTTTTATCACGTCGCGTTTCATGGGTGTTCCCACAGGTGTGTTGTGAAACCAGTGCTTAATTTCTCACAAGTTGTCGGTGCCTACAACCTATGCATCAGGTTTTCCCGTACCTCGGCGCGGGCGCGCTTTAGCCTGGACTTGACAGCGTCCTTGGTGAGATCGAACTGGTCTGCCAGCACAGCAATCGGCACCTCATCAATATCGTGGCCCTTGAGTAAGCTGCGATTGGGTTCGCCAAGGGTCTCGATCTCTCGATAAAGAAGGTCGAGGCGCTCCTTGAGCATGAGGTGCAACTCCTGGTCAGGTGTTGGATCGGCCATTGCTTTTGAAGACACGGCCGTGTCCAAAGGCTTGTGTAGGTTGGGGTCGTTTTTTTTGCCTCGCCGCTGGCGGGCGCAGGCCGATACCAGGATGCGGCGCAGCCAGGGTTCGATAGGAGAATCTCCTCGATAGGTGTCCAGGTACTTCATCGCTGCGACCATCGCGTCTTGAAACGCATCCAGCGCGCGCGTCTCGTCGCGGCAGATGTATCTGGCAAATCCCTCGAGGCGATCCGCATAGCAAACGGCAATTTGCTCAAACAGGGATTCATCTGGCGATGTCTGACTGAGAATTTCTGCAAAATCCGGGCATTGAATGCCATCTTCCCGGATAAACGGCTTTTTTAATGAATCTTCACTCATCCCCTATCTATGTGGTGCCGAGATCCCATCCGTCAAGGGCAACTTTCTTTTGGCCATGTGATTTTTTTGCGTCACCCAGGCGCATCTGACTGGCTCTTATTGGTAAGGCGGCCCAAAGCCGCCACTGGGAAGGAGAAACGCGATGAGCGCCAATGTGGTTACAGCAACAGATAGCGACTTTGAAAAAAAAGTAATAAAAAGCGACATTCCAGTGCTGGTAGATTTCTGGGCACCCTGGTGTGGTCCTTGCCGCATGGTGGGACCCGTGCTGGAAGAGGTGGCTGGTGAGTACGCGGGTAAGGTTAAAGTGGTAAAAGTCAATGTGGACGAGGAGCAGGCCATTGCCGGTCAGATGGGCATTCGATCCATCCCCACCATCGCCCTTTTCAAAAACGGAGAGGTAAAAGACATGGTTGTGGGTGCGCGCCCAAAATCCGCGTTCACCCAACTCATCGATAAAACCCTCGCTGGCTGAGCCTATCCGGACTTACACTAGTTTTGACGTGTCCGCCTTCGCCCAGCCTACGGCGAGATGTTGAACTTTCGACATCCAAATCGAAAGTCGATAACCCCGCCGTAGGCTGGGCGAAGGCTGGCCTCTTTCTTAGTTTTTCGAGGTCTAACTCGACTAAAGCAGGATGCCGGCGCCGGGTCCGAGGGGGAGATCCAGCAGGATCCATGCGACGAGTAAAATGACCCAAACCAGGAAGAAGGCGATTGAGTATGGAAGCATGGTGGCGACGAGGGTGCCGATGCCCGCGTCTTTTTGGTATTTCTGAAAGTAGACGATGATCAGCGCGAAGAAGCTCATCATGGGGGAGATGATGTTGGTAACAGAGTCGCCGATGCGGTAGACGACCTGAGTGAGCTCGGGGGTGTAGCCGAGGAACATGAAAAGAGGCACGAAGATAGGAGCGAGGAGTGCCCATTTGGCCGAGGCACTGCCGATCATCAGGTTGATCAGGGCCGAGAACAAAACGAACATGATGACGAGGGGGATGAGCCCGAGCCCCAGGCTGTTGATGACGTTCGCGCCCTTAATGGCGAGCACTATCCCCAAATTGCTCCAATTGAAGTACTCTACGAACTGGGCCGCAAAAAACACCAGCACGAGGTAGCCGGCCAGGCTCTTCATCGACTCCCCCATCCCCTTCATCACGTCACCGTCGTTTTTGTACTTCTTCACACAGATGCCGTACACAAGCCCCATCAGGCCCGCCACGATGAACAGCACTGCCACGACCCCTTTGAGCAGCGGGGATCTGAGCAGGTCGCCCCCCTCCCCTCGGAGGATCCCGTTCTCCGGAATGACCCCACTAGCCATCGCCACGAGAACCCCTACGAATACCACCGACGCCCACTTCAGTCCCCTTTTCTCCTCGGCGCTGAGGCGCTCGATCTTTTCGGGCTCAGCCCGGGTGCCTTTGTACTCACCGAGGCGCGGGACGATGACTTTCTCGGTCACCCAGGTACCAATGGCAGCAACCGCGAACGTGGAGGCCACCATAAAGTAGTAATTGGCTGTTGGGTTGACTTGATACGTTGGATCGACCAGATGGGCCGCCTCTTCAGAGAGTCCGGCGAGCAGCGGATCGATGGTGCCGAGAACCAGGTTGGCCGAGTACCCCCCTGACACACCGGCGAATCCCGCGGCCATCCCCGCGATGGGATGGCGACCGATAGCGAGAAAGATGGTCGCCGCCAGCGGCACCAGAAGCACATACCCAATACTAGAGGCTAGGTTGGACACGACACCCGCCAGCACGATGATGAACGTGAGAAGACGCTGCGGCGAAGAGAGCACCAGGAGCCGAATCACCACCGCGATGAGCCCGGAGTGTTCGGCCAGGCCGATGCCGAGCATGGCCACGATGACGATACCCAGCGGCGCAAAGCCGGTGAAGTTGGTCACCATTTCAGTGAGGATGCGGTGTAGGCCGTCACGGGAGAGCAGGTTGATAACAGAGAATGCCTCTCCGGTTACCGGGTGAGTCGCTGCTATACCAATGGCAGCGAACAGGGCCGAACACAAAAGCACAAGTAACGCGAGCGCCCCAAATAGGGTCGCTGGATGAGGCAGCGCATTGCCGACTTTCTCAACAACATTGAGAGCACGCGAGAGGTGACGATTCGGTGTGGGTGTGGGTGCGGCTTGGTTCATCCCCTGGTCTTAACACTCGGCCGGGACAATAACCAGGCTTTGCGAACACGAAGCATGCCGCGCCGATGAGCACTATCTGTGCAAGGCGCTAAGCCTTTGGTCTCATCCCCTCGGACACATAGGCGTCCAACACAATGGCCCGCTCCAGGTTCTTGAGCAGATAATACACGGTCTGTATGACCGGCACGTCGAGGCCGTGTTGTTCAGCGTATCGGAACAGCTTGCCGGCGTGATATTCGTTTTCTGTGATCCGTTCCTGTTCAATGTCGACGAGCATGGAGGGTTTGTGATCCCCCCCTTGAGATAGGTAGGACAGGGCGTATTCCAGGTAGTCATCGCCGATATTAAACCCCAACGCCTGACCCACGCGAATGCTCTCTCGTGTGATTTCCCGCACCATCCGCTCCAACTCGGGCTCCACCATGACCTCCTTCATGGTGAGGCGGGTCAGGGCACAGATACTGCTCAGCGACATATTTAACACGGCCTTTTTAAACGCTTCCTCCTTGCATCGGTCAGTCAAGGTCGTCTTGAGCTCTCCCGTGTTAAACGCTTCAAAAAGCTGCTGGCTGATTTGGTTCCCCTTGTCCGACAAAAAATTGGTACGGGCAAACTCCACCCACACTTCTGATTTTCTCACGTAATTGCAGCCCATATGCACCACCAATCGGTAGGCCCTATCTTCGCCGAAAATAGCCGCAATATCGTCTTCTGCATCAATACCGTTTTGCGCAGAGACAAACACCGTGCGATCATCTATATTGAACGATCTCAACTGCTTGAGGACATCGATGGAGTGACCGCTCTTGGTGCAGATGAGCACAACCTCCGGGCCCCTGCCAACAAACGTCTCCATATCCGTGGTCAGATCGGTGAGCTGTGCCTCGGCAGGCAGTTCGCCAGAGATCACAAGGGGGTTATGAGACAAGTACCTCTGCCGATGCACGTTCAAATCAATGGCAGAAACCTCGTGACCGGCTTGCTTTAGGTGAGCCGCAAAAACAGCACCAACAGGGCCAATGCCCACAATTCCATAATGCATGATTGATTCCTCTAATGGTCATTTTCTGGGATGATGCGATCTTTGATGGCATCCCTAGACCAGACCATGAGTGGAGAGTTCCTGCCGGTTTTTTCGTCGACAACGCGATAGCGATAGGAAACCCTGTTGCCGTATCGCTCCCACATCCAGTCCCAGCCAGCCACAAAGTAGCTGCAATCATCGTTGAAGCAGACGTGTTGGATTGGGTTATCCCAGGCGAGCTCCCTCGGCATGTCCACCCGGTCTAACACTTCTCCGCAATGGGGACATGTGAGGCATGTGGTGGGATCTGACATTGTTTCACCTTCAATCCGTCAACCCTTCTCAGTCGAGGAACTGATCCCCTGACCAAAAGGAAAAGCCCCAGGCGCGCTCGTGCGTGCCTGAGGCTTTTTTACTAACAATTCGCTACTGACGCCAAAGAATTAGAAAATCTTCTTCAGAGGTACCTTTTTCATTTCCCATTCGTCAGTTTTTGGATCCAGACGGCAGTTGACAAAGCACTCCCAGTTGGCGTCCATCTTGGGCTTGTCAGACCGGAAATAGTATCCAGGCCAACGGGTTTCCTCGCGGAAGAGGATGGAGCGAACGTGGGCCTCTGCCTGGTACATGCGGTGGGTGTTCTCCCAAGCGCGCATGAGTTCGTGCAGATCCTTGGCACCCAACTTCTCCGAGTCTTCTTTGAGAAGCGCGAGGAGGTCGAGGCACTTGTTGAGGTTGGCCTCAGATGTGGTGAACTGAGCGGTCACGCCGCCGGCGTACTCGTCCATCATTTTCTGCAGGCGCATCTGGAACATCTTCGGCAGGATGTAGTGCGGGTTGACATCCGCCTGGGTGGTCTTGCCGCAGTTCTCTTCGAACAGCACCATCGGTTTGAAGACTGCTTCCTTCATCTTGGCGATGGCAGCATCGTCGTAGTTGAGAGCGTCTTTGTTCTCAGCTGCGAATTTGCAAATCGACTTACCGGCAATGCGGCCCTCGGCGTGGGAACCGGAAGAGAACTTGTGGGAGGAGGCGCCAGAGGCGTCACCTGCGCAGAACAGACCCTTGACCGTGGACATGTTGGTGTAGCCCCAGAAATACTCTGGCGGTGCAATGTCCTCGGGACCGGAGACCCAAGCACCAGAGGCGCCGGAGTGGGAACCGATAAAGTAAGGCTCGGCCGCGGCGATCTCGGATTTGGACTCTTCGGGCTGCACGTTGGTGGAGGCCCACAGGAGCGCCTGGGAAATGGTCATATCCAGGAAGTCTTCCCAAGCCTCGTTCTCGAGCTCTTTCATTTTCTTCTTGAAAGCCTTGGGATCGTCTTTGTATTGCTCGGCCAGCTTGGCGATGGCTTCCTCGGTCCGCATGTAGATCGGGCCTTTGCCTTCCATGACGTCGAGCATCATGAGCCAGTTACGCAGGTTGGCCGGGACAGGTTTGACCTTGCCGTAAGGTGCCCAGTTCTCGAGCTCGCCAGCGCGGGTCTGCATGTAGTTCTCGTCGAGTGCGTTGGTGGCGCGGGACTTGAACAGGAGGAACCACGCGCCCACAGGGCCGTAAGCGTCTTTGAAGCGCACGGGGATGAACCGCACTTCCTGGCAGGTCATCTCAGCGCCCGCTTTCAGCGTGAAATAGGTAGAGGCACCAGAGTTGAACGGGGGATACCAGGCACGGCCCGCACCCTCACCAGAGGAACGCGGCTTGAACACGCCAACCGCGCCGCCCATGGCGGCCAATGTGGCTTTGGCCTTGAAAACGTAGAATTTGTTCTCGCGCACTGAGAAGCCAACCGCACCAGAGCAACGATCACCGTCCATGAGGGGACCGGTGATGAAAACGCGCTCAAAAATATTGTCCACGCCCAGGGCGTTCTTGGCGGCCTCGGCAACGATGATCTTGTAGGACTCACCGTTGATCATGAGCTGCCAGCGACCCTCGTGCACATACCCGCCATCCGCATCTTTCCAAATCGGGAGGCCCCACTTCTCGAAGAGATGGACCGACCCGTCCACGTGGCGGGCGATGCTGGCGACCAGGTCCTCACGGGTGATGCCCATGAGGTCGTTGCGGACGTAGTCCACATAGTCATTCATTGTGTTCTGGCCGTCTTTCAGGCCAACATACTGGTTAATAGCGGAAAGGCCCATGGCGACCGCACCAGAGCGATCCATGGAGGCCTTGTCCACGAGCGTGACCTTAAGGCCATTCTTCTTGCTCCAGTAGGCAGCTTCCACCGCAGCGCCACAGGCTGCCATGCCGCCACCGCAGATGAGTACATCAGTTTCGACTACAACAGTTTCAAAATCAGCCATTGTTCACTCCTCCCTTATTTGGTCCAGACAGCGTCTAGGCCTAAAGATTGCGGTTCCGTGAACAGATCTTGGCTGTTCAGATCGGGCTCATTTGCCCAACCACCGGCCGGCTCAGCTTTGCCCTCTGGGGTCGTCCGGATGGGGAACTTGAACCGCTTAACATTGCCATTGCGGAATTTGACCGTCCACATGATGTTATCAGTGGAGCGCATGGGTACCACAGAAGCACCCATGGGTACGAAGTCAGCGTAACCGCGCACATCCATCGCCTGAGTCGGGCAGATCTTGACGCAGCACATGCATTCCCAGCACTGTTCCGGCTCTTGATTGTAAGCCTTCATCTTGTCCTTATCCAAAACCATTAGGTCGTTTGGACAGGCATGCTGGCAGGCGGTCTTATCGAGCGCCTTGCACCCATCGCATTTGTCCGGATTTACAAAACTTGGCATTCGTAACCTCCTCGGCCTCTCAGGCCTTTTGGAAATGGGATTTACCCTACCTACATCTCTTTAGGTGATCGTGCTCGTTTGGTTATGAGTCGATCTCGTCTACAATTGATTTAGCTGTCCAAATACAGCTTGTGTTTTTTACAAAATTTTCGGCCTCAAATAACGGTTTTAATGAAGTAAAGTCAATACAAAAAATTTAGATAACACTAATAAAAATAGATTATCTCCAAGAGGAAGGTCGGATGTGAGGTCAGGCGCACTTTATCTCTACGCAGCCCCGCCAGGCAGATGCGTGCTTTCTCAGTTCCTGAACAAATGCCTCAGTCGCACGGCTCATCTCAAAATTTTCCCACGTTACGAGGACAATCCGACGGACAAGGGGGGGACCGACCGAGATGCGGCACAACCGCCCTTTGGGCTCACCATCACATGCCACGTCTCCACTTGTCACCATGTCGGGTAAGAAAGCGACACCAAGTCCGACTTCCACCATCTTTTTTACTGTTTCCACATTGTCGGTTGAGATGACGGGTTCTACGCTCACCTCCAAGCCGGCGAGGTACTCTCGAATGAGCTGACCTGTGGGGCTCTTTGTGGATAGCGAGATAAACTGAAGGCCGCCAAGCTCATCTGGCCGCACGACCTTTTTGCCGAAAAACGGATGGCTCCGGCCGCACACCAGGGAAATATGCTCTTCGATGAGTACCTCCTGGCGCAAGCGCCTATCTGCGCGGGGATTTGCAACCAGTGCCAAATCCAGCCGGTTGGAACCGAGCAGCTCTAAAATCTCGTTAGAATGGCGGTATAATACCGTGGGTCTGGCCCCTGGATACTTCTCCCGCATGCTCCACAGTACGCGCGGCAGGAAATAGATACCCACGCTGTTGGCAGTGCCAATGCGGATTTCGCCCACAACCCCATCTGCCAGCTGCTCCACAGCGTTGCGGGCCTGGCGAACCGCCTCCAGTACCTTTCGCGTGTGTTGAAATAACACCCGCCCCGCTTCGGTCGTGCTCACACCACCCGGACGCCTGTGAAACAAGGACGCGCCGAGCTCTTGCTCCAATTGCTTGATTTGGTAAGAAAGAGCGGGCTGGGAAATATGTAGCCGCGATGTGGCCCTGTTAAAACCACCCTCTTCGACCACAGCTAAAAAACAGTTAAGTTGGTGAAGCTCCACGCTTGGCCTCTCTTTGTAGTTCATCTCTTGAGTGGAAAAAATCGCTTTATCCCCACTCAAAAGCGTCTGATAAGAAGTGTTTATTATGTTGCGAAGATTTATTCAACGAAATTGATAGCGCTCAACATAATTTTTATTAATTATTTTGTATTTTTTTCCAGCCGGTATGATTTTCACGCAAGGCTCGCTGAACCGATTGGTTGGAAATATCGACCGGGTTGTTATAGGATGGTACGCGTTTTTCTCAATTGGGTTGGAGAATATGGGCACGACACGAGAGTTTGAGGTTTATCCATACCGCTGGGCAATACTCGCAACCTACATGTTGATTACGGCTATGGTGCAGGTTCAGTGGCTAACCCACGCCCCGGTTGCCCGGGCGGCCGAGGTGTTTTACGCGGGTCAGTTCGACCCTGATTCAATCGTAAATATCGACTTTCTCGCTGTGACTTATATGTTATTGTTTCTCATATTTAGCATACCAGCCTCGTATGTCATCGACACCTTCGGCATCAGAATTGGGATCGGCCTTGGTGCGGCATTGGCCGGGATCGCCGGAATATCCAAGGGTATATTTGGAAGCAATTTTCAGATTGTCGTTATTTGTCAACTTGTCCTCGCCATCTCACAGCCCTTCATCATCAATGCCGTGACCGCAGTTTCTGTGAGGTGGTTCCCGCTCAATGAACGGGGGGTGGCCGCTGGCATGTCCGCATTGGCCCAGTACGTGGGTATCATCATGGTCATGCTGGTAACGCCCGCTATGGTTGTAACGTCACCCGCTGCTCCAGATTACGGTCAGGGCATCGATAGGATGCTGCTGGTATACGGCGTGATGACACTGGTGGCTGCGGTCATCGCGCTTCTCATTATCAGGGAAAAACCAGCCACGCCACCGTCTGGGACAGAGATTGAGAGGCACCCCTTCCACAGGGGATTGGGCCACATCTTCAAATTGGGGGACATGCGCTGGATGATCCTGGTGTTTTTTATCGGTCTCGGCATTTTCAACGCCATCTCGTCGATGGTGGATGCCATTGCCAGCAGCCTGGGCGTTGAAGACTCAGATGGATTGATAGGTGGGATCATGCTGATCGGCGGGGTGATTGGAGCGATTATCATCCCGGCACTGTCTGACAAGTCCATGAAGCGAAAGCGATACATGGTGATATGCATGGCCGGCATGGTGCCCGGCATTGTCTTACTCAGCTTTGCCGGACATCTCACTGGCGGGCCAGGCGTGAATCCCGATGCGGCCTACACGGTCGCGCTGATCGGAAGCTTTTTAATGGGATTCTTCGTAATGAGCGCGGGCCCTATCGGTTTTCAATACGCTGCCGAGCTATCTTCGCCCGCTCCTGAATCCACATCCCAAGGATTGCTCCTGTTATCCGGCCAAATCAGCGGTCTTGCCTTTGTTATGGGCATGAGCATGGAGCAGAATCGATATCTACCCCAATTCCTGTTCAGCTTTACCATTCTGGCGGTGGTGGCCTTTTTGATCGTCACCCGCTTAAAAGAGTCGCCCATGGCGCTCAAGATGCGGCGCGGTCCCTCCTAGCAATCGCCGCCGAAACCTCTCCCCCTAGCCCCCTCTCCGGTACGGAAAGGGGGAATCGGAATTAAATAATCCAATAATTCAAATTATTTTTGCCTCCCCCTTTCCTCGCAGGGAAGGGGGCCGGGGGGATGGGTCTTTGCAAGAATGCCATTTCGCGATGACATTAATCTAACAGCAGTGGCATGAGCTCGTATTCCAGCAGGTCGGCCACGTAGAGAAAGTCGCCGCTCACTTGGGCCTGGATAATATTGTTTAATATCGGTGCGAGCGCTGTGGCGCGCGTTTTATCAGCCTGTTCTCGGAAATGGGCTTCGAACGCGTCGACAAACCGGATCAGTGCATCGCTGCCACTGGCTTCCATACCGATGCGAAACATACGAACCGCGTCTTCAAGCAGTGAGATCATTTGGTGTCTCTTCCAGCCAGGGCGCCCCGTTGATAGCCGCGCCAGCCTTGCCTGTGTTGAAAAAGGTCACACCTGGATGACGCCGGATATAGTGCTCCAGGTCCCTTAGATAGCCGATGAGTCTCATTTCAGAAGGCACGCGGTCGCCATACCCGTTGATAACCCAGGATTGGATGCCGGCCCCCTCTGTTTTCACTAGTTGGGCAGCGTCTTTCATGTGGCTTTCTCCCTTGGGAAAGCAAAAATCAGCGCCCACCAGCACCACCTGCACACCACCCATCTGAACGGCCAAATCAACCGCTGCATGGGTCACTGTGCCAGAACAAAATACAACGCCCTTTGGATGGGTGGCCGCCAGGGATGCAAAGCGGGCATTGGGCAGGTAGGCCACGAGGCGGGGTCCGGTCCAAAGGGCGATCACATCTGGATGCACGACCGGTACGTACACGAGGGGTACGGTTTTAAACCGCTCCAAATCAACCCTCATGAAGTGGTCTAGGATGACCCGTTTTGGATCGATAACGACGACCACATCAGGCGTGATACCGGCCTGCTGCAAGGGGATGAGGGCAGTGGTGACCGCAACGATTACCAGGCGGCTACGGTGTTTGGCTATCCAGGGGAATTGAGCTGTTGCCGTGGGGCCGCCAGCAATGACCAGGACGGTTTTTCCCTTGGCTGTACCTGTATCAAAGAGGTCACCAACGTCACCGTCCTGCTCGATCGACAGCTGGTTTTCTGCGATGTGGCCCTTTAAGTCGTCCTCGATGCTGTCGAAGACGCGCGACTGGTACGGCCGGGCGAGTTCGAGTGCGATGGCATCTCGCAACTGCAATGCGCTATCAGACGCCAGGCGCAGGCACGCTGGCGAGGTGGCAAACGCTTTGCTGACGGTTTCGATCCCCTCGGGCTGCAGCAAGTCCACGCGGGGATCTGAGAGCCAAGCCGTGTGGTCAACGTGCATCATGCTGAGTCGTGCGACACTTGGATTCAATACTACTGCGCAAAGGGATGTGAGGGCAGTGCGTTCCAAAAGGACGCGGGCTGTATCGCCCAATGCAATGCCGTAGAGCCAAGCCGTCGAGGTCGCAGGGGGTACCAGCGCTGCCTGGCATTGTGCCTCGGCAATGCGATTGTAGGCACTGGTCAGGTGAATGCCAGATATGATCAAAGTGGATTCAGACCCGTGCGATGTGACCCGCCACTCTGGTGGCAATGGGGCACTGGCAATGCATGACCAGATACGGGGCCACCTGGGTTGGGCGATCTGCTGATTGCGCTGCCATAGGTCCATGCATATAAGCCTACTTTAGGAACTGCTCGGGACAACTCTTGCAGAAATCGGTTTATAAAAATGACCAATTTTTCGAATGTGGCGGACAAAATGGCAAAAACGCCACAGTAGATCGCATTTCAATCCAACCCAGATGCCTCAAAGATTTGTTGATAGGTTCCCGTTCCAGTGTCGCCCTTTGGACCCAAACCCATCCCCCCAGCCCCCTTCCCTGCGAGGAAAGGGGGAGGCAAACGCCTCTTATTCATTGAACTATTTCATTCTGATCCCCCCTCTCCGATGCGGAGAGGGGGTTAGGGGGAGCGGTTACCGAGACAGGCATAAATCGCAAACAAGCATACATCTACCTGACCGGTTGTAAAATTAGCACGGTTCTTGCTTTATTTTTTACTGAGATGACTAAAGCGCTTCCAAAGAAAACACTATCTAGAGTCGTAATCCTCAGTGTGGCTGTCCTAAGCCTTATCGGTTGCGAAGCCCACAAAGAGGAACAGGAAATCCTAGCTGTTATCGAGACCGGCGTTCAACATTTGGAGGCCCGTGACATTGGCCAGGCAATGGGTCTCGCCACCGGGGATTTTATGGCCCATCCAGGAAAGCTCGGCCGCGGGGCTGTGGCGCGCAGGTTAATGGCGCTGAACAAAACCTATGGCGCTATCTCTATTTTGCACCCTGCCCCAGATATCGACGTGGATGTATCCAACGACAGGGCGATCGTCACCATGCCGTTTATCGCAGTGAGATCCGGCTTTAACCCCCATGAGCTGGACGCGGTTTACGATGATCCAGAAGCGTGGATTACCCGCGCAGCAGACGTGGCAGATGTCCGACAGGTCGAGATTTCGATGATAAAAAAAGACACCCAATGGCGCGTCCAGACCACTCGATTTACTAGTGCCTTCTAACTGTTGTCATTAACAGAATTTCCGTCATTACCCCCCCCCCCAATCCCCGCGAAAGCGGGGATCTATCTATGTCTGACTTGATATGGATGCCCGCCTCCGCTAAAGCATATCCATATGAGCCCAGTGCCGGTGACTAAGGCGTGTGTCGTCGAGTTTATCGATGTGGGGTTTTCCTACCCTGACCGGGGGAGCCTCTTTGAGAACCTATCTTTGAAGTTTGAATCCGGTGCGTTTTACTCAATCACAGGACCGTCAGGATCTGGTAAATCCACGCTCCTAAAGCTGATCAACCAGATGGAAACACCGCGTTCAGGCGAGATTCGATTTGACGGCAAGCCCCTCCAGGCGTTTCATCCACCCGCACTGCGCCGATCGATTCTCTATGTGCAACAGGTACCGACCGCGATCGGGGGATCGATAAGAGAGAATCTCCTATTGCCGTTTTCCTTTAAGAGCAATCGGGATATAAAAAAACCCGATGATCACCGCCTCAAGGCACTGCTCAGTAGTTTTCGCCTGGACGGCATCACCTTAGAAGCCAGTGCACGGGATTTGTCAGTTGGAGAGCTTCAGCGCATCTGTTTTATTAGAGGACTTTTACTGGATCCCAGGGTCGTGCTTTTGGACGAGCCCACGAGCGCCCTCGATGAGGATAGCGCAAAGATCGTCGAAACTCGGGCCCAGCGCCTGTGTGAAGCGTCAGGCCAAACCATTCTCATGGTGAACCACAGGAAAGTCGATTTTGAATTCGTAACGCCCATAATGTTGAAACTAGAAGATGGAAAGGTCCAAAGGGTCTGATGGAAGCCCATATCCCAGTGGACATCAGTATCGGGCAGCTCATCCTGGGACTCGTCTTTATTGCGGTCGCGGGTATTGCGTCCCTGCTCAACAGTCTCAAGCTGGAGCGAGATCTGATCATCGGCACGGTTCGGACGTTTGCCCAGCTCTTTTTACTCGGCTACGTGTTGAAGTTCGTTTTTCAATTGGGCAATGCCTTTTTGGTTCTCGGCATCTTTGCCTTTATGACGATCTTTGCCGCTTTCACCGTTTACGGCCGCGTCAAGGAGAAGCAGGTCGCGTTCTTTTTTCCCGTGTTTCTCTCCATGATGCTGAGCTTTTTCTCAGTTGCCTTTATCGTCACTGCCTTTATCGTGGGCGCAAAGCCCTGGTGGGAGCCCCGGTATTTTATACCCCTTGGCGGCATGGTGATCGGTAATTCCATGAACGCAATTGCCATTGCGATCGAGCGCCTGCTAGGGGATTTAAGAGCAAAGCACCGGGAGATAGAGATGAAGCTCTGCCTGGGCGCAGATTACAAAGAGGCCAGCGCAGCTATCGTTGCAGATGCAATGAAGGCGGGCATGATCCCGTCCATTAATTCTATGATGGCCGTGGGCATGGTGTTCATACCGGGCATGATGACCGGCCAGATTCTAGCAGGGGCCAATCCCATCATCGCCATCAAGTACCAGATAGTAGTGATGATCATGATCGTAGGATCCACGACCATAGCCACGCTGCTAGCAGTGAGAATCGTCCGCAAGCGCTGCTTTTCCAGCGCTCAAACGCTTGTTTTACGGGAACAAAAGCGGCCTTGACATTTTATTTGCCTCTCCTGGGCTTGACACGCGGCCATAAATATGATGAAAAGCGCGCCAACACTGGGTCGAGCCCTAGAGGCTCCCTGGCTGACGCTGCGCCAGACGCGGCTTGAATATAGAACGAAAGCCTCACCAAACTGGTGGGGCTTTCGCCGTTTCGGGGGCGAGCGCTCAGTATTTGGCACCGAACCGGAGAAAAGGGTTGGAATCAAGTGATTAGGGCGTCGTCATCAGCCCGCTTAAGGATTTGTTTGGCTCGATATTGGCATTGACGAATCTTGATCAGCTGTCTTTTCCCCAGCCTTTTGCTCATCGGTTTCTGCAAGTCCGACTTCGGGCGACGCTTCCAGTACTGGCTGAGGCGAAGCTTCTTCCTGGGCTATTCCCTCAGCCGATTGATCTGTATTTTCCTCTGGTCCGGTTTCGGAAGGCGCGTCCTCTTGAGATTGTTTTTTAAATATCTGTGATAAGTTGCCTATGCGGTGATTTTCTACTTTGGCGCGACTGAGTAATGCATAAAAATCATCGAGAGACGCCTCATAGAACTCCGGCGAATTAAAGTAGGCGAACATCGCCAATCCTCTGCCGCTTGGCCGATATCGTACTTCTTTAACTCCATACATCTGATCAAAATTAGGAATCTTTACAAAGATCACCCTGATGTACCCTTCGCGGTGCTCGGGATCCAATCGCAGCTGAGCAATATCTGCTATCTCGACTGTCGCAGCGATCGCCTTCCACCCACCAAAAGAAAACTGATGCACATCATTTATTTTGGTGGCATATGCATTTGTATCCCCGGTGGTAACGCCGAGGGGCCCGCTTTTCAAATAAGTACGAGCGCCAGACAAGGATCCCGCATAATACTTCAAGAATACCTCAAGTTTTTTACGAGAAATTTGCCGCGGTAGCTCAAAGGTTCGAATCCAGATAGTGCCGGGGTTAAGTTTATTTTTCAAAAGCAGATCATCTTCATAAACCTCATATGGCACGCGTTTACCGTCACCGTTTAAATCCAGGTATAACCTGATTTTATATATATCTGTTCCCCGACGTACATATTTCTTGTTATGTTTTTGGTATGCCCAATTTTCGATTCGCCAATTCCGTAAGTACTTTTTTCTCTTCTTAAGATCGATCACGAGGTCGCATTTTGTATGATAGAGCCCTGACTTGCGCAAAACCGTTGTACTTTGAGGCTGCACACAACCGAATACGAGCAACAGTACTATTGTCATCGCAAAAATAATCCTCATGTATCCCTCCTCTTGTGTAGATTCAAAAATCTAACATTTGAGCTATCTTGTAAACAGATAAGTGTGCCTCATCCGAGTTGGGCTGGGAGAAATGGATTCCAGTTTTAGAGAATGTCGAGAAGGGGGAACTGCGCGTCACTCCTGCGAAGGATTAACAGGGGTAAGGGCGATCAATCACATGCCGGCCAGTTGACATCCTGGCAAAAGGCCGTGTTCGAATAGGCGGTACTGCTTTTCCAGTTCACGGTTAGGCCGCCCACGTTCATCTCGCTGCTGTGCCATTCGGCTACTACTGCTGCTTCGATGGCGGCCAGCAGGCCGGTGTGATTTGCCGCGTCAGCCATGTACCAAAGGTCGTAAAATGATCCAATGGAGGAGCCGAAATAATCTGCCGGGTCGTGACTTCCGACAAAATCGTCTATCGCATCTCCCAACCCCTCTAGTTCACCAAGATCTGTTGCAGAAAGGGTCACCTTGCTGCTGTTACTAAAAGCAATCTCGTATGCATCCACGATAGCCACAGCCAGGCGCTCGGCGCTCAGCTCCCCCTCGAGCCAGCGGTTGAGCCATATCGTTTGATCCCAGCCCGAGCCCGGCTCTGTTTGCTCGGACGCCACCAGGTATCCTACCTCCCCCTTGAGCGCCCAGGCCACCTCCACCATGGCCATGTAGCAGGCGTCCATGCCCAGGACGTCGATCCCTTTCCCGACCACCACCTGCCGGATGTCCTTTTGAACAGAGAGCATGCCCCCGTCTGTGTCGTCAGAGCAGATTGCCCTGGATCCACCGGGTCGATCCACCGATCCCTTGGACCATCCTGACCCGTGGTCGACCAGAGAGATGAAGTAGTGATCCGCGGGATATGCGGCCTGTGCAAAATCGATAAAGGCCTCCAGGGTACTTGCATCGCCAGTGTCCAATTCGTCGTCATCCCCGGTGTCAGAAAGCCCCAAGTAGGTGGGATCGGCCAGCCGTGTAGGGCCAGTGGCTGAGATTTCGTATAGCCGGGTGCCGGTCCAGTTCCCATCTCCTGGAATCAGATCATCGCTCGTGTATCCGGGATGTCGATCGAACAGTACCACCACATTGACCCCACTCTCCGGTAGATTAGCATCTTCAATCTCGTGGAAATCGTTCAAAAAGGGCGTCTCCAAATTATTGTCCCCGGCAAAGTAGAACATAACCGTCCAATCCCCATTTGACGCCGTATCTGAATCGCTGTCCGACTCACTCTCTGAATCGCTTTCCGAATCGCTGTCTGAGTCGCTATCCTCCTCTGTATCCTCTTCCGAATCGCTATCCTCTTCTGTATCCGAGTCAGTATCGCTGTCTGAGTCAGCATCCGAATCCGAGTCTGCATCTGAATCCGAGTCTGCATCTGCATCTGAATCCGAGTCAGTATCTGAATCCGAGTCTGCATCTGAATCCGAGTCTGCGTCTGAATCCGAGTCTGCGTCTGCACCTGAATCGCTACCTGATCCCGGGTCTGATCCACTGCTGCACCCCAACATTATCAAAGCCGCTGAAGTGAAGCCCGCGATTGCCCATGATAATAATAGCTCTTTCACGTCCATTTCTCCTTTTTACCCTTTTTCCACTTTACCTGTATTCCAGACCATTGTCATGATATTATTCCTTGCCGAGGAGGATTGTATTTGATGTCTAGTACCTCTAATAAGAATACCATTTGTATTGATGCTGTTTTTCTCTTCTTTTGCTTAATGGCGTATGGGTGTGGGGATACTGGTTCCCAACCCACTGACGATCAGAATCAAAACGGGGATGAAGATGCAGACACTGACAGCGACGTGGATTCTGATGCTGATTCTGACGCTGACTCGGATTCAGATACTGACTCAGATACAGATACGGATTCAGATACAGATACCGGCACCGATCTAGATACGGATACTGACTCAGATACGGACACAGATTCCGATACGGACACAAATTCAGATACGGATACAGAAACCGATTCGGATACAGATTCGGAAACAGAATTTCCAGATACAGATGGAGAATATTGTACTGGGATTCCCGAGCTTCCCAGGCCTGCCACACTGATTGACAATCTACCATCGAGCGAAGCCATTGTTTTTGACAATGCCGGCAATGTCATCATGACCAGTGGGTCGCGCATTCGAAAAATCGATTACTCTGGAAATATCACCGAGGAGTTTCCATATACCGAAAACGAAAACCCTCAAGGCATCACCATCTTGCTCGATGAGGATATCATTATCGCCAACGCGCGCGCTGGTCGCATTGATCGCATCGACGCAACCGGCGCATCGACAGTATTTACTTCTGGTGTCAAGCCCAATGGTCTGCGCCTGGATATGGGCGGCAATGCCTATCTCAGCTCTCCTACAGGCAAAATTGAACGGATTGACGCACAAACACAGGAAAAAACCCTTATCTTCTCGAAAAGCGGTGCGAAATTTGACGGCATTGCCTTTAGCCGCGACTATCGCGTCTTGTATTTTGGTGAAAACAACGGCATTGCCCATCAAATTAAAATAGACGAGAACGGAACCCCTGGCGAACATGAGATTTTCTCGCAGTTTGATCCGCCTAAGTATCACATGGACGGTATGGCCGTAGATATCTGCGCCAATCTCTATTGGGTGGATGCGCTGGGTGATCTATGGCGCATTTCGCCGACCGGCGAAGTGAAGAAAGTAGCCGATATTAAAGGCTCTGACATCATATTTGGTTCGGGTATAGGTGGCTGGAAAGAAGACCATCTGTATTCATCCAACCTAACGAGCGCGGGTATCTACGAAATCGACCTGGGGGTGAAGGGAAAGCCTGTGCCACATCTAATGGGTCGAACTTTTAAACACTACAGAAAAAAACCTCTCTTGAATCGACGATAAATGGATCGAGAATAATGGGCCTAACATGCTATTGAGATTCAGACTGCTGCGGCTGGCACTTGCCCCTGTGGGAGCCATTTTAATAGGGACCGGGATTTTCTGTGATCGAGATACCGAACCTGGCCAGGCCAACGGGAATCAAAGCACGGATTCTGTAAGTGACAGCACTGATGACCCTATTCAACTGCGCGGAAAGTGCAAGCAAGAGGAAAATCTAGGCGGGTTTTATTTGTTGAATGATATAGACTCGTTAGCTGGCCAGAACCGGTGGTCAATCGATGGGTACGTCTACGACAATGTAATTCCCTCTTCTATTGGATTAATTGCTAATCAGGAAGGCGCGTGCCAGATATTGACAACCCCAGATCCAATCTGCGATCCGCCCTGTCAACCGGACCAAGCCTGTACATTGGAAGGCACTTGCATCCCTTATCCAATAAAAATGGACCTCGGCACGGTCTCGGTCAGTGGGTTAGCAATGGATATTGCGCTTGAACCCATGTCCGAAACAAGCCCCCAATATCACGCAGATTGGTCAACAGTGCCCTACGAGCTTGAGCAGCAAATTGAGCTTACGACATCGGAAGAGGGCTTTGTCGGCAAGCGACAATTGTACGGGTTTGGTATTGAGCCACTGGAAGTAACAGATACGCAGTGGCGGGTGACCAAAGGAGAGCCCCTTTCTATTAACTGGATAGCTACCACATTAGACGTCCCCACCCAGATCGACCTGTTTCTCAATATTGATTTACACGGCGCTTCAATGGCCAGAATCGCGTGTGTGTTTCCCGATACAGGCAGCGCGGTGATTCCCAAGGGAATTCTAGAAGCACTGTTCGAGATTGGCGCTGGCATTCCCCAAGGGATTTTAAAGCGCTTCACAGCTGACTCAGTACAAGTTGATGACGAGCGATGTTTCAATTTCGGTGTGGTTTCTAAAAGGGAAGTATTGACCATTATCGAATAGTCCCTTCGATCCCCCTTCGATCCCCCTTCGATCCCCACCCGGGTTGATTTTCCCGATCCTTCCTCGATCCCCCCGATCCCCACCCGGGTTCCCGATCCCGATAGTCCCCACCCGGGTTGATTTTCCCGATCCTTCCTCGATCCCCCCGATCCTCCCGATCCCCACCCGGGTTGATTTTCCCCTTCCCTCCGATACCCCCTCGGGTTGATTTTCCCGATCACCCCCGATCCCCATCCGGGTTGATTTTTTGAGATAGAGGAAACAATTTCTCAAACCGGCCGAGATAGGGGGCATGACGTTACCTAGAAGAATCATTCCCAATACAACCTATCTCGTTACACGACGCTGTACACAGAGACGATTTCTCCTCAGGCCTACAAAACGCAACACAAATATCTTCACCTATTGCCTCGCAATCGCCGCAAAGAAATCAGGCGTCCTCGTGCATGCCGTCTGTGTTCTCTCGAATCATTATCACGCCGTCGTTACTGATATAAATGGCAACCTCCCACTGTTCATGGAATACCTGCACAAATACGTGGCCAAAACCATCAACGCTTCCCTCGGGCGATGGGAAAACCTCTGGGCTTCGGAAAAACCGAGCGCTGTTGCTCTACAAAAGAACAGGCATTGGTCGAAGCATTTGAAAAGGCCGGGCGATCATTTATGGGCGTATCGGCAATGATGCGACAAAGGCACTGGGACAGGCCGAGAACAGCAGGGCCTAGGCGCAATCTCAATCCTCGCATTGCCTGTCAGAGCAAATGGCATCGCATTGAGGCACTGGCTCGACTGAGATCATTTATCACAGAATACAAAGATGCGTATCTGAGATGGCGTGACGGGGAACCAGGTGTGATTTTTCCAAGAGGGACCTATTATTTGCGCATTTACGCTGGAGTGTGTTGTGCCCCTGGATGAGCATTCCGTCGAACGTCAGGGATAAAACAAATCGCAGCACGAACGGTACTCCCTCGTCACCGGTGTATCGGAACAATAAAAACTAAGCCCCCCCATTCCGACCCACTACCGGGACCAGTCGAGTGCGGGACCCAGGGACCTCCATTGTGATCCAATCAACCGGAGTCCTGAACTACCTGGCGAGCACAGCGGGAATCAACCCGGGTGCGGGAGCCGCGGGTGCGGGAGCCGCGGAGCCGGGGAGTCGCGGAATCAACCCGTGTGCGGGAGCCGGGGGAGCCGCAACCCGTGAACCCAGCATAGCGATACCCCGTTGATCTGGATCATTAACCATCATCGCAGCTTGCTCCGCAATCCCGGCCCGGGTACGTTGAACTGGAACTCTGGAACTGTTGGCTCAATACCAATTAAGTGGAGCTGTGTTCCATCGTGTTTGCGAACACGTGCAGCGTACATCGGATCATTCGGCTAGAATGGTCGCACTTGAGTGTGGAATCTTCTCTCACATGATGTCAATACCGTTCCAGTGATACAAACGAAGTCTGTGTGGACACTGCTGTACCCGGCCTCTTCGCTCTAAAAACTATCCGCACTTTAATTGACATAACATTCCCAGCATGTTCCCCTCGGTTGTTGACTGTAAATGCGCGGAGCAGGAGTCTATGTCCAAGCTCATATTAGCTGGATTTTTTTTGTTGTGCCTTCTATCGTTCTCCTGTGGCTCCAATTCTAGACAATTCAAGCAAGGGGAAACAAAGCCAGATCCACCTTCTCCCAAACAGGTTGCAATTACTTTCGACGATATGCCCATCACGCAGTCACTCTCGGTGGAAGAGTCGCTAGAAATAATCGTCAAACTCATCGACGCACTCCGAACCGAAGTGATTCGTGTTCCTTCGGCAAGCATGCATGAAAAGCTGAGTTGTAGTGGCTAGAGTGGCGGTCTGACAGAGTAACGGGAGGTTTTGCCGTGTCAGAGCGTAAACGAGGGCTACCATTGGAAGTAGAAAAGGTTCGTGTTCAGGTAGAATCGTGGCGACAGAATCGGGTGAAACGCGGGGCGATGCCGGCTGATCTGTGGCGCGCGGCGGCTCAGTTGGCAAAGGTTCATGGTATCAATCCGATTTCGTGTGCGCTTCGATTGAGCTATGAATCGCTGAAGACGTGGGTTGTGGGTATGGAGGGAAAGGCACCTGCAGTGGCCACAAAAAAGGCCGAGGTGTCTGGCTTTGTGGAGGTACCAGGATTGAATGTCGTTCGGTCCGCACAGATCAGTGCTTTGGAAATAGAGTTCATTGGCGTGAGCGGGGAGCGGATGGTCATTCGACCGGGGGGTTGTACTGGGGTGGATGTTACGTCAATTATTGCGGATTTTTGGCAGCGGCAGCAATGATCCAAATTACGCCTCAAATGCGGATACTGGTGGCGGTGGCACCGGCGGATTTTCGATGCGGGATAGATGGTCTGACCAAGGTGTGTCGCAAGGTGCTTAGATCTGACCCATTTTCAGGAACTGTATTTGTATTTCGCAATCGACGTCGGACCGCGGTGAAGATTTTAATTTATGACGGCCAGGGGTTTTGGCTTTGTCACAAACGATTGTCAGCAAAGAAATTTGTTTATTGGCCATCGTCAGAGGAAGAAGCCGTCACAGAATTAGAAGTGTTGGAGTTGTCTATATTGCTCAGTGGTGGGGATCCCGTTTCGGCCCAGGCAGCGCCATTGTGGCGACGGGTACGTCGGGCTGAAATAACCCCATTGGGTAGAGAAAAGATCGGGGAAAAGAAAAAGCGCAATTATATCGATCTCCGATGTTGATCTCGTCTTCCAATCTTTTTGTGTTTGTGATCTACACTGCATTGGAAGAGCTCAAAGGGATCATTTCTCGGGCTGAAGGACTTAGTCGTGAAGATCTATCAAAGCTAGACGCGGCAGTGGATACCCTGGCGGTATTGACGCGAGAGTTGGAGGCCAAGGGCGCATCGGTCAATCGCTTGAGACGGTTGATATTTGGGCCGAGCACAGAGAAGGCAAGTCGAATAACGGGCAAACCGAAAGAAGGGAGAGCCGCGTCATCGAGTGATTCTGGGGAAAAAGATAGCGGTAGAAAAGAAGACAGTGGGGACACACAGGCACCCCCCAAGAAAAAGAAGCGTCAGGGTCATGGTCGCAACGGGTCAAAAAAATACACTGGCGCGCGGCGAGTCAAAACCGATCATGAGCGCCTGAGGTCCGGGGACCGCTGCCCCGAATGTTTAAAAGGTAAAGTCTACAGACAAAAGGAGCCCGCAGTTTTGGTGCGAGTAACCGGCGTGGCGCCATTGGCAGCAACAGTGTACGAGCAGGAGCGGCTCAGGTGCAATTTGTGCGGGGAGGTATTCACGGCCAAGGCGCCGGAGGGCGTTGGCCAGGAAAAATACGATGCCAAAGCGGCGGTGATGATCGGGCTGCTCAAGTATGGCTGCGGAATGCCGTTCAACCGATTGGAGCGGCTGGAAGGGAGTCTCGGTATTCCACTTCCGGCCTCGACCCAGTGGGAGGTGGTGGAGCCGCTGGCTGTCATTTTATTTCCGGTGTACACCGAGTTAATTCACCAGGCGGCCCAAGGGAAGGTGCTCTACAACGATGACACCGTGGCGAGGATACTAAACCTGGAGGAGAGCAAAAACGAACTGCTCTTTAATGATAACGACGGAAAAATAAATCCAAAACGCAAGGGTGTTTTCACCTCGGGCATCGTCTCCGCGGGTACCCGCCAAATCGCGCTGTTTTTCACGGGGCGCAAACACGCGGGAGAAAACCTGGCCGATGTGCTGAAACATCGGGCAGCCGAACTGAAAACACCGGTACACATGAGCGACGGCCTAGCGGTAAATACCGCCGGCGAAATGGAAACCATCGAGGTCGAATGCAACAGTCACGCCCGCAGACGTTTCATCGATGTGGCAGACAGCTATCCCGATGAAGTGGGCTATGTGCTGGAGATATTCAAGGCGGTGTATGCCAACGACGACAAGGCAAAGAAAGAGCAGATGACCGACAAAGAGCGCCTGGCTTACCACCAACAACACAGTGGTCCATTGATGACGGAATTGGAAAATTGGTTTGAAGAACAATTTCAGCAAAGAGACGTAGAGCCAAACAGCACTTTGGGGGCTGCTATTACCTACATGCAAAAACACTGGTTCAAGCTGACTCAGTTCCTCCGCACCGAAGGCGCGCCCCTCGATAACAACATTTGCGAAAGAGCGCTAAAGAGAGCCATCCTCCACCGCAAAAACGCCCTGTTTTTCAAAACCCAAAACGGCGCAAAAGTCGCCGACATATTCATGAGCCTGATTTACACAGCTGAGCTGTGTCACGCCAATCCGTTTGATTATCTGGTGTCCCTGCACAAGTTCAAATGCGAAGTAGCAAAATCCCCTGAAAACTGGCTGCCTTGGAATTACAAAGCCGCCATCGAAGCACTCCATCGCTAGACACTACCCGAAACTAATCATCACCTGATCTTTTTTTGGTTTATGCAGCTCTGCCGAAGGCACACG
>JASJCT010000166.1 GCA_030065855.1 Myxococcota bacterium
CAAATAGTGTAAAATCCAGCGCAGAATCCGGTCTCCCCCTTTTTCAAGGGGGAGTTTTGCTCTGATTTACTCTTTTTTTTTCAATTTACAAACACCCTCTTAGAATTCGGTCTTGCCCGTGAAGTTGAACTCCCGGGCCTTTAAGAACGGTGCCACTGCTGGGCCGTACCAACTCGATGTGGTGTGGGTTTCGCCCAGTAGCTCGACGTGATTGAGCAATCGCGCCGCACTATCGTTAAAGCGCAGATTCCTTACCGGCCCCACAATTTCTCCGTTTTCAATGAGAAACGTGCCGTCCCGGGTCATGCCCGTCATCAGATCCCGCATGGGATCTACGGACCGGATGTACCACAACCGGGTTATCCACAGGCCTCTTTTGGTCGATCGGATCATATCATCGATGGTCGCCGTCCCCCCCTTTAGGATTGGCGTGTATGGCCTGCCCGTAAAGGATCTTTTTTCTCGCTTGGCCCAATACCGGGTCGTAGCGAGATTGGCCACCTTGCCGGCCCGAATCCAGTCCACAGTCCCGAGTTTCATGCCATCGCTATCAAAAGGGCAGACCGGACACGCGTGCCACGTGGGATCGCTAAACAGGTGGACGTTCGGCGCAAAGAGCGATGCATCCTCCTTGCCACTTAAAAAAGTTCGCCCCTCAAAGGTGGCCTTGGCGTCGAACTGGTAGTGAAGGAAGTGGGCGATGAGGCCGGTGACCGCAGCGGGTTCTAGTATCACCTCGTAGCGGCCAGGTGACAGGGTCTTCGGTGATCGCCCTTGCTCACACTTTTTGACTGCCCGGGATGCGATGCCTTCCCAGTCCATTTTTTCAATATCCCGTGCAATACCTGAGGCCCACCCCACACTATCGGACGACGTTGCCGAATACTTGAACCGCGCCGATGTGGACCGATTTAAAGCAAAGTGGCCGTTGGAATTTCCAATAGCGGTGATCCTAGCGGTGGTAGTGAGGGAACCGGCAGCGCTTAACCCACGGTCACTGGCCACGGCGGCTGCGCGGGAAATCAGAGCGGCCCGAGCGGCCGGTGACACGTTAGCGGATGTTTCAACCCACGTGAGGACTTCAGGTAGGGACATCGGCTGAACCGGGGGCATGAACTCCGGGTCTGGTGGCGATAGCCGGGCCATTTCCTCGGCCTTCTTCACACACGCAGCAACAGCGTCGTCTGAGAGATCATTTGTCGAAGCTGTACCTGTGCGTCGATCAAAGGCAACCGCTGCATGGAGCACGAGGTCGCTGGTTGCGACGTTTTGATTGATCTCTCCGTTGGCAAATCGCGTTGCCCCTTGCTCGAATCCCCGTACAGATATCGTCGCGTGGTCAGCGGTCTTTTGCGCCAGGGCTCTCTGTATGGTGGATGCCAGTGCTTCCTGATGCCATTTCGGATTCATGTGCTACTCCGTGCGTCGAATATCGATGTTGCGAAACCGCGCTGGCACGCATGCGTGGGAGATCTGGCTGGATTGACCGGGGTCGCCCTTTCCGCAATAAAACGTGCCAAAGGGGTGCCACTCCCGCTCGTCGCACAAGGCGTCTAGGGATCCCCAAAATGCAGGTGTTATTGCGGAGTAAGTGACATCGCGCAGCATGTGCGCGCGCTTCCCGTTTTCGATTTTCCAAAACCCATCCCCGCCGAATTGGAAGTTGAGGCGCTTGTTGTCAATGCTGAACGATCCATCCCCGTCGATGAGGATGCCGTTTTTTGTATCTGCAATGAGATCATCGAGGGCGACCCGCTCCTGGCCCGGCATCAAGCAGATATTTGCCATGCGCAGAATGGGAATGCTGGACCAGGCATCTGCCCGGCACGCCCCTAGACTTCGCGAGTGGTTGATAGCGCCGGCCACTTCCCGGTTGGTGGAATACCCGACCAAGGTACCGTCTCGAATGATGTCCCAATCCTGGCATTTTACACCGTCGTCGTCGTACCCGACCGATGCGAGTAAATCAGGACGGGTGCATATGGCACGCGCGTTGACCTTGGCGGATCCGTATTTGAGCGTACCCAACTTGTCGATGGTGGCAAAGCTCCCGCCAGACAGGCTCTCCTCCATGCCGAGCACCCGGTCGAGCTCGGTGGCGTGACCGATGGACTCGTGGATGGTCAGCCAGAGGTGGCTGGGCAGGAGAATGATATCGAACTTGCCGTTTGGAGATCGCCGGGCCTTCAGCTTTTCAACGGCTTCTTCAGCAACGCGTGGTGCGTGTTCCAAGAAGGCGGCTTGCTCGATGCATTCGTAACCGCCGGCAAGGGGTGGGGGGCGATAGGTACGCGTTTGGGCATCGCCATTAGCAACAGCAGTGGCACCAATGCCCGACTCGGTGCGCAGCATATCTGTCTCGATGAGGGATCCGTCACTTGTCGCGATGGTGCGCAGGTCCTTTTGAAAATGCAGGTACGAGAAGGTCTTGCCGATAGGGGCGGCTGTGCGCATTTTCTCGTTAACTGCGAGGAGCAGTGCTACTTTTTCGTCCATTGGAACGGCAAAGGGATCCCGCTGCCTCGGGGACATGTAGCTGTCCTGATACGACGGTTCTTGGGCCAGTGTTACCGGTGGTCCTTTCCGCAGCGAAGCGCTCGCTTTGCCCACTGCCACTGCCGATGTGGCAATGGCCGCCGCATCGCCAAACTGTTCGCCCTGGGCAGCGGCAAACCCCCACGCCCCATCGACGATAACGCGGACCCCGATGCCAGTGCTCTGTTTGTGCGTGAGCCGCTCCACCCGATTGTCTTCAACGCGAATGGACTCGTCCTGTTGCACCATAACGCGCGCGTCTGCATAGGTCGCACCCAGGCGCTTGGCTGTTTCCACGGCTGCCTGGACCAGCTCTTTTGCATCGGCAGCGGGCTGCACCTGGTGCGAGTTACCACTGGGCAGTGGTCTTGGATCGGCATTGAGGGTCTTGGGGGACGGTGTTGTGGCACAGCAACCATCGAGAAGCACGGCCGAGGCCCCGGTTGATACAACCGCGCCGAGCGTCTTGAGCGCCTCGCGGCGATTAATACCGTTTTTGTTATGTCTGGTTTCTTTGTTTTTCATTTATTCCCCTCCCCATTCTTGGAACTGGGGAAGCCCACTTCTAAGCGGAAATTTACCCCCCCAGGTGGTCGAGGACGAGCTTTAGGATTCTTCTTATGGGTTCGGCAGCGCCCCAGAGCAACTGATCGCCGACTGTGAACGCCGTTAGGTACTCGGGCCCGATTGTCATTTTTCGAATGCGGCCGATGGGGACGGTGAGCTTTCCAGTGACCGCCGCAGGCGTGAGACGGTCAAGAGATGCTTCTTTGGTGTTGGGGACGATCTGCACCCAGTCGTTGGCGCCTGAAATAATGGCTTCGATTTCTTCTATCGGGACATCCCTCGTCAACTTGATAGTAAGCGCCTGGCTGTGACAGCGCATGGATCCGATACGCACACAAATACCGTCGACCGGCACGGGCGCCCCGGTCTCCAGGATTTTATTTGTTTCAGCATATCCCTTCCACTCCTCCCGGCTCTGACCGGAATCCAGCTGACTATCGATCCACGGTAGCGCGCTGCCGGCGAGCGGGGCACCGATGGTGTCGGTTGGAAACACCACACTGTTCATGGCAGTGGTCACGGCATCATCGAGGTCGAGAATGGGCGCATTGGGGTCTTGCAGGATATTTTTTGTTGTTGAGCTGATGGCCCCCATTTGTGCGACCAGCTCGCGCATGCTTTTAGCCCCTGCGCCTGATGCCGCTTGATAGGTCATGGATGTAAGCCATGCCACAAGGCCTTCTCGAAACAACCCAGAGACAGCCATCAGCATTAGGCTGACCGTGCAGTTGCCGCCGATGTACTTCTTGATGCCGCTGCTCAGGGCCTGGTCTATGACGTCGCGATTGACCGGATCCAGGACGATGACACTGTCTGGGTCCATACGCAGGGCCGATGCCGCATCGATCCAGTAGCCGTCCCATCCCGCATCCTTAAGCAGGGGATAGACCTTTTTCGTATACCCACTGCCCTGACACGTGACAATGATGTCAAATTTAAGCAGCACCCTAATATCAAACGCATCTTGGAGGGGAGGGACCTCCACGCCGACATTGGGACCAGGCGCGTTCACTTGGGATGTGGACGCAAAGATCGGCCGAAACCCGTTAAAATCTCGTTCCTGGCGCATCCGGTCCAACAGCACCGAACCCACCATACCGCGCCATCCGATAAATCCAACCGTTACCATTTCACTTCCTCACACCGCAGGCCTTCCCCGGCAGGCTGACCTCTATTGCCTATCCCAGTAGGGACTTCCATCTACCGCGAGTCTAACGGTCACCCGAACGTTCCCACAAGTTTTAATTGCTTGAATCGGCCGGGAGAAGATCCGTGTGAAATCGGGTATACTTGCCGAGCTCGCTTTCCACCAAGAGCTCTCCGCCGTGCTTTACCGCAATGCCGTGGCTTACCGAAAGGCCGAGCCCAGTGCCCTCGCCACTCGGTTTTGTGGTGAAGAAAGGATCGAATATCTTTCCGATG
Source organism: Myxococcota bacterium (assembly GCA_030065855.1). Classification (GTDB taxonomy): domain Bacteria; phylum Myxococcota_A; class Polyangia; order JAAYKL01; family JAAYKL01; genus JASJCT01. Next base: position 4,525 of record JASJCT010000166.1, read on the forward strand.
ATAGAAGGATCAATGCCCGTGGCGTGATCCTCGACAGTGGTTCGAACCCATCGCCTCCCCCGCTTGATGATAACAAGGCATCGAATCTCGATGACCTTGCGTTCGTCCGAGCCCGCATAGCGTTGGTTAAGCGCGTCCCGCGCATTGGTGATGAGGTTTATCATCACCTGCTGAATCTGTTGAACCCGGCATTTGACGTCGGGTAGATCGCCTGGAACATCGACGCGAAATGCAATGTCATCCTTGGCAATGACAGATTGGACCAGGGATAGAACTGTCTCGATTATCTCGTCCATTCGAGCTGATGCCATGTTGTCTTCGAATACATCTTGTCTTGCAAACGCGAGCATGTTGGTGACGATTTTGGTAACGCGCTTGGTCTCGGCGATAATCGTCGCGGAAAGGGGGGTCAATTCACTGTTTTCGCCTAGTTTTCTCCCTATCAGGTCGGCACTGTTCATGATCGCGGTCAGTGGATTCTTAATTTCATGGGCAATGCCGCTCGTAAGGGTGCCCAGGGATTCGAGTTTTTGTTGGCGCGCGAGCCGGGTCTCCATTTTTTTGTGCTCGGTCATATCCCGAAAGACCAAGATATGCCCCTGTGTTTCACCGGATTCGCCAATAATTGGCGACCGGCTAAACAAGACCGGACGCTCGCGGCTATTTGTGGCCACGAGCACGGCTGAGGCGACGTTGCGGTGCTTGCCATCTCCTGCCAACGCGTTGGCCTTGAGCGACTTTTTTTTAGGTCCCCTAACGAGTCTAAACACTGTGTCAATGGGCTGGTTCACGGCGTCTTCAACAGACCAGCCTGTCAGCTGGCCAGCAACGGGATTCATCAGCATGATTTGTCCGCCCATATCCGTGGCAATGACGCCATCGCCGACGCTATTCAACATGGTGGCGAGCCAATTGCGGCTTTCGGTAAGGGCCCGTTGGGTGTTTTCCAACTCCCCGAGCTGTTGCTCTAATCGGGTATTCGATGCTTGCAAGCGATCCTGGGCCTGGAGATATTTTGCATTGATGCACTGGAGATCCTCAGAGTACTTCTCTAGCGCTATTAAATCTCGATAGGCTCTAATCCCAGAAACCACTGCGGTCTTGAGTCTATCTGATGTGAGGTCAGATATTTCGCCGTGGTAATGAATATCGTAGTCCAGAATAAACCGGGTTTTGGGAACGAGCGCGGACTTACGCGCAGGCTTACGCGCAGGCTTACGCGCGGGCTTACGCGCGGGCTTACGCGCAGGCTTATCGGATAAGATAATCAGACGGACAATGGGATTTTCAATGATATCGCGAACATATCGAACAAACGCGATCCCATCGCTTTCTGTCTCTAATGCAATGCCAAGCAAGATGATGGCGACATCCAAGTTGGTTTCTAAAATTTCCTTGGCCTCGGATACGCTGGCGGCTCGCACCAGTGCGATGCCCTGTCCGTCAAACACGAAGTCATTTAACCCCTTTGCTGTGAGATCGTGTACGGTTTCTGCGGTATCTATCACCAGGATTTTCCAAGGCGCGGGGGTAACCCGGGTTTTGGCCCGCTCCCTGGCCGCCACAAATCCAGGGAAATTGCTGACCTTCTTTTCGATATGATGAGGATCTCGCATCTTGTTATATAATTTTACCCCGAATGTCAGACAGGTACTACCAGAGGAGGCTTCTTTATGAAACTCGACGAGATGCTCCCAGCGTTTGAAAAAATTGCAAAGCAGCGACGCAGACTGACTAAGGGGGCTGCCCCTCAAGGAATCCGTACAAGATTTTAGATTTCGCTAAATACACGATGGAACGTAAAGCCACGCCCCCAAGGCAGGGGTTGAGGGCGTCGCCGATGCTTATTGGGGGTGTTCTTTTAAGATGGGTATTTCACAGCGGTGCTTCATAGATTATCCCTATTTGCTGGGGTACATGTGGTCGAAACTGATGCTCGGCTTTTGCCACTGCCATTCCCGTGGGAGCTCCGCCGAGACTTGATAGGATGCGCCCGATGAGGCTCTGTCCACTGTCTTCGTTAGGGTGCGATTCGCGGCGAGACCCGATGGGAGAAATAATGCGGTGGCCATCAGGGCTACAAGGGCAAATCCCCGAAGATTGCGTGCGTTCATTGTTTTCGATGTGCTGTGATGATTTGTTTTTGTCGTCTTGTGTGTCATTTTCCTGCCTCCTATGTTGCTTACGCCAAGTCCGTCTTTTTATTTCAGCGTGCGTCGTTTTTTTTTTGTGGCCGCTGGTTTCACTCATATGACGCCTGAGGAGGCAAGCTTCCAAATCTTGACAATCTTTTCACTAAGCCGGTTTTATAGCTGATGCTGTTCTCGCGCTGACTGGAATATCGGTCAGCCAGCGCCGTTGCGTTGACCAATACAGGAGATATGCGATGCGAATTGGAATTTTGAGCGATAGTCACGACAATATCTGGCATTTGGACAAGGCGATCCCAATGCTGACCACCTGCGATGCGATTCTACACTGCGGGGACCTGGTGGCCCCGTTTATGATCCTGCGCTTGGTCAAGGGGGTCGGCGATATCCCGGTCCACATGGTATGGGGCAATAACGACGGGGACAAGCGCTTGCTCACCGAGGTGGCCCGGGACGCGGGGAGCGTTCAGATCCACGGCGATCTGGCCGAGTTGGAACTGGGCGGGATCAAAATTGCCGTCAACCACTACCCGGCCATCGGTCACGCACTGGCCAAGTCGAGCTGTTACGATCTAGTGTGTTATGGTCATGATCACACCGCTTTTGAACAACGAGTGGGTCAGACCGTGCTGCTCAATCCCGGCGAGCTGATGGGGATGAATGGTCCGAGCACCATTGCTGTATTTGATACCGAAACCAGAATCCCATCGTTCATCGAGATTTAGAACTCCTTTTTCTGCTCCCCTCACGATACATCTGTTCGTTCATGCCATTCAGGGGAAGCACACCTTGAAAATTAAGTAAAGCAGACCAATATTATAATAAGAGCATAATTTTTTATTGCATGGGGAGGGAGGGAGTTCAGTGCGCGTACATCTCAAAGCCATCGGAAGTGTTGGGTTTTTGTGTGTCTGTTTGCTTTCGGTCTCGATGGTTTGCGCTCAAGAGGTGTCAATCGAGGAGAAACGCGAAAAAGCCCAAGCATACTTTCAACGGGGAGAGCTTTTGGTCGAGGAAGGGAAATACATCGAAGCAGCCGATGCGTTCACACAGGCCTATGAAACAATGCCGCACCCTTCTGTGCTCGCCAACGTGGCCTACTGCTACGACAAGGCAGGCAATATCCCCAAGGCAGTCGAGATATTCCGGAAATATATGAAATTATATGAGGGCGAAGCAGATACCGAAGCTGCGAGAGAGCGATTACAGGAGCTTAAGCAGCGCATCGGCGAGATACAAATTACCTGCCCAGCGGACCCATGTCAGGTGACGATCGATGGGATGGTGAGTGGTGAAGCGCCGTTCAAAGCGATCCTCGATCCCGGCGTTCATTGGGTCGAGGCGGTGGCCGGGGATACGGTATACAAAAGAATCAGCGTTACGGTGCAAGAGGAGCACACCGTGGTGCTCGCGATGACACCTGCCCAGCCTGAGATCCAGAATACACCAGCACCGCCCAACCCCCAGGAAATGGCATCGGTTCCTAGAGTCCAATCCAGTTCAAAGATTGAAAAGCAAGGCAAGAGCAAGGGCAAGATGTTTGGTGTGCCGTTTTGGGTGGCTTCTGGCACGACGATTGCCGCTCTCGGGGTCACTGTTGTTTTTGGGGTGCGCACCCTGACGTTGCGAAATGACTACAATGACTCGGGGTACACAGACAACAACCTCAAGGAAGACGGGGAGCAAGCCAAAAAGATAACCAACATCATGACCATTGTGACAGGCGCATCAGCCGCGACAGCGTGCGTATTTGGTATTTTGGATGTCCTGGCCCACAGGGAAAGAAAACAGGCTGCGAGAAACACGCGCATTTCCTTAGTGCCCGAACGCAGTGGCGCAGTTATTTCGCTTAACCGGCAGTTTTGAGCTGAAACTGGGGGGCAATTCGGAGAAATGAAACGGTAGGTTATACCGAGTTTCGGTCAATATTTGGCTAGTAATATGTCACATGAATTTTCTCAAATGAAGGTAGTCAATTCCCCCTTGAAAAAGGGGGGAAGGGGGATTTTGGCTCCGCGAGGCGCTAGAGGAAATGACGAAATCCCCCCGGCCCCCTTTGTTAAAGGGGGAGGCTGTTACCCGATATCAAAGATTGGAACGAGGATTAGGAGATAAAATGACTAAATGGGTCTATGTGGGGCTAGCAGTGTTCATTCTCCAGGGATGTGCCGTGGATTTCCACCCTCTTGTGGAGGAGAACACGGGTTCGGACTCGGATAGTGACGGCGATACCGATACCGACACAGACATAGACACAGACACAGACACGGACACGGGCACAGACACGGATACTGATACTGACACAGATACGGATATTGATACGGATACAGATACAGACACGGATACTGAAACAGGTACGGATACGGACACGGAAACGGATCCACCTGCAACGCTTGTGCATCACTGGAACTTGGACGAAGGGCCGGATTGGCATGACGATGCCTTTGAAGCGATTTCAGACGTGTCAGTGGCCAAAGACAGTGCTCGTATCGCGCATGCAACCCTGACCAACATGGCCGCTTCTGCCTGGGTATCGGGTCGCCAGTTTTCCGGGCTGAGCTTTGACGGCGTAGACGATCACCTCACCGTGGCGACCGACCTATCAGTGACCCTGGGGAACACCGCCTCTCTGGCGCTGTGGGTGCGCACCACGCAAACCGGCGCTGTGGAAGCAACGTCATCACCGGGTGTGACAGGTGCTGTCACTCAGGACAACACAGGCATTCAGTGGGCCTGGCTGACCAACGCTGGAAACATCGCCTTGTCCGTGGGCAATACAGAGGTGGTGCGTTCCAGCAAGTCCATCAGCGACTATGCTTGGCATTTCGTGGTCTTTACGCGCGATGCGACCAGCGGCGCCGTCCAGCTCTATCTGGATGGTGTCTTGGACGCCGAAGCAGTGGGACCTGCAGGGGTTGTGTCAGCGCCGTTCAACAGTATCGGCAAGATCGAAAATCCTGTTGCTGGGTCGAGTTACTTCAAGGGACGGCTCGACCAAATATACGTCTATGAAGGGGTGCTCGCCGAAGCCAAAATTGCTGTTTTGATAGACAACCACGCACCCAAGGTGTGGGACATCAGGGCTAATGGCGGTAATGGGGAACCTTTTTCCACAGGAAGCGTGCTCCTCGACGCCTATGACCCGGATCAGGATACCCTGATGGTCCACAGCTACACCACGCCCGCAACCGGTGCTATCGCAGATAATGGGGATGGCTCCTTCACCTACACGCCACAGGCTGGGTTTATCGGGCAGGTGTCGTTCGAGGTCATCGTCACTGACGGCAATGACGGATTCGGCACAGGACAGGTGACCCTCGACATCATAGGCCCACAAGCCCATCCGTGGAACCTGTGGTTCGAGGATTGGCAT
>JASJCT010000055.1 GCA_030065855.1 Myxococcota bacterium
CCAATCGAATTTTACCTTTGAAAACAATTGCTTGGACAATTGAAAATCCCCCTGCCCCCTTTTTCAAGGGGGATTCTTTTCTGGCGATCCTACGCTATAAAAACACCCAAAAATCCTTAACCGAATGCCATTGCCCTTTTTTAAAGGGGGGGCGTTCGAAAGTCCCCTTTGAAAAAGGGGATATAGGGGATTTCGTCTCAATGGGCAATGCATCTGAGCAGCCCGAGTCACATGCTGTCTTTTCGATGTTAGTGGGACAGGTATAATTGAATGAGTGAGATAAATCCAGATCGACCCGCCCCGGTTAGGTTGCACCCACAGCCACTGTCGTTGCCTTGGCCGCTATCGCCATCTGAATCCGAGTCTGAATCAGAATCGCTGTCCGAGTCTGAATCAGAATCGCTGTCCGAATCTGAATCCACGTCTGCATCGATCGACAGCACACAGGAGATTTCTGAAGGGCTGCTTGCGTTTGCGCCGTTGTGATACACCCACACCGCATCTGATACTGAATCCCCAGATGACATCCCTTGGGGATCAAACGTCAGCGTTACCTCTACGCTGCCAGAAGGGTCCACCGTACCTTGGGTTTGGGAAACGCTCAGCCATCCATTCGTCTCAGGCATATCGTTGGTTTGATCGCTCGATAGCGCGTTGATCGTCCCTGTGCTGCCCGATGCCCAGTCTGCAGTGGTGTCGCTGTCCCCATTCCCGGTCCGATACACATAGGCTTGATCCAGGGTGACACCGTCACCTTCCCATGTCGTGCCCGCAGGGGGATCGTCTGAATTGCCAGTCGACCTTACAAAGTCGACCCCCTGGCCGTTCCCATCGATAAGGGCCATGGATAGTTCTGTTCCTTCATCGATGGACCACAGCAGGTCCACACCAATGTAGAACTCATTATCACTCGCCTGCCCCTCTTCATCTGTGAGGATCATCGTCTCTCCGGATTTAAACGCAAAACCCGGCTCAAAGGTATATGTGCCAGACGAGCCGTCCGTGTCGTTCCAAACCAGGGTCCAGCCGGTCATCACCATATCTGGCCCGCGATTCCAAAGCTCTATGCCGTCGGCCGGCTCTTGATGCCCCACATAGAGCTCATTGATGACGATGGGCGTCATGGTGCCCACGCTGATTTTGTGGTTCAGGGCCTTTTTACCGGGATTCGATATCTCCAGGGTTCGCGTTACCGGGTCCGATCCCTCGTCCACGCCCACGTGAAAGCCATCGTCGCTAAAGCCAATCTCTGGATAGAGAATCTCCAGGTCCACACCGGTCTGATCTGCCGAGATAGTGATGTTGAGCACCTCAGACGAATACGCACCAGATGTGGCATAGAGTTCGTAGTCCCCCTCGACGATCGGCGGCAGGGCGTAGTTCCCATTCTCCTCTGCCTCTATATTTCCGTTCTGGAGGCCGCTGTAAAAGACATATGCCTGCTCTGTCGCTCCAATGACGGTCCCGGTGATGGAAAACGTCTCGGCGTTTTCCGGGCCGATGGTAAACATCATTTGATCCCCTACTTCGCTGACGTTACCGATGTATAGCCCAGAGTCATTCCCATTCCACCACTTGGCATCTGGCGCTGACCCATCGTGAAAACTGTCGTTGTTGCCCTTGTGGAAGAGGTCGTCTTCGCCGCCACTGCCGTCGTCATTTTCCAGGTGAAACTGATTGTCCGCCTGTTCCACGGACACGTAATAGTGACTCGTCGGTGTCATCTCCTGGTTGTTGTTGCTCCCCTCCCTATCCACGTGCCAGATGACCAGCCCTTCATCCGGTAGGTTGGCGTTCCGGTCTTTTTTCACCCGGCTCTCGATAACGAAAAACTCATCCGAATTTGATGTGTTCCGATAGATAAAAGATGTGTTTGAATTGGCCACATGGGTGTAAAGCACGCCAAGCGGGGTATCTGTAATGTCGGTCATTTCCTCCCATCCCGTGAGATCTCTAAAGTGTGCGTTGGGCGGTATGGGGTTGCGGCCACCCCCGTACGCCATCAGACAAAACCTACCAGCACCGGAGGAATCCCCACCATAGTCGTACAAGTCCCGATACCCGCAGATCATGTGGCCGTTTTCGTGGCAAATGGTGCCAATAGACGGCGTGCTACCGATACTCGACATCTGGTACACACCTGAGCTGACGCCATCTGCACTAAAGTTTCCATAGTATGACATGTGCGGCCACAGCCCTGTTGCCCAGGGCGTGTCCGGGTCGCCCGCGTACAACAGGTTAGAGGCCATGATGCGGCCCCCATCCAAGCTCAAGGTGGAAAAGTCAAATCCCTGTTCTTCCAGGTTATCAAATGCTTCTCGCAGCAGAGTCGTAGCCGTGTTGCCGTTGTTATCGTTGTTGTACCAGGTCTTTGGGTGGTCGGCCCGATAGTAGTCCGTTACATACTGGGTGTAGGTTACTTTTTCGGCAGATACGTCAAAGAAGTAGTCGCGCACGGAACCGTTGTTGTCGTTGTTGGTGTAGCCCTCCTGGTTCATGAGATTTTCCAGCTCTGATTTATCAACCGTCGCCGGATCATCGGAAAAATCCACCAACAGCGTGAGACCGAGCACATCCCCTTCGATGCGGCGCGGCTTGAAAAGCGACGCGCGGATTTCTTTTGGCCACAGCTTTGCCTGGGCTTGCTCGACCTTTTTCAGCCTGGCTTCCCGGGTTATCTTGAGCCCTTTCTCAAGCCCGATACTTGCGGCAATCCCATCCCTACGCGCCTCACCGGTGTATCGAACTTGGGTGGCGATCAGCTCATTGCCGTCAGGAGACAATGCGGCGTACACATACCACCCTGTGGCCCGATCCTGCGTTATGGTGTAGCCGTTCGGACTTTCCAGGCGGCGATAGAATTCATCCCCATATACCTTGAGGGCCACCTTTGTCCCATCGGGCTGGGTGAATTGATAGACATCTCCAAAAGAAGGCCCTGCGAAAACACGGCCGGCAGAGAACAATACTATCAAAGCGACCCCCAAACACATTGTCTTCATAGGTTTTTCCTCCTCATTTTGGGCAGAATACACATTGTCAGATCATACCAACTCTCTATCTGACGAACAACGCAAAAATCTATATTTGCATCAGATGTATGTATCCCAGGAGTGCCGGCGTTGGCGTTAAAACAACAGACGGAATAGGCTGCTGAAGGGCGAGGCCTTTGACCCGACAGCGGCGCAACCGCAGTTGCCCGACCCGCCTTCTGCAGATGGATCTGAATCCGAGTCCGAGTCTGAATCACTATCCGAGTCTGAATCCCCATCCGAATCCGAATCACTATCTGAATCTGAATCCCCATCTGTATCTGTATCCGAGTCAGAATCCGTATCGGCGTCGCTATCTGAATCAGAATCCGTATCAGCGTCGGTGTCTGTATCTGTATCAACATCAGCATCGACTGAAAGCGCGCAGGTTATCTCTGCAGGGCTTCCTTGGTTTGCTCCGTTATGAAACACCCATATCGTATCTGATACTGAATCCCCTGCTGCCAGGCCTGCTGGATCAAACGTCAGCGTGACCGTCTCACTGCCTGAAGGCTCAACAGTGCCTTGGGTTACAGAAACGCTGAGCCATCCATTGGTGCTCGGCATTTCATTGGTCTGACCGCTGGACAGGGCATTGATGGTTCCAGTACTTCCCGACGCCCAATCCGCATTGGTGTCGCTGTCCCCATTCCCGGTCCGATACGCATAGGCTTGGTCTAGACTGACACCATCACCGTCCCAGGTTGTACCTGCCGGGGGATCGTCTGAATTGCCAGATGACCTGACAAAGTCCACGCCTTGGCCACTCGCGTCCAATAGCGCCACTGATAGCTCGGTCCCATCGTCTATGGACCACAGCAGATTTAAGCCGATGTAAAGCGCATTGTCGCTCGATTGCCCCTCTTCGTCTGTGACGATGATTGTTTCACCAGACTTAATCGAAAATCCCGGCTCAAACGCATAGGTCCCAGATGACCCATCGCTGTCATTCCAAACCAAGGTCCAACCGGTCAGCACAGCATCTGGCCCGCGATTCCAAAGCTCCACACCGTCAGGTGGTTCCTGTGGACCTACATAGATCTCGTTGATCACGATGGGGGTCATGCTGCCCACGCTGATCTTGTGTTCGAGGGCTATTTGACCGGCGTTTGAGATCTCCAGGGTCTCGGTGACAGGCGCCGCACCTTCTTCGAGGTCAATATCAAAAGTTTCATTGCTCAAACTGATTTCTGGAAAGAGGATTTCCAGGTCCACACCTGTCTGATTCGACGAAATCGTTAAATTTAAAACCTCAGAGGAGTACGCACCAGATGTAGCGTAGAGGTCGTAATCCCCCTCGATGAGTGGCGGTAGCGAATAGTTTCCATTATCTTCAGCTGTTACATATCCGCTCTGTATACCGCTATAGAAAACATATGCTTGCTCTGTCGCTCCAATAACGGTTCCGGTGACGGAAAACGTCTCCCCTTCGTCCGGGCCGATAGTGAAGAACATCTGGTCACCCACCTCGCTGACGTTGCCGATATAGAGCCCAGAATCGTTCCCGTTCCACCACTTGGCATCGGGCGCTGACCCATCGTGAAAGCTATCGTTGTTGCCCTCGTGAAAGAGATCGTTCTCGCCCCCGCTGTTGCTGTCATTTTCCAGGTGAAACTGATTGTCGGCCTGTTCCACTGATACGTAGTAATGACTCGTCGGCGTCATCTGCTGGTTGTTGTTGCTCCCCTCCCTGTCCACATGCCAAATAATCAGCCCCTCGTCAGGGATAGTGGCGTTCCGCCCCTTTTTGACCCTACTCTCGATAAAGAAAAACTCATCGGCGTTTGAGGCGTTCCGATAGAGAAACGAGGTGTTCGAATTGGCCACATGGGTGTAGAGCACGCCAAACGGTGTATCGGTGATATCGGTCACTTCTTCCCATTCCACGAGTTCTCGAAAGTGCGCATTGAAAGGCATTGGATTTCGGCCACCACCATGTCCCATGAGGCAAAATCTGCCAGCGCCGGACGAATCTCCACCGTAGTCGTACAAATCCCGAAATCCGCAGATCATATGGCCATTTTCGTGGCAGATGGTACCGATGGACGGTGTGCCGCCGATGTTTGTCATCTGGTATGAACCAGAGCTCACCCCGTCAGCACTGAACTCCCCGTAATAGCTCATATGGGGCCACAGCCCTGTTGCCCAGGGCGTGTCCGGGTCGCCCGCGTAAAGCAGGTTAGAGGCCATGATGCGACCATTGTTGCTCAGGGATAGGGTGGAAAAATCAAATCCCTGGGCCTCTAGGTTGTCATAGGCTTCGCGCAACAGAATTTTAGCCGTGTTGCCGTTGTTATCGTTGTTGTACCAGGTCTTTGGGTGGTCTGCCCGGTAGTAGTCAGTGACATGCTGGGTATAGTTCACCTTTTCGGCAGACACATCAAAGAAGTAGTCGTGCACTGAACCGTTATTATTATTGTTCGTGTATCCCTCCTGGTTCATGAGATTTTCTAATTCTGCCTTATCCACTGTCGCTGGATCATCTGAGAAATCCACCAGCATGGTGAGACCCAGCACATCCCCCTCGAGGCGGCGCGGGTTGAAAAGCGACGCACGGAGTTCCTTGGGCCATAGCTTATCTTGGGCCTCCTGGACCCGTTTTAACCTCGCCTCCCGCTTGATTTTGAGTCCCTTCTTGAGCCCTAAACCTGCGGCAATCGGGTCCCTTTCCGTTTCACCAGTGTATAGAACCCGGGTAGGGAGCAGCGCATTGCCATCCGAAGACAAGGCCGCATACACATACCATCCCGTGATCCGATCCTGCGTAATCGTGTACCCACTCGGGCTTTCCAGGCGGCGGTAGAATTCGTCCCCATAGACCTTGAGGGCCACTTTTGTCCCATCGGGTTGGGTGAATTTATAGACATCTCCAACAGAAGGCCCTGCGAAAACAGGGCTGGCAAACAGTACTGCGATCAAACCGACCCATAACCACATTGCTTTCATAAGCTCTTTCCTCCTTGTTTTAGACAAAATCCTCCTTTTCGAATGATACCAATTCTCTATTCCACGGACAATACTATTAATCTGTATTTATCCAGTAATCATTTAACTTACGCCTGTCCTGAAATAACCCCTATTCGCGTACCCCCATCCCCAGGGTTCCAATGCTATCGGTGATATGGAGAAACGTAATGGTTATAGGCTGTTAGGCAGAAATAAGAGAGGTGTCTGCCTCCGATCGAGGCTATATTGAGATAGGTTGATCCAGTATCAGCGCTCGTACGAATCGCACGGGTGGTGAGCCATACGACAATACCTTGTCGTGGTATTTTTTGAGCGAGAAATCTTTTCCCCAAGCCGTTTCCACGTCTCGCCTCAGAGCCGAGTGCTCCAGGTATCCGACGAAATAGGTCGTGAGCTGGGCCGAGGTAAGCCGCGCCCGGGTCCACTTGCCAGCTGCTTCCCGCTCCTCTTGAAACGCCGTTGCTGTCATCAGCTTCATGGCTGCCGCCTCGGTTATATTTCCAGTGTGGACCTCTTGATCGATGATTGCGTTTACCACAGCTCTCAGATACCACTTCTGCACGATTAGCTGCATCAGGGGATCCTTATCCAAAAAGCCATTTTCCCACATGACGCGTTCGGTGTAGACGGCCCACCCCTCGATGAACGACCCCGAAGCAAGCACGGCCCGCAACTTTGATGGAAACGCATTGGCATGGGTCAGCTGCAAATAGTGCCCGGGCATGGCTTCGTGAATGGTCAGATTGTATACGGAGCGAAGGTTATATTCGCGCAAATACGACGTTACCTGCTTGGGGGTCCAGTGCTCGGGCATCGGTGATACGGCGTAAAAGGTCTTCTGCCCGGCATCTAAGGGGCCTGGTGCATCACAATAAGCGAGCGCAATGCCTCTTTTAAATTCGGGCATGACGATGAGCTCGATAGGGTCGGGCGGAATGGTTACCAGGTCCTTTTCACGCACAAAGTCCTGTGTGAGCTGTAACGCTTTTTTGGCTACGTCCAGTATCTCATCCTTACCAGGCGTTTCCTTGTAAGCCAGCTCCAGGCCAGCGCGAATGACCTGGTTCATCTCCTGAGGAGAGGGCAGTTTTTCCAGCGCTTTGCCGGTGTCCATTTTCTGCGTCAGCGCCTTGGCAACCCGGTACATCTCCTTGTGAACCCGCCGGATTTCGTTTTCAGCCTGTTCCCTGATTTCCTTTCGGGAAAGGGGGGCGTTCAATGTAAAGGCCAGCTTTTTATCGTATAGCTCGGCCCCGATCCGAAAATCTCCCTTGGCCTTGGGCAAGACTTCTTGTTCCATCCACTGCTGATGCTGGTCCACAGCTGTACGCGCTTGGTCGATCGCACCCTGCAGGCGCTTGGCCGCTTCCTTTGATAGGGTCTCAATATGGGGCCTTACCATCTGATCGATGATGTCCAGCACACCCCGGTTCTGACGCACAGCGACCTCGGCGTGGATCTTTGGAATACGATCCACCTTCAACGTCGCTCTTATCTGCTCAAACAGCCGCGAATACTTCTCCAATCGATCCGTTACCCGCGCCAAGCGCTCGGGGAGCGGTGCGAACTCTCTGGCCATCAGGTTGTAGATCCCGCTGCCGGTCATATCGGTGTAGACGAGCGGATTCCACTCCCATTCCCTGAGGGTCTCCTGCGCCCAAATCGAATATTTGAGGTGGTTGGTGAGCAACATGAAATCGATGTGATTGTTTTTGGTCAGCGCTGCTTTGTCGAGGGCCGCGAGTTTCTTTAGCCAGTCGCGGTATACATTGAGCTTCTTTTTGCGCGCCTGATCAGTAACTTCGTCCACCTCGGCATCAAAGCGGTGATCGCCGAGCCAGGTGGCATGGATCGGAGAGAGAGTCGGTGACCTGCCCAGATATTCTGTTACCAGCGCTTCGAATGTCTGGTTTTCCAATTCAGCCGCCGTTTGTCTTGTTTCTTCTTTCTCCTCAGACGACGTTAAATCGGCCTTGTTGCCATCGGGCTGTAGGCTCGGGGCAGGCGGGGTTTCACGACCGCACCCCATCAGTATCACCAGCCAGATTGTGAAACACATTCCCATCCTGTTCATGATGTCTCCTCTCGGCACTCAAATGGTCACCTATTCAAACCCTTGTATATGCCCTTCATCTGTCGGTAGATTTTTGTAAAGACAGCAAAGCGTTCGTCGTACAATGCCCGGTTTTTTTCATCAGGTGCATGTGCCTGGCTGACCTGCACGAGTTGCGGTATATCGGCAAAAGCGATCTCCCCCAACCCAGCTGCGGCTATCCAGGCTGCACCGCGGGCATTGGCGTAGATCGGGTCTTTTACTTGCTTGATCTCCACGTTCATCACGTCGGCAAAGATCTGACACCACACTGCAGACTGTGCCCCACCTCCCACAATATGAATGCTGTCTATTTTTCGTCCGAGAAATCTTTCGACCGGCTTAAGGAGCCAGCGCGTGTTCAAGGCCACCCCTTCCAGAACCGCGCGAATCACATCTTCCCTGGTGTTGTGCAAAGATAGGTTGTACAGGCCGGCCCTCACGGCTCTGTCGTCTACCGGGGCCCGTTCCCCCCAGATCCAGGGGGTGTAGATCACGCCGTTTGACCCGGCCGGCACCCGTTCTGCGATCTGATCGAGTACCTTAAAGATATCGGGCACGTCCGCTTCTTGCAGCAGTTCGTCCTTGTGATACAGGACTTGATCGCGCAAAAAGGTCAGATTGCCACCAGCGGTTGCCTGCAGGGCTGTCAGTAAGTAGCGGCCAGGCACAGCACACGGAACCGAGGCCAGGGAGGCGAGGACGTCGGTCTTTTTGAACGGTACATGGGCAGCCATCCAGGAGGACGTGCCAATGTAAAGGTGGACTTTGTAATCATCCACAGCGCCAGCGCCGATGGCTGCGGCGGTTGTGTCAATCGAACCGGCAACCACCTTCACATCATCCCGTAAGCCAAGCGCTGCTGCCACATCAGCCTTAAGCGTGCCGATTACCTCTGAACAAGGCACAATATCGGGCAGTTTGGCCGCGTCCAGGCCGAGCGTGGTGATCAGCTTGCGGTTGTACTGAATTGCATCTGGTTTCCGATTGTCTGTCACCCACGAGGTCAAAATCGAGTCATATGTGGCGACAAAGCGTCCGGTCAGCCGCAGGTTTAGATAATCCAGCACATTGAGGAATTTGTATGTTTTGGCATACAGGTCGGGCTGGGCATCGCGGATAAACAGCATATGGCCGGCCGGATCCTTTCCGGTCATCGAAGGCATACCACCGGTAAGGCGCACAAAGCGCATCACCTTGATGATCGATGCGCTTTCAATGTTGATCAGGCCGTGAAGCTGTTTCTTGAGATGGGGGGCACCGCGCATGTCCATCCACAAGATACAGTTGCTGAGTGGGTTGCCGTTCTGATCGACGGGGACAGTGCCCTCACCCAGGGTGGAACAGCAAATAGCGCTTACCCTGGGACGCAGGGATGCTTCTCGTTTTAATAGCCGCTGTGCTGCAGAAAGAAATGCTGCCCACCACTCGTCAGGGGATTGTTCTGCACCCCCGTCCGGGGTGATTATCAGGCGAACGGGCTCTGTTTCCCAGCCCAGTATATTGCCGCTGATAGTGACGAGCGCTACTTTCATGCCGGATGTGCCGTGGTCAACTGCAAGGATAAGTGGATCTCGGTTCATGTCAGCGCCTCTCGCAATGCATGCTTTTTACATTAACTTCTTGGGTCTGGATATAGTTACTAGGCAGCGCTTCTGTTTTTTAGTCCAAATGGTTGTTGGGTGCCCCTGAGATGTGACTAAGTATTGATTTTCTATGGGGAATGCTCAGTCTACCTGCCAGAATACGTTTGACAAGGTATGATAAAAGTGCTTGAATTTTATACATGTTTTTAGGCATTCAGCTGCCATTATTATCCATTAAAAACATAATAGGCGTTTTTGCTGTTCTGTGTTTACAAGCATGAACAAAGGAGCTCGCATAATGTTTCTTCGTATTCTTTTTTATTGCATTTTTAGTGTCTTCTTTTTGTTGCATTGCTCGGAAGATGCGCGTCCGGGATCTGGCAACAATGATGGAGACACGAGTGGTGACTCGGATAGCGATAGCGATGCTGACACTGACACAGATGGGGATTCAGATA
This sequence comes from Myxococcota bacterium, assembly GCA_030065855.1. Classification (GTDB taxonomy): domain Bacteria; phylum Myxococcota_A; class Polyangia; order JAAYKL01; family JAAYKL01; genus JASJCT01. Next base: position 10,136 of record JASJCT010000055.1, read on the forward strand.
CCGATACTGATACTGACACAGATGGGGATTCAGATAGCGATACCGACACTGACACAGATAGTGATTCAGACAGTGATACCGATACTGACACTGACACTGACACGGATATTCCCGAGGGAACGCCTTGCGGATGGCAGGATGAGGGCAAGGTTCACTACGTGACCGATGACATTCAGCTCTGCCTACCGCCTACAATCTGCAACTTGGAGACCTGCCAAGCAGACCTGGGTTCTTGTCCAAATGGCCCAGACGGAGAGTGTATATATGCAGATGGTTATGACGGTCTTCGCACCTTTCCCGAGGCTTGGGCCACCTGGTACTGTGAGCTAACAGATCAAGGCGGATGTCAAGGAACCATCGAGGCAGCCACAAAGGACGTAAAAGAGGCAGCCCAGGCGTTCTTGGGTATTCCCTATTGTTACAAAGATACCTCTACCAAATGCCTCGGTATCACAGCGTTCTCTCCCCTGATGGGAGGAAACAGCCGACTCGCCCTTGATGCATCGGGGAATGCCCTTAGAAAATGGGGCCTGGGACTGACCCCCGCATCGGGGTTGTGCTACGAGCTAGAAGGCATGACAGGGACCAAGGCGGTCGTGGCTGTGACCGATCGATGCGCGGGATACTGCGATTGCGGGAACGGCATGGAAGAGTGTGGAAACTGCATGGTCCAAGGCGCACAGGAGCCTGACGATGTGTTTCCCAGCTGCCCTTGCGTCGGCAATGTTCCCTCAATGGGACCGGCTGGGGAGGCGTGTCCTGGACAGCAGACCTGCGACTGGTGCATGACCAACAGCCATCCCCACTTTGACCTGGACGCCCACACGTTTAACCACATCTGCGCCTCAGCGGCCGCGCAAGGAAGTTGCCAAATAAAGTCAGCTAGAATGGTAGAATGCATGGAGCCGACGACCTGGCCCTGTCCCGAAGGCAGCTGGTTTTGCTTTGGAGAAAACCCAACCGGACAGATTCCCGGCACCTATTGCTGTCAATAAGGGCGGAGAAGATGATTGCGTACAGAAGGGCAGTGCCCCACAAGAGCCCGTATTTTCTAATGGCGTTTTAACCCAACCCTATGTCTGGTCTGTATCCTAGAACGGTTCGGTCTTTGAGATACTTTAAAGCATCTCATGGTATGCTCTGAAGTATCTCAAGGATAGCGCACTTTTAAAAAAAGAATAAAAGAATTGCGCTGGCCAAAGGAGAGACGTGATGATGAGACGAAGACCGATTCAAATTCTGCTGATAGTGACTGCAATCCTGATCCTCTTGTTGCTGCCGGTTCTCTTCAAAGGCAAGGGACGTCCGGCCCTTGTGGGCCCGGATCTCTCAGAGCTGGACCATACGGAGGTCTTCTTCGAAAACGCACAGGCAAAGCTGAAACTGTCTGGCCTGTTATTCGTGCCCCAAGGGGAGGGGCCGTTTCCCACTGCCGTCGTCATTCACGGCTCAGGGCCGAGCAGGCGGAACAGCGCGTGGTATCTCTCGGTTGCTGAACACCTCAGGAGCAATGGCATCGCCGTGCTGCTGCCAGACAAACGGGGCAGTGAGAAGTCCGAGGGCAACTGGATCGGGGCCAGATTCGAGGCGCTGGCCACAGATACAGCAAGCGCCATCGCCTATGTGAAAGATCAAAAGCAATTCGCATATTCCACCATCGGCATCATCGGCATGAGTCAGGGCGGTTGGATCGCACCTGTGGTCGCCGCCAAGACAGACCACATCGATTTTATCGTCAGCATGTCGGGCGCCACAGTGACCGCGGCTGAGCAATTGGAGCACGAGGAGATCCACAATATCGGGCACTACACATACGGGTTCATCGCCGAGCTGATCGCGCCAATTACAGCGGCCAATCTTCGAAAGCAGAAACATATCCGCCCGTACGCAGATTTCGATCCAATTCCCCATTGGCAGCGCACCCGCGCGCCGATCTTTTTTGCCTTTGGAGAGAACGACGAAAATGTCCCGGTCCGTGCGAGCATCCGTCGTCTAACCGAAAACAGCCTTGCCCATCATAAAATCCAGGTATACCCGGATGGCGGGCACGGCATCGTGGACAGCCGAACCAACAGCGTAAGTAAGACGTACCTGAACGACCTCGTCCGGTTCATCGGCAGCCACGTAATATAATTGGTGTCTGAAATGCCTAAGGGATTTGTCGACCGCGGTGATATAGTACAATGCTGGGTAAAAAAGCTAGCGGTGTTGAAATATCTGACTTATTTTCTGGTGTTCGCAGTTGTTGGCTGGACCGGTATTTTTATCATCGGTTTCCCAGACGCACAGGCAGCGTCAACTAGTTTGGATTTGCCAGTACACTTGCGCGTGGCGCGGTGTGGTGGTCAACCGGTGCGCCCTGGATCGTGGGTCGAGGCACACGTGGCGGCAGTTCAGAAGATCTTTTCATCTTACGGGATAGCGCTCGTGGTATTCGTAGACGAGTTTGAGCCAGAAAAATGCGAGCTGACAACCAGGACCGAACGACACGAATTGGCGCGATTCGTCCACCCGGAAGAGGTTGTGATACTCGTCGTCAAGCGCGTGGTGGATTTAGATGTGCCGTCCCACAACCTGATGGGGGTTAATTGGCGGTACCGGGGAAAGAACGAGCAGCTCACTGGAAGACGTTGGATCTATCTGACCGCCCGGGCCAAGCCCCCAGTGTTGGCTCACGAGTTGGGCCACTTTTTCGGCCTCAAGCACGACCTGGCAGGCGGGAACCTAATGACCCCTGGACCAACGGATCCGAGCCGTCGAGGCACTGGTCGACAACTGGCCCCGTTCAAACCGGTCCTCAGCCATTGGCAGGTTAAAAAGTTGCGCCGCGGGATTTTCAAGTATCTGGAGGGGCGTTGATTGCCCTGCTTGACCTTTTCGGTCATAAGCGAAGTAGCTGCCTGTTACATCAAGCTCTGGGCTGGAGCTGATTCTTTTTTAGTCTTTTTTTGAGTCTTTGGATAAATTCTGGCTTAGTCAGCTTGTATATCTCTAGATTCTCGCTGGATATTTTCTGTGAATTCTTCCAAAAATCTGTACCACCTATCGGTTGAGCCTGCCTATTTTTCTTTTTGTCTACAAGCACGTTGATGATGGCACGTTCCGGGAGTGGACGTATTTGTTTTTCAATTCTTCTTAGTTCTCGCACTTTATATACGAGCTTCATTGAAAGACTGATCGTTTCCGGTGGATTTGCTGCAATTCGCACAGTATTCGAAAACACAACATCGTTATAGCCAGTATGCTGATCTAGAAAATTTCCGAACTCTTCACTGCGAGTGGGTTTTCGATCAATAAGTGGTCTAAAATTGGGATAAATAGAACCCACGTAAGGTAGAAAGATAAAAACGGTGCAAAAGACAAATAAAGGTATAGGAATAATTTTTCCTTTGAAATAAAGAAATCGCAATTCAAGTCTGTTGCCAAAAATTAGAGACTTGGCCTTATCACTTAGTGCCGCAATCGACATTGGTAAAATTCCAAAAGGAACGATTGCCAATAAAAAAGCCATCTTCAAGGCTGAAAATCGGTGATTTATCGAATGGTTATCCAAAAGGTAGACCTGGCCAATACAGGAGTAAGTAATGATTGCACTGATACATAATAACGATATTCCGGTTTTGCTAAAATATAACTTCTTACGAGATTTTTTAATGAGAATTATTAAAATAAGGATGGATATCATAAAGGCCGATATAAAAATAAGGCTCACACCAAGCTTTCCTAGGGCGTCAGTTGCAACTTGTTTTTCCCAGAATTGTGCATAGAAATCTGTAACATATTTTTGGCCAGCTTGATTGCTGCCGGTTCGAAATAGAAATTTGTCCTTAATATACGTAAATGCGTCACAGTGGTAGATCTGACACAGAAACCCTCCGACTGAAACCAGGAATGGCAAACTGAAAACCGCACTTCTTCCTAAAAATCCCCAAACAGTCGTTCCCATTTGGCCAAGGCACAATCTTTTTATATAAAACAGGCCATAGACTAAGAAAAACAAGTAGTCGGTAAAAAGGCCCAACGCAAATAGTAGATGTTGAATTACGGTTAGCATGAGTCTTGCTCTTGGCGATACATCTGTGGTGGAAAAAACGATTTCAATCAAAATGACTAAGGCAAAGGGCAATAGCACTGCTTCGTCTGCGTAGAAAAAAATCAGATGATAGGCCATTGGAAATGGCGCCAATAAGTAAAAGCTCGCTGGCATAACGGAGAAGATAAATCGAAATGCCATTCTCAATTTGAGATGAGAAGCGGTCAAGAATCCGATAAAGGCAAAAATCAAAGCAATCGCAAAATGGCTGAATAGATTGTACGTCATGACCAGTGCCAGCGATGGCTCAGTATTTAAAATCTTAGCAATCAGATGGATTTGCAATATACTTCCCGAAGGATAAGAGAGGTAACTTCTTCTGTCTTTGATCTGTTCTGATTCAATACTTTTGGGTCTTTCGAGCATTAGAAAAGAATCGTTTATCGCACCGTTTCTAAACCAATTTCTAGAAAACTTTAAGGTACTTGCAGTTACCCAGAGGCCTTGGTTCATTTCACCAAACCAGGAACTTCGTTCGTGAACGGTGTAACCAAATAGAACTCCCACGGTCAATATGATAGCAATCAAAGATTGCGTTCGGGCATTCATGTTCTTGACCAACTCAAGCATGATTTATTTTTCCTCATGGAATTCTTGTTCGGTATTCACCTCCCAAATATTTGACTTGTCTTTGATTCCCAAAGAGATGTTATCGACTGCTGTCATAGCTGATAACATAGAATGATCTTGGTTGTTGTATCGATGCATGCCATTACGCCCGATTAAGAACAAGTTTTCAATATTATCAGTGAAGCTTCTTATCGTATCAAACTCTGTGTACCTGCCAAAATAACCCGGGTAAGTTTTGGGTACTCTAATAACGACACTGTCTAACGCATCTTTCTCTTCAATGATATCTATTTGGGCCAATTCTTTAATGGCAAAGGCAGCGAAGTCAGCATCATTCATACTCCATAGTTCATCCCCTTCGCTACAAAAATATTCCAATCCCATCCAGACTTTTTGCGGATCAGCAACCATATAGGGGCTCCAGTTGTTAAAGATTTGTAGTCGACCCAGTTTGACCTCTGGCTCTTGTATATAAATCCAGTTATCCTTAACTAAATCGTTCGTATGGCTCATGGGATTCTTCAATTTTAATCTATTTAACAGCAATCCAACAGTGATGAAGTCCCTATACATTAAACCGTTCGCCACCTGCTTCACGGCTCTCGGTGCACTAGGGATCATACCGTTTATCAGATCAATTACAGGCATGGTAGAGAAAAAATAATCCCCTGAAAATTCCTTTTTTTGGCCATTGGGATCAATCGTAGAGACTGAGAGCACACGGTTGTCCTTAAGATTTATTTCCCTAACGGTTCGGTTCATTAGAATCTGCCCACCTTGAGCTTCGATTCTAGACGCCACTTCTTCCCATAGTTGCCCAGGGCCGAATTTTGGATAGAGAAAGCGTTCGATGAGGCTTGTCTCAGTCTCTTTTTGTTCAATTGACTTTTCGTTTAAAAAATTATTTTTGAACGCATGAAACAGTGCTTTTCGAATAGAAAGCCCTTTAATTCGTTGTGCCCCCCAGTCAGCACTAATTTCGTTGCAGGGAACGCCCCAAACTTTTTCTGTATAATCTTTGAAGAAGGTCTCATATAGTTTATCTCCGAAACGGTTGGTGATGAAGTCTTCCAAGGTTTTTTCATTTTTTATCGGAAAAAGACTGCGCCAGATGTAGGAGGATCCAATAGCAGTCATTCGAAGTAATCCCAAATTTCGAATGGTGTTTACATTAAGTGAAATGGGATAATCAAAGAGCTTTCTTAGAAAATAGATCCGAGAAACACGGTTGCGAAGCATCATTGCCAGATCATCGTCTTTGTGTTCTTGACTTTCAGCTGTAGCACCGTGAGCCGGCGTAGGTGTAAGGTGCGAAGGCGTGTCATTGAGAACAGGAAGAATGTTGGTCCACCAGTTCATGACCGCTTCTGACTTAGTAAAGAATCGATGGCCACCGATATCAATTCTGTTGCCGTTGTGGTTAACAGTCCTTGAAATACCGCCAATCATGTCTGACATTTCAAGGACAACTGGTTTGATGCCGGTTTTTTTTTGTAATTCAAATGCGGCGGTAAGCCCAGCGGGACCAGCGCCTACGATGATTGCAACCTCTTGTCTACCCATTGAAAATTACTCCGCTTTGCTTTTTTCTGCTGGTCTGTAGAGAAAAAATTTTCTAGCCAGAAAATTCCACATAAAAACAATGCCTGTCGAAAATAGCTTTGATAATAAATAATGAAAATGAAATACTTCTGTAAATAACCAAATGATACATTCGTTTAATCCAAGGCCCACAACACCGATCACTCCGAATAAAATGAATTCTGCAGCACGATTATTAATGTTGCTTTTAGAGAAAACCCATATAATGCTAATAAAAAAATTGACAGTCAAGCCTGCTAAAAAGGCAATGGCAGCAGAAATCAAATAGTCAATATGCGCATATTCCGTACAGAGGTACAATATGCTAAAATCTACGACAAAAGCACCACCCCCAACAAAAAAATATCGAAATAGTTGAATTAAAGTATTGTCAGATTTTTCTACCAGATACTTATAAGCAATACGCGAAAAAATATTTCTTTTATTTGTTACGTCCCAACGAACTTCTGAATTATACGTTCGCAATTTTCTCTCGTTTTAATTGGCTTAAGGCCATTAAGATGAATATTCTTTTACGATCGAAAATAATAGCTGATCCTAAAAAAATAAACAGCATTTTTCTAACTTTTTTCAGTAGTGTCCAAAACAGCGATTGAGGAGCTCGTGGGACCCAGGTCGTTCCCACGCAGGCGGGATTCCATAGAACTGTGTATTTTTGATTGGTTCTGGACTTCTGCCTGCGCAGGAGTGACGACCATTGCCCCTTTTGCAACACCCATCTGTGCGGGAATGACGAGGGTTTCACGAGTTCCTCTATCGTTGTTTTGGACAGTAGTGATGATAAAGTAAGCATCATCTGAAACGAATGTGCCATTGGAAAAAATTTACTTGACCAGGAGGAAAAGGAAATGGCGAAACAGGACGACGATAGGATGACGACCCGCAGGAATCTTCTCAGTACCGCGGTTCTGGGTGCTGGCGGCCTAGCCACGTTTGCCGCGTTGCGCGGAGCGAGGGCACACGGACAGCTCCCTGTGGAGGTGGATTTCGAGAACGAGGAGGTGGAAGTTGGCCCCACGTTGGGCCACGTCTCAGTGACAGACTATGGTGCCGTCGGTGACTACGATCCTGGATCGGGAACGGGTACAGATGACACGGCTGCAATACAAAACGCAATTAACGCAGCGATCAGGGAGAAGGTGTCTGTCTACTTTCCGGTTGGGACCTACAAGGTCACGACCGGCCTTATTCTTGAATCACAGGGAACGGGTCTTGGCGGTGGTGGGCTGATGTTGTTTACGGACGGTCGGGCTCGTGAAGGTGGCGCTGCCGCGATTCTGGTCTTTGTTAGCTCCGCTCAAGAACCCCCACCCCTGTTCGACGTTCGGTGCGACAGCCAGGTGCGCTTCTCAGGGCTGATACTTAAGGGACCAGGCAAGCCTACTGTGAACGGTCCGCCGAATACAACCGGCATCCGATTTCACAAGAACGCCAATGCAGACGACGTCGATGCGATGGTTACGGGTTGCTGCATCTCAGGGTTTGGTACCGGCATCCTGCTGCGGGGCCGTGGTCTGCGCGTGGAGTCGAATCTTTTCTCACACTGTGTCACGGGGCTGGAGTTCGGCGAGTGGCCGGGCAACTCAGACTACGATGGCCAGGGCTATACAGCAAATCCAGCGAGTGGGGGGGCTCGCGGCTATTTCATCTCGTCCAACCGTTCTCACACTTGCAGCGACTTCGTCAAGAATACGGGTGAGTACCCACTATGGGGCCTGGTGCTGACCAACAACCTCGTGGACATCGGCGACCGGCTGTTCCAGGGCGCTTGTCGCGCCAGCCTCATCGCCAACAACGTGGTTTGCCACTGTGGGTCCGGTACCATTATTCACTTTAAGGAACTCGTCTTCGAGACGACGGTGACCGGCAATGTGTTATCGGGTGCCTGGAGCGGCGACAAGCCGACGTATGGCATCGGTATTCAAGGCACGGCGGTCGACCTGACCATCTCCAACAACGTCATCAGCCATATCAAGAAGGACGCGATCGTTTTCTACGACTACAACAACCAGTCCGGGGATTGGCATCAGGACATCGCAATCACGGGCAACGCGGTTCGCAACATCGCGCTCGACGATACCTCTGTTAGCGCCCGTGGGGCCGTTCGCTTTGGCCACTCCGCCGATCGCGTTGCAATCACGGGTAATAGCTTTCGGGTTCAGACCAACGGCGTGGAGTACGCTGTGCTGTGCTGGAACAACGGTACGCTGAACCACAGCAAGATCGTCGGCAACGTGACGAACGCGGACTTCGGTGTCATGAAGGGAGCCTGCATTGGCACCAACACAATCTGCGACGACCACGACTAGAAGGTGCCCTTTATCAAAACCGGGGATGGACCTGAAAAGTGCACTTTCTAGGTCCATCTTTTACCTCTCGCGTCCCTTACCCCTCTCTCAAGTGGGCTGTCCACTTGGCAGCGCCAGGGTGAAACAGGTGCCTTGCCCCACTTCGCTTTCCACAGTGAGCGTGCCGCCGTGATCCACGACGGTCTTTTGTGAGATGGAGAGGCCCAAGCCCGTGCCCACGCCCCGCTCCTTGGTGGTGAAGAAGGGATCAAAGATCCGCCTCTGCACATCTTTGGGAATGCCTGTTCCGTTGTCCTCGATTCGGACTTCCACTTGGTGGGCCTGTTTACTGGACTTCTGGGCGGTGAGCTTGATCCAGGCATCCTCTTTGTCAGCAGCGTGTCCTGCGTTGATGATCAGGTTGACCAGGACCTGCTCGATCTTGCCCGAGTTCATGAGAATCCGGGGGAGCCCGTCCGCCACTGATACGTCAAAGCGTTTGACTGTCTTGAGCACCTGCTTGCCCACGAGCGCCACCACTTGATCCACCACTGGCTCGATGGGTGTCATCTGTTTCTGCTCCCCCTCACCGCCGTGCACGTACTCCTTGAGCTCGCCCACGATCTTGGTGATCCGCTTTGATCCGTGCTGCATGTTATCGATGAGCTTGTACACATCGTCGATGAACACGTCATAGGGCATGTTGAGCAGCTTGAGGTCTGGATTTTGATTTCGATGGTGCTCGATCATGGGCGCCATGGCCGCCACGTACTTTTTCATGATCGGCAGGTTGAAGTGGATGAAATTATTGGGGTTATTAATCTCGTGGGCCACACCAGCCATGATCTGGCCCAGGGCCACCATTTTGTCTGCCCGCATCATCTGCTGCTCAGCTATCCGGTTCGCCTCTGCCAGGGCCTCCCGCTCTTTGTTCATGATCCGCATCCGATCGAACAGTGCGATGGCCATCAGAAACGCGGTGACCACAATGCCGTTCTGCAGCAAAAAACCGCCCCAGTGGGTGCCCATGAACACGGTTGCTGCGAGCGGGGTGGTTACACTGAAAACGATCCAAGCGGCCAGGTAGAATCGAGCGGCGCGAAATCCGCGCCTGAGGCAGATGAAGCCCGGGATCAGTGCGGCAACTGGCACGAGTCCGCCCAGCACCGAGACATATCTGGCGATGACCGTGGCGGACATGAGCGGGTTACCCAAGAGCAGTCCGGCAGCCAGCACGATGTATGCCCAAAGCATCATGTTGGCACGCGGCGTGTTCTTTTTTGTGTTGAGAAAGGAGCGACTAAAAACACAAAACCAGATGATCATCACGCTGATCGAAATCGCCATGAAGTGCCACTGGAGGTCGGGCCTGAGCTTGGGAAAGTACTGTCTGGCCAACCCGTGGTCGAAAAAGAAGAACAGCATGGTCGACAGTAAGAAGAGCACTTGCCACAAATAGCTCCTGTCTCGAAGAACAAAAAAGAACAGCAAGTTGACCACTACAAAGACCAGCATGGCGCCGTAAAACAGGCCCTGGGGCAGGATCTGTCTAAAAATGGCGTTAGCCCGGCCCATGGATGTGCAGAAGTAGATGCGGGAGATATCCCGCCAGCGCTGATCCAGACGAAGGTAGAACGTACCTTCAGCCACCTCATCAAACGGCAGACGGACCAGGATGGTTCGGGACGGGCGCTCGGGATCACCCATCCGTTTGATCACCTTAAAGCGGTTTTTACCCAGCGTATTCCCCTTGACTGGATAGTACAGTTCCAGTCGCTCGATATGCGGGTTTCCGATGCCTAAAAACCAATCTGGAGCGGTTGGCCCCCTGTCCAGAGAGCTCAAGGTAAACCGAATCCAGGTCGAGACCGAATCTACGCTGTGCCGCCTATCCTCCCAGGCGCGCCGCTCGAATTTCGACGCGATCTCAGACGAGGCAATATCGTCGATGGTGAGTGTCTTTGTCTCGTCCTCGAAGTACGCATAAAGTGCCTTGGGGGAGTAGTATCCCACCTCAGGGTCGAGTGAGATCACCTGTGCAACCACTGGCGTGCACACAAACAAACCCCACAGGACACCCGTAACAAAGAGCGGGCAAAACCGAGGTGAGAGTGGCGACCAGCTGCACATGGTACCCAGAGTTTATAGGGATACATCAAATGCAGTAAAGCTTCCAGATGCTTTATGCGCTCACCGGCTTTTAGGCTACCGGGGTGTCGTAATCTAAAGTCCACGAAAGTAGTGGACAATTGAGTGTTTTAGTTGATATACTTTCCCAGTCAGAGTAGGCAAACGTTAAGTCAATGGACTTTTAAAGAGAAGGAATTGGGTTAAATGACTTCGAGAAACACACCTGTTTGGCGATTTTCGGTCCTATTCTCAATGGGGTTGTTGCTAGTTCTCACGAACATAGGCTGTGGCAACGACGATGACGAGGAATCTACATCGAATACGGGTTCTGACTTGGACAGTGACAGCGATGGGGACGGGGATTCCGATTCTGACACCGACAGCGATGGGGACGGGGATTCCGATTCTGATAGTGACAGCGACGGGGACGGGGATTCCGATTCTGACAGTGACAGCGACGGGGACGGGGATTCCGACTCGGACACCGACAGCGATGCGGATAGTGATACCGATACGGACGCGGATACAGATACCGACACGGACACGGATACAGATACCGACACGGACACGGATACAGATACCGACACGGATACGGATACGGATACAGACACGGACACAGATACCGAATCCGATATGGACACAGATAGTAGTACGGAGACACCATCGACGTGTATCCTTGCCCTATCAGGCATGACGTGAGGCTCGTGAATAGATATTATTACAGAGGCGCTGGAAGCGCTCCCAGGAGTTATATCAGTATACGACGTCACTATTAACGGTACAGCAACGGTTCTATACTTGCCAGATCAGGTCACAGGAGATGACATGGTTCAAGCAGTCGTGGATGCGGGCTATGGGGCGGAAATCCAAAGTGGGGATTGCACGTAGTAGCGTTCTCAAGCTCTTTTGCATTTGCTTTTACAGATTCTTGACACAGTTTTGTTTACTTTGAGGCATCTATTTTTTTTCCTCTTAGCGGTTTTTTTACATACCTTGGCCTCTTTGCCCTTGAGGGGGCACTCTGTCTCTTTAAACGATGTTTTGCACGCCTGTTTGTACTCTTTTTTGTGCTGGACGCACTCCTTGACGCATTCCTTTTTATCTTTGCATGCGGTGATGCACGTTTCGAAGTTGTCAGTACAGGCTTCACTCGAAGCATCGGTCTTATTCAAGCAGCTTTTCAGTGCTTTGTAACATCCGCAATTACCTGCATCGGCTGCGGCGGGCAAAAGGGTAACGGCCGTTACCGCACCCAAACACAAGGCCAACCGAATCGCTTTCATTCTTGCCTCCTTTGTTCGTAGCAAAAAGATTTCTCACATGTCCCAATGCGCCATAGGCTCCTCGAGCCGATCCTGGCGCATGTTGAAGTATACGTTTTTCTTCGTCTTTGTATTCAATTTTTGATGTTTGTATGAGCCCTTTTCAAAGCTCGCAACTGGGCGTGTGCAAAATTTGTCTATGTGGGTAGGCACCCGACATTATCCTACGATGCAAACTGCCCGCTCCCTGATGTGGATTTGCTCTTGTTCCTCCTGGGGCCGATATAGTATGACTTCGTCCGCCATGCTTAAGAGGTTCAAGCTCAGACCGTATCAAAAGGCCGCTGTGACGGCCGTGGTTTCGCGTTATCGAAAACTGGGCGTGAGGCGGATGTTGCTGCATCTTCCCACAGGCGCGGGCAAGACGGTTATTGCGACGTTTATCATCAAGGAGCTCCTTGCTTCTTCTGGTTTCGGCCGTATTCTGTTTGTGGCACATCGCCAAGAGATATTGGATCAGACCGCTCGTACGATTAAACAGCAGCTCCCTCGGCTGACAATCCAGATTGAACAGGGAGACCGAAGAGGCGATGGTACCGCGCATATCACTATCGCATCGGTGCAATCATTGGTTGGCCGTAAGGAACGCTACGACCCCAGCCGTTATTCTCTGGTCATTTGCGATGAGTGTCACCGAGCCCTAGCCCCGAGCTGGGGAGAGGTAATCGAATATTTTCATACGCGAGTGAGCAGAGAAACACTCCTCTTAGGCATGACCGCGACGCCCAGACGCACTGACGGCCGCTCGGCATTGGACGTGTTCGGAGAGGTGGCGTTTCATATTTCCCGGGCTGAGTTGGAGGACCTGGGTTACCTGGTGCCCATGCGCTACTTCATGATCCGCAGCGATTTGAACCTTGGCGGCGTGAAAATGACGGGTGGCGATTTTCAGGTCGGCGCGCTGTCACGGGTGATGGACCAGCCGGCCCTGCGTGCGCTGGCAGTGCAAGCTTGGCTCGAAAAGGGTCGAGGCAAGAAGACCATCGCCTTCTGCGCAGGGGTGGATCATGCCCTGCACCTTGCCGAAGATTTTACAGAGCTGGGGCTGCGGGCTGAAAAGATAGACGGCAAGACAAGGGATCGGGAGACACTGCTCGATCGTTTTGCTCGAGGGGAGATCGATGTCATCACAAACTACGGGGTCCTGACCGAAGGCTTCGACGACCCTGCCGTGGAATGTATTTTGATGGCACGTCCCACGACGTCTCCTCTTGTATACACGCAATGTCTCGGACGAGGATTGCGCCCATGGCCAGATAAGCGCGCTTGCGTGGTCATCGACATGGTTGACAGAAATACGCATCAGTTGCAATACGGCGCCACCCAAATGGCCGGGCTTTCTCACAGCTGGCACAGCAAAGGACGCGATCCTTTTCGGGAGGCGCGCTCCTTGGCCGGGATCAAGGTTACCAGTCCCGCGGCGTTTCTTAAGATCAAGAAAGCAACTTCTTTGGAAGAGGTACAATCGATTCTGATGAACCTGCCCCCCGAAATCGTCGTAGCCGGATTGGACGGAGAACCGGTCTTAAGATACGAAGCCGCTCTAGAGACGCCCTCGGTCGAAGCGGCAACCAAAAACGCACGAGAGTTTCTTATGCAAGTACGGGCGCGGTTCAAAAAAATCGAATGCACGGAAGACGAACTCACCGTCAAATTTAAGCATCCTGAACTGGATAATGAGCGATATTCTCATCTCCAGTGGCACCTAGAAAGGGTGACCGGAAGAGATGTTGTGTTCGTCAGACCCGAAAGAAGGCGGCACCCCTCCAGTCCTCGGGCTCTACTGAGATCTATGCTGCCCACGACAGCACAGATTCTCAAGTTCGAAATCCCCTCTGGAGAAGCATCTGTCTCTGCTGTCATCTCGGGATTGATGCCGGAAGAAATGGAAGACGTCGTCACGGAATTTCAAGCCGAATCCGGTCTCTCTCTAAATCTGAAGGGCCAACTGTCCTTGTTCTAGCCACTTGATCCTCCGCTCATTCTCAATAGCGATTAACCAGCAGTGCGGCTCGTAACTCTTGATCAATTGTTGCGCATACGCTCAAGTTGACGTCCATGCCAAACTGATACAAGGGGCATGGTAACGGGGAGTGCGATGTAAACAAAACCAGCCAAGACTCCCAATGGTGCTGGGAGTACTGCTGCTACAATCGCTGAAATCAACCCGGTCGCTGCAAGAATCCCATGGTCAAAGATTTCATGTCTCGTACGCAAGCTCTCGATTTCATCAAGAAGCAGCATCTGTTGTGCCCGAAGCGCTCGAAAGTATAGCAGCGCCAACAAAGACGTCTGGAAGGCGAAACCTAAGCCATAAACAACAAAGAGGCCGGCCAGATCGCGATTTTCATAAGTGATGTTGGAGGGCAGGAAACCGCCAGATAAGAATGACATAAACGCTGATGCCATCATCCTCAAGGGATAGACATAGACCAGCATCACAAACACCATGGCTAGGCTGATGAGCGTAGTCCAGCCGTCTTCCAAACCATATCGTCGGCTCCACCTTCGGTGTGCAATCCAGACGGTGACGATGATGGCAAAACTAAACAGGAAGGCCGGTACGTCTTTGAGCGCTGCTAACAGTTCGCCATATGATTCGGGGATTGTACCGTCAGCTATTACCAACAGGGTTACGGCAATAGCGAAGGCAGCATCGCAGAATGTCTCCAATCGGGTCATCTCCAACCCACGAAGGCGGACGTCATCTTTCATGGGTAGCTTAGCAAGCCCCTCTTTGGTCCAATTCATCATGTCCTCTCGCCAGAACGCCACTACTTAACCGAACCATCAAAGCTTAATTGCAAGACATTTCTACGACAATACCTATTGGTCTATTCGGCTGCCTTAGGGGTAGATTTTTAATACAGATAGCTGGGACATTGGGCATATTAACGAAAAAAAAATGGGGGCAGTCGATTTCGAATGGTTTAAGGAGGAATACAGAAAAAAACACATCGAAAATGAACATTTTTAATTTTCGTGCACTTGAAATATGAATACTGAATCTGGCATTGGATATTTAAAAAATGTCCGTGGCCAGGATAAGATGTTGTAGGAGTTTTGCTGTTGGGAAAAGTTGTACCACTTGCCACTGGGAAGTCGACCTCTGCCGAGCCCCTTGTTCTGGAAAATCAGAATGACGACGAACTCATGCTGTTGACGCGTGGCGGAAAAATACAGGCCTTTGATGTTTTGGTCCATCGACACCAGGCGATGGTTGTTCGCATTGCCCATAAGTACTTGAATGACATGTCCGATGCAAAAGATGTGGTGCAGAACAGTTTTATGGAGCTTTTTCGATATCGATATAACTATCAGGCGCGTGGCAAGTTCGTGTCGTTTCTGTATCGCATCGCCATCAACCAATGCCGCATGAAAATGCGCTCTCGGAATTGCGAAACCAAGGCCTTGGCAAAGTACGCAACATTACAGCAATCTCAAGAAAATCTACCGGTACACTATCTTTTAGCCCAGGAAGAGAGGCGTGAAGTTGAGCGCGCGCTCCGCCAATTGAGCCCTAAATTAAAGGAGGTGTTGATCCTTAGATTTATGGCTGAGCTGTCATACAAGGAAATCGCTGATACCTTATCTATCCGATTGGGCACGGTGAAGTCGCGCATCTTTTCAGGCTTAGATAAGATGCTCCAGCTTATGGAGACCAACACAAAATGAAGCGGCGTGAACAACTCTCGGTGAAAACCCTGGTTCGCTATCTCGAAGGTGAGGTAACCCGATCCCAGGCCAGCGAAATTGAGGAATGGCTAGCGGATCACCCCGCAGATCAACGCCGCTTGGAGGGGTTGAAAAAAACCATCCACTTGCTGTCTGAAACAGATAAAGAGCTCTCTGATATTGATTTTGCTCCTCTCGTACGAGAAGGGATAGAGCGAGAAACAGATGCCCTGCCAAAAACAGCCTCCCCAACCCTTCGATTAAAGATCTGGGCACCTCTTGCTGCTTGTTTTGCGGCGGTCCTGATCGGTGCAATTTGGTGGCAAGTAAGATCGAACGATGCGGTTTCAGATGTATCCCAGTTTCGCGTGAAAAGCAGTGGTGATGTTTCCAATACAAGAGAAAAATGGGTGGGTATTTCGGCCTATAGGGTGGTTACACCAGGTCACTCGCCAAAGCCCCTCGGCGATCACATGCGAGCCACTGATGCGTTGTTGTTTTCTTATACAAATAATGGCAAAACCCCTTTTAAATACCTGATGATTTTTGCGATAGACGAAAATCGGCAAGTATTCTGGTACTATCCAGAATACTTGCAGGCAAACACAAATCCCGCGGGGATACCGATTCGCAAAGACGTGTCCGAAATGGAACTGCCAGAAATGATTGCTCATCTCTTCTCTGGGGGGCCTGTGACTATTTATGGTCTATTTACGGATCAGATGATTCGCGTGTCCGAGATTGAAAAGATAGTCGCCAAATCCAACTCGAAGCAACATCGGCGTTTCCCGCGGCTGCCGATCGCAGATTCAGGCCAGCATATTATCCGTACAAGAGTCGTACCATGATTAGATTTTTTTCAATCCTAAGATGGGTTGCGATAGCTGCTGGTTTATTATGTTGGGAGGAGAGCGCAACGGCCTTATCAACGGAAGAACCAGAACGATTCGCGATCGTGATAGGGGTCAACCAGCCCGATTCCGAGCAGCGCGATGTGCTGCGCTATGCTGACGACGATGCCATCGCCATGCATCGACTGCTCGAACAATCCGGTGCCCATAGTCGCTTGCTCGTCTCTATCGATGCGGACAGCCAACGGTTGCATCCAGAGCTAATCCCCGACGATGCCCCTACCTCGACCGCTCTCCTGGACCACTTTTCCCAGCTGGTACAACAAATGCAACGGGAACAGAAAAGAGGTAAAACCGTTGTATTTTTATTGTTTTATAGCGGTCACGGCGATGTGCACGGCGGCCAAGGCTACGTAACCTTGGAACAGAGTAAGCTGACGCGAAGTTTGCTCTTTGATAAAATCCTATCCGAATCACCAGCATCACAGAACCATGTTATTGTAGATGCATGTAAGTCTAATTTTTTAATTCAACATAAAGGCCCTGGAGGGGAGCGGCGTCCTTATCATCACTCCTTTGCACGGAAACCCTCTCCCCTTCCACCGCATACGGGGTTTGTACTATCAGCATCGTCCGGACAAAACAGTCATGAGTGGGAGCGCTATCAAGCCGGTGTGTTCAGCCATGAGGTTCGTTCTGGATTGCGAGGCGGTGCAGACGCGGATCTCAACGGCCAAATCACCTATGCCGAGCTCGGTGCTTTTTTAACGACCGCCAATAAGAGCATTGACAATCCCAAATATCGGCCCGAATTCCTGGTATTGCCCCCTGGCCACCCACAGGGCAACCTATCTTCTCCCATTGTCCATTGGCCCGCTTCATCTGAAACGTTGACGATTGATGTCCCCAAACTGGGGCATTTTTATGTGGAAGATCCCGCAGGCCTGCGGGTGCTGGATGTGAACCCGGCCTACCGACAACGCCTGCTGTTGCACTTACCCAAACCTAGGCCGCTTTTTGTCCGCAAGGCAGATGAGAGTGTGGAATATAGCTTATATGACACGCAATCGGTACAGCTTTCTCAATTATCAGACCGACCGCCCATGCAGATCGCTCGCAAAGGAGCCCTTCACCTCGCCTTTGGTCAGCTTTTTGGTGTGCCATTTGAATCCACACAAGTTGCCCACTTCGAGCAGCAATATAGAAGTAAATTCATGTTAGCGTTCCAGGATATCTCGCCAATGCCGATCGGTGAACGGATTACCCTCTGGACCGCAGGTGGCTCGGCCGCGGCTGGCCTGGCCACGACAATGTTGGCAATGCAGCAAAAACAGCAAGGTAAGGACAAATCTCAACGCCAACGCTCCCGGATCAACACCCGTATCTCCAGGCTAAACGCTGCATCGGTTACTTTCTATTGTATTTCCGGGGCAGCATTGGCCTCCTGGTTGACATTGAGGTTATGGCGCTCTCGGAAAGTGGAACTGTCTCCGGTCCTAACGCCGGAAGACGTGGGATTGAGTGCTTCGATTACCTTTCCTTAGTTGATGTCCATTCATTATGGACAGTCGTTAGAACAGGTGCTTTGATTTTCACCAAACGCAGTATCGCAGATGCCATCATTACAGCAGGAATTTGATGGACCCTCATTTTCAACGCACTCGTTTTGAACCTCTTCGCATTTATTCGCAGCACAGTTCCAATACCCCTGACCGAATATGGTCCAGATGTTGAAAAAACAGTCCGGTCGTTTATAACACTCCCAGCCGTCAGGCACACAACACTGTTCTGTGGGATTGTCGCAGTCATACGTCAGAGATGCTTCGATTGTTGTAAATCCATCGGGGCATTCGTGTGGCTCATCTCCGGGACTGCATATCCCTTCGGTCAAGGCACAATTATAGCTAATAGTTTCCGTTTCCGTATCAGTGCCGGCATCGGTATTGGGTCCTGCGTCTATGCCCGCGTCTATTTCCGTATTATTTTCTGATGGACAATCGGTGGATAGGTTTACGTCTCGATCTAATAAGATTTGGATATGGTCGATGGTAGTAGGATCATCGCAATCCAGTGGGTTATTATATAGTATTACCCTATCGTTTTCTCCAATCCCCCAACTATTGACGAGTGGCTCCAAGTTCGTAATTGCATTTGTTTGTAAATCAAGGCGTTCAAGCGCACCTAAACCTTCAAGCGCATCGATTATTTCGATATCATTTTCCCACAAGTCGAGATGGGTTAAATTGTCCAAATTTGCTAGTATATTAAGATCTGACATGCCGGTTTTATTCAGATTGAGGGATGTCAGATTTGTCAATCCGCTAATCGGGCTAAAATCCAGGATCCCTTCTGTGTATCCCAACTTGAGAGTTTTAAGATTAACGAGATTTTGCAAGGCTTCAATACTGGATGGTAACTTGCATCCATGCAGGTTGAGCTCCTCCAATCGCGTTAACGCACCCAGTGCACTCAAATCATTCAAATCGCAGAAATCTAGAATAAGTGTGATCAGTTGCGTCAAGTTGCTCAAAGGGGTGATGCTATCGAGCTTCACTTCATCATTATCAGAAAGAAAAAGATGTTTAAGATCAGTCAATTCAGAAAGGGCTGCGGCGTTTGTTATGGGATTGACGCTCAGTGACAGCCAGGTTAATTGGGTCAAATCGGCAAGTGCGTTGATATTATCGATAGCGTTATGAGATAGCTCAAGTGTCTCCAGATTCGTCAGCATGCGCAGGGGTTCAAGATTTGAAATCTTATTAAAATTCAGATACAGCTCATTTAAAGATTCAAGCGTTCCTAGCTCAGAGATGTCCGATATATTATAGTTTTGATTCAGCGAGAGTCTTCTTAGCCCGGTCAGGTTACCCAACTCATCGAGGCTGCTAATGTGATTTCCAGCGAGATAGAGCTCTGTCAGGGATTCCAAGTTCGATAAGAAGCTAACGTTTGCTATCATGTTACGATTTAAGCTAAGGATATTCAGGTTGGTGAGATCAGATAAGCAGTACAAGTTGTGAATTAAATTATTGTTTAAGGAAAGTAGTGTTAGGTTGCTTAGCGTCGACAATGACGCAAGGTCGTGTATGCCGTTGCCATCCAGCCATAAGATCTGGAGATATTCCAGTTCGGACAATGCATCGATGTTAGGTATTTGAGTCCAGGACAGATCAAGGTCTATTAAAAATTTGTTATTTCGGAGAGCCTCTATACTTTCGATATTGTGGTTTTGTCTCAAATTCAAATGCGTGATGAATTGCAACTCACCGATCGGTTCTATGTTGGTTATCCTATTGAACCTCAAATCGAGCACTTCGAGCGATGAGAGCGATGAGAGGGGCTCTATGTCTTCGATGTCGTTGTGGGCTAGGTTGAGCTGTTTTAGATTTGTCAAACACCGAATATTCTCCAAGTCGGAGATGGCGAGATTTACAGCTTGCAAATCAGTGATTTGAGAAAGTTCACTGGCTTCAATATCACCGCTAGGCTTGGCCAACGTATCCCTAATCGCGTTTTCCAAACCAGGATCGGAAAATAAAATAACGCCAGTACAATCCTCGGTATCTGAATCCGTATCTGTGTCTGTATCCGTGTCCGTGTCCGTATCCGTGTCTGTGTCAGTATCCGTGTCAGTATCTGCGTCACTGTCAGTATCAGTGTCCGTGTCCGTGTCAGTATCAGTGTCAGTATCAGTGTCAGTATCAGTGTCCGTGTCCGTGTCAGTATCTGTGTCTGAATCAGTATCTGTGTCCGTGTCCGTATCTGTGTCAGTGTCAGTATCTGTGTCAGTATCCGTGTCTGTGTCCGTGTCCGTGTCAGTATCTGTGTCTGTATCGGTATCTGTATCGATGTCTGTGTCTGAATCTGTGTCCGTGCTAGGCGTTGACTCCGTATCCGTGTTCGTATCGACATTGACATCTTCATCTATCACCTTACACGTACTGTCATTGTATTCCTCATTGGGCACGCACTTTTGGGTGCGATCACAACAAGTAAATCCTGGTGCGCAGGGACAGGGTGCGTTGTCTTCATTGAGGAGGGTCACGCAGGATGTTGTCAGCGCGAACAATGCCCAACACCCAATTAAATGACTTTTCAAACAGCTCATGATCCCATTGCCTTTCCAAATATAGACTGTAGTGTACCAGTTAAGTAAACACATCTTTATATAGACAATTCTTAAAACCCAAAAAAGTTCAATAAAAAAGTAGTATATGGCGTTTAAACTTCAATATTTTGCTGATGGGAATACTGAAAATGGGGCTGATATCGACACCAACACGGTGCGACATGGATGGCACTTGGGGGGTATACTTCCGGCACCATCTGGCAGCCAGACACATGGTTGAGAAGGTTCATTGTCATCTAGCCGTAAAAAAATGAAGCGGGGTAAAAAAAATGAACCTTTTCTTTCTTAGTGCATTGAACATGTATACTACTGTCCGGTGTCTACCGAGCAGGTCAAGTTGGCGTCGAACCGTTTGGTCACCCGTGTACCAAGGGAGCGCTCATTGCCAGTCTCGGCCGGAGTGAAGAACGCCATCGCACTGCTAGATGATCTGGCTGCAGTGGAGGAGCTATTGTCAAAATCGAACCTCTCCTTCTCGCGCCTGTGCCATCAAAGCGAGGCCCTTATGGCTGATTTGAAGATGAAGGGAATTCCGAAAGAGCGATTTTACAAAAAACTGGAACACAAAAACATGCCAATTAAATTTTTGTTATCAGTATTTCTCGGCTTGATTTCCTCTTTTGCATACGCACAAAATAGCGTCAAAAAAGACGCTACACAGATGTTCAAGAAAGGCGTATCCCTATTCGAAGCTGGTGAGTTCGAAGCAGCCGCATTGGCCTTTCGCCGAGCTGCAAAGTTAAATCCTTCTTGGAAATTGCAATACAATATCGGGCAAAGCGAAGCCGCTGCGACGCATTACGGCTTGGCTTTGGAGGCGTTTGAGCAGTATTTGTCTGAAGGAGGGGACGAAATCTCCAGTCACAGACAAGCGGAAGTCATCGAAGAGGTCCAGCGGCTGCGCATGATGACCGGGTTTCTATTGTTCAACGGGGGCGACCAATGCCGCATTGAGGTCAATGGTCGAGAGCGCGGTGTATTGCCCTTGGCTGATCATCTTTTGGTGGCTATGGGCAAAGTCACTGTCGTCGCCACCTGTAATGGCGAGATAGTGGTGAACAGAAAGTTTCACCTTTCGGGAGGTAAAGAAATAGAGATCAATCTCGAACAACCACGAGATGAAGTCTCATTGAAAGAGCTGTTAGGGTCCTCTGAACAAGTGATGAAGCACTCGCATGAAAGCGAAAAAGTTGGCGAACAACAACCTTCCGCACCAAAAAGAAAATGGACCTATGCATTTGCTGGACTGGGAGGCGCAACAGCTATGGGAGCAATCATCACTGGCAGCATTGCCCTATCCAAACGAAATGCATTAGGCTGTGCTGATAATACTTGCCCACCAAGCGCTGAATCAGATCTGGAAAATGCCAAGCGCTTTGGCCTGGTCACCGATGTGCTTTGGATTTCCACGGGGATAGCTATTGCCACTGCCACAGCGCTATTTTTCTTAGAGCCCAAGTGGGGTAAAAGAAAAGAGAACGATCAACTTAAGATAACGGCGACACCGTTCCAGAACGGTGCGATGCTAGGCGCTTTGGGTCAATTTTAATAAGGTACTGCGATGAAGTCCCTGCTCATGCTCCTATCTGATAAAGCACCTTCGTTTTGCTACTATAAAACTAAAAACAACGACTCGGAAAAAAAACAGTCTATGGAAAGACGGGTCTTTTTAGGCGCTCTCGAAGATGCTCGAAAAAAAAATCTAGCCCTACATTTATTGGGTGATGCTGACGATCACATCGCGAATTCGATTGATGATACCTTTACCAGAGAACACACGTGTATACGGTATTTTCCCCTAACAGATGTATGGGAAAAAGGTAAATTTGCCTTTTCAGGTATTCCTATCATCGATGAAGAAGCACTTGATTGCTTCGGGCACAAACAAGTTCCTCGGTTGTGCGAAACCCTCAAAACAGTCAGCCCCGGCGGGGCAGTACCGGAAAGACGATTGTCAGTACTTCAGGCAGAGAAATTTCCAATTGTCATTTTGAGATGCTCTCGTCAAACCATACATCGGCTCTTTGATATCTGGAAAGAGATCAGCCGGCATGTCTATCGCGTTGTATTGATCTGGACGGATATCCCTTCCTGGGAAGAGCGCGACTTGGATGTATATCAGCAAGCGCTCAATCGTTTGTCGAAGGATATTTTTGGTCGCTATAAAAACGGGGAACGAATTGAGCTCAATATAATCACCGATCGGTTGGGCCTCCGCGGTCCTGTTCACTGCAACGCCGGTCAGGATCACCTAACGGTAGGGCCGGACGGGAAGCTCTACATATGTCCAGGGTTCTATTTCTCCGGTGCCCAGTCAGTAGGAAGCCTGGAGACAGGCCCAGAGATTCCAAATTTATCGTTGTATAGCCTGGATCGTTCTCCAGTATGCATGATCTGTGATGCCTATCACTGCCGACGATGTATATTTTTGAATTCCCAAACAACACTAGAGGTCAATACACCTTCTTGGCAGCAATGCCGGATCAGTCACATCGAGAGAGAAGCGGCTGCCTCTCTTGGTCGAAAATTTATAAAAACAAAGGTGTTCAAAAAAGCAGTGCCCATGCCGGACATTGACTATCTGGATCCTATGGAAGTTTTTGAGAGTTATGCTTGGCGCAGATTTGCCTGGCGAGCGATTGCGCGAAAAAGTTTCCAAGATCCCCAGCTAAGAAGGCGCCCGCGTGCTAGGCCAGAATCCAACAGTCCTCAAGGCATACCCACTGAAAACAAAGGGAAAATAAAGATGGCTCACTCTAAGCAGATCACCTCTTATCCGAGAGAAGATAACACTTCAAGAAAAGACATTGTGGGTGAAGTTACTCCTGAAGAGAGGGATCAGGTGAAAAAACTCTACATCCGCAAAACTGGGCTTGTCGAGGTTGTCTCCACCTTGTCCAGGCTGGACGATCCAGCTGTGCTAAATGGCCCCTTGTATGAGCGCGTGATTCGCGATGTAGGGGAAACACAAATCGCGTTTCAGACATGGTGGGATAACATCGCCCAAAAGTACAACTGGAAAAAAGACAGCAACAAACAATGGCGCATTGAGTTTGAAACTTGCCGTATTTATTTGGAATGAAAAAAGAACGGGCCCAGCGCCCGGCCCGATACTGTAGATATTTCCGAACCCTCACCTATATCAGATAGGTTTAGAACGATGCAGAACAAAAACATTACCTTCGTGCTTACAGAAGAATGCAATTTGAGGTGCTCTTACTGCTATTTGATTCATAAAAATGAACGACATCGCATGCCTCTTAACGTGGCCAAAGCCGCTGTTGATTATATTCTCGATCGCCGCGATTTGTTTTCAGAGCCGGCAGTAACTTGGGATTTCATCGGCGGCGAGCCTCTCTTGGAGGTGGAGCAAATCGAGAACATCATTGGCCACATCTGGCGACGTACGTATGAACTGGATCATCCATGGTTCGAAAATATGAAATTTGGCATCACTACCAATGGTGTCCTATACGGTACACCAAAGGTTCAGCGAATGATCCAGAGGCACAGAGGTTCATTGGGCATCAGCATTACCATTGATGGCCCCAAGGAGGCCCACAATCTTAATCGCTGTTTTAAAGACGGGTCCGGCAGTTACGACAAAGTTATTTCCGAAGTGCCTTTGTGGCTTTCTCAGTATCCAGATGCATCTACAAAAATGACATTTTCTCATGAAAATATCGGTTTTCTAGCTCAGTCTGTCATGCATCTTTTTGAGCTGGGGATAAAGCAAATCAATGCAAATGTTGTTTTTGAAAACTCCTGGCAGGTGGGAGATGACAAGCTATTCGAAGAACAGCTCAACCAACTCACTGATTTGATGATTGCCAAAAAGCTGTACAAGGAATATCAGTGCTCGTTTTTCAATCGAACTATTGGAAAACCTATCGACCACGAGACCAGAGATGGAAACTGGTGTGGATCGGGAAGGATGCTCGCCATCGATGCAGAGGGAGATTTTTACCCCTGCTTACGCTTTTTGTCTTTCGCACTAGCCCATCACCCTGCCAGGAAGATTGGAAATATTAGGGACGGATTGGATGTAAATCGAGTTCGACCGTTTTTAGCGTTGACAGACTCAACGCAGAGTCCTGAGGAGTGCTTGAATTGCAGTGTGGCTTCTGGCTGTGCGTGGTGTCAAGGGTACAATTACGACACTTCAGACACGGGAACCATATATCAACGTGCGACCCATATCTGTTTAATGCACAAAGCACGGGTCAGAGCGAATAAGCGATTCTGGAATATGGTAGATACGGATACCCATCCCGATCCTTGAGAAAGGCATTTCAGAGTATTCTATTTTTTTCGGAGAGCTCTCTATTAACCTGATCAGACCTCGATAGAGGGTCATCTTCGGCAGCACTGCTACCATGAGCTCAGTAATAATTCGCACATGCGGATGTGCATCCATCTTGACAAAGCAATGAACATGAAGATGTGCATCCGTCGTCGCACTGGGAAGCACAAGATGATGAGCACCCGTCGTCACACTGGGAAGCACAAGATGATGAGCACCCGTCGTCGCACTGGGAAGCACAAGATGATGAGCATCCGTCGAGGCACTCGGAAGCACATGAAGTTGAACAATCTGTGCAAGTATCAGTGTCTGTATCTGTATCCGTGTCTGTGCCCGTGTCCGTGTCCGTGTCTGTCTCTGTGTCCGTATCAGTGTCTGTATCTGTATCCGTGTCGGTGTCAGTGTCTGTGCCCGTGTCAGTGTCTGTGCCCGTGTCTGTCTCTGTGTCAGTGTCAGTGTCTGTGCCCGTGTCTGTTTCTGTGTCCGTATCTGTGTCCGTGTCTGTATCTGTATCAGTGTCAGTATCCGTGTCAGTGTCAGTATCCGTGTCCGTGTCAGTATCCGTGTCCGTGTCAGTGTCAGTATCCGTGTCAGTGTCAGTGTCAGTGTCAGTGTCTGTATCCGTGTCTGTGTCCGTATCCATGTCTGTATCCGAGTCTGTGTCTATATCGATATCACTTTCTGATTCAGATTCGGTTTCTGAATCAAAATCCGTATCGGTAGACCCCTCGTTCGGTTCAATGCTCATGTCATCCAATCCCAAAATAGTGTTACATTGAGATAGGAACACGCAGCCAATACCTCCTAACCCACCTGCCAAAAGAAATTCTCTTCGAGAATGCCGATCATGGATTGGGACGACTACAGGGTCGCTTGTGGTTGCTTCTTTTGCCACAGGCGACGATACATCCCTATCGACATGCCTTTGCGTGGTTGCTTTTTTTTCTACCGTCATAGCTATGTCTCATCAGTAAGATGAATTTTTCCACTCTCTCTGAAGGGGCAAGATGCGGGTCGCTTGGGCCACAAGGTTTTTCATCCGAGTCAATGAACCTGTTCACTCTCGTTTCCCTGGTATCGGTCATTGGCCTCAATGAAGATTCAACCAGCCCATGATCCCGTCGCCTTTCTAATACAGACTACAAAACGTCAATTGCGAAAAACTGCTCTATTAAGAAAGTGCATAGAGTAAAAAAAAGTTCGATAAAAAATTTTGTGCTAATTGGCAAAATCGTCGTCACTCCTGATTGAAGGCCCGATTCGAACAGCCGATATGCCTTAGAAAAGAAATTCTGATCGCCTATGGGTCATTTCAGAGAAGGACAATGACGGTTGGGAGATTAATCAAGTGATCTGCATCCCCGGCTCGTATACATGAACATAAAACGGATATTGGAGAGGATAATCGGAACATCACTGCTACAGGCAGGGACCGCCTTGGTCGATGCTCTCCTCTCCGAAGTCCTGAATGCCATTTCTGCAATGATTCGCTATAATTGTAACGGGTTGATCGTCTTGGAGGAGCGGCCAGTGTGCTTCTAGGATGTGGCGATGAACCGTGTTGTTTTCACCACATTCGTTTTCGGGCTGGCCGCAATAGGGTGCATCGGGGTCCAGGTGGCAGTGATGGGTATCGGGAAACCACTCCTGTGGCTTACACTGGGTTTGGTGTTCATTGCAGTTAGGATAATCTGCAATATCGTGGGGAAAGGGATTGCCAAAACAATCGTCAAACAGGCTTACATCGTGTACTGCTGAAAACAACTGATGCATCCATTCGTGCATGTACGTACCATCCTCGGCGCAATTAAATAGATTAGGAATACTGCCCCGATACGGAACCCAGGTAAAACCAGCGCCTACCAAATTCGCCAGATCAGCGCCATAGGTGCCGCCACAATATTCACCGAGAACATGGTACCCTGTGGTCCTGTCGAGGGTATTGTGGCTAACTACAACAAAGTCCGTCTCTGGGCCCAAGTAGGGCAAGAGCCGATCACGCGAAACCTCGGGATCGGGAAATGGTTCGTAACCCCATACTGCCATCTTCATTTCTACTGGCTCTGTCACGTCATGGAAATCGATTTCCAGCTCCAGCTCTCCCCCGGACCAAAGGGATGTGTTTGCTCTCATCTCTTCTATTTCGGCTCGGATCTCATTTACCTCACGGTCTGTCAACGTAAATTGGAAACAGTGCACATGCTCGGCTGAAGCGACGCGGGGATTACTTGGTTCTAGGATTTCCAGGTTTTCTTTTGAGAATTGCACTTGTGGTATTTTGTTATCGTCGTAAAAATTGACACATCGGTCGACCGATGAAGTAATCATGATGTCATCGATACCTGCCTCGACGACATATGTTGGCCGGCCGCCATCAGCAGCACTGATGCGGATTTGGATATTCTGACCTGAAAATTCACTCAGGTCTGCTTCCAGAACGGTCCAATCCGGTGCCTGGGTTACGCCACGACCTTCTTTTGTAAGAATCGTTCTCGAATTTCCGTTAGCAAGAACTTCGATCTTGAGAAAATCGTCAGCTGTGGCATCGTAGCTGTGGGAAAAGTAGTAATGCATGTGAAGTTTGATTTCCTCTGCCACGGGAAGTGGAATCGCACGGGAGGACATGGCCGTCGTCACGCCGTTGTCAATATCATGTGAGTAAGGCCTGTAACCTGCCAGAGGACCCGTGACGAGGGTATAGCTGCCACTGATAGGATCGCAGTTCTGATAGCTGGTGCATTGGGGGACGGCGCGTTCCCACTTACCGTATGTCGCCGTATCGGTTTGGTCGGGATTGAAGGTCCACCCTAGATCGATTTCAAAATCATCGAAAAAAGCGTAACAGGGGCGGCCGACCGCACAGCCGCGCAGATCTCTAAACGCTATCATGTCCAAGTGATACTTCGCGTCATTGAGCCCGGTTGTGAACAGCAGAGGAGGAGAATAATCCGACTGATTTTGGCCGCATATGGTGCCGACTCGCACCTCGTACTCAACCCCGGGCGTGAGGCCATTCAACTGGTAGGACGTATTTGTCAAATCAGTAATCGTCTCCCAGAAACTGCTCGTCGAGGCCCTGTGCTGCAGCACGTACCCATCTGACCCAGCAACGGCATCCCAGCTGAGGTTCGCCCCTGTTTCGGTCACATTGCTAGCGCTCAGTCCTGTGGGCGTATCACAGGTAATACTAGACGTGAGTTCAACCCGAACATCATCGATACCGGCTTCAACAAGACTCTCTACATACAAATCATACCCATCATTAGCGGTAATCAGGATGCGAATTGTCTTGCCGGCAAACGCATTCAAGTTGAATTTCAAAAATTGCCAAAAAGTTACCTGCTTGCCGTTTTGACCTGTCAGGTTAAACATTTCCTGGGTCGCCACAACACTGCCATTTAGGGGATTGATCTGCTGGATCTCGATCCGAAAAAAGTCATAACTATTCGCATTCACATAGTTAAAGTAGTATTTCAGAGAAAGCTCAAAATCCCCCTGCCCAGACAGTAAAATCTCAGGAGAACGAATAGATGTAGAACCACCATCCACATCATATGAATTCACTCTAAAGCCAGCCCTGCCATCGGTAACCAGGTTGTATACACCGCTGGCAGCTGTACCGAGTTGTATTTGCTGGCCGTTATAAACAGTGGCCTGGGGAACAGCACGTCCCCAGAGCCCTAATTCAGCAGGGTTGGAACCTGCGGCATAGCGGGCCCAACCGCGTGGCGTCTCGAAATCATCGAAGAATAACGTCGCTGATTTGCTTTCAATACTGTCCTCATCGCTTGTCTGATGGTTTTCATTGCCATTTTGGATATCTTCGCCTTCCAATGCGTCGAATGTATCTTCCTCGCATGAGATCAATAGATAAGATAGAATCAGCACAGTAGGAAAACAGGCTAAATAACCCCGAAAAATGGATCTTGCTCTCTGCATTGATTTATTGTTCACAGTCATAAATACATCTCCTTTCTGAATTTTTATCTCAATACTTATATAGTTTTTATGTTCACCTCCTCCCCCGATCTGTAATCGCCTGTAAAAGTAACTGTTTAGCGTTCTGCTGAAAACTTGTTCAGACACATGGTTTGATGGCACATTCGAGTCATGGCCGTCGACCCTCGAAATGCGCGAATAGCCGAGCTTGAAAAAGAGATAGAGAAGCTCAAGGCGATTATCGAGA
>JASJCT010000061.1 GCA_030065855.1 Myxococcota bacterium
CCGCCATCCAATTTGGCATATTAGGATAGCCGGTTCGGTTACGATAATCCCTATTCTTCCAATAGCTCTCAGCGATGCTATTTAATCTTGTATGAAATATATAACTGTAAAGCAAAATATATGGAATTTGATCGGTCCCCGCCCACGGCGGCAAGATGAAGTTGAAAACAGGTGTCTCGGGACGAGCACTAGCTAGCACGGTATATAATTGTTGCAACAATGTCATAACTAGCAGATAATAATTGATAGACGAAGAGAAATAGTCTGTTGGTGGAAAGCACGTGAAGATAAGAATATCTAAGACTGATACACTGCCCGATGACCTGGTTCTTCTTCAATTGTCGCAAGGGGCATTATTGGTATCTAATAAGTGGGCTGTGTTTTGTCGCATACCCGAGGAGGCGAAAGAGGATGTCAGGCGTGTTATTAAAAATGAAATGTCCGTCCAGAGCCTTTCTGAAAATATTGTCGATCAATTGAGGCAGCACGGTTTTTTCGAATCTCCCCGTGTGCGAAAAGTGAATATACCATCTATTCGATTCCAGATTACAAATGAATGCAATCTTAAATGTGAATATTGCTGTACGAACTCTGGAACTGCCAGACCCAATGAACTAACCGAGGATGAGTGGAAAAATGCCGTAGATCAGGCGTTGGCTTTTATAGATGGTCCCTTGAAGTTTAGTCTACTCGGTGGAGAGCCACTACGCGCGCCCTATCTTGCGAAGCTTGCATCGTACATTCAGTCGAATCAACAGCCAGTCATTCTATTTACCAATGGAAGCTTACTTAATAATCCCCAATGTTCTGAGGAAATAGCAGACCTTATACACGGCGGCATGGAGGTTCGGGTTAGTATCGCAGGGCCAAATAGAGAGACATGTGATCGACTTTCCGGAACAGCGCGCTTTGACGATGCCATCGCTGGGATCAATCGGCTTAATGAATTCGGAGCTCATGTGCATGTGAGTTTGATGCTATTTCCAGAATCTGTTGCCGATACAGTTCGACATCTGCCGACACTGCGAAAAGAATTACCTTCAAAGACGTCCCTTTCTTTTGGCATCGCATATTGTGGGGGACGTGAACATGGTCAGCACATGTTTCCATCCCGCGCGCATTTGGAAAAGGCCCTCGACAGCATCGCCCTTGAAGCGGGCCAGCGTATTCCCTATCCACTACCTTCGCCTGTAACGCCGAGAAAAGAAGCATGTCACTGCGCTTATGGAGATGACATGCATATACGTAGCGATGGATTATTGTTTAGCTGTTTTAAAATGGAAGAACCGCTCGGTTCTTTCAGAGACGAACCCCTTGCGCGTGTATGGCGCCGTTCCCGGCAGAAATGCCGTCCGGCTACTGAGTTGCCATTCTGTTCGGATTGCCCTTTGGCGACTTTGTGCGGCGGTGGGTGTCGTTCTGAGAATATCTTGTACACGGGCAAGGCCGAGCGTCCCCTTTGCGGCCCATGGCGTGTTCAGATTCTAAGTGAATTACTTGCAGAGGATCGCATTGGCGTACTCCAATGGCCCACCCTACACTTGATAAATGAAGCGCGTGAAAGGGGGTTTGAGGTTCCCAGGTGCGCACTGCCGAAATTTCGTTCCCTCAATATTGAATGACAACTGAAAGGATTAACACCGATGTCCAAACCAGTCGCTTTGTGTGTGGAGCTTAAAAACAATCCTGAAAAAACACGGTACTATAAGTGCACTGCAAGGACCGGGCGAGAAAAAGGACTGACGATTCAACTCGACGGAACTATTGGCTGGTGTGAAATCTCCGATGTGGCATGTGAGCTGTGGGTTTCTGACGACCAACGACTGATGGTATTTCGTCCTTCGGGTGGACCGGATGTCTACGTTTCTCGGGCCAATCGCAAGATCTGTCTTGCCGAAGCACAGATGGCGACGTTGCTGCACCTAGACGAGCTCACTATCAATGGCAGATCCTATTGCATCCACGTGCACGGTATCGCAGAGACGATACACCCTCCGCGTCTAGTAAGAGTCATTCGGGCTGCTAGTTTGGCCGCTTCACTGGCTATTGGTGCGTCCTCAGTCCAATGTAATGATAGTTCCCCCTCTGATACTGATGCGGGAGCGGAAACCTCTGTGACTGACCAGGATACAGCTTCCGAAGATGACACATCCGGTACTGACACCGAGGTCATCATTCTCGATACCGATATTGATGCAGGATTCGATGGCGGCCCCATAGAAACGGATGATGAACCACCGATAAAATAGTGCTTGCTCCCAGTTCACACCCTGCTGGCATCCAAAAGCCAGGTGACTCCCACGAACAACACCGCCGCGGGTATGACCACGCGCATCCACCAGTAGAGCAGGTGATGGAAGGGTCGGGCTGTATCGGTGGCGAGTTCCTTGAGCGCGGCTGACCGGCCGATGCACCAGGCGGTTGTGATGACCGAGAGGAACGCACCAAGGGTCTGCATGCCAGACCCGAATGTAAGGTCCCAGGGTAAGAAGATCTTCATGTTGATCATGGGTGGTATGGCAAGTACCAGGACGATCCCACATACGAGCAGCACGGCCTTGTTGCGAGACATTCGGGTATTGTCGATAAGGCCTCCGGCCAGAACTTCCAGGGCAGCCACTGCTGATAGAAAAGCCACACTGAACAATCCGGCAAAGAACAGGAAACCGAACAAGCCACCTAGCGGCATCTGATCGAATGTTCGTGGCAGGGTGTCAAAGATCAGGGATGGGCCACTGCTTGGTTGGCCCCCAAATGCAAACACCGCTGGAAAGATCGCGAGCCCGGCAAGCAGTCCTGCCGCAGTGTCGCCGATCCCAGTGAGGACAGCCATGCGGGGAATATTTTCCGAACGGTCCATGTAGGAGCCGTAGATGACCATGAACGTTCCGCCGAGGGACATGGAGAAAATCGCCTGGCCGAGCGCCGCGGCCATGGTGCTGCCAGTGAAGTTTTCCAGACGCAAGGTGCCGATATACCACCTGAGACCTTCACCTGCACCGTCGAGAGTGATAGCTCTTAGCATTAGGATGAGGAGTATGGCGAGAAATGTCGGCATGATTACTTTGCTCAAGCGTTCGATGCCGTTGGTCAGGCCTTTGATCAAAACTGCAGCGCACGCCCCTAGCACGAGCGGCGTCGCGATCATCTGCGCCAGGAAGCTGGTTCCATTGAACCCTTTATCCGGTGGCAACACAGCGGCGGGGTTTAAGTCAGCACCGAGGAGTACACCTGCCTCTCCAACGGCGTGGCATGCAACCCAGCCGAGCACGTTCGCGTAATAGCCTGTTGCGCAGAATACGATGGCGACCAAGAACCTTCCGATGTACTTGCCCGCTGGCAGCCCACCTCTCTCAAAGGCACCGAGGGTGCCTCGCCTCGTATGGCGCCCCAGAGACCACTCAGCCATTAGCGCGGGGATGCCGAGGAGTAGTATTACGATGAGATAGAGACAGACAAAGGACGCGCCTCCGAACTGCCCCACCATGTATGGAAAGCGCCAAACATTGCCCAAGCCGACAGCCACGCCGATCGTCGTCATTAGGAATCCGAATCGAGAGGCAAATGTTTCGCGGTTGGGTCGAACGCTGTTTTTTCTCATGACGCGTGCTTTAATAAAATGTCGGTTTTGCCGAATGCGCAGACACTGTTATGATTGCGTCTGATACTATAGCGAAGTAGCCCGCAGAACAACCGGGGTCGCTGATGTACGAGCGCTGATACTATAGCGAAGTAGCCCGCAGAACAACCGGGGTCGCTGATGTACGAGCGCTGATACTATAGCGAAGTAGCCCGCAGAACAACCGGAGTCGCTGATGTACGAGCTGAAAGTCACTGCAACCAAGGTGATGGGAACATGTACTGCAACACCAGCGGTCGCGCCTCAAGATCACTTTTTTATTCGCAATGGGGATATTCGTATCCCCAATGGTGGGTTTATCTGCATCTGGGCATTGCAGGCCATGCTGCCGTTGATTCCATCCAAAGAACGGGAGAGTGGGGAACCCCGGGACCAGGACTGGATGCGGCGCGTTCATCACGTCCAATGCCCGGATCCGGACGGCCGGGTGATCTACAAGATCGAACGCATGGGCAAGATAGAAAAGACCGATGAGGTAACCAAGCCTTGCGACGTAGATCTCAATAGGGCACCGCCCCGGACGCCCGAGCCGATGTCATCCATAGACGGCGGGGTCCGCAGTTTGCGCGTGATCGTCCAAGAAGTGAGGGGCAAGTGCACATCTGGGATGAAGCCCGGTGATTATTTCTGCCTGCAAAGTGGTCGCATATACATACCAGCCGGCGGGCATTTCTGTTTATACGCCTTGAGCACCACCCTACCGCTGTTGCCGGCAATGCAACGGCCATTGGCAGAGGGGGACTGGATGAAGGCAGCCCAGCAGGTGATCTGTCCGGATCCAGCAGGCAACGTCATCATGGGGATCGCGCCGATATCTGATTAGCGCTCTCAGGTTAGACGTTCAGTGTTGCGGTTTGTGCCGCCTTGCATACAAGCCCAGCGCATCGCGCTGGGCTTGGTTAATTGTTCTCGATTGGGCAATGAGGAATTTCCCCTGGTAAGTCAAGACGCTCTCCTAATAGGGTCCCCCGATTCCGGTTCCCCTTTCCGGAATCCTCTATTAGGAGGCGTCTTTAAGCGTGCCCTCCTCCAACAGGTATACTTTGCCGAGCTTTTTTTAATGCGTATCTGAGCACAGTAATTGTCTTACCCCGCGACTTATATGCACAAAGCGCGTATCTGCTTTGCACAGCTATAAACGGCATCGCTACAGAAAAATTAAGGATAATTTTGCCAATACGATAATTTTGTTCAGCAGTCCCACATGGTGCATCCCTGTTTTGGCGTTTGACCGACCGACAGGGAAGCGCTAAACCCATGGCACTGAAGCATGACTGAAACACAACAACTCTACGCATCCCATATTGCAGATCTGAGCAATGATCAGATCAAGGCCGTACTCGGATATCTAAACCTGCCCCCTGTTGGTGGCTTTGCCGACGTGGATGGGCCGCCTGATACGTCGCTGGATACGGCATTTGAGCTTCCCGCGGCCATCCGCAGGTCAGTGAGGGAGCGACGGGATCACTTCGATCGATTCAGCTCGCCGGAACAGCTCATCGGTATCGACGGCTTCGGCCCTGTGGCCCTTCGGGCCGTGGTTGATCGACTTTCCAATGTGGGTCGCTATGGCAATCGGCTGAGACCTGTCTGGGGCGGTCCGGCATCAATGCGGGAATTCTTTGACCTGCTCGAAGGAGCGGAGCGCTATATCCATATTTCCACCTACATTATTGGCGGGGAGGTGGGATTGCGCATGGCCCAGCTGCTTGCGAAAAAAATGCGCGAGGGGGTTGCCGTGCGGGTGCTTTTTTGTGCAAGTGGATTTGTCATCTCTGGCTCGCCCTCTGGCACTGGCTTTGTGAGCCGTTTCTCAGAGCTGCGATCGTTTTTGTTCAACGATATGTACGTTCGAAAGCGCATCCTGCGGGTGCTCAGGGAAGCTGGGGTGCCTGTTATTAATTCATCTCCCATCGGCCGTCATTGGAAGCGCCGTTCACTGCGACGTTTAGGTATCAGATCGGCGCGTCAGTACGAACAATTTGCCCGGCAACGGGGCATTCCAGACGAGTGGCTCGACGAGCAAGCCCGAATAGATAGGGAGTGTGGACTTGCCTTTGCCAATGTGGATCATCGCAAGATGGTCATTGTCGATGGGGAACGGGCGTTTATCGGCAGTCAAAACATAGCAGACAGCTATCTGTACGAAAACGAGCTGTCTCCAGATCCCACCATCAACGTGCGAAAGTGGCAGTGGCACGATAGCGCAGCCATTCTCGAGGGGGGAGCCGTGGTGGCACTCAATCAGCTGTTTGCACGCCGGTGGGTCCTGTCAGGCGGGGATATGTTCGATGCTGAAGACGCATTCTATGCACCACCCACGCGCCGGGTAGGCAATGCTGTGGTTACCATCGATCAATCCATTCCCGGGCTGGTGCGGTTGCCCATGAAAGAAAACCTGCCCCGCTTGCTGTGGTCTATGGTCGGCGCTGATCAACGCCCGATCCCCCAGGGCATCAATCCGATTCGAGAGCGGGTGCGGACCTTGCCTTCCCTGGCCCAGACCGATCTGTACGCGGCGCATTGCTACCCATCAGACGGGCAGCTGCTTGCCCACTGGATGGAGGCGGTGCCAAGCGTGCCGGATTTTACCATGGTCGTGCCACTGCATTACGATACCAAGGTGCTCGGCATTGAGTGCGACCGGTTCTATCCCGAGATGATCGCTGCTGGCGCTCATCTGTGGGGATATGACCGGGCGATTATGCATACAAAAATCGCGGTAGTGGACGGCTATTACACGTCACTGGGCTCGTATAATCTCACACTGCGGTCGGGCAGGGCAGACCTGGAATTGCAGTTCTTTGTGCAGTGCCCTGAATTTGGACACGCAGTGCGAGAGCGGATTAGGGAAGATCTCAAGGCCTGTAAGCCCGTGCGCCCAACCGCTTTGGCAAAGTACCGATCGATGCACTCCATCCCAGTGTTCGACGCATTGGTCCGGTATTTTTTACTTTAGAGAATTTTGATTTAGGCGGTAGATAATCTAC
Source organism: Myxococcota bacterium (assembly GCA_030065855.1). Lineage (GTDB taxonomy): Bacteria > Myxococcota_A > Polyangia > JAAYKL01 > JAAYKL01 > JASJCT01. The sequence continues at coordinate 6,631 of JASJCT010000061.1, forward strand.
CGCCCAATCATGAAGTGAGCCAATGAGGCCCTATTGGGGAGGCATCTTGCCAATTGGTGAGTGCTGAAAGTCGACCTTGGATATGGGGCGGAATTTGAAACCGGCAAAGTCGAGACTGGTCTGCATGCCTGCGGACAAAATGGCGTTCCTTAGCAAGAACCCGCCGATGAGACCGAGGATTGCAGCCACGACCATGGTGTTGATCATGGCACTGACCTCGTCCATGCCAAAGAAAACCGCCAGACAGAGCACAAAGGGCACGGCGAGCCCCAGGATGAGATCGCCGAAGATAAAGCTGGCTTTGCCCGTGATCCGCTGGGCAGCTTCTTTGGTGTCGCGCAGCTTGTAGGCCGAGTGCAGGAAGAAGAAAATAACCAGGAGCTCGACAACGCTTAGACCCGCGCCAATGGCGGCCAGCTTCTTGAGATGCCCCACTTCGACGATGCTGCTCTCCATGACGACCATGCCGAGCACAACGGCGAACAATCCGGTGAGCAACCCGGAGATGAGAAACAGCACCGGCAGAATGCCAGTCCGCCACAGGGGAAATCCCTTGGCCGCACTTACGAGGGCGCCGGTATACAGCATGGTGAAAGCGGCAAAGAACATACCCAGAACCGGCAGGATAATCGGCGCCTCACCTCCCGGAAACGCAAAGGTGTGAATGAGGGCCAGCGCACCGAAAATGCTCAAAATCCAAACGCCGCGAGAAATCCAAGATGAACCGACCTTGGCCATGGCCAGCGGCGCCCGGAACGGTTTGCCCAGGTGCGATGTCAAAAACAGCATGCCCACGCCAATGCACAACCAGCTGAGCCAAAGGCCCGCTGTGGTAATCGGTGCCCACGTTGGGCCTAAAAGACTACCTGCTGCAGCAACCACGTATGCACCGCCGCCAACCCCTCCGAAGAAGAGATAGATCGCAATGAGGCCGCGCCACTCTTCTTGAAATTGTCGCTCTACTCTCGATCTGACAATACCCATGTTACCTCCAAATGCCCCCGTCGTTGATGCGGGGGCATCAGTTGAGTTCCTGATCTCTTGCCTACCTCGGAGGCAGGTAGTAGACCTTGGGCTCGTTTCCGAGCTCTGGATGCAGCGGTGAGCCGCGACCCTTTTTGATCAGTTGAACCACTTCGCCTTGGGGGTCGTCGAGATCGCCGAACGTACGCGCATTGGCCGGGCAGGCCTTGACACACGCCGGAAGATCCCCTTTGGGAATCCGATCTTTGCAGAAGTCGCACTTCGTCGATACCCCCGTGCCTGACTTATCCTCCCAGGCAGCCTTGGCGAATATCTCATACTCTGTTTCTGGGCACCCATCAGGGAAGTAGCTCTTCCACTCTTCCACCATGTAGCGGGCACCGTAGGGACATGCCATTTTGCAATAGCTGCACCCGATGCATTTGCTCTTTTCGACCGTGACGATCCCGCCGTCTTCCTGCTGGGTCGCACCGGTCGGGCAAACGGTTAAGCACGACGGTTCTTCGCAGTGCATGCAGAGCACTGGTAGGGCTTGCCGAATCGTATTGGGATACTTGCCGGTCTCGCCTTTGATAACCCGTGCCCACATGACACCCGGAGGTGTGAAATTCTTGGCCTTACAAGAGGTTACACATGCATAACATCCGTAGCACCGCTTGAGGTCAATGACCATTCCATATCGTGTCATTACTATTTCCTTCCCTGCTATTCGGCCTTGTACATCTTTACACGGCAGCAGATGTCCTGCCCCAAGGTCAGCGGGTCGGTATGGGCTTTATCCATTTCAACGAGGTCGTTGAAGAACGTCCCTTTGTCCTTGGCGATCGGTTGATAGTCTGTCCAGTGGCCAGCCACTGCCGCCACTGCGATATGGTGCGGCTCAATACCATCGGTAAGCGCCACCCAGCCCTTGACGCGGTGGCCTTCTGGATTCTCGAGCCAGACCGCATCACCTTCTTGAATGCCTTTTTCCGCGGCAGTTTCCCGATGGACCTGAAGCGCGTAGACGTAGGGGTCCTCCTGGGACAACTCGTCGAGCCATGGATTCTGCTGCGTCAAAGAGTTGCAGTGCATGATCGCCCGCCAATAAAAGGTGTACATGTCGTACTCCTTGGGCAGGCTCTCGTCGTGCGTGGGGCAGGGATTCCACTCGGCCAGCGGCTGGAAGAACTCCTTCCACGGCATGAAATCCGGCGCGCCAAAAGACTCGCACAGGGATTGGATCTTTTCCCCGCCGTCGAGGAAGTACTCGAAGTAAACCGGCACGCGCACCGGTACGAACCACTTCCAGTAGACATCTTCCTTCTTCTTTGGCCAGGTGAACACGCCGCGCTTCTTGAAGTACTCGAGGCCGTGCTCATCGCCAAACCGGTCGCTGACGAGGTTGTGCGTGATTTCTTCCCACAGCTTGCGATACCCCTTGGGATCCTTGCTCGTGAGCTTGAGGTTTTCAAAGCGCTTGGCCTCGGTCATCTCACCGCCGTAGCGCATGGGCACGGTTTTGGTAAGACCTTCGAGGTACTTGTCCAAGAGTCCCAGGCGCTCCATGATCTCGGCCATGACCTCGTTGAAGTCCCGGCGTTCAAACAGTGGATCCACTGCGGGTTGACGCAGGGTCCAGCCCCAATCGTCCTCTCCCTGGGGATGGGAAAAGGTGGAGGGCCAGCTCACTGCTGGGGTATAGCGTTCTAGGTAGCAGGCGTCCGGTAGGATAATGTCTGCCACCGCGTCTTCGAACTCGGTGATGTACAGCTGGAACGAGAAAATAAAATCGAATTTCTTGAGGAAATTATCGGTCACTGCTTCGGCATTGCCCATGGTCATGATGGAGTTGGAGCCGAAATTGATCATGATCTCCGGTCGGTATGGAATCTTGAATTGCTCCAAGAGGTCGAACCAGTTGGGGCTCATGATGGTGAACGCGTTGTAAATCGATGTCGGGAACATATCGTGCAAGTCGAGGCGTTGGGGCGGTCTGGGCTCGTGGAGCGGGTAGGGCAGGTGGTCGTACACCCACGCACCCGCGACCATCAGGCCGTCCGGGCAGGGATGGGGCATCTGGTACGGCTTGCCCGTTCCCTCGAATCCCTGGCAGACCGCTGCGCCGAGCCCCATGGCAGAGCCGTAGGTATCAGCCGCGCCCACCATGTGGTTCACCATGTCGATGGACAGGCAGGTCCATCCCGAATTGACGTGGCCCTGGGAACCGCGGAAGAAGTGGGTACCCACTGGGCGCTTCGGGATTTTCTTGGGGCCCTTGCTCGTCTCGACGGTCACCGTGGACCCGATCTCGGCAGCCTCGCCAAATTCTTTGGCAACCCTGCTCACTGTTTTCGCAGGGACCAACGAGATCTTCTCGACGTACTCAGGCGTGTACTTCTTGACGTGCTCCTTGAGGAGCTCAAAGCCGGGCTTGCAGCCCTCTGTGCCCTGGACCGTAAAGGTGCCGAACAGGGCCACATCGTGGGCAGTGTCCTCGTACTCTACTCGGGTGATTGAAGGATCATCGTGGACCTTGGGTGCGTTGTCCACCAGGTCCCAAACCAATGGCTTTTTGGTTTCCTTGTCTCGCACATACCGCCCGTCTGACGGACGCACCAGATACGGGCCGTTCGTCTTGTACTTAAGGTATTCCTCATCATAAATACCGTGCTCGTTGAGCAGGGAATTCACGATACCAAGGGCGACGGCGCCGTCAGTACCGACCTTGATCGGTACCCATTCGTACGCCTTGGAGGCCTGGGCGCTTTGGAACGGATCGAACACGACGTTCTTTGACCCGCGGAACCGCGCTTCGGCGACCTGGGTGGCGTTCATCACTGCCGAGTGTCCAGCGCCGTGACCTTTGGAGCAGCCAAAGTTCATGGTGTAGTTGGCGTGGGCAAAGTCCGGGATGATCGACCAGGCCATGTGCATGATGCCGTTCATGAAGTGAGCGCCGTTGCCGCAGTGGAGCCCACCCCCTGAAACCCAGTAGTTGGGGGTACCATACCCTTTCATGAAGCCGATCACACCGAAACGACACTCAGATGCCTGGGTCGTCGTGGCCTGGAAATAGACCGCTCGCGGATCCCGCTTGTAGGTATCCTTGAGCTTGGCGGTGATGGTTTCAAGCGCCTCTTCCCAGCTGATTCGCTGCCATTTGGGGTCGACACCGAGTCCCTTCTCTGGGTTGGTGCGCTTGAGTGGATAATTGACCCGATAGGGATCGTAGAGCAACTGGGGCCCTGCTGCGCCCTTCGGGCAGATGGATCCGCGCCCCGTAGGCGCATCCGGATTCCCTTCGATATCGGTAACCACGCCGTTGACGCGGTGAACCCTGATGCCGCACATGCAGTAGCACTGCCCACAACAGGTTGGGATCCAGACATCTTCCGTGACATTGCTTGCCATAGAACATTCCTTTCTTCAGACAAACATTAACTCTTAAGAAAAGATTTCAAAGACGATCTTTCGGTTCACGACAACAAAACGGATATCTTATTCCACTTTTGCGGTGGATAATAATTTCCACAAATAGCAGTGTCAACAGCAAAAAATTGAATCTCAGCTCAAAAAAAAATTTATAGCTCACGGGTAAAAATGGCCGGTGTGTATTTGCCTAATTATCGAATATCAAAAATAAAATTGTCCATATCCCAAATATAGGGATCCGAAGTATTTTCAGCGGCTCTACCCCGTCGAGATGCATTGTTCACGGGATAAGCGGATCCGCGGCGCGACATTTTTTTCGCACAAAAGGCAGCTGCCACTACCCAAACCCGGACATCTCTCGATGACACAGGTAAAAGGCGCTGAGTGGGAAGGGGCAGTGAGGCGTCTGTCAGTCGGCGATAAACGTGCGATAGTCTGCCATGGTATTGAGGTTCCTCAATTGGGTATTGGGCCCCAAGGCCACGTAAGCTGTTCTGCAATGGGCGACTACCCGGCTCACCTGTCCGCGCTCGCAATCCAAGACATGTTGCATCGCCTGGAGCGCGCTTTTGCTGTAGATTGCGAATAAGGGCTCGATATGTCCGTCATGGGTTTTGGGAACGACCGCATCCACGCCTGCTGCCCGTGCCAACATGGTCTGTACCAAGGTCAGATCGATGTTGGGAATATCGCATGCCACGGCAAAGTTGATATCTGTTTTGGATTGTCGGATGCAGGAAATCAACCCCACCACCGGTCCCTTCATCGGGATATCGTCGGGGATTATCCGTATGCCTTCAATGTCGATATTGCTTTTATTTTTAACACTTAATATAACATTCTTAAAGTTGTCTCTCAGTTGAGAAAGGACGTGTTCAAGCAGCGTTTTATTGCCAATGGGCAATTGGGTTTTATCCCTGCCCATGCGGCGACTCTCCCCACCGGCCATGAGGATAGCTGTGACGTCTGCAAGCGGATTTGGCATGGGGCTCACAGGGGTTGCCACTTGAGGGTGTTGCCTGAGAAATAGACACCAACCGCGCGTCCGAGTATAGCTTGGCTCGGGATGAGCCCGAACGACCGTCCGTCAAGGCTCTGACCCCGGTTGTCTCCAACAACGAGATATTTATTGGGTGGTAGTCGAACCGGACCAAAGTCCGGGCCACCGCCCAGATCTAGATAAATCTCGTGGGTCACACCCTGCAGATGCTCCTTGACCCGCGCCCTATCCAGAGAGATCGGAACCCGAGTGTTGTTGAGCGTGATGACGCCGTTTCTCAGACTTACCACATCTCCAGGTCCAGCCACGACGCGCTTTAGCAGCACTTTGCTGTCTTTTGGAGAGTCGAGAACGACAACGTGGCCGACTTTTGGTTGGTTTATCGCCAGCAGATACGCATTTGTCAGAGGGATCCGTACGCCATATGCCAGCTTATTGACGACGATGCGATCACCTGCATGGACGGTTGGTTCCATTGACCCTGTTGGCACCACATAGTGATCTGCGATCGAAGCCCTCGCCACGAGGACGATTAAGGCGGCCACCAGAATTGATGATAGGTCTTTTAGGAACGCGATAGCCTGATGACGCGTCTTGGCTTTCAACCCGGTCCCTGTTCGATTGCGCGGCTTCTTCATCGGTTTCATTCTCCTACTCAAATTGCCATCTTTAAAATAGGAACCCCAGCGGGCATACAGTTATTCCACGCCTCGGCGATGGGGTATCGGCATTACTCCTGCCAGGCAGCCAATTGTTGTTCGATTTGATAGGAGGGGCGCAAGTCTGTGGGGATGCCGCTTAACCCTGCCAGGGCTTTTTTGAGGTCTGGGGGCATCTGGCCATACTGATCGATGAGGCGCTTGGCCCGGTCGTAATCCCCCAGGGCCTCGATCATCAGGACTTCGACGGTGAGGCTTTTAATGGCCTCTGGCATCTTTTCTTTGACATAGACATACTTGTCGTTCTCTACGATGATCGCACCCTTTTCCTTAAGCCAGTTGAATTGAATGAGGTTTGCTTGGCCGTGGGCTTTTGATGCGCCAAACCGAACCGACCTGAAAAAACCACCGAGCAGGGAGGCATAGGTCGTTTCCATGAAGTCCTTTTTGAACAGGCCCTTTTCGATGAGCAAGTTGTTGAGGTAGGTGCCCAATATATCGGCCTTGGTTTCCTCTATGGCTGGATAGAGCTCCTTGAGCTCCTGATTGACGGTGGTCTTAATTTTTTTGCCGTCTCGCTCAACAGTGATCTTACCTGGGCCGAGGCCGTGTGCAGTCTCGTGGACCAGGGAGTGGTTGAAAAATGCCTCGAACGAGATGTTTGCCACCTGGTCTGGCCGCATGAGCTGCTTGGCGATTGGTATGAGTATTTGGTCAAACTTCGCATGCGAAATGTTTTTTAATATGACCAGCTTAAAGCCCTTTTTCTCTCGAACTACTTCATCGTTGGGCAAGTTGAACGCCAGGGTCTGGACCCCAGCGCGGGTATCGCCGGCTGTAAAAAGAACATCGACCACGGATATTGGGGATTCAGATCCACGGCCCGGGTTCTTGTGCGCATCGGGTATGGGCAGGTAGGCTTCCATATCTGGAATCAGGGCTTTTATTTGATCGAGTTTGGCTGACGCCTCAGCATCGCGCAGCGTGATGAATGCCTCGAACGCTGCCTTGTATCCCATGAGCTGATCTTCGTAGACTTCATAGGGACCGATGACCACCTCGAGGTCGCCGTTCCCCAAATCCATCCAATCCATGTCGCTCTGGCGGTATTCATTGTCTCGAAATGCCTTGGCCCGGGCGCGCAGATATTTCTTCAGCCGCTTGTCCTTGGCCAAAGCAGCTGCTTCTTCCAGGCGTTTGGCTGCGGGCTCTAGCTGGGTTTTATAGGCGCTGTTGTAGGGTACAGCTTTGAGCCCGGGGCCATCCCGTTCAATAATGGTGAAATAGCCGGTAAACGCGGCTTTCTGTTCTGGATGGGCCTCTATCCAAGCTTCGAGTTCTTTTTGCGTCATATCCTCTGGATAGAACGTCGCGCCCTTGGGTTTTTCCTGGTCGCCCCAAAACGGCTTGTCGTGGTCGAGCCGATTCCATGGGCCATACATGATGTCGAACAGGGTCAGGGTATCTGCCATGGCTGGATTTGCGGCCAGCTCGGCGCGCCACTGTTCGTTTTTGGCTGATACCTGGTTAAGAAACAGCCGGTCGATGATTTTGGCTGCTTCAACCAGTTTTTGAATCACTGGCCGGTGGACCTTTGGGATTTTGGCCTCATCCACGCCGATGGTGACCGGCACAAACTCGGCGATCAGAGATTTTATTTTGGGTTCAGTACTGGTTCCGGATCCATCTTCCGATGTCTTTGCAGTCACAGGCGTCGGGGGTGTTTTATTAGGTGTCACGGTGTCCTCTTTCTGGGGTTTATCCACGGGTTTGGCTCGGTCGGCACATGCCGCCAAAAACAACAAGCCGGCCACACAAATCGTTTGTCTGAGCAACCTCATCTGGACCTCCTTTCAAATCGAGTAGCTGCATAGTATTGCTATCGGGAGAAAATAACTACCCGAAACCGACCCCATCCCCCAGTGGACCACCAGCAGTTTTTGAGAAGTGACCAAACTACCGCAGAACGTCAGACGCGAATGCCTCTATCACTAGATCATAACCGAGTACAGGGTCAATCAGCCGCTTTCTAAGTAACGTTATGTATGCTTTTTGCACCTGTCGGGCATATCCCCAGTGGTTTTCATAAAGCTGATCCAGGTATTCCGTATCGTAAGGCTTCATCCATGAAAAATCTGGAATCAAGGCGATATGGCTTCCCAACCTTGCCGACAGGTCTGGCGAGGCCACGGTTTCGGCGTAGTAGTCCAGAATGGCGTTATCACGGAGATATTGAATGGCGGTTCGATATGCTTCTGGGATCGAGAGCGGGAAGCCATAACCGGGCAGCAAGGTGATCCAACAATCTTCCCTGGCGCAGCTGCTTTCGTCCGCAAACGGGCAACCCGCTGGGCATTGAGGTATGCCGTCCCACACGCCGGGTTGAATTTCCTCTCCGGGAAGCTGATGCGCGTCGCTCATGATAAAAGCATCGAGATGACTGGCAGGCGGGGTATAACCGCGTTCGACCCACAGCACGAGGTTCGTCAAGAGCTGCGCCCGGATGGGATAGGTGCGGGGCTGCGAGACGATGTATTCCGGTGCACCCAGAGCGCCGAGGCCGGGAATCTCGGCCAGTCTGACGTATTGCGCAATGAAATCATCCCGATCGTACTGGTACAGTTTTTCTGCGAACCATCTGAAACGCCGGCCTGCTCCTGTTTGGTTGATCGCATCTTCGCCTCCAGTAAACCAGTTGTACGAACAGTCGGAATTGAATAGGCGCTTTCGATCAAAGAAGAGATTCTCAGCGCCGTTTTGTCCCATGTCGAAAAAGAAATCGTATCGCGCGTGTCCACCCATTTCTAGGCGGTAGATGCGCTTCCAATCATTCATGTCTCCGCTGAGCGACGGGTGCGCGTTGGGCAATGCCAGGGCCGTATAATAGGTTTCTAATAGGCTTCCCAAGGCGGCCGGCGGGCCCTCATAATCTCCCTGGACATAAATCGCTTTGGTCGTCACGGGGTAATCCGAGTCTTGGGCCGAGTTCCACCAACCCGGATATGCCATATAGCCCGATTCTGCCAGGAATCCGTCAAAAACTAGCCCATATTGATTGATGAGGGAACGGGCTCTGTTTCCTTTGTCAATGCCGGTCCAGTCGTCGATGTCGAAATTGCCGCCGGTGAACGGCGTTCTTCCGTTTACGAGCAGTTCGGGGTGCTGGTCCGGCTGAATATTGGCATTGTCGCGTCCTCCGTTCAATGCCGCAATCGTTTTCCCTCCCCATGAATAGCCTACGGCATACGTGTAAGCGGGATAAGACCCCCGGCGCAGACCAAGCAAGTTCTTGATCAGGTTAGCCACGTTGCGGGCCAATGTCGCATCCGCTGAGACGACGACATCCTTATCAAATGCCAATGAGACCCGGGTCTCTTGGCCGGTAGCGTCCAGGCGTGCGTTGTGAGCTATAAATGCACTCTTGTCGGGAGTGCCAAAAGCCTCCCAGAAGCTCCCGTCAACCGCATTGGGGTTCTGTTGCTGGGCCGTCACGTGGGTGGCCATTGTGGCGACAGCATATCCCTGCTTCAACAGACGCACCTCGTCGAAGGGAAACTGAAACGGAGCCACCGTGGTGCGGTAGAGGGCAGGGCCATCCCCTCCGCCGTGAAAATAAACGATGAGCCTTTTATTCCAATACGCCTTGGGAAACATCACCGTTGCTGGTAAATAGGCCAGGTTGTAACGTGGAGAATCCGGATTATCGCTTTGGTCATTTCCGTCTCGATCTATGGGGCCAAAAGCGTAATGACTATAGGGATTGTACAAGGTCTCTTTGTTTTCGCCGTGGAAACCGACGCCGCTGAGCAAAAGATTGTCTTCGTAAAACACGACGCCGTTGATTTCTTTCAAGAGCGGACGGGGTATCCTCTCGCTGATGCCGCCTTGTTGATCAGTGCGGTTTACCCCAACGCAGAATTTGACGTCATGAACCCCGGTGTCGATCACCAGATCGCCCCCATCCAAATCTTGAAAGCCTGGATTCAAGGCGGCCGGAATCAGGGTCTGCGACTTGTTCAACAAGATAGAAGCGTTCGCTTCCTTGCCGTCAAGCCACGCCGCGTTGGTTGGCTCTTGGCCGACTGCGGTTGAGCCATGACACAGCAAAACCAGCGTCGCGTTGACGCAACTTAGCCATACTCCAGTTGATTTACGACTAACGTTCATTGGACAACTCCTTTGGTTGGGTGCCCGACACACTGGGCAACGTCTCTTTCGATGAATCTGCGAGCCGCTATTGAATTTTTACTAACGTACGACTTGGCCGGTCGCTGATCACTCCACCAAAGTAGAGTTTGGGGGTTGATTTTTGAGGCTAGTACCTCGTCAAGTGATGAGTGATGGGTAATAAACTCTCCCTTTGAAAAAGGGGGGAGGGGGGATTTCGTGAATATTCCCGCAGTGTTTGGAAATCCCCCTAACCCCCTTTTTCAAGGGGGAAATCGGAATCTCCACCCGTCAGAGTAGGGTTGAATGAGCACTAGGGCAAGAGGCTCAATTCCCTGGCCCGGGCGACAGCTTGGGTTCGCCTGTGTACGTCCAGTTTCCCGAAGATGTTGGAGAGATGTTTTTTAATCGCCCCCACGGTGACGAACAGTTCCTGGGCGATCTCGCGGTTCGACTTGCCGGTGGCCACGAGGCCCAGGACCTGGATCTCGCGCACGCTGAGAGGCCAGGACGCGTGCCCACCAGTCGGGTACAAAGGTCCTGAGCTTTTGATGGGTTGGTGCTTGAGAACCGAGACCAACGCGTCCACGAATACAGGCGCGATCGATCGCACCTGAGGCAGCAGTTCGACCACGGATGGCATTTCGACAAAGGGGCGGACATAGTCTTGTGGCGCGGCGAGGCGCAGAGCCTGTCTCAGAAAACCGCTGGCTTGCGCCCTGTCGCCGAGAGCTCGATGAACCTGGCTTTGCAGGAGCAGCGTCGCAATCAGCGTCTCGTGGTGATCATGCTCACGCGCCCAACTCTCCAGATGGTCTAGCAAGAGACTTGCATCGGCCAGCCGATATTGCGCCAACAATAGCCGCGCGTACACCAAATAAGGACGATCCCAGTAATCAGGGTCTATCGCCACTTGCGGGGAGAGACGCTCTGCTTCGGCCCAGCGCATCACAAAAGCGATATTGCCTTCTCGCAGTTGAAAATCGGCTTCGATGGCGGCCAGGTCTCGGTCCACGACTGCGTTAAAGCCCGTATGGAGCTGGCGGGCCTGCACAATCGTCTCCAGGGCCGCTTGTTTTTGACCCAGGGCATATTCCACTTGGGCCAATCGGCATAGGCCGAACGAAGCATAGCTCATCAAGGCACCGGACTGGACGAGGTCCAGCCCCAGACGCAAATGGTGATGCGCCTGGTCAAGCTCATTGGCCGCGTAATGTGCCACTCCCAGGTAAATATGAGCAACGCCCGCAACGGGCAACGGGTTGCCGCGCGCGTCTACATGGCGCTTGATGGCCTCGCGGCAGAGCGCGGCTGTCTCACGTCGCTGTCCGATTAAACAAGAAATGTATCCCAAAGCGCCCACTGCAATCATCGAGATGAGCGGGTAGCGGCTTTCTTGGCCCAGGCGATGGGCTCGACGGTAACCCTGGTATGCAGATTGGGTGTGGCCCGCCAAAATGTGGGCCTCACCTAGAACGCACAGGGTGAAACTGTGGAAATCGAGATCGGCTAGGCCCAGGTCGAGCGCCTGCTCGCACAACCCGATGGCACTTTGGCTATCGTGTTGACCATAGGCTGCCAGGATGGCACGGAGGCAAAGGACGATACCGCGTTCGACAGGTCGCTCACTGCTTTCGGCGATGTCTGCCCACGCCGCTGCCTCTTCAAATCGTCCGACCCCATATAAAGCCCATGCCCGGCTGATGGCCAAGGTAGCGCTGGATCGCATCCGGCCCTCTGGCAACGCATCCAGCCACCCGATCAAGGTCATCAACTCTCCGCTCTTGAACGTATGCAGGGCGACCCGTTCGATCATGCGCTCGGCTTCGTCCAGGTTTTCCGACAAAAGCGCGTGGTGGATGGCCTCTGCCAGGTACCCATTTGTTTCGTACCAACATACAGCCCGCTGGTGAAGCTTCGTCACCAGCGGTGACTCGATTTGCCGGCGCATGAATTCAGCAAACAGGGGATGGTAGCGGTACCATTCGCGCTGATCGTCGAGAGGCAAGAGAAAGAGGTTGTTACGCTCCAATTGCCTCAAGCATATGCTACTATCGTCTCTTTCGGTCACGGCGTCGCAAAGTGGCGCCGTCAAACGATCCAAGATAGAGGTCTCGAGTAAAAACGTGCGGACCTCATCAGGCTGTTGCTGCAGGACCTCTTCGGTCAAATAGTCCATCAGATGACGATATCGGCTCAGCCCCTGGATCAAATCGTCCACACGTTTGGCCGGCGTTCCCTCCACACGCGAGGATTCTATCGCTAGCACGGCCAGTTGCAGTCCAGCGACCCAACCTTCGGTGTAAGCATCGAGCGCGACCAGCTGTTCATCCGACAAGTTCAGATCGCCGAGAAAAGTTTTTGTTTCATCCAAGGTAAAGCGCAGATCAGCGGCCCGTATCTCCACCAGGTCCCGCTGCATCCGCATACGTGATAAACGGAACGGCGGATCGGTTCGGCTAATGATCACGACGTGTAACTGCGGCGGCAGATGATCTAGGAGAAAAGCAAGCGCGGCGTGGACCGCAGGCGACGAGATGGCCTGGTAATCGTCGAGAACGAGGAAGGAAGGCTCGGGGATATCCGCAATCTTTTTAACCAGAACCGTCATGAACAATTCCGGCAAAGGAATCTGAAAGGACTGCAGCATCCCGTAGAGGGCTTGATCCATCTTCGTGTCCAGCGTTTGCAGCGCGGCGACCAGGTATTTGAAAAAACGGGCTGGATCGTTGTCGCCCGGGTCCAGCGAGAGCCAGGCAACAGGGTGCCCAGCTTCGCGCACCCAACTGCCCACCAAGGTTGTTTTGCCAAATCCAGCCGGAGCGGAAACGAGCGTGAGTTTACCAGCGGGCCGACCTTGCAGGCGGCGGATCAGGCGCGGGCGCGGAACAAGGTAACGCAATGGTGGGCGATAAAGCTTGGAGGGTAGCAGCAGGTTTTCCTGGATCACGCCAGGACCAAGTTCCTCAGCCATTGCTTTGCCACGCTTTGCTAGCAGGGCATGCGTTCAAATTGCTGCCCAGAAACTGGATATTGGACAAGTAGAGTACCATCCGTAACGACCCATTGTGCACAGAATATATCGCAAAAGACCATGATTTAGTCGATTTCGCTGGGAAAAGGCCTCTAAACCTACAGCGACATGACCGGCATTCAGCTTTCGATTATTCCTTAGTGGGTGAGGCGGGAGAATCACTCCTCGGACAGCACATCCATCAGATAGGCCAGGGTTTTGGCGCGGATACGGGCTAGCAGGGTTTGGTAGAGTTCGTGGGCTTCTCGCTTGTATTCGAGCAGGGGGTCTAGCTGGCCGTAGGTTCGGAAGTTCACGTCGTCGTCCAGCTGCTCCAGGTTGTTTAAGTGCTCGGTCCAGAGGGCGTCGATGGTGTCCAGCATTACCTGGGCTGCGATCCGGGCGAGAGCCTCAGGGCCCAGGAGGGTCTCGAACTGGTCGAGCCTCGCTTTTATCTCGGCTGGGTTGAGCTCTGGGATTTCGTCGTCCGGACTTGCCGGTGTCTCTTCCAGCTTTTCGGCCATCTCTTTTAGCAGGGTCAGGGTCTCTTTGGGCTCCTGGTCCAGGAGGGTCTGGCGCCACTTGTAGATGGTGCGCCGTTGCACATCCACGACCGTGTCGAACTTGAGCACTTCTTTTCGAATGGCCTGGTTCTCCACCTCCACCTTTTTTTGCAGGCCCTCCAGGGCGACCAGCACGCTCCTCTGGTCGATGGGCTCGCCTTGGGGGTGCTCTATCAGCCTTTGCCTCAGGCTCTCCAGCACCTGGGCGCCCTTATCGATCTGCCCGAACTTCTTGTAGATGGGATCGTCCAGGCTCAGGTAGTAGCGAGAGCCTCCTGGATCTCCCTGGCGCCCAGCCCTGCCCCTGAGCTGGTCGTCGATTCTTCTCGACTCGTGTAGGCCGGTGCCCATCACCATGAGCCCTCCTGCCTGGACCACCCGATCCCGATCGCTGGAAGTGACGTTGCCCTCGGTGCTGCCGCCCAGCTCGATGTCCACGCCCCTGCCGGCCATGTTGGTGGAAACCGTGACCGCGCCGGGCCTGCCCGCCTGGGCGATGATTTCGGCCTCCTGCTGGTCGTCCTTTGCGTTCAGCACCGTGTGGGCAATGCCCTTGGCTTTGAGGAGACCCGCCACCTGCTCCGATTCCCTCACCGAGGTGGTCCCCAGCAGCACGGGCCGGCCCTGGGCCTTGAGTTGCTCCACCGCTTCCACCACGGCCTGGAACTTCTCTTCGGACGATCTATACACGAGGGAGGGCTCGTCTTTTCGGAGCACCGGTTGGTTGGTGGGTACCCGGATCACTGGGAGCCCGTAGGTGATCCTCAGCTCCTCCCGGGCGGAGTAGGCCGTGCCGGTCATGCCGCACAGGGCTGGGTAGAGGCGGAAGAACATCTGGTAGCTCGCCTTTGCCAGGGTCTGATCCTCGGACCTCACCCTCACCCCCTCCTTGGCCTCCAGGGCCTGGTGCACCCCGTCGGACATGCGCTTGTCCGGAGAGACACGGCCCGTGTAGTCGTCGATCAGCTGGATCTCGTCGTCATGCACGATGTAGTCCACGTCCCGCTTGTACACGGCGTGGGCCAGGATCGCGTTGTGCAGGGCGTGCTGCCAGGCCAGGTGCTTTGGATCGGCCAGGTTGTCGATGCCGAGCATTCTCTCCATCTCGGCCCAGCCCCTCTCTTGCACCAATGCGCTTCTGGTCTTGTGATCCACCTTGAAATCGGTTCCCTTCTTCAACCTCGCCACCACCTCGCGCGCTCTTCTGGAGAAATCCTCTCCCCCCTGGGCTTCGCCCGAGATGATCAGCGGGGTGCCGGCCTCGTCCAGCAGGAGCAGGTCCACCTCGTCCACCAGGGCAAAGTGGAGGGGCCGCTGCACCTGCTCGTCCCGGCTCAGGCACAGGTTGTCCCTCAGGTAATCGAACACCAGCTCGTGGTTGTTCACATAGGTGATGTCCGCCCGGTACGAGGCCTGACGATCCTTTTTGAAAATGGCGTGATCCATCTCCTCGGAGAGCACCCCCACGGTGAGCCCCATGAACCGGTAGATCGGCTCCATCCAGCGGGCATCCCTCTCGGCCAGGTAGTCGTTGACCGTGACCACGTGGGCGCCCTTTCCGTACAGGGCACGGAGCACCACGGGCAGGGTGGCCACCAGGGTCTTGCCCTCTCCGGTTTTCATCTCCACCACATTGCCCCGGTGAAGGGCCGCACCGCCTAGGATCTGCACGTCGAAGTGCCTCAGCCCGATCTGCCGGTGGGACACCTCCCTTACCAGAGCAAAGCACTCCACCAGCAGGTCGTCCGGACTGGCACCACCCCTTGCGCGCTCCATGAGCATACGGGCTCGGTTTTTGAGCCGCTCATCCGGCTCGCCCTGCAGCTTGCGGCCCAGCACCTCGATGAACCTGAGCCACTGCTTCGCCCTCGCCAGCTCTCGCTGGGCGTGGGTGCCCACGTATTGGCCGACCCAGCTCAGGTGCCGGCTCCCTGTTTTTCGTGGTTGACCCAGACGCCCGAACCTCCTGTCTCGAATCAGTGCCGCGAGGCACTGCAACTGCGATTTATGATATAACCCCGAAAATAAGGATATAAACAGGCTCAAAGAAATAATTTTCATTATGCCCTCGCGCTCACCCCAACAGGAGAATCCCCATGGCCGTGACTTATGCTTTTCTAACCGACGTGAATCTGGCGCGCCTGCACCAGACCCAGCTGCTCGCCTTTTCCGACTACCACCTGGACATGAGCTACATGACCCAGGAGCGCATCCGGCTTCGGGCCATCAAGAACAACGTACAGTTCGACAAATCTGTGGGCGCCTTTGACGGAGACGAGCTGGTGGGGTTCACGCTCATCGGCATCGATCAGTGGGGCGGGGAGCTGGCCGCGTTCGACGCGGCCACGGGCATTGTGCCGGCCTTTCGGGGCCAGGGCATTGCCAAGCAGATGTTCGAATTCGCCCTTGGGGATCTCAAAAACGCTGGGGTCACGCGGTTCGTGCTGGAGGTGCTGGTGCCCAACGAAGCGGCCATCCGGGCTTATACCAAGACCGGCTTTGAAATCACCCGCCACCTGGACTGCTTCATCCTGGGCCGCCAGTCGGTCCGTGTGGACACGGGAGCCCTCCACCCCTGGGAGATCAGAGCCGTGGACAAGCCCGCGGTCAGCCGGTTCGAGCAGCTCACCGACTGGCAGCCCTCCTGGGAAAACAGCTTCGCGGCGATCGCCCGGATCGAGGACGACCTGGTGATGCTCGGTGCCTTTGACGGGAATGACTGCGTCGGCATCCTGGTTTACTACCCCACCCTCAACTGGATCATGAGCCTGGTGGTGGCGCCCGGCCGTCGCCGTCAGGGGGTGGCCACCGCCCTGGTGCACCGGCTGGTCGCCGACCTGGCAGATGGCCTCGAAGCGCTCAAGCTGATCAATGTCCTACACGAGGACACCGGCATGCGGGCGTTTCTCCACCAGACCGGATTTGAGTTTCAAATCGATCAATACGAAATGGCCTACCCGCTCGTTTAGGGCACCTGGCAGGCAAACGGATGGGGATCCTTGCAGGGGATATCGATCCAGCCCCACGGGGAGGTGAGCACGCAGTCACAGGAGGTGCTTTATTTGGCCTATGTCTTTGCCGGGCAGCTGTAAGTGACCTTTTTACTCTACTCAATGACCACTTTTATCGATTGTTGGCGTCGGACTCCCACGATTTCCCTTGAAAAAATGGGGGTTCCGTGGGGTTTTCGCCTCTTTTTGTTTTATCGGCTGATATTGCCTGTTGCTTGAAATAATCCATGCGTCATGAAAAAAAGGGAGATGATGGGTCTGAGAAACACTGTGTTTTGTGAAAGAAAAGAGTGGCGTTCCAGCAACCCAAGGCAGCTAGATCCAACACCCCCAATGGCGACCTTTTGGAGCAGGCGGATCGGTTTCTTATTGGTTTTGTTGACCTTATTTTGTTTGTCATTTGAGGCGCATAGTCACAAATGGGCATCATCAAGTTTTCAAGCGCGCACGGACGGGGTGCTGATCCATGTGGTATTCAGGGTCGATGCAGAATCGGGTAAGGAGATTCTCGAGCGGAACTATTCCATGTGGGAAGTTGTGGAGAAGCGGGATCTCTATCGGTACGAGCAGGTGCTAAAGCCCTATTGGGAAAAGCACTTTAGCGTCAGCAACAACAAAACCCTTTGTCCGGTGGAGCGTTTCTCGGAGTTGGGATACGCCCCGAAAATCGATCGGCTGTTGCTGGATGTTACCTTTAGATGCCCGTCAAAACTGAATCAATTGCTGATTGAATCAACGCTCTTTGAAGAGGAGGAGACGACCCACACCATTATATCGACGTTTTATCACAAGAGGGCCAAGGAGCACTATGTGTTCACCCCTGGATCGTCGGCGCTGATCAATGTGGACCGCCTGCGTCAAATGCCTCAGCGAAAGTTTCCCAAACCGGGCACGTACAGTATGGCCCAACCCCCGCCGCCGGGATGGGACAAAAAGCGGGCTGAGTTGAGAAAACAAAAAGAACAGGTGGCAGCCCAAAACGGGGCTATGGACGGAGATACGGAGACAATGTCGTCTCCGGCACGCCCCACCACCGTTGACGCCAAAGCCGTGGGCACCGGGTTTGTCTATTTTTTGTGGCAGGGGATAGTTCATATTCTCGGGGGGCTCGATCACGTGCTGTTTGTTATCTCACTGGTGCTGGTGATTTACGGCTGGCGCCAATTGGCGGTGGTGGTGACCTCGTTTACCGTTGCACACAGTCTGACCCTGGCCTTCGGCGCCCTGGAACTGATCTCTGTGTCGCCCCATTTGGTTGAGCCCCTTATCGCGGCGTCGATTATCTATGTGGCGGTGGAAAACATGGTCAGGGAGTCTCCCAATGCTCGAACGTCGTTGACGTTCGGTTTCGGGCTGATTCACGGTCTCGGATTCAGCGGTGTGCTCACCAGCCTGGGGTTGCCTCCGTCGGATCTGGTGCCGGCGCTGTTTGGGTTCAATTTGGGGGTAGAATTGGGTCAGTTGATGATCGTGGGGCCACTGTTTATCGGCGTTGGCTATATCCGAAAAAAAGAGCGGTGGTATAAAAAGGTGAAAATTTCGGTGTGCAGTCTGGTGGCCGCCATGGCGCTCTGGTGGTTTGTGGAGCGCTTGGTGGAGGCAGCAACAGTTTGACAAATTATCTATGGCTGTGAATATCTAGAGCCATGTCAGCGTGGTCGGCATAGATGCCGACCTTACCGTGCAGCACGCCTGGTAAATCGAATTTTGATACCATTATGTCGTTAATAGAGAAACGGATAGCTGTGCCATCTGCCGAGATAGCCAGCTGATTTGTTTTATTGGCATAGGGACGGATTTTGGCGGATTCTGTCCACGGCACCAGCACGTCGTTATTGCCGTCTTTAATTGCGAAAATTCGGAAACTGCCCTCGCTTTTGATGGTAAACGCCCAGTAGTTGTCTGGATCCTTCAACCCAAAGACCAGGCCGAAATCCTTTTTTCTATCTCCCCTCATAAGGTCTAGGGAAACCGAGAACGGTGCAGTTCTCAGATCGGTTGAGTGCTTTGACCAGAGCAGCACCTCACCGTGTTTTGTATCAATTTCAAGCCACTGGTTTTTGGGGTCGCGTTTATCCCCATCTGTGTTGACCCTCCCATTGCCCTGCCAGTGCCAGGTCTGGCCATCAAATTGAATGGTTTTGTAGGCGCTTGTCGAGGTGTGCTGGGGCCCTGGCTTGGGCGGTCGAGTATCGGTATTCGACTCACGCGATGGGACTATCGGTTCAGACGGTGGTGTTCGTGTCCCTGGTGCGGATTGGGATGAGGAACCTGGACTGGCTCGATTGAACAGTTTGCCCAGGCTTTCGGTAAAGGTTGCAAGTGCGATCACGCAGGCACCGCATATCAGTAAAACAGCAATGAATTTGCTGTTCTTAATGCGAAACACCAACCTATCGTAGTAGGTTTCTTTTTTGGGCTCTTTTATTCCCTTGGGGTTGGACATAAAGCCAGATCCGTTCCGTCAATTTTCCTATGCCAGTGACTATGATGAATCCCATATGCAATGTCAACGATACTTGCAGTATCATCGAACAGTTAGCACGCTGTCGGGACCAGCTACAACTCGGGAGTTGCCTAGCCAAAGGCACATCCATAAGAATGGATCCCCGACCTATCTGATGTTTCTTCTGTTGACCCGCACAGGGGAGATAGTTCAGGTCCCACTTATCGATCCATCTGGCTTCTTAAAAATATACCCCCATTCCACCTTCCCAGTCCGGTACTCTTTTTCGAATTTGAATCCGTTCTTGATGGCTTTTTCGAACAAGTACCGATCAAGGCCCGAGAAATTCTTGGCGTCCGCAATGGTCGCCGCCTTTGGGGCTGATAATCGACGGGTGGTGAACGAGAGTGTCATCGTCGGGCCTTTTTTAAACGCGATATCGACTGCCAGCCTTCTTCTTTTCGTGGGTTCGTTCTCATGAAACGCTTTTGCTATCTCTCGATCATTTAGTCCGTAGGCGTCAATCGTTTTCAACTTCGAGTAATAGGGTATCGCCCCAGCTCTTTTCGTCGCCAGAACTCCTTTTCCACGGTATTTCTGAAAGAGATCCTTTCCAACCCGATCGAGGTATATGCAGCTCATCAGATGGTATGGATAAGATGCCTCGTGCTTCCCAATGGTTCTCGCGCGTTGAATCTGATCGAGTCCCGAAAAAATGAAAAGGGTTAGAAGAAAGAGTATTCCTGGCCACATTCGCCGAAGTGAAGAACTGACCAAATAGATGATTGCCGCCAGCGCCCCGGCGTAGAACAACCCCATGTAGGGAATGTAAAACCTCTCGTTTTGCATCCAGTCCACATTCGCGTAGAAGACAAATACAATTCCTCCTGATATCACTCCGAGTATGAACAGCACCTTGCCAAAGTGTGCTTTCATTCCTAGCAGCAAAACAATTAGCGGAATGAGAAAGTAGCCGCCGTTCCTTTGATGGAATATGTTTGTGTAGTTGAGACCGCCTTCTGGAAAAGTAGTGGAACCGATCCAGTCATCCGGCTTGGCAAAAAACGTGTTCGGCAACAGCTCATCGTAGTACACGTACCGAAAAAGGAGGAACGCTACGAACATAAGCCCACCCGTAATCATCGCCATAATCTCCGTTCGAGTCAAGGTATCCCGGAGGAATATCGCTTCGAGGATTCTGAATCCACATACAAAAAACAGGAAGATGACACCTTCGGGTCGGGTAATCGCCACGCAAACAAACAACATGACGGCGACAAAAAATCGGATTCGACTTTCATGTCTACTGATAAAGTAGAATGTACCAGCTGTTAATACAAATCCCATAAAGATCGTCTCTAAACCAGATGTCGCGTAGTAATTGATAGATGTGTTCATGGCGATAATAGAGGTTGTTCCTAAAATACATATATTATGGTTATTCGCTAGTTGTCTACAAATGAGTCCAGCGTATACCAAAAGGCCCAGCAGGGATAGGATCCCCAGGATCTTGCTATTTAGAACGATATCTCCGTGTAATGTGGTGGACGCCGCCAGGATAACAGTCCACAGAAAATTGCTGAATCCTTCTACTCGTTCCCCAGCGTTGAAAACCAATCCGTGACCTCTGACTAGATTCTCAGCGTATCGAAAGCTGATGTAACTGTCGTCACATGTGTAGTTCCAAAAGGTCGTTTGATGATAGATGATAAGGGCAATGGCAGGAAGTAGCATTGAGGGAAAAATGACAACTTGTTTCCAAAAGTGCCTCACTCTAATATCGGTTCGCATGGATCTCCAGCTTCCAATTTTGCACGTGTTGATAAAGATACGAAATAATCGGATCTCTTTCGTTGCAACGCATGTGCCATCTCTAATAGGTCAATAATAATACATTTTTTAAGGTGGGTTCTCTTGGCGAACCGGAAATTTGTGTCTGCGATGACACATATTGTGTCAACCCAACTGGGATCGTGCCAAGGGAATATTTGCTATGATTTCTTGACATATCACACCTCGGCGTTGAGTCTCGTGAACATCTTTCTTTATTGCTTATAAGATTCGGCCTTAGGTAGTCGAACGATTTTCCTCTCTACTGGCCCAAGTCGTGTACGCAGCGGGCATAGAACTCGATATAGTGTCGATCCACGATTCTCCCGTCTTCGAAGTACACTATCCAGTACCTGTCTTGCTCTTCGAATTCCGGATCATCGTATGCTTTAGACGAGGAGAATATCGGTCCGGCCCACTCAAATTTCATAGCTGGATCCATGTAACAGCCGGTTTCTCCTGGACCTTGAAGAATTTCACATCCACTGCAATCGTCCGTGTTGTCGGAACTATCACTTCCGTCCGTGACAGGGCATGCGCCCCCTGGTTCAGTGTTTTCGCAATCACGAATCAGCGATCGCACCTCATCGATATTTGGAACCCGCCAATCCTTGTAGCCAGAAAGCTCCAGATCTTCGCAGTAATCTAATAATTTCTCAAGTGTGTCACCAGGAAATGAAATATCAGTAAGCGTGTGTTGATGGACAATGAGCTCTTCGTCTTCCCAGATCAGCCCAGCAGCTTCGTCTACGTAAATAGGGTCGCACGCGTCTCCGAGACCATCACCGTTCCTGTCTGCTTGGTCTTTGTTGGCGATGTACCAGCAATTGTCCTCGGCGTTAACGAGTGCGTCGAAGTCCTGATCGAGGACAGTGTCGATATTCGGTACCTCTTGAGAAGAGCCCACCGACGCCAGTCGCCCAGCCAGTGCTTCCATGACGACGCTCGGAATCAACGGCGGCAAGTACGAATCGGGGTCTCCCCGCACCAACTGGGCATCTCTAATTTCTTCCTTTAGGGAGGCGCTGATGTCACCTGTGTCCGCCAATTGCGAAGAGATCTCATTCATCACTTCTTGAAACGAAGCATCCTCTGATTCAGGGCTTCTTACTCGTGCGACTTGTAAAAGTACAGCGCTCACAGCGAAGAGATACGCGTTGGGTCCGGTGTCACCGCCTGTGACGCTCATCTCGATTCCCGACCCATCAAGGGCAAGTCCCGGAAGGCCTATCCCGAGGGCTGCAACAAGCTCTGATTCTGCCTGTGCGACTGACGCATCGAAAGAGAGTCCCCCTGAAAAAAGCGCCTGAATGCGAAGATACGTAAGGTGCGTGATAAGATTGATGTTTGCCAGCGAGATACTTGCACCGCTTAGATTTGCAAAGGCACGCAGGGTCAATTGAGCGCCTGAGAGCTCACCTGTAATCTCGTTGAAGTAGAACCCATTCGCCTGCAGCGAGACCAAGCCATCGTGCTCTATGTCAAGATCGAACTCACCTAGATCATTAGCGGTTTGGGTTACATAGAGGTCTCCGGTCGGATTTCCTGAGCCGTCTACAGGTGACGCGTTCACCGTGGATCCCAAAATGAACGGTCCCTTGTTCACCACGCCGCTCACACTTGAATTTTCGTTTCCCGTACATCCGATGAACACTACGAATAGAATGAGCACCAGTACGAAAACAAGCCCCACAGCCCTACTTTGTTTCTTCGAATTGTTCATTCGTTTAACTCCGCGGTTGTTGCTTTCTCGAAGAGAGACTTTTTTATCGACAGGACGGTATTGCCCCGATGACTTATAGAGAAGCAAGAAACGAACCAGGCGAAGTCAATCAAGAATTGAGCGCTTTTTCAGCAGGTTTGTTCTTTGTCTGCTTCCCATAAGTGGCTCATATTGTGCCATCTCACTCTGACTAATAGGGTCTTTTACCCGACACTGAAGACAGGAGAAAGCACTGACTTAGATCGTAACTTGCTGATTTTTACTCGAAAGGATCGGCTTTTGATTTCTGTGTCGGCGACTGCTGACAATCAGGTGCGAGTCATGTGGACACGCCCAGGCGCGGGAGAATAAACCGCTGCAGGGCGAACCAGGCGCCGAAAATAGCGACAAAGAGCAGGATATCATCCATCTAAGGGCCTCCTCAGAGGGACGCTGCAACCCGTTGCAGGTGCGCATCCACATCCCCGGCGATATCTGCCAGGGCCGGGTTCTCTACCACTTTAAACATCTCCCTCGGGTTGGCAATGGATACGGTAACTGTGCTGTCGTCCTCTTCAAAAACAATGACATTGCACGGTAGCAGCAGACCAATGGGCAGCTCGGTTGAGAGAGCGCGATGGGCCAGCGGCGGATTGCACGCCCCTAGGATTTTGTACTGCCTAAAATCCACATCCAGCTTTTTCTTGAGCGTGTTTTTGACATCGATCTCTGTAAGTACTCCGAATCCCTCTTCTTTTAACGCAGCCCCAACTTTTTCCACTGCCTCGTCAAATGCCACGTTACCCAGATTTTTAGTGTATCCATAGGTTGTTTCGGTCATCACGGGTCTCCTTTCCCCAGTGCATGTCTTCATTGCGTTACCTGTCCTACGGACAGGGGGTTAAACCCCTCACCCTCCGGTGGGTGTGCAGCCAGAGCTGCCAAAGCCAGAGCCAGCATTAAACCCTCTGCTGCTCGATCCTACAGAGAAACCTGAGAGCAGCTTCCTTGCCGGTCGTTCGCATTTGGGGCAAGTGATTTCCTCACTATCTTCGGCACGTTGGATAACTTCGAACTGCTCTTCGCAGCTGTCGCATCTGAATTCGTAAAGCGGCATGATGTCTGTCTTTCCTCCTGTGGACGATAGCCCGTGGGTAGCGATCCCACACCCGGGCACACCTCGTTGGTCAGCACGCTGAGCGCCTGCCTAAGGGTTGATTCGGGTTGTGCACCAACGAGTCGCGCCGTTTCTTCATGTTTTTCGTCAACAAACACATAAGTGGGCAGTCCCGCCACCCGATACATACCCAAGTACTTCTCATTTCGTTGTTCTGCAACATCAATCACGTCTACTAGAACGCCTTTTTCACCGCATTCAGCAGCGATTTGTTGCACGAGCGGCTTCATCCGAGTGCATGCCGAGCAATAGCTCGCGTGCAGGGCGATCATGCGCGGCTTATCTTTAGACGGATTGACCGCCGATACCCCTGATACATCTGTTTTACTCGACAACCGGTGCGACGTGACGCTTTCACCCAGGTCCTTTGAGCAAGCAGATACAATAAACAAGAGCGCTAGGAGTATCGTTGCCAATTTCATAAAGTGCTCCGCTTCTCTAACCTCTCAGCGCCCCAACATCCAAACAGTGGTTGAGATGCTGGCTCGGTCTGTAGGCGACCATCTAACCAAAAGAGCCGCCCAAAGGCGTGGTGGTGTCAAAAGCTGCATCAAAGGACGGGAGTGGCTATAGATAAAACTGCGCAAGAAGCTGTTGCCCGCCCAGGAGATTTAGAGGTATTAAGGGATCAAAATATCGCGCGGTTACAGTCTAACGAGAATACATGGCTGGGAAATGAGACCGCTTGGATCGGAAAGACTGAAAAATATGCTCAATGTTGTTAAAAAAATCGTAGGCACGTCCCATGAGCGAAAAATGAAACGCATGCGCCCGGTGCTCGAGGCCATTGCCGCGTTTGAGCCGCGCTTGCAACGCCTTACCGACGCCGAGCTCCAGGCCCAAACGCCGAAATTCAAAGAGCAACTGGATAACGGTGCGACCCTGGATGAGATCCTGCCCGAGGCGTTTGCCACTGTTCGAGAGGCATCTGTCAGAACCCTGGGCATCCGGCATTTCGACGTTCAGTTCATCGGCGGAGTTGTATTGCACAACGGCGGTATCGCCGAGATGAAGACAGGGGAAGGAAAGACCCTGGTGGCCGTGGCCCCGGCCTATCTGAATGGGCTCGAGGGCAAGGGCGTGCATGTGGTGACAGTGAACGACTACCTGGCAGCCCGCGACGCCGAATGGATGGCTTACATCTACAATTTCTTGGGGCTCGAGGT
The DNA here is from genome assembly GCA_030065855.1 of Myxococcota bacterium. Lineage (GTDB taxonomy): Bacteria > Myxococcota_A > Polyangia > JAAYKL01 > JAAYKL01 > JASJCT01. The sequence goes on from JASJCT010000061.1 coordinate 31,763, forward strand.
GGGCGTAACCCTGCACGGTCAGGAACGAAGGGAAAAACAGAAGGCATATCGCGCAGATATTACGTACGGCCAGAACAATGAATTCGGGTTCGATTACCTGCGCGACAACATGAAGTTCAGTATTTACGACTACTGCCAGCGCCCCCTGCATTTCGCGATTGTGGACGAGGTCGACTCTATCCTCATCGACGAGGCGCGCACGCCGCTCATTATTTCAGGCCAGCCAGAGGAGTCTTCAGCCCTCTACACCCAGGTCAACGGCATTATTCCACGGCTGCGAAAAGATACGGACTTCATCGTCGACGAAAAAGGCCATTCCGTAACCATGACCGAGGAGGGGGTGGATCGGGTCGAGGGGGCGCTCAAGATCGGCAACCTGTTCGACCCGGGCAATATTGATTTTTTGCACCACGTCAACCAAGCGCTCAAGGCCCACTATCTCTACAAGCGCGATGTGAACTACATGGTCACCGAGGACAGGAAGGTGGTCATCGTGGACGAGTTCACCGGACGCACCATGCCGGGCCGACGATGGTCCGACGGCCTGCACCAGGCTGTGGAAGCCAAGGAAAATGTACCGATTCTGGAGGAAAACCGGACCCTTGCGACCATCTCTTTCCAAAATCTGTTCAGGCTCTACAAAAAACTTTCCGGCATGACCGGCACCGCCGATACCGAAGCCGAGGAGTTTCACAAGACCTACAAGCTGGATGTGACCGTCATTCCCACCAACTGGCCGTGCGTTCGTTCGGATAACCATGACGTCATCTACAAGACGGAACGCGAGAAGTTTTATGCCATTGTCGACGAGATCCGCGAGTGCATACAAAACGGACAGCCCGTGTTGGTGGGTACCGTAAGTGTGGAGAAATCAGAGGCCATTCATAGATTGCTCGAGCGCAAAGGCGTGCCCCACAACGTGCTCAATGCCAAGCACCACGAATCAGAGGCTTACATAATCGCGCAAGCCGGCCGGAAAGGCTCTGTTACGGTTTCCACGAACATGGCGGGTCGCGGTACAGATATCATTCTGGGGGGCAATGCCGAGATGATGGCCAAGGGCAGGATCAACCCCGAAGAAGACCGGGTCGGCTTTGCCAAGCTCGTTGCAGAAAACAAACGCCAATGCGAGATTGAGCGGGCCCAAGTTATCAACGCCGGCGGCCTACACATCCTCGGTACCGAGCGTCACGAATCCCGGCGGATCGACAACCAATTGCGCGGGCGAGCCGGGCGTCAGGGGGATCCCGGGTCTTCTAGATTCTTTCTCTCCCTCGAAGACGACCTCCTCCGTATCTTTGGCGCAGAGCGCTTGGGCGGTATCATGACCCGCCTCGGCATGGAGGAAGGGGTGCCCATCGAACATAAGATGGTGACCCGGTCCATTGAAAACGCGCAAAAGAAGGTGGAGCACCGCAACTTCGATACCCGCAAGCACCTGCTCGAGTACGACGACGTGATGAACCAGCAGCGCAAGACGATATACGCGCTGCGAAAACAAGTGCTCGAAGGCAGGTACATGGCAGAAGTTGGGCTTGCCGACGTAAACAAGGTACGCGGAGAGGATGAAGGCGAACGGAAATACGAAGAGGTCGAGGTACCTGAAGAACAGGTAGAGCGGTTTAGAACCCACCTCAAACCCATACTGGAGCGAACCATTGTCCTGCTGGGCGAGCTCGGCCCACCACCACCAACCGGGCCAGATGATGCATTACCAGAGCCCACGATAAAAGATGTTATCGACATCAAGCCAGCGCTTTTAGAGCAACAGATCTATGCATTTTTCGGTCACAAGCCAGATCTGAACGGCGCCAAAACACCGACCGAGTACTTGGACCAATTGATCGAGACCGTGCCCCAGTCCTTAGCGGCCCAGCGCGAGCGACTGCTCGACGACGCCGACGAGGTGGTGTCCAACTTGGTTGAAGAGTACTGCGGCGCAGAGACCGAGGAGGGTTGGAACCTAGAAGAGCTCAAGCAGGCGGTTCAGGGTAAATTTGCGTTTTCTCCAAAGGATATTGGATCCCCGCAGCATCGGGAAGCGCTCACCAAGGTCATCTACGAGCAAGTTGAGGCGGTCATCAAAGCCAAGGAAGAGGAGATGGGCATGGACGTGCTGATCTCGGCGTTCCGCCACTTCTACCTGAGAGAGGTCGACAAGCAGTGGCTCGATCACCTGGCTGGCATGGACCACCTCAGATCTGGCATCGGCCTTCGGGGATACGGCAATCGGGATCCCAAGCAGGAATACAAGCGGGAAGGCTACGATATGTTCACCACCATGATGAGCAATATCAAGATCAATGTCCTCGAAAAGACCTTCCACGTGCGCATTGAAAGCAAAGACGATGTCCAGCGGATCGCAGTGCCCCGCCGGATGACGCGCGTCGTCGAGGGCCGCGGGGCAATGGGTGGCGGCGCGACAACCCAGGAAGCCCCGCAAAAGCCCCGCACTGTAAAACGAGAAACCCCCAAGGTCGGGCGCAACGATCCTTGTCCCTGCGGGTCTGGCAAAAAGTACAAGAAGTGTTGCGGTGCCAATTAGCGTGTTTGGGCGTCGTCGTGCTCCTGGGATGCGGTGGGCATGCAGTCCAGCCCGAGGACACACACCTGCCTGACGATAAGGTAGATATCACCCCCTGGTCCGATCACTTTGGCGGCCCAATTACGCATGACCAACCATTGGGTCGAGAGGCTATCGTATGGCGAGATATCTCCTCGCGGATGTCGATAAGTTGCGCCTATGACCCTCGCCTCGCAAGGGCGGCCCATGAGTATGCATCGGCATTATCGGCTGATTTATCCGTGTCTGAATACGGGGATTTGGATCGGCTTCGCCATGTCGTGTTAAAAGCCGGCGTGCCAGACTACGCCATGGAAATGTTCGTTGCCGACGTCGACCCGGCGGGTATCGCATCCCTCGTGGCCCTCATGACAAGAAGTAAGGCAACTTGGACCCATTGTGGGCTCGCAGTCAGTACCTCTGAGACTGGCACGCACGTTGTTTTGATACGGATAAACCACATCGTCGCGCTCAGTCCTTTTCCAACCCGGGTCGCGCGTGGCTCTGAGATACGCCTTGTCGGAAAAATTGGAGACAGACGCGTTGCAACTGTTTCTCCCTATATCGGCCATCCCCAAGGCGACATATCTCGTTTGCCCGATGTGCCGGTCAGACCAAGCGGACAGTTTCAAATGCATATCTTTTTAAAAGATCCAGGCCGGACTGAGGTGGAGCTGCTCGTCGATAGGGGGCGCGGCCCAGAACCCGCCGTACTCGTGCCGATTTTCGTGGATACCGAACCAGATCCAAGGCCCATTGTGGCCCCCTCTGGTATAGCTGAAAACGATCATTTGTCTCCGAATGTGTCCCTTTACCGATTCCTCAACACCGCGAGGATCAGAATGCGCCTCACGCCCCTTAAGCGGGATTCGCGGCTTGATGCGGTCGCTGAGGCACACAACTTGGAAATGATCGATAGGAGGTTTTTTGGCCACATATCCCCCTATCGCGGCACCCTGCGGGAGCGCCTGAAACAAAATAACCTATCGCCTGCGGCATCGGCTGAAAACATTGCGCGAAGTCACAGCATTTTAAGAATTCACCGCAATTTAATGGCCAGCCCTTCGCACCGGATTCACTTACTCGATGCCTCGTTTACCCATGTCGGTCTCGACGTTGCCCGAGATGGAGACGAGTGGGTGGCGACCCAAGTATTCGCGCGCTGGTAACCAAACATTTCCCAGCATGTCATCTGAATGTTGAACAGTAAGGAGTAAAAAGAAATAATGACATTTTCGAAGCCTAATTACACCAGAGAATCGGCCGTTGCCGTCAGCGCTGTTCGGGAAGCTGCTGTGTTGTGCCGATCCGTGCAGTCGGAAATAGGGCATGCAGTGATTCAAAAAGAGGACAAAAGTCCGGTCACTGTTGCTGACTTCGGCAGCCAAGCCCTGATATGTAGAATGATTGGCAATGCGTTCCCAGAAGATCCGATCGTTGCAGAAGAAGACGCCCAGACCTTAAAAGATCCCCCAAACGAGGACTTGATCTCTGACCTTACCCGCCGCATCACTGCGATTCGACCCGGCGTTACGACGGATGAGATTTTATCTTGGATCGATCGGGGTAATGCGCGGGCATACACAGATCGCTTCTGGACGCTAGATCCCATCGACGGCACCAAGGGGTTTGTGCGCGGAGATCAATACGCCATTGCCATTGCATTGATTATCGGTGGTGAATTAACCGCTGCCGCCCTGGGGTGTCCGAACTTGCCCTTGGTAATGGAAGAGAAGACCCATGTGGGAGCCTGTTTCTTTGCGCTTCGGGGAGAGGGAACCCTGGCCATGCCCTTGGAAGGAAATAGTGCCCCTATGCGTGTGCGGATCAGCGATGTGACCGATACCAAGGCGATTCGATTCTGCGAGTCTTTTGAATCAGGTCATTCTTCCCACCAAGCCACAGGAAAAATCGCAGAGCGCCTTGGCATCGCTGCCGATCCCGTGCGCATGGATAGTCAGGTAAAATACGGTGTGGTTGCCTGTGGAGACGGGGATGCATACATGCGCTTGCCCAGGGGGGAGAGCTATCAGGAGAAAATCTGGGACCACGCCGCCGGCGCTCTCATCGTCAGCGAAGCTGGCGGACGCGTTACAGATATCCTCGGCAACCCCCTCGACTTTACCTACGGGCGGAAATTAACCAAAAACCGTGGGATCATTGCCACGAACGGGCATGTTCACGATCAAATTCTAGATGCGATCCAAGGCTTGGGGATTGTCTAGAGTCGATTACAAGGTGGCTACTTTCGATGTGGATTCCGCTGCTTGCCACCCACGATATCACCTAACGTGCGGCCCACGCCTGACAGGATGCGTTCGTACCGCTCGCCGGCCAGTTTGCGAATGCGAGCGTCCATGTTGCGCAACCCGTCTCCGTACTTTAGGCGGTTTTCCGAGTAGAATTGGGCGGCTTTCTCACCGATAGAAAGCGCCCTATCTTTCCAGCCGATCGTTTCAAAGAGATCCATCGCCCGCTCAAAGGCGTCGGTAAAGCGCTCCTTTCCAGCAGCGATAAACTCCTCTTCGGCCTTTTCAAAATAGTCCACGTGTGCCGCATCCCCATTCCTAAGCGCCACGGTACCGCGATTAAAATAGATCTCTGCCAACCCGGCGTGGGCTCTCATGGTCTGCGTATTCTTTGCCAGGGCGGTTTTGAACGCCGCTTCTGCACCTTCCTCGTCTCCACTATCGATGCGGATGGCGCCCAAAGAGATGAACCCATCCAGGTAGCCCAGGTCGATGGCCTTGGTGATGGCGCCGATTGCTTTTTCCAGGTTTTTGAGGCGGTGATGGCAGCGGCTTATCACCTTATACGCGTCTATCTCGAGTTGCCTGCGCCGTGTAAATTCCAGCCCCGAAGTGGGCAGCATATCGATGATGAGGCGCCATACCGCGATCACACCGTTAAATCCCTCATCACGGGTTTCTGCGATTGTCTGCTCGGCTTCGTCGTCTTTTTTTATCAGCTTTACACTGTCAAGTGTGGTCGCCCGGTCAAATATGGCATCTGCAATAAGCACCAGGCGCTCCACAGGTTGGCTGGTGTCAATCATTTCCTCGTTGGTATTTGTCTCCATCTATCTGCGTCTCCCAATGCGCGATGATTTTATTTATTTGTCAAACCGCTTGGAAAAAAGCTTGGCCAGGCCGACTTTTGCGCACTCGCGGCAGTATCCTGCGTTTTGGATGAGGTTCTCGGCCAGTGCTTGGCCTGCGCGTTGATGCTCTGGTTCCAGGGATGTGTCTTCCTCATCGGTGAGCACCTCGAGGGCATAACCGGCGATTTTGGCCACTTTTTGACGGTGCTCCTCAAAATAGGCCATCTCCAGGTGCCTCAGGTACTTGGGAAAGATAATACTTAAGTCGACCTTCTGACCCGGATGGTCGATCGCCCATGCAGCAATGCGAGATATGAATCCCTTGCGAAACTCGGCATTGTCACTTGTGATGCCGAGTTTTGTTTCCACTGACGCCATCATGGGCTCGTCTGGGTCTATATAATCGTTGGTCGTTGGATCGAGTACCTTTTCTCCCTTGACCGATTGACTGACGTGGTTGACATATTTTTCCATTAAGTCCATGTATTTGGATTCCTCGACCAGGCCGCTGGCAGTGCGGACATCAGCTTCCAAAGCATCCAGAATGCGATCTTCAATGAGCCCGACAAAGGCTTTGACGTCGTGATATCCTCCCTCTTGAATCTCGCGTTCGAGAAATGGGTGCTCCCGGACGAGGTCGCAGAGCGCGTCGATTTCCTCGAGGACTGCGAACGGAGAAAGGCAGGTGTATTTCTCACTGAGTGAAGCCTTGAGCAAGACCTGGCGGATAAGCCTGGGAGATGCGCCGTACCTGCCCTCATAGGACCAGGAGGCAGCGTCTTCCTGTCGCATATCTGCAATAGCATCCCTAAGTTCGGCTGCCTCGTCGTTGGATAGCCGCTCCGGTACAGATGCGTCTTCGTATAAGTCGGCTTTTTCTCCGGCCGTGAGCTTGGCGATGTGCTGTTTCAGTACCTCAGGGTAGGTGGCTGAATTTGGTTTGTGCAATCGCGTGAGCACGGCCCAATGGGCTGCGGCAATCACTGCGTGGGGAGCAACGTGCCGGTCGATATTGGGCACGAGCTGGTAGTCGTATATCTTTTGTTCGGTGCTCACCTGGGTGATGTAGGGCACTGGGATGAGGGACAGTCGATCCCTAAACGATGGATATTCGTGATGCTCCCGAAATGCCTCTAACATATCGTCATTGGTCGTGGCCAATAGGAGGGTGTTGATCTTGAGAATGGCTTGGCCCAGCATCACCTCTCCGCTTTCGATGGTACTGAGCAGATACTTGAATGTGTCGAGGGGGCGCTTGAGCATGTCTTCGAACTCCACCACCCCGCCTGCACCGTCCGCCAGGGGACCGTAGGTCTCAAACAGGGTCATGTTCTGAAGATCAATGGGCAGTGCGCCCAGACTCCTGTCGCTGGTAATTTGGCGCTGGGCTGCGTCCGCGGACATCTGGGGGCCGACAAGGACGATGCCCCGGCGATAGCGACGGGACATGACCCAGCGCTCCACCTGCACGTGGGCCAGTACTTTTTTGAGATCTCCGGAATGGGTCCGGGTCAGTGCGTCTGCCACTTGACGACATCGATGGCACAGGGAGGGTTCTAGAAAATGATCCGGGATTTGGTAGTCCTTGCAGTCCGCGTCGTTGAGGACTTCTGTCATTATCTGCCGCCGGAAGTGAAGGGGGAGCAGCAATAGGGGGTGATCCCGCACTTCGCATTCCAATGTGGCGTCGATATCATCGTCGTCCAAATGGGCAAAGCTCTCGATGTTATCCCGCTTTAGCCGCGCGCCAAAGCCAATGGTGCCGTGGGAGGTCTTTCGCGTGGGAAACACCCAGCGAAACCGGTAGAGGATGCCCTCTGGCAGCCGGGAATAATGATCGAGGCCGTTAAACAGGCATTTTACAAGCGTTGATTTTGCCGATCCATTGGGTCCATGGATCACCAGCAATCGATTGACCCGGCCGTCTCGCACCTGGCTAGCGATTGCCTCTCGCAATCTCGCCTGAGCATTTTCCTGGCCTACGAGACGATCGCTTGGGTCTGCGAACGCCTGATCGAAGATTTTGTACCGGGTTTCCCGACCCCAGGGTCGCTTTACGCGTTCGGTGCCAAAGTGATCGATGGCGTCCAATACGTAGCGTGCTGAATCCCTGAGGTGACGGGTTGGATCCTTGGCAAACTCGGTCAGGTATTCTGCGAATGAGAGCACGTTTCGCTGGTCGATATAGTCATCTCGAATGGCATCTGCAGCACTATTAAACTGATCGATTACATCGGTCATATGTCCCTCCGATAGTGATGACTATAAACTTACCACGCGTTCGCGTCACTGCGAAAAAGCCGGCAATTAACGTTCTAGCACTACGGCTATGTTCAGTCTTCAATGACGGGTTGAAAGCCTCCCCCTTGAAAAAGGGCAATGGCATTCGGTTAAGGATTTTTGGGTGTTTTTATAGCGTAGGATCGCCAGAAAAGAATCCCCCTTGAAAAAGGGGGCAGGGGGATTTTCAATTGTCCAAGCAATTGTTTTCAAAGGTAAAATT
>JASJCT010000059.1 GCA_030065855.1 Myxococcota bacterium
AAACCCGCGTCATTCCCGCGCAGGCGGGAATCCACGTGAAGGGGAGCCTGGATTCCCGCCTGCGCGGGAATGACCGTTTTCTTCAATGATTTCAATGTACACATGTCGAGTTCCGAGCTGTTTTGGACATCAATGATTTTTATATAGTATCTTTAAAAAATGAAAACTGCCTCCCCTAAATACTTTTTAGCTCATAAAGTTCTTCTAGTCCCTCCTAACATCAATCAGCCATGTATCTATATTTTAATGGTGGTATAAAAATATATAAATAACGATTTTGGGAGCATTTTGCTATACCCGCCTGCTCCTAATGCTCACTTTCTACATAACAGCTTTATATTACACTTTTTGAGAGTAGTACAAGAAAAAAAATATTTTTTTTCAGATATTATCATTTCAGCTTCACAAGCGTCCCAAATATTAATAAAAATCAAAAGATAACAGGCGGTTATTTGGATAAAATGAACAGTTTGAAAATCACCGATGGATTTTTTTTAAACATCTCGGTCAGAATTGTGGCCGACGCATCACTCAAACAACGCGCTAAATGGTTGAACACCTTGGGTGACATATCAATGATTTTCGGAGCGGGAAACGCTGAGCTAACAACCGCGGCCACTGCGAGAGAATAGATCTTCGTGACACTATCGACAGTTCCCAAGCCATGTTAGCCTAGGATTTGTCCTGGGTGCTCGAAAAAATTTTATAAACCGCTTCAAACTGCCCACCCCTGGAAAAGCCGCACTATTTTTTAATCAGAGTGCAGCCGAGGGCACGGGCGTGGGCCATGCAGGCGGTTTCTTTGCCCGCTGAGTCGATCACCGGCTCCCCAGGGCAGTTTTCTTCGTAGGCGTCAGTTGGTTTGCACTCATTTTTCTCTTTATCAATATCAAGAGGACAGCAGTGGAGATCGGCAAAGTGGTCCTCTTCCTGAATACAGTCGTAAACCCCGTTGCCGTCGTTGTCTTCGCCGTCATTGCAGGATGCCTCTGTGTTTTCCTGGCAATTTTCGTCTTGAGAAAAAACCTGCTGAAGACAATGGACCTCGAGCATTTGGCCGCGAACTATTTTCTGTGCTGGTCCAGTGAGCTGTAACGCGTATGGGCACGTGGATTTACAATCAATACCTGTTCCGCCACATATTTCACAATCACCGCATCCTTGTCCATTGGCATCGTCATCGGTATCGCTGCAGTCAATCATGCCGTCGGCGTCGTTATCCCACCCATCATCGCATGCGACATCGTTGTTCTCCTCTTTTGTCTCGCAGTAATACCAACCAACTTCAGAGGTATTCTTGTACATCTCCTGGGCATCGCTGCACTTAATCGGCGCCAGGAGCTTGGGCACGCGGCAGAAGTGTCGAGTGACCGTGCCAGAGCCATTTGGATTGTCCACGGTTTCTGTTGCAACTTGATTTGCCGGCACGTCCAATGCTTCGGGGCATCCTTCTTCGGCCCCTGGCATGCGATCGTAAACAGCGATCACATCGCACTTGGCCTTGCCGCAATTTTCGCAATCTGAGTCGTCTTGGTCGTCCTCTTCCCGGGTCCATTCGAGCCGTTTTGCATAACACTGAGGCTGCATATTCTTGGCGATCACCTGGGCAATATCCCGCATCGCAGGGCTCCAATCCTCGTTGCAAATCGAGTAGACATATCCGTTTTTGGCAAACTTTTTGGCCAGTTGTACGTAGCGTCTACCGGGCCTGGCTTCGGTTACCAGCTCTGCTTCGTCGCCCTCTCCGACCTCTCGAGTGCAGGCGGGCTCGAAGTGGGTGGTCTCTGGTACACCTGTTTGGATGAGCTTGAGCTGCATTTTTTCGTGGTCCAGGCACGCGTCGATATCGCTCCCTTGGCCTTGACACACATCATCCAAGGGAACGCCTACAATCGCCGCAAAGACTACAGCTTTGGGCTCGTCATCTTTGAATTTTACGAATTTATCCCAATATACGTTGGGCTCGAAAAGATAGTCTGTTTCATTATCCTCTGGGTAATTACAGGCGACGTTGAGCAGTCCATTGGTACCACTGGTACCACTTTCCCATTCCTGTGTGGTATACAATCCGGGATCCCTGACCGAACAATCCTCTTCATCACTCACGGTGAGAATGGCCAAGAGGTGGGTCTCTTTTAGGAATCCACCCTCTCCACTGCCCTGACCTTTCCTAGAGAGGGCGCGCACCGCAGCTTGGAGCTGCTGTTCGACACCACATCCCTCGGTGTCCAACTGGCTCATGCAGGCCACCTGGGTAGCGAGATCATTGTTGGCATTATCTTTTGATGTCTCGGCAAAGTCATCGTCCGAATTGAGCCCAGGACAATCGACCGCAGATGGATTCTGTGAACTGACGCAGACCTCATTGTCGCAGGAAAAACCGGCAGGACACTGATCGCCGTCGGATTCGCACGCGATTACGCCGCTCTTGACGTCGACACTTTCCGGCATCTTGGTCAAAAACTTTCCGTCATCCCCATCGCCCTCACAGCCCTTGGGAACAAAATAATCCGGTGCGTCATCAACATGACCATCGTCGCCGTACTGCAGGCCCATGTCCGAGGACACGATCGCCACTCGCATATTCTCCACTGCTGGGAATGGCCACTCCGGGCCAATGATGGGCTTGGCGAGCGCATTTATTAACGTGAAAAATCCCGTGGCCAGAATGTTTTGCTCCTGTTCCATGGAAAGGGAGTTGTCCACAACCACGAGCAAATCCACCCCATCAAATCCTACGGCAAGATCCTTGGTAACGCCTACCTCGATCGGCACTGGACACTGGGGTGCTGGGGGCCGATCGATGCAGCCCAGGGCAAGGATTGTCACAGCAATCGCGGCAACAAGCGCACTTCGGGTGTTTCGTCTCATTTCTTCCTCCAAAACAAAGAGCCGACAAACTACAACATGATTTTTATAATATCGTTTATGTTACATAATATTTTAATTCACTAATGATTCAATTCATTGGTAACAATCTTTTCTGGACAGGCACTCACTCCTGAAATTAACAGACGCAGTGTCCATGCATTTGGGGAAATTATTTTTATCCGACGTCAGTCTATTGAAAAAACCAGTACTATTTGATTCGATCAATTTACTGTATGCTGCCAGGCATGGACGACACCATCGAAACACTCAAAGCGCGCTATGCAGAACTGATAGCAGAAATACGCCGGCACGATTATCTGTACTATGTTGAAGATGCACCTGAGATCAGTGATCGGGCTTATGATAGGCTGTTTCAGGAACTCAAACAGATCGAGGCGCATCATCCCGCTCTGAAGCGCTCAGATTCTCCCACCGAACGGATTGGGGCACCTCCCAAGGACGGCTTTGTTCGCGTGCGACGCGCACAGCGCATGTATAGCCTCGACAATACCTACAATGAAGACGAAATTAACGAATTCATGGCTAGGATTCGCACCAATACCAGTGGCAAAGACCCGGCATATGTGGTGGAGCCAAAGCTGGATGGGGCGTCGATTGAGCTGACGTATCAACAAGGACAGCTCGTGTTGGCAGCTACCCGCGGGGACGGGGCGGTCGGAGAAGACGTGACCGCAGGAATTCGCACCATTCGGTCATTGCCCCTCGGCATTGATGAAGTGGATGACATCATCGTCCGCGGCGAAGTGTTTATCAATCGAGCAGATCTACAGGCGGTCAACCAGGAACGGGCCGCGGACGGCGCTGCCCTGTTCGCCAATCCGCGGAATGCAGCGTCTGGATCGCTCCGGCTGCTGGACCCAAGCGCAACGGCAAGGCGCCCCTTGCGGATCTTCCTCTATGAACTCGTGCAGGCGCCATCCCTACCGCTTACCCACTGGGCGTGCCTCAAACGGCTGCGCGATCTGGGACTGCCAACCCATCGCCTCGAGCGTCGCTGCGAGACCCCCGGCGAGGTAATGACAGCCATTCGCAGTTTCTCGGCCATGCGCCAGGACCTGCCTTATGATGTGGACGGGGTCGTCATCAAAGTAGACGCCCTGGACGTGCGCCATCAATTGGGCCACACAGCCCGATTCCCCAGGTGGGCGGTGGCGTATAAATTCGAATCTGAGCGTGCTCAGACCCTGGTTTTGGGTATCACCGTCCAGGTGGGCAGGACAGGTACATTGACACCAGTCGCCGAGCTCAAGCCGGTTGAGCTCGCCGGAACCACCGTGTCGCGCGCTTCTCTGCACAATGAGGACGAAATTAAATCCAGAGATATTCGGGTCGGGGACACGGTCTTTGTCGAAAAAGCAGGCGACATCATTCCCCAGGTGGTGGGCGTCATTGCGGCAGAGACCGAAAACCGGGGTGATCCGTTTTCAATGCCCCGGGTTTGTCCGGTGTGCGGGGCGCCCACCTCCCGACGAGAGGGTCAGGCGCGCTGGCAGTGTACAAATCAGCTCGCCTGCCCGGGGCAACTCAAAGCATCCATTACACATTTTGCCCGGCGCGCTGCCATGGACATCGAGCACTTGGGTCCGGCGATTGTCAATCAGCTCGTCGATAAAGGACTCGTAAAAGATCCAGCGGATCTCTTCACTTTGACAGTGGACGCAGTGGCAGGGCTCGACCGCATGGCAGAGAAAAGTGCGACAAACCTTATCGATGCTATCCAAGCGAGTCGAAGTCGGACGTTAGATCGGGTATTGAACGGCTTGGGCATTCCCCTCGTTGGCGAAGTGGCGGCAAAAAAGCTCGCAAAGCGGTATGGCTCCCTTGCTGAATTTGCCACACAAGAACCAGATGTCGAGTGCGACGAACTCGCCGACATTGAAGGTATCGGACCCAAGATCGCCTGTTCAGTGCGCGACACCTTGGCAGATACGCGGTTTATGGCAGTGGTCCACAAGCTACTCGACCTCAATATCGCTACAGTCACATCGTATGACCCACGCGAGATGCAGCAAACCGGTCCTCTCGCTGGGGCGTCGTTTTGCGTCACCGGAAAACTCAGCCAACCCCGACAGGCCTTTCACGACGCGATCAGAGCAGCAGGTGGGGATGTGCACACAACTGTCAAAAAGGGCACCCATTACTTGGTCGTCGGTGATGCAGTCGGAAAAGCAAAAATCGAAAGGGCCAAAAAAATGGGCACTAAAATCATAGATGAGCGCGAACTTGCAGATCTCATCAACGAGGGAGGTACCAGGGATAGCCAGGGCTGAGCCAAAGCAGGCCGTCCGCGTGCCACATTCGCCAGGTGCTTGAGCAGCGGCCTAAGGCGAGGTATCGTGCGCCCGTATTGTGAAAGGAGTGAACCGCCATGAAGAAACTTGAGCATAAAACGGCCATTATTACCGGCGCGGCAGCCGGCATTGGCGAGGCCACAGCCCGCCTATTCGCTGCTGAGGGCGCGCGGCTGATGCTCTGCGATGTTGCTAAAGACACGCTCGAAGCTGTTGCAGCGGCCATTCGATCAGAGGGGGGCGAAGCAATCGCGACCCAGTGCGATGTATCCAGCGAAGACGATGTAAAAAGCATGATCAAGGCGACAATGGATGCCTATGGAAAGATTCATGTACTGATTAACAACGCGGGCATTACCAAGGACACCCTCACCCCTCGTATGAGCGTCGAGGCCTGGGACCTGGTGATGGACATCAACCTTAAAGGGACATTTCTATGCGCCAAATACGCCCTCGCAAAGATGGAAAAAGGCGGCAAGGTGGTCAATACCGCGTCGATTTCCACCAGGGGCAATATCGGTCAATCCAACTATGCGGCCTCTAAGATGGGGGTCATCGGCCTTACGCGGACCCTGGCCCTTGAATATGCGCGCAAGAAAATATGCGTCAACTGCATTGCGCCCGGGGCCATTGACACACCCATGCTGGACCAGATACCCGAAAAGATACGCCAATCAATGATCGACAAGATTCCCTTGGGGCAAGCCATTCCACCGCTTGAGGTAGCCCGGGCCCATCTGTTTTTAGCGTCAGACGAGGCTAATTTCATCACTGGACAAACCCTGTTCGTGGACGGCGGCATGAGCGTCGGGATTTAATCCATTACCTATGGTGATGCGTCAACGCCGCTGTCGCCAGGATCTTTCAGCGCGAACAGGATGTAGATGGGATCTGTCTGCCCTGGGTTGGGTTCTGATTCGCTGACCACGATAATCCGTTTGATGGGCGTAGCGCCGTTGTTGGTAATTTCAAGTCCGTCGGCTCCGTCTGCCGAGTTCTCGCAGTCCGTATCCTCGCAAGTAAATAGCTCCTGAATGCGCACTTTCCGCTGGGCGAGATGGGATATTTCAACCGTCTCACCCGCGGGTATCTCGACATCAAACCAAATGTCACGCCCAATTGTACCGCAACCCGATGAAGGGAGCGTCTTGGGAAAGAAGGTGATGCCGTAATGATCCCAAGGCTCGCTGAAGTCAGTCGGGAAGGTGGTTATCGGCTCCGCGTTGGAACAGATAGTATTCCGACATATGTGATGCTGGTCGCTGGTACTTACAAAGGTGCACATGCCGGAATGATGGCCGCAGGAATCGAAGATCTGTATCGTTGCATCATCTCCTTCGCAAAAGAAGCTCGTTTCGAGATCTTTCATGCAGCACCCTCTTCTGCGCACTTGTATATCGTTCGAAAGGCTCATACAGCCCGTGAGCTCCAATGGACAGCAAACGAGGTCTTTATTCCAAGTGCGTGCCTGTTCGCACGCGCTCACTGTGATGTTGGTTTCTGTATCTACACTTGTATCAGTTTCTGTACCTGTATCTGTACCTGTATCTGTGTCCGTATCAGTATCAGTATCAGTATCCGTGTCTGTATCTGTGTCTGTGTCTGTGTCTGTATCTGTGCCGGTATCCGTGTCCCATCCAGTGTCTGTGTCTGTATCTGTATCTGTAGCCGAGCTCGTATCTGTCCCAGTGTCCATATTTGTCTCAGTATCTGAATCGGCTTCACTTGGTGGCTTAATGATAAACTTAATAGGCGAGACAATCTCCCGGCCAAGCGGGTCTACGATAGCCAGGTCGTATGCTCCCTCATTATTCCTAGCAGACTCCGGGATTGTGAACGTGGTTGTCAGCTCCCCCTCGCTTTTCCAAATAATATCGGGAAGATCGATCCTGAAGGGGTTCTGCCGCTCCTCAGCCTGGGTCAAGCTTCCCCTGAACACCTCGTCTACTAGGATAGCTGAGTCGCTCTCGCCACAGGAGACGTTGCGATACATGGCAACGCGAAAATTGTGGCCAGTGATATTGAGGTGAATTTTTTGTCCAGGCGACCCTTCGCTCGGGTCCAGATCTGATATGGCGGTTCGCCCTTTGCCATCTGAGCAGGTAGATGTTAATAAAAAATGAAAGCAGATCGCAGTGGTAGCAGCCAGTGCGTGCTTTGTCTTAACGCCCATCAAATTGATTTTAGCATCAAAATGCCTACAACGTGTTGTATTTTTTGATGTTGGGGAGGCCAGCCAGCGGGGTTATTTTTTGGCGGTCATGGTTCGGTATCGGTTTCCCTCAGGGCCTTCGATCCACCTTTTCAGGTATTTTGGCAGGCCGATGAGCGCGCCTTCCAGATCCTTTTCGAGCCTGTCCCCTAAGAACGCGACGATTCCTGCAGGAACTTGTACGGCAATGCCGTAACCCACCAGGGTGCGGCCGTCCTTTTGCGGGAACAAACGCCAATAGCCGCTGGTTTTTTCAATGTCGTGGGGGCGATCGGGCACGAGGTTGAATGCCACTTTCTTATCGCTCGTATCTGACACCACATCCAAGCAGTATCCGATACTTAGGATTTTATACCCGAGTTCCATCCGTATCAGCGCCCGATCTCCTTTTCGCGCCAGCTCCTCGGCTTTCACTGTTCTGGGAAATATCCTTGGATAGGCATTCCAATCGCTAAGTGCTTTCCAGATGACAGGGGCTGGGGCATCGATGATCGCCCAGCCTGTACCAGCGTAAAAACCGTTTTTTCGCGAATTTGAGAGGGGTTTTTTGACTGTTTTACCGGCTTGGAGGCGCGCAATCTCCTCGGTGGTAAAGCTGAACCCGTACACATCGCCGGCGGCAATCAATAGGATGAGGGTCATAGTAGACGCGATAAGTGGAAGTCGATAGGAGGTCATTGTATCACTCTTTTTATCCCTTCAATCGTTCCATCCTTCAGACCTTAATCGCAGACAAATAATTCTATTTCCGATAAATTACACTGCAAATTGTATTCCAGAGAAAATAAAATTTTATACGACCTGATAGCAGCGCGCAAAAAACATTAATTCGCTTGTGTTTAAGAATAGTTATCTAACATTGCAACAGTTATATCGACGTTCCGGCGCTTGCCAACTACTGCTGCGTCAGCTAAAAAATGAGGTATCCGCACCACAGGGTGCCGTAGGGTGAGGTGATGGAACAACAGATCCTTTCACAGGGCGCATTGGTGGGGGAACGCTTTGAAGTGATAGAGCTGGCCGGAGAGGGCGACCTGGGTCGCGTCTACAAGGCGAGGGACACCAAGGTCGACAAACCGGTCGCCTTGCGCATCTTATCTCCCCAGTTGGTCCCAAAAGAAGCAGACGTCGAGCGGCTACGCGATGGGGTGCGCGAAGCGTCCACCCTAACCCATAAAAACATCCGCACCACGTTTGGGTTGGGGATCGGGGATGATGACGGCATTTATATCGCTTCAGAGTGGATTGACGGACAAAATCTAAGGGCTTTGCTGACCAAGCGCACCGAGGCTGGCAAGCGGTTTTCTTTCAAGGGCGCTTACAACATCATCGGACACGTGTGCAACGCATTGACCTACGCACACAAAAAAACCGTCCACAGAGCCCTGTGCCCGCGGGCCATCATGGTGAGCAACGCCGGCAGGGTCAAAGTGAGCGATTGGGGCCTTTCTCTGATCCGCACTGGCTTGGAAACATATGGGGACCGGGAGAAACTGGAAGCCACCTTCTGGGCCCCTGAAGTGCTCAGGACGGGCGACACTGCGAACACAAGGGCAGATGTGTATTCGCTGGGTGCGCTCTTTTACGAGCTCATCACCGGGGTGCTGCCTGAGCGTCCCCTAAAGGCGCCGAGTGCCCTTGGTTTTTCAAAGGAAGTAGACGCGGTCATTGCCCGGTGTATGGCATCAGAACCAACGCAGCGCTATGCCACGCCAGGCGAAGTAAAAGCAGCCATTGCCGAAGTCGTCAAGACTCAAATGGCCCATTCGACCCAAGCAGATACCGACGATGACTTGGGCATTGATGTCGAGTTTGATTTGACCGCCGACAGCCTGGACAGCGAGCCGGGACTTCAGGACGCAAGCGCTGATGAAACTGCCGGGAAATCCGGATCCATGCTGGACGCGCCCGGGCTGCCCAAGCCCAAGGGGGCTGCTTCCCAAGAAACAGAGGGTTCAGCTGATAACAGGGCGTCGACCATCGACATGGGGTCGGTCATTAGAGGTCTTGGCACATCGGAAGCTGCCCGATGGATGGTCCAAAAGGATAAATTCGACCACGGCCCGTTTACAGATCGGGAGCTCGTGCAGATGATGCTGATCGGCCAGGTGATCGGCAAACACCAGCTCCTCAACATGGAAACGGGCGTGCGCAAGAAAGTGCGGGCGTGGGGCCACTTCGACGATTATCTGGAGCGATATCGCCATAAAAAGCGACAGGAGGAAGAAGCCCTTGCCAAGAAGCGCACTGAATCCGCTGAAAAGCGCAGCTCGGCGTTCAAAATAATCGTTGCGCTCGGCATTTTAGGATTTATCGGGCTTGTCGTGGGCGGGTATTTTTTATCGAGGACCCTGCGCAAGGAAAAAACGTATACACCGGACGAAATGGTCGCCGCATTTGATAGCGGTGAGATAAAGCTCAGAACAGGTGGCAACCTCATTGACAAGAAAAGCCGCCGCGGTCGCGGGGGTCGCAGGCGCTCTGGTGGCGGCGGCAGCGGCAGGAAATCTGGGGGAGAATTTGTCCCTGGCATGAGCTATGAAGATGCCATGAATATGGCGATCGATCTTGGGGGGGTGCACAACACAGGCGGTCAAAAGCAATTGTCCCCGGCGGATATCACGCGCATCATGGACAGGAATGTCCGTCGGTTTCTGCCGTGTATGGCCGGACAATCTGTGAAGCGCGTGGATATGGATATCGCCATTGCCGGAGACGGCAGGGTGATGGGCGTCTCTATCAAACAAGGAGACGGTAGGCTAAAAAAATGCGTGACCTCCAAGGCGCGATCTATCAAGTTTCCGACTTCTCCGGCGCCACGTACAGCTGCGTCGTGGTATTTTGAAATCTATTGAGGCAGATGCCAAAGCCAGCGGCCCCCGCCATCACAGATTCTGTTGAGAGTGTTGCAAAAGGGGTGATGCAAGTCACTCCTGCGAAGGCAGGAGTCCAGAACCAAAGGGAATTACACGGTTTTATGGGTTCCCGCCTACGCGGGAATGACTGTTTTAGAACTTTCGCGACACCCTCTGTTATAGGAATGGCTTCCTTGCTACTGATTGGCGCGGCTCTCATCGGTTGTCAGGGAGAGGTTGGCCCGGGTGTAAACGCTCAGACACCTAGCAAGATGGCCGATCCCGCTACTGGAGATTCGCTCCTACCGAGCCCGGGCCATGAGACGCTCAAGCGGTCGCGCCTGCTCGCAAAGGACCTCTCAGACACGATAGAGCGCTTGGAAGGAGTTGCCGAAGCCCGCGTGCACCTGGACTTGGCCGACCGATCCCTATTTTCACGACGGCCAGAGGCAAAGAGCAGTGCTGCCATCTTGATCCGGCGCAACAATGCAGCCAAACCCACACAAGAAACAATAAAAGAACTCGTCGCTGCTGCTGTGAGCGATGTCGACCCCAATGCAGTACGCGTTTTTTTCGCCCAATCCACGACCCATCCTCTGAAAACCGTATTTATCGGTCCGATTGAAGTGGCTGAAACTTCAGCGACACGTGCGAAGCTCTGGTTTGGCGGCCTCATCGGTCTCAGTTTGGTGCTCGCTGCTGGGTTGGTGTTTGCCGGGATAAAGCTGCGCGCGTCTCGATCAAAAACCATTACCACGCCTTAAAGAAGCGGGAGTCTGATCCCCCTGGTCCGATTTTTATGGTGACTTTTTTTGCGCACTTAGGACAGTGTCCCTCGTAGGCAGTACCGCGTTTGTTTTTGTAAATGCGACCGTATACATGACAGCACTCGAACATCACGCCGAGAAAAGAGCGCTTTTCCCCGTCCCGTCCATTTGCCGGGCTGTCGCGGTCCATTGAAATAAAGATAACAGGTCTTTGTGTTCTATGCATGGCCCCGGTATAAAAGAGCCAGATATGAGCCGAGGTGATTTAACACTACACCGTCGGTTGGACGGGTTGTTGGGACAGGAAGCCTGGCCACCGGCTGAGCGCGAGCGGTTGATCCCATTGATGGTCCTGTTTGCCCGGTTGAACGCCCCCCCTGATCCGTTTGGTCTGTTTGAACGGTACGACATGCTCAGGGAGCGGTTCTTGGCCTCTATCGAGGGGGATGACCCCGACGCCTTGGAAGAGGCCTTTTTAACCCTGTACTGCCATGTGCACGGGCACGAGGCCCCCTACACCGAGATCGAGCGCTTGAGAATGGATAAAACCGGCGGGTATTGGTGTCATGCAGGTGGCCTGTCGCCGATCTTGAAAGCTGCGCCTTATATTCATTCACACACCGTGTCCGGTGATTTTGGCGCGGGCAACGGGTTGCAGTTATTGTTGATGCAGTTGCTCTATCCCCATCGCCGGTCGATTCAAATCGAGCTCTCCAGCCAAATGGTCGAGGTGGGCAAGCACTTGCAATGCTGGCTCGGTATTCCCCGAGACCGGGTGGAATGGATAGCGGGCGATGTGTTTGATGTATCGCCGGCACAGATGGACTTTGTTTACCTCTACCGCCCGGTTCGCCCTGAGGGATTGGGAGTTGCGTTTTATCAGGGGTTTGCCCGGGCAGTGGCCGAGGCCTCGCACGAGATGGTTATTTTTTCTATTGCGGATTGCCTCAGGGACTTTCTTCCATCGAGTGTCCAGATGTTTTACACGGACGGGCAGCTGACTTGTTTTAAAAAATCGAGTTAATCTATTCTGCTTCAAAGGACATTTCCGCCTCTTTTGGCTTTTCTCCCTGTTTTTCCTCGGTTGTAAAATTCATTTCACTGGACCCGCTGTCCGAAGCTGTGAAATCCATCTCACCCGGGCTCTCTGGCTCTGCCGGTGCTGGGCCACTGTCTGTCTCAGCAGTCTGTTTTTGCTGGCGAATGATGATGAATTCAACGCGGCGATTTGCAGCGCGCCCCTTTCGGTTTCTGTTGCTCTCGATGGGGCGGTCCGGTCCCCAGCCGATGGTCTCGAGTCGGCTATCCTCTACGCCCTTGCCGACCAAGTAGCGCTTGACCGCCTCGGAACGGCGTTTGGAGAGATCCCGATTCTGGGCTGCATTGCCCCGGTTGTCGGTATGGCCCTCGATGGATACGCGTATCTTAGTATTTCCGAGCAAGATGCTGGTGATGATATCGAGGATATCAAAGGACTGCCGGCCGCGAATTTGATCGGAACCGGTTTTGAACATAATCATCTCTTTGAGGTCGATGCGTTCTTCGGTCACGATAACCAGGGCCTTGCCCCGATCCGGGCATCCATCCTCGTCGCGGATACCATTTAACGTCTCGGCCTCGTTGGGGCATTTATCCTTAACATCGGGGACCCCGTCAAAATCATTGTCAAAGTCAGGGCAGCCGTCCTCGTCTTCGAAACCGTCTTTGTCCTCTGGCTCGCTAACACAGAAATCCTCGCCGTCAGCCAGTCCATCCTTGTCGTTGTCAGCCTCGGGACAGCCGTCCTCGTCTTCGAAATCGTCGAAATCCTCGGCCTGGTCTGGGCACTTGTCCTTGCTCTCCTCGATGCCATCTTCGTCGTGATCGAGGTCCGGGCAGCCATCGTCATCCCTAAACTTGTCCTTATCCTCTGCCTTGAGGGGGCAGGAATCGTAACCATCGACGATGCCGTCGCCGTCGTTATCCGCTTCTGGGCAGCCGTCTTCATCTTCAAACTCATCCGTATCCTCGGGTTGATTCGGGCATTTGTCCGCGTCATTGTGGATGCCGTCGTTGTCGAGGTCCCAATCGTTGATCACAGATACGTCTTCTTCGGGTTTGGCCTTGCCCTGGGGTGACCACGTGATACCGCCTATCGCTTGGAACTTGGGAACGCCGATGCCGCTCAGAATGCCGCCCCCGCCGGCAAGTGAAAACGCAAAGTCCTTTACCAAAAATCGGGCGCCTCCCAAGAAGAGTAGTGGCGTGCCTTCTGCATCCGAGAAATTCTCACTATTCAATATCTTGTTGCCGAACAGCTCGGCAATAATTTCGATTTGCGGAATGATTAAATATCCCAGGGCTGCCCCGTACACGAGGGTATGTCCGATCTCAGTGGAGAGAATCTTTGATTTCTTGCGCCATAACGCACCCGCGCTCACCGATGATCGGAACGGGCCAACCCGATACCCGAATAAAAGCTTGGGCGCCACCAAGGTGATAAACCCATCCCCGCCGTACCCATAGGCGCCTTCTTCGGTCACGTCATCTGATTGGCCCATGCCAATCCAATCGGCAAGGGGTAGGGTGGGAATGACGGCCACGGCAAACGAGGGGCCGTCCTCTCCGTCTTTGCCGATGATACGGGCCTTCAGGTGCACCCTTGCATCAGATACCACAAACGAGGAATACTTATCCCCAGGTGCGGCATTCAGCTCTTGGCCCGTTGTGGGGTCGGTCGCAATAACGAATCCCTCGCCTTTCATGTACGCCATGGGTATGGCGAGGCCCGCTTGAAAGTACTTAAGAAAATTAAAGCTCGCCAACAGGTCAAAAGAGAGCAGGTGCTTAACAGCGTCAATGGTATTGGAGCTGTCGTCGCAGTCTCCTGCAGCCGTGCAGTTGAGCAACGCAAACGACCGATGCTGATAGGAAGCCATGAGTCCGATGGTGAGCTTCATGTCGTCCCCGATTTCGGGTGACGCCACGTTAAAAAAGTTCAGCGGGCCTGGGGATGGCTGGAACAGGTTGATGTTAAATGATGTCTCTGTGGGCGCCTGGGCGCGCGCTGTGGCACTTGCAAGCACGCAACAAATCGCTGCGCAGAGTACCTGGATAGACCAGCCCGATCGGGGTTGCGAACGAAATGGAGTCGGCATGTTCTTTTTCACCTTTACTGAAAAAATTTCACCCGAGTATGCCATGTAGCACCATCCCTTTCAAATTTGGAATTATCGGCCGGTGAATACCCCAGGGCACTCCAATTTAGCCGTCCAAAACAAAACGATATGAATATATTATAATTGTATCGACAGGTTGGCCATCCCTATCGAGGGGCGGCGTCCATTTTTCTTTGAGCATCGCAATTTTTGCCGCGTCTCCGAGCCCTCCGCCCGGGTCTTTAATGACTCTGACGCGGCGAACAGCTCCGGTGCGCGTGATATAGACTTGCAGGACGACCGCGCCCTCGATGCCCTCACGCCGTGCGTCTGCGGGATACGGGGGCACTGCAATGGTGCCGGATCTGGGCAGGGGTCGCTGGGAAAGGTCTTTTATCGGCACTGGTGCATAGCCAGTACCAGTGCCGCCCGGCTTGCCCGCAGGGTCACCTGTTGCCCGCGTGCCCCGCACTGAAGGGCTACCCTGCTTGGCAACTGGGGCGAACCGGGTATTGCCCTCGGAGCGCCTTAAGGACCAATTTGCTGCCTGGCCATCCCCTTTGGCAAAGGTATTGTCCCCTAAATCAAACACGGGCGGCGCCTCTGGTGCCTCTTGGGGCACGTCCTCAGCCACGTTTGGTTCGAGGGGCGGGGGTGTTTCATCTGCTGGTTCTTCTTTTGCTTCAGCGGCTTTCTTGGGGCGCTTTTTCGGACGTTTTACAGGGGGCTTATCCGGCTCTGGAGTGGGAGGTTCTTCGGTTTCATCTGGCTCGGGATCCGGCGCTGGTGCCTGTGCGGGCTTTTTGGCTGAAACCGACAGATCCACCGCGTCCCATGTCTTTGTCGACCGCGCTGGGATGAGCGCGAGCAGTGCCACAAATCCACCGTGCAAGGCGATCGAAATTGCAAGGGAAAGAAACCCTCGTCCTTTGGGAAGCGTTGCCATGCCAGGCTCAGTCCGTTTCTTCGGATTCGATATTAATGGCGAATTTGGCAACACCTTCTTTGCGCACCAGGTCGATGACGCGAACCACCCGGCCGTGCTGAACAGCTTTGTCCGCGGCGATCACCACGCGAACATCGTCGTTTTTGTCCCGAGATTTTTGAATTTCACTTCTCAATCTCGGTTCATCGACTTTTTCCCCATCCAGATAGAGCTGTCCGTCCGTTGTCAGCGTGATGGCAAAGGTGGTGACCACATCTTCGCCCGTGCCTGCCTCGGGCAAGTCAACGGGAATGGATTGGGCGACGATATAGGTGGCCGTAACCATAAAAATAACGAGCAGCACCAGGGAGACATCGACAAACGGCGTGACGTTGATGTCCGTAATAATCTCGTCGTCATCGTGACGGATACCACCGGCCATCATCGATCTCCGCGCGCCGGATCCTCCCCCTTGAGGCCAGCCAAAATGGCGTGCACCATTGCGGTTGCATCGCCTGTAATCGCCTTGATGCGGCGCTGAAATGCGTTAAATGCCGCCACTGCCGGAATGGCAACCAAGAGGCCAATGGCAGTGGCCACAAGCGCCTCTGAAATGCCGGCCATGACCGCACCAGCACCGCCCTGGGTGTTGAGCGACAGCTCGTGAAACGCCAGGATGATGCCGATGACCGTGCCAAACAGACCGACAAAGGGTGCGTTATTTCCCACGGTTCCTAGAAAAACCAGGTTCCTTTCGAGGCGAAGCCGCTCGCGAACGAGCGCGCCAGCTGCTGCTTCATCTGCAGCTGCAGGCCCGCGTTCAGCCTCGCTCAGCGCTGCTCTGGCAACGGTTGCGGCCACGCCTTTGGCATTGGCTACCCGTTTGCGCGCCCCTTCAATGTCTGCTTTCCTGAGTGACGCGGTTAAATCTTCAATCACCGGGCCAATAGCTGGACGCTGACCAAAGAAGCAAATCACCCGTTCAATCATGACCGCAATCGAGATCAGGGAGAGGATAATGAGCACCCACATTACCCATTCAGCGCCCAGCAGAGAGAACCTCAAAAAACTATCGATAATACTCATTGGAATTTCCCATTCATCTTTCCATATGTTACGGCCTTTAATAACGCGTTATTCAGTTTTGGCAAAGGTCCCACTCTTCTCAGTTTGAAATTTTGACGGATTTGAAAACGTCGAGGCGTCTTTTCGACGGGATCTAGGGGAAGGATTGCGTCCTACATCGGCTATCGCCGACGATGGGGCAGGGTGACTTCGTAGCTTTCGAGGAGCTCGAAGAGCTGATTGCTTTTTTGCTTATTTCTTGCGCTCAGATTGCTGGATTCCAATGGATCAGATTCGAGGTGATAGACCTCTTTTTGTCCTAACTTTCGATCGTAAATCCCCTTATAGGGCCATTGTACAACCGCGCTCGCATCTCGCTTGATGGCGCCTTTTTTGAGATCCGTGAAGAGAAACAGGGGCCTTTGGTATAATTTTTTCTCCTCCCCGGTCACATAGGAGAGCAGGTTAAAACCGTTTCCTCCCTTTGGCGGCGGCACGTTGGCTAGTGCGGATATGGTGGGGACGATGTCGGTGAGCAGAACAGGGGACATCACGGTCTGTGGATCGACCCCCGGTATTTTAACGAGCAGCACGATACGCACATCTGGCTCATAGAGGGAGTTGCCGTGGTTGGTGTATCCGTGATCTCCAAAGAGCTCTCCGTGATCAGAGAAGACAAACAGGGCGGTTTGATCCGCATCGCTCCGCGCGACAAGTGTGTCCAGGAGTCTGCCGACTTCCCGATCGCAATACGCAGTGGCACTGTCGTATTTGTCGATGTCCCGATCTCCAAAGTCCCATTCTGGGTGCTTGATATATGGGTCGTGATTGCAGCGAAAGTGGGTAAAGAGGAAAAAGGGGCGGCTCCCGTCTGGTGGCACGTCGTTAATGTATTCTATAGCGGCGTTGGCAGTCTTGGTTGCGGCCCGGCCAAATACCTTTCGCCATTGCTCTGTTGGCCATGGGGTCTGCCAAATTCGAAATCCCTGACCCAATCCTCTGATGTGCTGGGCCACGTAGGAGATGGTGTATCCGACTGTGTCGTACCCCACCTTGGCAAGGGTTTCTGCGACTGTTACGGCCTGAGGCTTGAGGGTAAACCGGTTCCCAGGTTCATTTCGGCGAGGTGTGTTGCGGGCATCCCGGCCTGTAAACAGAGATGCCATGGCCCCACGGGTCCTCGGCGTGGGTGTGTAGGCGCGGCCAAACCAAACAGCTGTTTCTTTAAATGCATCCAACCGGGGTGTTGTAGGCCGATGGTAGCCTGCGAATCCCACATGGTCGGGCCTCAAGGCGTCTAGGAGGATGAGAACGATATTCGGCTTTGACCTGAGGGATGGGGGCCGAATAAACCCCGGGGGAGGATCCGGAACATAGGCTCGCGCATCAGCGCCAGTGCAGTTTTCGTCAATACCGTTGCCAAGAACATCCCGCGCATCCGGGTGAATGCGAGGGTCATGGTCGTTGCAATCCTCGCCGAACAAAAGGCTCGGATAACCATCCCCGTCCCAATCTGAAAGCGTACCTACGATGGCGATCAAGCTTCCGGCATAGGGCGCGTGAAAGGTGAGCGCATGCTGTACAGTCCGGGGAAGGGTTTTGGCCATTGTGGTCATGGCGATAGCGAGCAGGGCGACGGTGCCGATAAATCCCAAGATACGCGGTCTTGTTTTTATCAAGGGTTCGAGGAACCCCCTGTGAAACCTGGGATAGAGCCCGCACGCAATGCCGATGAGCAGTGCAGTGGGCAGGAGGGACCAGTGCCAAGGCAGGGCGCTGTTAAAAGCCGCAAATGCACCGATCGCGACGACTACCACGGCCATTACGGGATTAACTGCTATTGATTTCCCAAGACCGCGTTGATCAATGAAATAAGCGATGCGCTGGCCCAGTGGTACAGCGCACAGTGTAAGCAGGGCGAGCGCAGCAATCGCGCTCGATGCTGCAGCAAGGGCGACAAATAGAGGCGTCACTGAACCCGAAAGTGCGCTTCCCACAGCAGTACCCACACCTACTGAGCCTCCTAAGACGATAGCCGACATTACAATCGCAGTAGATGCACCGTTTGATTTGGATCCGGTGAGGCCCTGGCAAAGGCGCTCTCCTAGGGTTCGGACGGACGGGCGGGAGATTAGAAAATATAAGGCAACAGATGCTAAAAGCAGGGGCACTGTGATGAGCAAGGCTGCTGCAAAAAATCCTACCAAAGCGGCTGCCCCGGAACCGCCGCCAGTGAAAACACCCCGGGCAGTTACGACGCCTTCTGCACATGCTGCGAAGATTATTCCTCCAAGTAGCCAGAAGACGCTGCTGTGGGCGAGGCTATCAGTTCTTCTAGGATCAGTTGACGCCATGGCCTCAAGTCAGTGAGGCTGGGTTCAGCCTGGCTTGCCCTGTAGATATGGGTGAACAGGGCTTGGTTGCGTAGATGAAAAGAATTAATTGCATCTTTATTATCTTAGAGAGTGTTACATTATCTGAGTAAAGCTTCAATATACGGTGTCACTTTGCTTGAGGGAGAAAAAATGGATTGCTTAGCAAAAACAATAGCCTTGTTGGTGGGTATGATGGTTCTTGAGGCCTGCGAAGGAAATGGGGGAGGGGACATGATCTGCGACCCAGGAGAAACCCAGTTATGCGTGTGCGCCAACATCATACCCGGCGTCCAGTCGTGTAATGCGACCGGCACTGGATGGAGTGATTGCGATTGCGGCGATACAGAGTTGAGTACTGACACGGACACGGATATTGACGCAGACACCGACATGGATACTGACGCAGACACGGACACGGATACTGACACGGATACGGATATTGACGCAGACACCGACACGGATACTGACGCAGACACTGACACGGATACTGACACGGGTACGGATACTGACACTGACACGGATACTGACACGGACACTGACACGGACACGGATACTGACACGGACACCGATACTGAGCTCTGCGACGAGATTGACATTCCTGTCTGTTGTGCTCCGGTAGCAGTGGCCATTTTGCAGGATATGTCCTACTCGATGGCGCCTTTCTACAATTACGAGACAGGAGCATTCGACGATACGGACAACCCGGGAAATTGGTCTATCGCCAAAGAGGCGCTCATGCAGATTTTTACCGATTACGAGTTTAGTGGGTATGAATTCGGATTGGACTTCTACCCCAAAGCTAGCGGCGGCAGCAGTGCAATATGCGGAACCAATGATTCGATAATAGTTGATTGCGCGGCTAATCAGGCACCAACGCTCGTTAATGCCCTTCCGGCCAACGATGCACCCAGAGGGGCTACACCGATGTACTGCGAGCTGGAAAACTTCCTTTTCGCCATCTACGCGATAGAGTGCATTAGGGAAGCGGTGGATAGCTATCTGATAATTGTCTCCGACGGTCCGGACACCTGCGGCATCGATACCTGCGAGAGTGGCAGTGGCGGTGGCGAGGCCACGAGCGAGCAGCTCGGTGACATCACCACTGATCTATTCTCTCAAGGCGTCAAGACCTTTGCGGTAGGATTGGGCCCAGGTGTCGACCCGGCCCAACTAAACGCTATCGCTGAAAACGGGGGCACTGAGTATCCTGAATTTATGCCAGCTGACGATCTGGAATCGCTCATTACGGCAATAGAAATGGCCCTGTCGAGCATCGCGCCGAGCGCCGCATGCGACTACCAGGTCCCGCCGCCGCCAGTTGAGGTCGACCCGAACGACGTCAATTTCTTGATTGATGGCGCGGTGGTTCCACGCGATGAGGGATGCACCCAGGGACAGGGCTGGACTTGGATAGACCAAGAAAACGGAATCATGCGATTTTGCGATGCGGCTTGCGAGACGCTTCAAGAAGGCTATCATACCATCACCGTGCAATACGGATGCGATCCGGTTATCATCGATTGAACGCAATTAATTCGGAGATTTGCTTACGCCACAGGCGAGTACTGTGTTCGTTTGTAGCTGAAGTGGCTGATGGTTAGAATAGGCGTTTCATGGTTTTTAACAACCCGGGCTTCTGGGTACCATTTCCTACTTGATCACATCCGGCATCGTCTGCGCTCGAATCGTCTTCTGCTCCACTATCTGCAATTGTTTGGCGCCCCAGCATGCCATCGGCAATTTTGTAAGCTAGGGCGTATATAATAAACGCGCAGTTTGCCATGAGCGGGGCAGGGTATAGGCTGCCGTCAGCAATCCAGAGGTTGTCGAGGTCCCAGCATTGTCCGTTCAGATCAGTAACAGAATCGGACGGGTCCGTACCCATGCGGCACGTGCCTTTTTTATGTACAGCATCAATCCGACCAGACCAGATGTGTTGTGGATCCGCATCGGTCAGTTGCATTATCCCCTTGGCGTGTGCAGCTGCATCTTCAATCCAAATCGCTTCTTGAGTGTTTGGGACAAGATGAACATGTGGCAGCGGTAGGCCATATTTATTCAGCCTACTTGGGTGAGGCAGTACAGAATTATCTGTGAAGCCATCGTCCAGACTTCGCGCCATCGGGGTCGCAACCATCAGTTGACCGTATTTTCTCAAGAATCGTTTGTACTCAACACCAATAAACTTGGTCGCAATCTCTGGGGTCATTACTTCAAAAAGCATACCCATATAAGCAGGTGGCGCGGCCATATTAAATTCAATCAGGTAACCTTTGTCGTAATTTCTGTACTGATCGCTTAACTCTACCACCTGACCTTTGTAAGTATCAAGATCCTGTCTGGGAATCACCCCCATCGTATGCCGGCAGAAGTGCCCGCGCAAGTTTTTACCTACTTGGCCAGACGAATTTGCTAGTGCTTCACCATTCCTTCCCGACCAATGAAGTAGCATTGGTGTCATCATTGTACCGGCTGCTAAAATAAACTTTTTCGCGTATATTATCCTTAACTCGAGGGTTTCTGTAAGCTCGCTTGTTTTTGTACGCTTTAAGTAGGTAATGCTGGTAACGCGGCTTCCAGTCCAGTCCGTATTAATTCTGACGGCCAGGCTGTTGTCTCTCACTTCAGCGCCGTACCACCTCGCCTTGGGCAATGTGACGGAAATGGCAGAGGCTTTGGCGTTGTTTTTACATCCCAACAAGCAGAACCGGCATTGCCGACATTTGTCGTGATAGACGCCGTATTCAGTGTAAGGCTCGCGGTTGAAGGCCGATTGAATCGGTGAGAATTCGCCATTTGAAACGTTATTGATCAGCCTCGCGTAGGGTGATTGCTCTTCTACCGGCCAACGGCTAACGTGAAACCGCTGTTTTGTTAGATTGATATAGTTCATAAACTCTTGAAATGAAAACGGCCACATCTCAAAGTCTTCGGGACTCGATTCCTCCAGTACCCCGCCATAAAAGCTGGTACCGCCACCAGCACATTCCCCCATATCCGTGCGCCAATTAAAGCCCGAATATTCTTCATGCCAGAAGAGTTCTTTTTCTAAGGTGTCTCCGAAAAATTGGGAACCTGCATAGTGATTTGGAGATCCATACGTAATGTCTAGGTCATTACCCGCTTCTAGGAAGACGACCTTTTCACCTGCCTCAGCCAATTCTCCACCAAGGGTGGCACCTCCTGCGCCAGACCCCACGATTACTACATCAGCGTATTCAGTCTTCGTAGTCATTGTGCTTGCCGCCTTTCTCTAACCTGTATAACCAAAGTCAGAATAACCCTCACATGGCACCCTAAAGGACCCCAATGGGTCTGCTGGATCGTACCATCCCATGGACTCGTATATGAAATCTCTCACTTCAGCGGAGTCTTGTTCCCAGGTACCGATTGCTGTCATGCTCAAGAGGCCGCTCAGCAAATCCTTTTCAAACGTCGGAAGGGTGTCTTTTTCGAGTATCCAGGCCTGCATGGCTTCTAGTCTCTCTTCATCAGAACAGTAGATAAATCGCTTTGTTGCTACCCGGTAAGCATACCGATCCAGCAAAACAACTGCGGCTATCTGTCCAAGTAGACCTAGTTTTTTAGCAATTGCAGCATCTGCACCGTAGTCGGATGCTTTGAAATCGCCCGGCACATTTGGGTCGGCTGGAAGGATCGTGTCAGCCGCCGCTGTGATAGCTCTAAGGGGCGTAACTCCCATGCCTTCCTGGGCAAACAATGGTTCCTGGTTTGGCAGACATAGAGCCGTTGATGCAGCTGCCGAACCGACAAGAAATTGACGTCTATCCATTAGAACTTCCTTTCGCAGATTTGCCTGCTTTATTTACGTTAGATGCCAGGGCACCCTTTTTTTTCTACATTGACATTCTGCGATTAGTAACATACTTTTCTAATGAGATTAATATAATTTTTTAGAAAATATGAAAATAATGTATGTCAATAGAGGATATGAAAAGAAATAATGTCAGTGGCGAATATGAAAAGCATATATGTCAATAACAATTGTGAAACGAATGCATGTCAATAAAGCAGTGTTTGTATGCTACGTTAGGAAAAGAAAATGAGCGACTTCTCAAGACGTGAATTTTTAAAGATAGGCGCAGGGACATGTGCCGCGTTTGTGGTGCCGCAAATTACAGGCTGTGACGGTGAAGATGCTGGAGGCAGTGAAGATACCGGAGACAGTGAAGAGGCCGGCGGCAGCGCAACTGTTTATGCTATTTCCGGTGACGCGCTTTCAGATCTGTATACTATGGCGTTGCAGGCAACTGAAAAACTGGGCATCAAAGGAAGCGCTCTGACCGGCGCTACTGTCTTTATTAAGCCAAACCTTGTGGCGCTCGGATTGAGTCAGTTTTCGCCAGACGTTGGGGAATGCACAAAAGCAGAAATCATTGTAGGTGTTGCAGAGCAGTGCCTTGCAGCGGGCGCAGCCAAGGTAACCATCGGCGAAGGCGCCCAGGGCATGTCCTGGACATGGGATTCACTTCCTTTTTTTAATGGCAATACAATCTATGGCGGCGCATCTGATCTGCTATCTGCTGTCGACTACTTAAAGTCATCTTACGGAGATAATAAAATAGAACTATTGAATGTTAATGTGGCAGATAACTGGCG
Source organism: Myxococcota bacterium (assembly GCA_030065855.1). Taxonomy (GTDB): domain Bacteria; phylum Myxococcota_A; class Polyangia; order JAAYKL01; family JAAYKL01; genus JASJCT01. Next base: position 23,140 of record JASJCT010000059.1, read on the forward strand.
GTATATTCCTTCTTCAAGCGATCATGAGCTTATGAAGGATGGCCTCATGATTGCCGAGCGATTTTATGAAGCAGACCACATAATATCCGTTCCTGTTATAAAAACACACGAATACGGAAAAATAACGGCGTCGATGAAAAACTACGTGGGTATTGTGCCGAACGAACATTTGGGGACCCTGGGCGGCATATTTCGAAGTAAAATGCACCGGGCATATTTAGAAACCCCTATCGCCGGCGTCCAAGAAACCGGGGTCGAAGGCGCATTTATCGATATTTGCGATTGGCGCAGGAGCGAAGGGAAAGAAGATTTTGCTGTCATTGACTGTTCTATCTGCCTTGAGGGCTCAGGGCCGCATCATGAATCAAATATACTCGGCATGGGCAAAGGAACGACAATAGATATTAAAAAACGCAATAACGCCGGAAAGTACTTTATTTTGGCAAGCAATGATTTTCTGGCTGCAGATTTTACAGCCGCAAAGATAATGAACTTCAATCCTTTTGATGTGAAGCAGCTCGTTATTGCACACAGTCTGAACTTTGGAGAAGGAACAAATATAACTTATGACGGTGCATCACTTGACGATATGCTTGTGCCTGACTGGAAAAGCCCGGTGATGTCGGATATAGCTAATGTTGCATACTTGAAAGGTAATGAGGGGATAAGGCGACCGATTCATTTTGGCAGCTAGCACATTATTCGCGACTCAGCGAATCGAATGATTCTTCTTTATTCGCACCGTTTCATTGCCAGTACGGTAACATCGTCATCAGTCTTGTAGTCGTTTAAAGAATCCAGAACCCCCGTAATAATATGATCCGTTGATTTTTCACCCAGACGGGAAAGCACTCCCGCAAGCCTTTTAGAACCGTATAAATCAAGGTCATGGTCAGATCGCCCATTAACTTTGTTTGCTTCAATTATCCCATCGGTATAGAGCAAGATGACGTCATTTACGTCGATAGAAAACGTGTCGTCTTTCACCATGCCGTCTATACTTTCCGTTACTCCGAGCCAGATACCATTCGTTGGAATCTTTTCGACCTTTTTGGATGCGGATCGGTATATCAAAATGTCCTGGTGCAGACCTGAAAAGCAAAACCTTCCCTCCTTGTGATATGCAATCACAGTGATGGTCATGTATTTTTTTTCGTGAAGTTTTTCTATATTAGCGGCGATTGTCTCGTTGACGAGGACCATTAAATCAGATGGAGACATGTTGGCATTATTCCGAAGTGCGGTGTGGATGGAAGTCTGGACCATCATCATGATTAAGCCAGCTGGAACGCCATGGCCTGAGACATCCCCGATCACGACCCAGTCCATGTCCCCTGCATTAATGACATCGTAATAATCCCCTCCGACTTGATCGGCTGGCATCATAGAGCCCGATACTTCAAAACCGTTGATCGCCGGCTTTTCAGGAAGAAGCACGGTTTGTATCTTTTTGGCAATCTCCATTTCGCCCCATAGGGCATCCTTTGTCTTTGTCAACTCCTGGTTGCTGTCAGAGAGTTTTAATCTGTCGTAGAATATGGCAAACCTCAGCCGATCGTTCACAAACACGATGATAAAACAAAGAACAAAGGTTATAATTAGATTGTTCATGGAATATATGGCAGCTGGGCTACTTAAATCGGGTTTATATATCACCACGGCAATGATGAATGGTACAAACACTGAACTAAGGAGAAGGTTAAGGGCCCTGCGGTTGAGCGGCATGAGCACGCTGAGCAAGGCGACAATTTGCACCCCGGCAACATAGCTCGCATCATCGGCGACCCTGCCGGTAAAATAGCCGCAGGATATGGCAATGTATCCACCCATAAGATACAAGAGCCCTTGTCCCTTTCCTCTCAATTTCTTGAAGAAGGTCAGGATGAACGCTATACCGCAGACCACGGTCAATCCCAGGCGAAAGTAGAGGAGGTCGGGAAACTCGGGATGGAGCTTTGGGTCTGTATCAAACGCGAAACCCAGCCAGCAGACCATGCCCAAAAGCGCGATGGGCCGATGTAACGCCCTGGACTGTGCATTGAGGAAAGCCATAAAAGCCGCTTCATGCGCTTTCTTTTTGGGGTGGGTTCTGAAAAAGTCAAAGAGCTTGCTTATTCCTTTTGACATGTCAATTAATCCATCCTTACCGCCTAATAGAGCGATGTCCTAGCTGCGATGTCTTTGCCACGCGCTTGATCGGGTCATTACTCAATTAGGGATGATTATTCATTATTGTATAAATAAATAGTTGCATGGATTCACACGTCGTCAAATTTTCCCAAACCCACTCGCACTATGTACGGGAAACGATTACACTCCCCGATCATATTAAAGGCAGTTAGGTGTGGTGAAAAACTGGATTCAACATTGGGGCCGATCATGGGGCATGGCTGTTATTGCCATGCTCGCGGCTGGCTCGTTTCTGGTGTCGGCAGGTATGTTTACGCGCGTTGCCGCAACTGCGATCCTCATGCTCACCACACCGCCCACGCTGCGGTTTGCCGGAGGCAACATCGCCAGCTTCCTCGATAGTCGATTCTCAAGTTGGCGCGACCTAACAAAACAGTGGCTGCCGTACATCGGTGTTACGATGGCCGGACTGATCGCCCTCGGGCCCATTGCCACCGGTCAAATGCCCGTGAGTCAAGACCACGTTAATCACTACTTTGCCACCCATATTTTCGTTCACGAGATGGTGCCGTCGTTTCGGTTTTTCGGATGGACTGACCAGCTGAACACCGGGTATCCGTTTGGCGATCTCTACCACACGGCCGCATACACAGCCACTGGCCTGCTTTACCTGCTGAGTTTTGGAAGCATCGACCTCGAGGTGAGCTACGCGTTTGGCATCGTCCTGGCCTGGCTCGTGCCGGCATGGGCAGTGATCGCTTGGACCCGGCGCCTTGCCGGGCCTTGGGGCGCACTGCTCGCTGGTCTTTTTTATGTCTTGGACAAGGGCGGGGATCGGGAAGGTGGGTTTATCTACGCCATGTTTCACGGGGTCTGGCCCCAACAGCTCGGGGTCGGTATCTGGCTCTTTGCCCTGCTCGCGTATGTGCGATTTGTAGAGAGACCCACAACCCGAACAATGGCCATCTGCGTGCTCGTCGGTGGATTGGGCCTGTGGGTGCATCCCCTGAACGCCCTGACCACGCCTTTGGCAGCCATCCTATTGCTCGCCGTATTGCTCCTCAAGCCACCTGCTGATAGGGAAAAGAACCAGGGGCGCGGGGTCTTTCGCCTCATGCCGGCCGTGTTCCTATCGGGCCTCCTGGGCGCGGTTTGGCTCGTTCGCATGATGCTATCCAGCGATGTGATCTACGCGGGCGCATCCAATTGGCAGCCTATTTCACACCTCATGGCGGATTTGTTAAACGGAGGACCGTTTGCCCATCAGTGGGTTTTTATTTCAGGGCTTGCCGTGGTCGGCGCAGTGTCACTTGGCTTACGCGCCGGGCGGTTCGAGATGTTTGCCCTGCTGTTGCCGGCTGTCCTGATGATCGCGGGTTCCATGGACGTGTTGGTAGGGTCGGACTGCGGCCTGCTCGGGGGTAAACTTTCACTCATTCAGTATCGCCGCTTCTCTATTCCAGTAAAACCCCTGTGGTATGCGCTTGCCGGCACTGGTATCGCTACCATTGGCGCAGGACTGGTATCCAGGCTGGGTGCGGCTAGTGATCGCACGGCCCGCCCGATTGCGATGCGGTGCTTGCTGGCCGCCTGCCTCGCGCCGTTCGTGTGGGGATTTATACACCAGGCCGCCCCTGAGCTTATCCAAACGCCAGTGGGGTATCCCCTGACCCTTAAGAGGACGAACGATCAGGCATCAGTAGCGGCTATCGGCCGCGTCTTGGAACGGGAAAAAGCCACCCCCAAGCGGTTTTATAAGGCTGTATATTGGGAAAAACCCGGACATGGAGGCCTCTATCCTGTGCTGGCCATGGCAAACGCCGGGTTTGCTTGGCACTCCACATTGCACCTACCTGCCAATAATTTTAAATGGCTCAACCCTACGACAGATATCCCTACGTTGGCGCGGCTCGGTGCATCCATCGTCATTTCAAAATGGCCGCACACCCACCAACAGCTCCAAGAGATTGGAAAGTACGGCCGGCATTATGTTTATCGGGTGCTCGGAAATGCCCTTGCACCTGTGGCGATTGAAGGACCGGGAAAAGTATCAGTTCGGGTCTGGGAGCCCGAGCAACGGACGGTGCGCGTATCAGGATCGACCCCAGACACCAGCCTGGCCTTTTTCATGCCGCCTTATCGCAAGTGGCACGCCAGCCAAGGGGGCCAGACCCTGGAGTTGCACCGGGTGCGTTCGGGAAATTTGGTTTTGACAGAAATCTCGAACGTCCGCGACGGCGAGCTCGTTTTATCGTATCGAGATAGCCTTTTGGAGACGGTGCTTTCCATTATCGGCATCCTCATCGTTATGGCGTGCGCGGTCGGTCTCGTACTGTCACCCAGACCTGTGCCGAGTTTTTTACCTGAAGATAGGAGACAATCAGCATATCGTTATTTGGCCATTTCCCTTGGCCTATTGGTGCTTTGCGGGGCTGTACTCATCGCAGCAGGCGGCCGCAGCGCTGCTGAACAGGAGTGGATATCAGACGGCCCCAGGGGCACGGCCCTTCTTTCCGTGCTTCACCGGCAGGGACCCTCGAAAATCGCCTACACCCCTCAAAATTATTGTGTAAAATCCTATGTGAGAAATCCGGATTGGACCTGCGCGGTCCAGGATTTGAAGCCCGGGCTCACTGCAGCGCGCCGGAGGCAGGGCAAAATACCGTCGTGTTTCGCCGTTGGTGTGCCCCCAGAAGGCCGCACGCGGGTGGTGTTTGACCTGCCTGGCAAAACAAACCAAATCAAGGGGCGGTTTCACCTCATTTCAAAGGGTGTCGTTACCGGTCATTTGGATTTTGGGCCGATAGCGTCAGGTGCGAAACCCATCGGCACTGCCGGTAAAAGCGGCACCTATTTCCAGACAGCTGTCCCATCTGACGCACAGCAGGTGACATTCGAGTTCTCGAGTCAGACCAAGGCCCGCATCTGCCTCGAAGCAGTGGCCATATCAAGACCAAGTCCTTGACTGAGTTTCTTTGAATATTTCTCTATTCTTCCGCCTGAAAAAAACTGGGGATAGATCAGGGTTTATCCCCGTTTTGAAAAGCCAGACATGTCAAGATATTACACGTGAGGGGATAAACCCTTCACCTACAAGCATTTGGACGCTTGTCACTGGTTTCTGAGAAGTCAAACCTCATATTCCAGAGTATCCAGCAGAAGGGGTCTTCTAATGAGGATTCGGCGTGGGCAGTGATTGGACAGCGGCGTAATCCGCGTCAGTCGCAGCGCGCAAGATGCGATAGACAGAGCTGAGCGCGTGATAGGTGTAGTCGATGCGCTGTTTGTTGTGATTCATGCAGTACCGCACACCGCCTTTTGCCTTCTTGGGATTGGGGTAGTAGTAGTCGTTCTCACCCAACCGAACCTGTTGCTGAAGGATGAATCGGGCACTTGTCAGCGCTCCCTTGCGCAGGCGATCGATGATATGGGGCTCGGCACCGGCACGGCGGGCCAAATCAAACGACGCAGCCGTGCCTTCTGTGTAAACAAACGTATGCATCGCCGGTAACTCGTCCAGCACTTTCATATACCCGCCCAGGTAATCCGGAAAGAACGCTCTGGTTTCGTCGAATTGAAACGTATCCAATATCCAAAGGGACACCAGATTGGACGCCTCGACATAGGCAGGGTCGGGGTCATAGCGGTACATCTCGTCCAGGGCCATTGCCATCCAAGGTTGGAATTGGACCAGGTTTTTTCGATGCTTCTCCTCGTAGGTGCCGTCTGAAAGCCGTTTTGCCATCTGATCTTTAAACCACTCGAGATTGGCTTTAAATGATTTTTTGAACGCCACGCGATACCGCTCCTCCTTGGTTTCACCGTAAAGCCGGGCCACAGCGTACAGGATCTCTCCAGGGTAGATGGAGTTCCTCGTGCCGTAGAAATGACTCTGGGTACCGACGTAGTAGTGGTGAAAATTACCCGCCTCGTCATCTTGCATGTAGAGGAGAAAGTTTGCCAGGCCGGTGAGGACTTTTTCCCGCTCAGGGCTGAGCTGCCAACCCGCGCGTTTGTACTGGGTGTATCCGAGTATGGAGACGGCTGCCGAGCCCATCTTGGCAGACCAATCCCCGCTTTGAGGCGCTTCGAACTCGATAATGGCCACGTCAGGGCCGGGCAAGGGTTTGCCCATCCAGCTCGTCGCGCTGTTGTCAATTTCGCCATTGCCGTGGCGCGGCGGGCCACCCCAGCGGATGTGGTTCTCTATGAATCGCATCCCTGCTTCTGCTTTTTCCCGAAGTTTTGGATCTGGTGCAAATTCATGGACCAGGGCCATTGAAAACGGACCGAGACAATGGCGAACCATGTTGTACTCTTCATTCTCTTCGTCTTTGGTGGGAAAGTAGCGATAGACATATCGCCCGTTGGGATGGGTTTGATTGTCAGCTATCCAATCGCCCAGTCCCTTGAGCGATGCGATCATGGTTTCTCGATTGACCTCAGTCATCTTTGGCACGTGGGGAGAGGCCCGGTACAGGTCCTCGATGTCCCCGCTCGGAGCACGCTCCCGCCAATGAACCGTGCGGAACCTATCGAACGGCACATCCGCGTCCTGCCAGCGATCCTCATCCTTCAGCTTGAGTTTTTTGGTGATTCTTTCAAAGAGGCCACTTACCAAGCGATAGTTGTTTGTGATGGAATACCAGGGCGGTACATAGTGGCGCCGCTTGCCTGCTGCCATGCGAATGCCGTAAATGCCAGGTTCGATAATGCGCCAGAGAAAAATACGGTCTCGCGGACCGATAAAGGTTCCCCAATCGTAAAGGATTTCGAGTTCGATGGTAATTTTCTGGGCCAGTGCTTGTTCCAGTTGGCCGTGTTGCTCAATCAAGCTGGATCGCTTGTTGTAGTATCTGCGCGCTTTCTGTCCCAATTTCTTAGCCGTGTCAGCCAAGGTCGAAGTAGTGACCGTGTGGTACGAAATATGCCTGGATTGAAGGGGTCGTACGGTGAGTATCCCTGTCCATTTACCTCGTTTTTTCACGACGTCCGGTGTATTTGGCGGTACAAAGCCCGGACCGCCACCAAATGCATCTCGCGCGATACTGGTAAGGGTTCGTTTGGCATCGATCGAGAGTTCGAGGGGCGGATCGCCGATTTCATAGTAAAAGAGCTTTTTGCTCATCAGTTTGGCTGAAAAGCGGCCCGCCGGACGCGCCAATGCCAGGCGGTTTGTTACCGTTGTTTTTGGTAGTGGATTCCGCTTTGCAATCGATGGATCGACCAGTACGCAAGAGATACCCGCGTCCTTGAGCGCGGTGGTAACCGCGTCGACGTCAGTTCCTTGGAGCAGGTCGGCGAGTTTGTCTACCTGATCGACGCCGATGATTTCAGTACCAGGGGCCTTTATTTTAAGGGCCGACGGTCCGATGGCGAGCATCTTTCCTTTGCCATTGATTTTTTCTTGAAATGCCTCTGTTACATCCGCGAGGCCGAGGAAGTCAGAGATGGACCCGGAGATGTCAGACGATGCATCGCCCCCTTCCCTGGCAATCCACAGGGCAATGGCTGCGAGGAGCACCACCGCGATAATCAACATCACACTCGGCCCTGATCTTCGCTGTTTGACTGGATTGTTAGTTTGACTGGTTGTCATGAACAGCAACTCCTTCTCTCATAGCTTAAACGGATACCGGATGGTGAGGTTTTGATCTGATTTGGGAAACCGTGCGGACCGCACTGCCTTTGCTGCGCACGTGCCAACGGGCGTGCCGGCAAACGGTCCGGTCGCCACAGCCGTGATCACGCGCCCAGTGGGTCCGATGACCACTTTCAAGGTTATGGTTCCCCTCTTCTCCTTTGCGCACTGTCGCACGCGGGCGGCCACTGAGCGCATGCCTGCTTGAACGTCGGATCGGTCCAATACTTTTTTTCTCGCTTGGGTCGTCCCATTGCCACCAGGCCTGGATGCCGCGGCCTTTTTAGGGACGCGCGCGGTCGGTGCAGAACCGCCCAAAAGCGCTTCGATGTCATCTTTGCCTGTTTTCGAGGTCCCACTTGACCGCTGTGTGGTCTCACTGACGGCATTGTTTTTATTTGAGCGCTTTGGTTTTTTAGCGCTAACACTGGTTTTTTGTTTGGTCGTAGGTGCGGTGCGCTGGGCTGAATCTTCGCTCACTGCTGCTGGCTTCTCAGCGTTTTCTGGCGATGATTTTTCAGCGGGATGGACCTTTTCATGCGCCTCTGGGGGCGCGGTCTTGTCTACCGGCTCAATGCCCTGCAACGCGATCTGCGGGGGCGCGTTGGTTTTGTTTTGCAGGGCGGTCACCTGATCCTGAAGCAATGCTATCTGGTCATCGGTGGCCTTGTCAGCATCTCTATTAGAAATCGCGCCAATAGCGACGGCAATGATACCCACTGCAACTGCAACCCCCACTGGGATGCCGATTATCAGGCGCTTGTCCTTAACCCTGCTGTCTGGCTGAAGCACTGGTGCGAATGAGTTGGTGGATAGCTCGACGAGGTCGTCTATATCCTCTTCGGCTTTCTCCTCGCGCCCCTTGGCCAGGGTCTGCATATCGATGAGCCCTGAAGCGGTATCATTGGGATCGGCAGCCTCGGGTTGGACCGCGTGGTTCCGAATATCTGCGCGCTGGGCATCGGTTAATTGCAGGGCTGCGTCAGCCGGCGAAGCAAAGGCTGTTTTTGCGATTTTGGCTGCATTGTCCAACGCTGAAACCGCATCTTGTAAGGCTGCATCGCCCTTTACGGCGTCTGCGACAGCTGGTTTTTCACCGTCGTCGAGTTCTCCGAGCACGTATGCGGTGAGTGTCTCGTCGTCAATTGGCCGGTTCATTGATTTCATTGGCGATTCTCCCTGGCCACCTCTGCATTGGGGTTCAACCGGTCGCGCACCGCACATAGGGCAGTGGTAATCAAACCGCTCACACTGCTTAGGGACTTGCCCATGACCTGACTGATTTCCCGATAGGTCAACTGGTCTTGAAACTTCAGGCGAAATGCCTCTTGATGGGGTTTTGACATGGCGGCCAACACCTCGCTGATGAGTTCAAATGCCTCTCGGTGAGCAGCCAGGTCACTGGGGCCCGCGGTTTCGGTTGGGATAGGATCAAGAGAGGTCGGCTGTGCCATGCGGCCCTCCTTTTTCTGCACATCGAGGGCGCGATTGCGACACACCGTGAACAGCCAAGCGGCCAGGTGCCCCTCGACGCGCTCCCGATCGGCTTTGCAAAGCTTTAAAAACGTATCTTGCACCACATCCCTTGCAGTTTCGATGTTCCCGGTGATGTTCAGGGCGTGGCGCAAAAGTGGGCGCTCGTATCGTTTGAGCGCTTCTTCAATCCAATGGGTCCGTGTCACAGCATCATTCATTTACCATTTTTTTCCCAAGAAACGTTATCTTTCCAAAGGTTTTTAAACTCTCCCACAAGGAGACTAACAGCTCGCGCTGTGACCGAGAACCTATTTTTAAGTCAACGATCGAGCTTTTTTTTCGTTCTTTTTCGCCTGCAACAATCAGTCGGTGATATTGCGCTATTCGTGTAATCCAGCAGATCTTTTGGACGCGGTGCCAGGTGTCCCACTGACTGCCACTACAAAGGACAGTCCCTGGGATATCCCCAGTTTTTTTCCCGAATGCAGCAAAAACCGTTGTAGGGCCGGGGTTTATCCCCGGCCGCGTATCGGGCGCAATGCATGGAAGGCGGCGTGGGATAAACCCACGCCCTACAACAGAATTTAGGAAATCGAAAAAATTTTGTGGGGATATCTTTGTGGGAATATCCCGGGGTCTAACCGGTATTCCTCACGCAAAGGGCATTCAGTGGGTTTGACATGTTCCCGTCGCTGACCAGGCCATCATAGAAATCCACAAACCAGGCATTGCCGGGGAGAGCGTCACTTGCGGTGGCAGACCAGGTACCGCCAGATGCCATATCTGGCAGCATCGACGCTGGGTGATAGACGGAACGATCCAGCAGCGTTTTGAGCTCATTGACATTGGGCAACCGCCAATCAGCAACGCCCAACAGGATGCTGGTTTCGCAGTACTCAAGGGCTGCTGACCAAGTCTTTTCCATTGCGCCCTCTACTTGCCAGGATAGCCCGGTATGCTCGTCTGTGTACGAAAGCGTTGTGTCTAACCTGGCATCCCCTTTTTCGATACCCCCTCGAGATGCGAACGCGCGCTCATCGGCAGGTTCGCCGCGGACGCATCGTACAGGCCACAAGTCGTCTGTAAACCCAGCCATCGTGCTGCTGAAGCCAAAGTTGATCATCCAGGCGAGATGGATCGGTAACGCAACCCCAACATATTCCGATGAAGACCAAAAATAGGTCGTGGCTGTGTTGGGAAAGGCACGCGGGTCGATTGCGGGAAAGGAACGGCCAAATTCAACGAGGCTCTCTAGCTCAACACTGCTGGGCAGGCGCCACGCCTCGTCAGACTTCTGGTTGTTCAAGCGCTGGCAGTATAAAGCAGCTTGTTGCCAATCACATCCTGCTGATTGCTGACAAGGCGCACCGTAAGTGTCTGGCAGCACCCGTTGCCAGGTGAGCCCGGTGAGCGGGTCATGAACCACATCACCTGGAACGGCATTGTCCATGGAGCATGCCTTGGCGTTCCCATCGACGTCCCGGCAGGTAAACGTTCGAGCGGTCTCGGGATACTGGGCATCTTGACCGCACAGATCGGGATTGCCGTGGTCGTCACAGGGAAATTCCGTACATGCCATTTCTCCGGTTTCATCGTAACAACTGGTTTGCCCGGTTGGGATAATGGGTGCATTGGTTTCGCCTTGGGAGTCTGTGTCGACAGGTTCGGGAATAAGCGCAGCATCATCTGAGCCACAGCACGATAAAACAAGCGGCAACCAAGGAGAAAGCGCCAGTGTTATCCATAGATTTCGTCGAATCTCAAACAATATACCGATATGCTTTCTGTTTTATGCATACAGGTATTTGTATGCCTATTTTGTTCGATTTGTCAAACTCGGGTTACTATTTTTTTCTGGCGGCAATCAGTTGAGCCATCTTGTCGGCCACGGCATCTGTGCCGATGTCATAGTTTGACAGGAAAACTGCGGTGTAACCGGAATCAAGGTACATACGCAAGAGGGCCCGTATCCCTGTAAAGCCACCCCCGTGGCCTACGCGCCGGTCCCCTGGTTGGTCGGTAATGAAGAATCCGTATCCATATATCGGAGCGTTCAACTCGGGCTTTGCAGAAAGAACGCGGTCTGTCATTTCAGCGCTTAAGAGCTTGTTATTTCGAAGGGCAATATCGAATGCCAACAGGTCTGGGGCCGTAGAATAGCCACCACCCGCAGCCGCTCCTTTTAGCACATGGTCGAAGATATTGTTTCTCCAGCCGTCGTCGCTCCGTGTGTAGCCAATAGCCAGATTTGGCACGGGTCGATCCATTTCATAACAGTCGGTGTTCTTCATACCTGCGGGCTTGTAAATATTTTCGCGCACGTAATCAAAGTAGGTCTGCCCTGTTATTTTCTCTATGACGACCCCGAGCATGAACATACCGATGTTGCTGTATTTGAACTTGGTACCTGGTTCAAAAGCAATCGCATCGGTTTTTACCAGCGTTTTGTAGTCATCAATATTGCGGAAGAGCAGACGCGAAGAGTTCTCAAAGGTCTCATTGAAATAGCATCCAAGCCCAGAGGTGTGGGTCAAAAGGTGTTTGATCCGTATCTTTTCTGTTATAGATTTTGGCAGCCACTCTTCTGAAACGAATTTACTTAAGGGATCTTCGAAAGAGAGCTTATCGCTCTCAACCAGCTGGGCAATGGCGACACCAGTAAACATTTTGTTCATTGATCCAATGTTAAATTTTGTATCTATTTTGTTAGGGACATTGAACCTTTTTGACGCCTTTCCGTAGGCTTTCTTGAATAGAATTTTGCAGTCTTTAGCGATCAGGACAGTACCTGAAAAAATATCGGCTTTGGCGAGTTTTGCTAGGTAGCGTTTGAGATGGGCGATGATCTGTTTTTGTGAAAGGTTTTTTAACTGGGGAATGTCGTGGGGAGGGCGTGCAGGGGCCCACTCCAATTTGCTGATTCTGTGCGGCGCTTCTGAGTCGACATAAATGATAAGCGCTATCCACTGACCAGTCGTTATGCTAGTGAGAATATACGTGTTTTCACCTGGAGGGGTGTTGCCCTCAAATTCTCGTTTACTGTAGATCTTGACGCCCTTTGTTTCGTGGTAGAATGAGGACGTGATGGCAACGCGCATCTCGGCCGGCATTTTGTTATAGAACGCGTCGGTGAGTGCTCCTTTGGCATAGGCGTGAAACCTCTCTGGGTTATGTGAATTTATTATATCGACAAATTCCCTAACTCTTCGAGTGACGACATCATCTGGTAGCTCTCGGATGTCTTTGTATATTTCGTAAGGATTATCGACTGTTCCGCCAGGTGCCGGCGCCTCTGGCGTGTCCTTTTTCGATTCCTTTTTTTTGTCGGATGCTTGAGCATTACCAATTGTAGGTTCTGGTAGCTCCTTTATTCGAGATTCATTATTTACTTGTGGCTCAGAAGCAGTGACCTCCCCCGGTTGATGGGATGCACCTGCACATGCGACAGAGAGAAAAAGTGCCATTGAAATTGCAATGACTGTTTTCATCTTTGCCTCCTCATCGTGTCAATGGTCTTCTTCTATTGTTCCCAACTACTCTTAGTGTTCATGCGCGTGTCTGTTGACCTTATCCTCTGCGCCATCTCTTGAACGAGCGCGAATGGGTTTGTGGCATCGGGGACCTGTTCCACCCGCTGCCATCCCAGGGTCCGGGCCCGATCAGCAGCTGCTTGGGACAGACACCACGCGGTCGCGTCTGAATGCCAGCTGGGCGCATCCCGCTCTTCGTCGATGACCTCGGCATCGGTGGGCGTTGCAATCACGCATCCGGTCAGGGGCAAGGCATCCATAACGAGCCGGGATGCTTTTGAAATCGGCGCAGTCACTTGGACCACTGCCACGCCGGCGAGTTCGAGCGCTTCTTTGAAGGCACGGGCCGAATGGGTGATGACCAGGCGCTCACCCATCAAAGGGCGGCGGCCGAACCAGTCGAGCGCCTCTCTGTGACACACCGTGGAACCAATGGCAAAGAGCGCTGGGGGCCTGAGCCCTTCGCGGGTGACGGCCGCGTGTAGGTCTTGGACAGTACTGGTCACGACCCGCTGCTGCGAGGTGGTGCCCTGCTCGATAAGTGCTGCAGGGGTCTGGGGATCCATGCCTGCGTCGAGCAGCTCGGCCACAATCCGAGGGAGGCTGGTGACGCCCATGTATCCGAGGAGCACCGCGTGGGGATCTGTGGCTAGGAGATCCCATCGCACTTGGGGTCCCCCGGACTTGGCAGCTTCGTGGGCGGTCACCAGGGTGACGCGCACCACCTCGTTGCGGAACGTCACCGGAATACCAGCATACGCAGGCACAGCAATGGCAGCTGTCACACCAGGTACCACCTCAAAGGGGATGGATGCGGCATGCAGCACCTCGGCTTCTTCCCCGCCTCGGCCAAAGATGTAGGGATCCCCGCCTTTGAGCCGTACGACCCGCTTGCCAGCCCGCGCCAGGCGAATGAGGAGCGCATTGATTTCCTCCTGCGGTATCGGGTGGTTGCCAGCGGTCTTGCCGACAAAGCGGATTTCTGTCGTATTCCGTAGATCGCAGGGCAATGCAGGCATGGCCAGTCTGTCGCAAACAACCGCATCTGCAGCCATTAAGCGCTGACGCCCGCGAAGGGTGAGGAGACCTGGATCTCCTGGTCCTGCACCTACCAAGGATACCAAACCTAGGGCAAATGCGTTGGATGGGGGGTCTATATGCTGCACCTTGGTATCTATAGGTGTTGGGATATCTTGGTATGAATCAGCCCCGGACCATTCAGATATTTCGTCCATGCTGGGAACCCGGGTGGCGAGGGTGGTCGGGTCGACAGTATCTTTGAAAAATCGGTCGTAAAGAACTTCGGCCGTTTCGACTGGGATCTGTTGCTGGCGAATTGCGTCTCGAAATCGCCGGGCAGCCTTTGCCCATTCGCCCCACTCAGGACCGAGGCGTTGTTCTAGGAGGCGTCTGAGTCGCCGCACCGCAAATGGCGCTGCGCCTTCAGAGGCAATCGATATTTCTAAAGGGCCCCGCCTCACCCGCGCTGGCAGATAGAATGAGCACAGTTCAGGATCATCTGCCACGTTGACCCAAACGCCAACTGATGTGGCATCTTCAGAAACCTGGCGGTTGACCTCTCGCACTGAGGTTGCGGCAAAGACCAATGCAAATGACCCTGCCTCCCCAGCCTCATAGGGGCGGTGCAGGAGCTCAATTTCGCCTCTTTGGGCGAGCGCCGCGATAGCGGGTATTGGGGACGGCGCTACTACGGTGACGTGGGCTTTTTCGAGGAGCAGCCCCTCTACCTTGCGTAGGGCCACGCTGCCACCGCCCACAACCAGGCAGCGTTGGTTGCCCAAGTTCAGCATCAAAGGATACATATCAAACGACCCGCCTTTCCGACCCCCAGGGTGATCTTCAACAGCATCTATAGTCATCCAAAGAAAAAAAGAAAACATTTACTCAAAATTTGTACGGCGAAGACTCGGAAAACCAGTACGATGTCAATTTGGCGGTGAATAACTGAAATTGGCTGTGAATAACTGAAATATTAGCCGATGTAGAAGCGAGTGGTGTTCCTGATTTTGCCGTGTTATCTGTAGCAGGATAGTTCCTAGAAAAAGCACTGCCCTAACTGTTACTCCATTCCGAGCGCCTTGATGATGAAGCTCCACCGGGTGGCTTGGGCCTTGACCGCTTCGTCGGTTGTCCCGTACCTGCCGTGACTCGACCAGCGGGCCGTGTGGAGCAGCACCGGGTTAGGTCCTTTCTGGCGGAGCTTGAGGCGTGCGGCGTACTTGTAGCTGTGGGAGGGCACCACCCGGTCGTCGAATTCGGCTGTCATCACCAGGGTCGCGGGGTACTTGCCAAATCGGAGGTTGTGGTAGGGCGAGATGGACAAGAGATTGTGGTACTCATCGGCATTGTCCCGATCACCGTACTCCCTCACCCACCATTTGCCTGCCGTGAACAGCTCGAACCGGGTCATGTCCATCACGCCTACCTCCGGGACCGCCACTCGAAACAGCTGGGGATAGAGGTTAACCGTTGCGCCTACTAGAAGCCCACCGTTTGACGCACCGTTGGCAGCCAGGTGGTGGCGGCTCGCGAGTCCCTCGTTCACCAGGTGCTCGGCCGCAGCAGCGAAGTCTTCAAATACATTTTTTTTGTTGTGTAGCATGCCGGCCTGGTGCCACGCCTCTCCGTATTCGTACCCCCCCGGCAGGGTTACGTATGCCGTGACCCCATCCCGGGCGTACCAGGGTAAGTACTGGGGATTGTAGATTGGTAGCAAGTTGATGGAAAAACCGCCGTACCCGTAGAAGAGAACCGGTGTTTGTGGAGTGAGGGGTACATCCGGCCGCTTGACAATCCAGATCGGAACCGAGCGACCGTCGTGCGCCTCGTAGTATACGCGGAAAGCCTCTAGCTCAAACGGAGGGGGATCTGCTTCAGCCACGAGAATCAGCTCGCCCAGGCTTTCGTTGTAGATATAAATCGAGAAGTCGTGGGTGTAGCTCGTCATGTACAAGCCTAAAGAACCACCGGCGTCAAAGATGAAGGCCCACCCGTCCAAGGGAAGAGCTATGGGGGTCATTGCGCCGGTGACTGTGTCGTACCGAACCAGCTTTGAAGCAGCGTCTTCGACAAACGCCACGTAGATGACGTCGTCACTCTTTACGGCGTACTCGATGGCCAGAGTTTGTTCGGCCATGACCAGCGTCTGGGTGCCGTCACTCATGTCGTATGAAACGATCTCGCCGAGTGGTGCGTCGCTGTATCGAATGTAGTAGAGTTTGATGCCTTCGAGGGTAAACGGTATCATAGGACCCGGGCTGTTTTCTAAGATGGGGGTGATGTCACCAGTCTGGTCGTCAAACCAGCCGAGGTCAAATGTGTACCCGCGGTCGTGTCTGATGATCTTGCGATCCCCCAACCTGGCCATCCTAAGGAGCACGCCCGTTTCCTCGACCTGGTAGATGAGGGTATCGGCTGTCTGTGAGGTACCCAGCTGGTGGCGGAAAACTGCATCTGTCACGTGTCCGAGCCGGTTGTCCCGATGGGTGATATAGAGGAACGACTGCTCGTCATCGTCCCAAAATATTTGTGACCCTTTTATCATTAATACATCATTGAGCCTGCACCCGCTCTGCAGATCGATGATCTCAAGGCGCATTAGGTCGCTGCCCGAGTCGGAGATCAATTTCAATTCATAAAGGCCTTTGGGGGAAGGAAATCGCTCCTCGAGCAGAGGATGCATCGCCATGCCCGGCCGGCGCTCTCTGAAAAAGAGATTAAAAAACTGGTCTCTCTTTACCCTGCGCATGAGATCCGAGGCCCGCTGCGACGGCATGCGGGTGGTTTGAAGAATTCCGGTTAGCTCCTGTTCGAGTGCATCGTACAGAGGGCCTGCTACGTGCTGTGCTGTGTTCTCGTTTTCTGCCTCGACCCACTTGACCAGCTCTGGATCGTCCGGATTCTCCATCCATCGATAGGGAGCGTGCAACCAGGTGCCAAAGCGGTTTTCGAAGATCCATTCCCTGCGAGGTCCGATACGACGATCAATTTCGGCCTTCACGTCCCTTTGATCCGGAAGGTCATTAATGCTTAGAGGCTGTGGGTTTTCTGCCAGGCTTGTGTTTGATGCGTTACCCGCGTTGACCTCATTCAGCTCTGTGCACCCCTGCGATAGGAGTACCAGAAGTGTCATCAGCAGAATGGAACCAGTTCTGATCATCTCATCCTCATTTTTTATTTTTTATTATTGTGACACTTTTAACATGTTCAGGCGCCAGATTTCAAGATTAATTTTCATTCGAATCCCATCTGAATTGGGAATTGGGGAGGAGGAATACGGGACTGTTGTGGGATTTCTGAAGATATCAGTGGATATTATGCAGTTCGGGAAGTGAGGACCTATTGGTTTTCCCGATGCCGGCCCCCCTGGCTGTTTTTATCTTTACAAGACTGTTATTCCCTTACTGCGCTGTGCTCCGTTGCTCTCGCAGGCTCATGTATAATC
>JASJCT010000167.1 GCA_030065855.1 Myxococcota bacterium
CTCCAACGAACCTCACTCTCTTGACCAAAGACTGATTTCTGCCGAAAATCGACTCTGATGAACACATTAACGAGCAAAAATCAGGGGAGATGGAACCGTCACAAGAGGCCCTTTGTCGAGGCTACACATAAATATCTAAACAAAGGATATCGCAATACAATCTTTTTTCTCTGCATGAAATAATGTGCTCTTTTTTTACCGAATGCAAATCTCCCACTTGAGCCCCTAACACAAAACGATCAGTATCGTAGACATAAGCATTTTCAATCTCCTGACTGGACTGCATAGAACAGCCAAGTATGGGAACGAATATGATAATCAGGATAAGCAGGACGGTTGGTTTCATCAAATCGTCTGCACGCGAATATACTTTAAATAGTTTTTGCTTGGACTCGAATAGAGGACACGGCTACTTCTAAAACATTTTTCTTGAGGTAATATCTATTTTTGCGTACCTGAAAAAATATATCTCTGAATAAGTTGCTTTTGTCCACCAGCATCAGCTTGGTGAACTGGTGAACAAAACGCCAAGTTCTAAAAAACAAAAACTATCTGAGGTGTGAAAAATATGGAAGTAGATATTAGTAGGATAAAGGTTGGCTGGAATCCGCGTGAAGATTTTGGGGATGTTGGTGAGCTTGCAAGAAGTATTGAAGAGAATGGTCTTTTCAATCCGATAACAGTTAAAGAGTCGGGGGAGGATTTTGAGTTGGTTGCAGGTGAGAGGCGGTTGATGGCTCATAAGCGTTTGGGTCTTAGCAGAATTGACGTGAATATCGTTGATTTTTCAAGTGCTTTGTCAGTTGAGGATGCAAAGCTTGTTGAGAACATCCAAAGAAAGGACTTGAATATTTTTGAGGAAGGAGACTCGTTTAAACGGTACACTGATAAGACCAAGTGTTCTTCTGAAGTGATTGCTAAAAGAATTGGGAAAAATGCTTCTTATGTTGATAAGCGGTTAGCGATTGCAGAGCTTGACACAGCTCTTCGGGAAAAGATCCTTAAGAACAATTTGAGTCTGGGTCATGCGCTCGCTCTAACAAAGATTCAAGATAAGGCGAAAAGAAAGGAAGTTCTAAAAGATGCTCTTAATTGCGGTTATAATGCAAGGGCAATGCTTGAGAGCAACCAATACTCATTTAAAAGTGTGTGTGATGCTTGTTTTGACACGAGTGATTGTAAGAAATGTAAGCACAACGGTAGCGTTCAATCAGAGCTTTTTGAAACAGGAAAGACCTTGACTGGCAAGTGTATGAAGCCAAAGTGCTTTATGAAAAAGCTTGCGACTCATCGGAAGGAACTAAAGACCAAGTACGAAAAACAGGGTGTAAAGGCAATTCTGACGACTGGAGATTACGCAAAGGATGGGGAACTTACGGACGGATACGACGAAATCCAGGATTACTACGGCATAACCCCTGCGCAAAAAAGAAAGATAAAAAAGGATCCAAGAGCACTTGTAACCATAAGTCTGAATGGCAAGGAGCGATTGTACTTTAAGGGTAATTGGAGAAAACTTCTTGCGAGCAAAAAAGAGCGTGAAGAAATGGCAAGTCATGAAGCGACACAAAAAGATAAGGATGATAAAAGAAAAGCAGTTTTGAAAAACAAACTTTGTTCGCATATGTTTGAGTTTTACAAAAAACAAGTAGAACAAAAGATGAAAGCCGGAACCAAACAGTCAAAAGCACTGACACTGTTTGCTCTTCAGAATGTATTTGAGCGTGATTTCACTTTGGGACGACACGTGCACTTTAGTCCCTGCCTGAAAGATTACTTAGAAATGAGTGAGAAAACTCTTGATAAAGAAATCCAGAAGACAACAGTGGAGTACCTGCAAGCAATGGACTTAAAGGATCTGAAGCATCAAGCACTAAGTGTTGGAACAGATCTCAAAAAGGATTTTGGAATTAATCGGGATTTTTTAGAACTCTACACGGTTGATGGTCTGACCAAGCTCGCAAGAGAACTTAAAACCGACGTGAGTAACGCAAAAAAGAAGGGGGACTTTGTTGCAACCATACTGGAATCCGACAAGGGCGGTGTTCCCAAAGCTGTCATGCAAGTCTAGAGATTCTCTTTCCGACTTTAACGTCGGAAAGCCCATTTTTCTAAGCATTTGTTAGGGTTAGGCTTGTTTTTGTGTGGCGCAGAAAAAGAACTATGATCTTCCTACGGGCATTCTTGGGGGCGCGGTTTTCCACATCAAATCAATCTCTTCCGGAGTGAGGCCATAAGCTTCATTCACAAGATCAGATAATCGACGCTCATGCCGAAGAATCTCGGCCCTTCGTTTTTGCATATCCGGAACAATTTCTTCATAGGCGTCTCTGACGCGCTTGAGATCCCCAACACCGAGCTTGCCAGCGTATCTTGGGCGGCGTTTCTTGATTTCCGCAATGAAAGTATCTGAATCCAAAGAAGCAGCGTCAGAAAGCTTATTGCCAGGCTTTTCGACAAGTATCTCAATTGTCAACCAGTCTTTAAGATTGCTTTGAAAGTGTTGATTATGTTTTGTTAGCTCTATCAGGTTAGATACTATTTCCTTAACTTCGGGTAGCGTATGTTTATCGGGTTGAGTAATCGGAAAGTGTTCCATATAGATGCTTTTGAGGCGAAGAACTTCATCTTTACCATGAACTGTATTTCGCCAAAGGTAGGCCCAAGCGAGTGGCGAATTGAGTACTGATAAAATCCAATGGTCTTCTGTTGGGAGGAAGAAACATGTAGTTTCTGCATACATTGGTTCTTGTACATAGCAAAACCTCGGGTGGAAGCTGAGATCTTGGTACATTATTTTTGGTCCATCCATTTGACGAAAGTAATTGGGAGATGCTTGCCACTGCCACCATTCTTGCTTGCCAGCTCTTTTTTCGAGTCGGGCTTTGTGTGTTTCAAGATGACCTTTAACTCCGGGATACCGTTCTATGTTAAGACCATTGTGAGCAGCTATCATATATAAATTAGCCCAACTTGGATGCCATCTCTTCAAATCTTGTCCGCGAATACATGGTCGGATGATTTCTTCTGATTGTGGATCTTTAGAAAGAATTGCTTTTCTGGTTATTGAATCAATAACAAATGCATCCATGTAGCCTGTCTTTATCCCGTACCTTGGCTTTGAGTCTACAGTTTGGGAAAGTGGTATTCCAACTGACCGTATTTTTTCCATTAAGTCGTCAACAGCTGGGTGTTCGAGGCTCCATGCTTTTTCTGTGTAGCGTTTCCAGGGTGCTTGGTATCCGTGTTGTTGGACGTATTGTTTTAGGTTGATGTCTGGGAGTTTTTCTCTTGGTATTGGGCAGATTATTACTGGTGATTCCGGCTTTTTACTTTTTTCTTCATCTGGTTTTCGGATTGATACGATGCAAGGGAATACGTCGGCGTCGGCAAATATTGGTGCGTGGCCGAAGTCAAGGATTTGCTCGAAGATTGTGTGTTCTGAGAAGTATTTTCTTAGTGCTTCTCCGTACCCTGCTTTTAGCCATTTGTTTGTGACGATGAAGCTTAGTATTCCTTGTGGTTTTAGGTTTTGTACGCCTCGTTCGTAAAAGTAGGTGTATAAGTCTGCAACTCCGTCGTATGAGTGGTAATTTGTTTCGAGATAAGGCTTTATCGGACTTAATAGTTCTTGTCTGACGTAGGGTGGGTTTCCGATGACTACATCAAAACCACCGTCGGCAAAAACTTGGGAAAATCGTTCCTGCCAGTCAAAAGCGTTTGGTGATACTTTTTTTTCTGCGACGATTGAGTCGCCTTGTTGGATGTTATCGTCGAGGAAGGTTAGTTGTTTTCCTCGTTGTGCTGTTTTTAGCCAGAGTGATAGTTTGGTTATTTCGACTGATTCTTTTGAAAGGTCTACACCGTATAAGTTGTTGTTGAGAATTGTTTTGTTTAAATCAAATATGCTGTGCTGGCCTTTTTCTATTGATGCGAGGGCGTTATTTACTCGTTCGTATTGGGCGAGCAGGTAGTCAAATGCGGCTATTAGAAATGCGCCTGAGCCGCAGGCAGGGTCTAGTACTCGGGTGTTTTTGAGTACGTCTCGGTATGCTTCCCAGAATTTTCTCTCGGCGGCTTTTAGTTTTCGGGAGTGTGCTTGGGGTATGCTTTCTAGTTTAAACTTAATTCGGAGTTCTTCTTCTTTTTGTTGTAAGTATCCGCCAAGTGCGAGTTCTACTATGTACTGAGTTATTAGTGCTGGTGTGTAGTAGACGCCTTGGGTTTTTCTTTTGCCTTTTTTCTTTTCGTATTCTTGTCCTGTTGCGATTGCTTTTAGTTCTTCTAGGTCGGTGACTGATTGTTCGAATATGTGGCCGAGTACTTCTACTGATACGTCTGTGTCGTAGTCGTAGCGGGTGATTGCGTTTAGTTCTGTGCATAGTTTGTCGGGTAGTTCTATTTGTTCGTCGAGGATTGGGTCGTGTTTGTAGAGTCCACCGTTGTATCCTGGTATTGGTGGGTCGTCGTTTCCTTGGTCTACCCAGTGAAAGACTGCTTTGTAGCGAGTCCATATTGAGGCAGAGCTGTATGGGTCGCGGTGGTCGTGGGCTTTTTTGATTGTGTCTGCTGGAAGCAAGCCCCGGTCTTCACAAAATGCGATGAAAAGTACTCTGTCTAGAATTTTTTGGACTTTTTCGATTAGAACGTTTGGCGCGATGTCTTTTGGACCGTTGTCTTCAAGCCACTGAACGAGTTTTAGGCGTGTGTTTTTGTATTCTGTGTAAAGGCTTTTGGTTATTTCTTCTTCGGCATTATCAGATTGTTTTAGGATAAGGTCGATTCTTGAGTCAGCATCTTGCTTTTTTTGTGGTGGAAGAAAATTCCAAACGCTAAGCAAAAAGTAGAATCGTTTGAGCTTTTTTGGATCAGTTAGTTCCTCTAAAAGAAATCTTTCGTAAAAAGCTGGTGTTTTGTTGGTCCGATACAACCGGATTTCCCGATAATTGCTAACAATTACCCAGCGACAACCTTCCGTATAATTTGCGTACCGCCAACCTTGCTCAACGGCTGACTCTTTTCTCCCTGGCGCAGGCCTGTCCAAATCATTGCTCGCCCCTTTCAGCTCAATTGGTGCAACAATCCGTCCCTGAAGACTAGAAATACCCTTCTTGGACTCCACCGCGCTAAAAAAGCCAAGCGCCCCATCAGCAGAACCGCCACCATCAGAAATATGAGTTTCAGCGTGCAGCGACCACTCTTTGCCCTCTCCGGTTACAACGGACTTGTACCCAAGGATGTTACCAAACACATCCCGCAGGAACTCCCCGTGAAGAGAAACCTCCTTAACAACATCCAAAGTGCCTGATTTTAGGGGCTTAACCCAGCGACGAACAATTGACAATTTCTCCTCAAAATCAGGCGGATCAGGAATATTCCCCAAAACCTTAGATAGGGTTTTCTCATGAAAAAGCGGCTTCGTATGTAAAGATACCATTCAAACTCCTAAAAGCAGCTACAATCCGTCTCAAACACTACCACCACACCCAAAAACAAGCAAAATATCTTAATAATAACGTCAAGTTATGGTAAATATTTCAAAAATCAGATACCTTGATAAAAAACCATACGAAAAGAGTATAATTCTATATTAAACAATCAGTTGATATAAAAAGCGAATTTGTAGAGAACGTTGGTCGAATATGAAAAAAGGGCAGAAATATTGGGAATCGCGTAGAATGGAGCGATAAGTTTAAAAGTTTTGTCGAAATGCAGTCTTATGGGTAACGGTATTTGGGGAGAAAAGAATGACTGAAAAAACGCACAGCGAAAATACCAGTGCCGATAAGAAAGCAATTGGTTTTGACTTTCAGTATTATTACTTTCTCTATCGTCTTTTGTCTCTTAAATCAGGGGAAACGGTCGGCTTAGAAGTCAAAGACGACGTTCACACTGAATTGTCAGATGATAGCCAAATACTCGTTCAACTCAAACATACTGTTCAGAACAAATCTGATGGGACTACTAAGAATCTGACTACGCTTGATGTTGATTTGTGGAAGACTCTTTATAACTGGTGCGAAATTGTTTCTGATGAGAACGATGGACGAAACGAACAGAAAGATCAGTTGTCTTTTATACAAAAGACAGATTTTCTTCTTGTATCGAACAAATCTGAAAATGGAAAAAATGTTTTTCTGATTTCGCTTTCGAAATTCAAGAATAATGAGATATTACTAAACGAGATTAAAAAGCTGGTCCAAGAGCTGCACGACTCCTGTAAAACTGAACACATCAAAAAGTATCTATTGACCGTAATAGAAATGGAAGATGAAATCCTTGAATCGTTTCTGAGGCGTGTAGACTATGAGCTAAATGTCGATGATATAATCGAACGAATAAAGCAGTCGATAAAGGAAAAAATGGTTCCTGAGAATAAGATAGACGACGTATTCAAAAAACTAGATTCACAGATCCGAGAAGATAATTTCATAACAATTAGAGATGGGGAAAAAATCTCGATCAGTTTTGATGATTTTTATAGAAAATATCGAAGACATTTTGATCTTTCAAGAAATAAAGACCTTCAAATACGTCATTTTGACAGTAGACTTCCAGATAACATAGGCTCACAGACGTTCATTAAGCAGTTAGTCGACATAGAAGACATAAACTCTAATGATGATGAAACAATTGCAGAATTTACAAGATGCAAACTATTTCTAAGCAACAACATCGGTGTTTGGTTACGAGAAGGAGAACTTACAAATATTGAAAAGGAAGCTTTTGACAGCGAAGCAATAGCACGCTGGAAAAACAGATTCCGATCAATCTATAGGGAAAGCCAATCAAACCAAACTGATGTCAGAAAGGCAGCACGACAGATAGTAGATGAAATCCGAAAGGAAAGACTTCGTATTTCTTCTTTGGAGCTGGGCACAGAAATGAGCAACGGAGAGTACTATCAATTGTCAGATATTCCCCAAATTGGCTGGCTAAAGGAGTGGGAGGAAATATACAAATGAGCGACAAACTCTACAACAACTTGGGAATATGTTCTTTGGGGATCGCCTTTACTCTTAATCATTTCGACAAACTACCTCTATCAAAAGCATTCCTAATATTACCGTTAATAACACACAGAAAACTGTTAGGCTATTTGAGTAATCAACGGGTCCAGGTCAAAAGTATTGAAAAAACAGTAATAGATAAAACTGCCTTCTTTTCTAATTTTAACCAAAGATATTTTGATAGTATTCAAAATACTATCAATTCGATACAATTTTTAAACGAGATAGAGCTGCTAAAACTACAAGACGCAAATCTAATACCTATTAAAAAACTCGTGTACGAGCCCAAAATGGGAAAAAGAGCGAACAAACTTAATAGTGCATCAAAGAACATTTCTTCTCTTCTGACAGATACGGCAGAAAAACTTTACTTGAATCTGAGGGTAGAACTATGAAATTTCATATAGAAAAAATCATTCTTTGGCTGGAGAACTCACATGTACGCGAGCTAACTTTCGTTCCAAACAAAGTTAATGTGGTTACCGGAGATAGCAATACTGGTAAAACTGCCATTTTGGATATTATCGACTATTGCTTTTTTGCGAGTAAACACAAAATTTCAGAGAGTGTAATCAATGAAAACGTAAACTGGTACGGTCTTATATTTTGTATAAATGAAAAGAAGTACACTCTCGCAAGAAAAAGCCCTAAAAACAATAAGGTTTCTGACGAATACTATTTTTCATCGATTGCAGGAGTTCCTAAGAAACCGACAGATAATAACAGCGCAAAATCAATCAAGGACACTCTTGAAGTCGAATTTGGTATCGACCGAAATACAAAAATCCCCTTTGGTGGACGTAAGCTAAAAGCAAACTCGAAAATATCCCTTAGATACTTCTTGCTGTTCAACACAATTTCACAGGACATCATAACCAACAGCGAAGTATTCTTTGATAAGCAAAGTGAAGACAGATACCGAGAAGCTCTGCCAAGAATCTTTGATATAGCTGTAGGAATAGACACAATAGAAAACACACTTAAAACAGAAAAACGAGCAGAATTAGAAGCCAACCTCAAAAGGCTAAAAAGAAAGAGCGAAGTCTTCGATTCAAAACAGAGTGAATTCTACTCTGAAATGAATACGATAATAAAAAAGGCAAAAGAATATTCGCTCATAAAAGAAGATGAAACTGACACTGACTCTATTGACAAATTGAAGCAGATAGTCTCACAAGCTACAGCAACGGAAATTGAAGAATCACAAGATGCTGCCGAGGGAATAAAAAAGGAGATCTACCTCCTAAAAAGAAAAATCAGAAATTTGAACAAATTCTCAAGAGAATATACCAACTACAAGTCAGGTCTAAAAGAGATCCAAGATAGCCTAAAACCAATTGAATTCATAAAAGAGAATTCAAACGACCTGATAAAAACATCAATATATAAAGAACTCGTTGAAGGGATTGAGAAAGATTTAGAGAATATCAAACAATCTGTAAGAACCAACAGTCCAATCGACAGCAAAACATCCGATATAATATACGAGTACCAAAGTAAAATAAACGAATTGGAGAAGAACCTCTCCTTACTACCAGAAGCTGCTCGAACCTTCACTGACGAAAAGCACAAATACATATTTATTGGGGAAATAGGAACTAAGCTCGACCTTTATCAGAAGAAACCCAAAAAGAAAGACACCGACATAACAGTTCAAATAGAGCAAGTGGAAAACGAGCTCAATGAACTCGTTGTCGAAGACACCAAAGAAAATCGAGAACTGTTTATAAAATTACTAGAAGAAGTAATACTTGGCTACATCGAGCACACACAAAACGCACTAGAAAATTACGGTCAATACCATCCTGTTTTCAACTACAAAGATAAAAAACTGCAAATAAGAAAACCAAAAACTGATTTCATCGAAAACGTTGGTAGCAGTTCTAATCACATGTTCTTACACCTCTTTCTCTTCCTTGGACTACATGAAGCAATCATGAGAAAAAATGCCGTCTTTACACCATCATTCCTAATAATAGACCAACCAAGCCGACCCTACTGGGGAGACGAAGACAGAAAAAAGGAAAAACTCGACAGCAGCGACGAATACAAGATCAAAATGGCCTTTAGCCTCCTGGACAAATTCATGGAGACTTCAAGAGAAGAAATAGAAAAAGAATTTCAAATGATCGTATTCGAACATATCCCATCAAAGATCTGGCACGGAATGGAAAACATACATCTAGTCGAAGAATTTAAAAACGGAAATGCACTAATACCAGACTCAATGAAAAAGTAGCTTCAGGATAAAACATGATAGAAAAACCTATTTTTAATCAGATTGTCGATGAATTAGTGGATGTTCTCAAAAAGGATAAAACTCTTAATGATAAATCCTTAAGTGAGCTAAAACGCACTATGGAATCAGAACACGCGGATAAGACCAGGATTTCTAATATTCTCAAAGAGGACCGTGAAGATGAAGATTCTTGAGATAGAAATAGAAAATATCCGAGGAATCAAAAGAAGGATTTGTCTTGCACCGAACAAGAAAAATATCGTTGTTTTTGGTCCGAATGGGACGGGAAAGAGTGCGGTAGTCGATGCGATAGACTTTCTTTTAAGCGGGGATATTTCAAGACTTACTGGTAAGGGATCAATGGGGTTGAGTTTAGGTAAGCATGGGCCTCATGTCGATGCGAATTCGAAAGATGCCGTTGTAACGGCTAAGATAGAATTGGACGGAGTAACTGGCCCCTTAACAATTTCAAGATCTGTTGATAATCCCGGAACTCTAAATTGTTCATCGGAACCAAACGAACTCAAAGAGGCAATAGACGTTGCAAAAAAAGGCAACTATTTTTTATCCAGGGCAGAAATATTAAAGTTCATTACATCTGAAGCAGGGAAGCGCTCAGAGGAAATACAGACATTGCTGAACCTGAGTATCATTGAGGAATACAGAAAAGTACTAATATCGATAAAAAAAGAGTCGGAAAAATCTGTCCGAAGTGCAGAAACTACTTTGGAGAGCTCAAAAACGAGTATTGTTGACAACCTTGGATTGGAGTTCTTTTCTGAAGAAATTTTATTGGCTAAAGTCAACGAATGTCGTGGCATCCATAAAGCTAAACCTATAAGTGTTCTTACTGAAGATTTGTTAAAAAGTGATATTGAGTATGCCTACCAAGAAGAATCGAGAAATGTTAATCCAAAGGCGCTTAGAAAGACTTTAGAGGACATGCTACATCATCTCCCCCTCCCCCCTCTGTACCAAGGGGTGACCCAGACGCTTCTTCGCAGCTACCACTACGATTTCCCTAATGCTTTCGGCCGGTTAAATCCCACTCAGCCTGCCGTTTTCTGTTTCCAAAGAGCTTAA
>JASJCT010000060.1 GCA_030065855.1 Myxococcota bacterium
TTTGAAAACAATTGCTTGGACAATTGAAAATCCCCCTGCCCCCTTTTTCAAGGGGGATTCTTTTCTGGCGATCCTACGCTATAAAAACACCCAAAAATCCTTAACCGAATGCCATTGGGCAAAGGGGGCCGGGGGGATTCTTACAACGTCAACCATCGATTGAGATGTTTGTCTTGGGGAAAAACCAATGCTAAAGTACTTACGCAACCCGTGTTTTGGCATCTGAGGAGAACGACCGCATGACAATTCCAGGGTTTGTCGTACTGAGTGCCCTGATGAGCACCTCGGTCGCTTATGCTGCCAGAATCCAGATACGTACCCTTCAACGGTCGGTCTTTTCCACCCGTTATTTTGCAGCCCTGATGATGTTTCAGGTGATGGTCCTGGTGCCGATCGGTATCTATTTTTTTACGTTTTATCCGGACTGGTCTTGGATGTACCTCATCGATTCCGCAACCATGAGGCGGGGTGTGGGCATCATGACCATTACCGCGTATCCGGTATCTGCTGCCATGGGGTACTTGATCGGGTACTATTCGGCCAAGAGCTCGAGCGACTGGATTTCGATTATCTTCATCATTTTCATGTCCATTGGGCTGGTCGGCCTGTTTGTCGTTGCTAAGGATAAAATTCTGTGGGTGGGCACGTACCAGCAATTCCATCGCTCCGTGGGTTTGAAACCGCTCACCGGGACGTCCCTGCTGCCCTCGATGATACTATCGATGAGCGGCATCGGGGTCTGTTGGTCCTATCTCGTCTACTATCTCGTCCAGGAAGGACGCCTGTCCCTGCGCGCCCTCTGAGGAGTGCCAAACATGATTGAAGACATCCTGAATCGCGTGGCGCAAATGATTGCCAATCGCTTGGGTACATTTTTCGACGACGTAGGAAAGCGGGGTGTACCGGGCATTTTCCAGTCCCGAGCAGACTCCCTGCTGCTCGACCAGGTCCGCGATCTCACATTGCGAAGCGGCAAGCGGCTCAGGCCAGCCCTGCTGATTCACAGTGCAGCCCTATTCGACGCCACCGCGACCACCCAATCGGGCGTCAATGACGCGGCGGCAGCGATTGAATTGCTCCACACCTATTTTCTAATCCACGATGACATCATGGATGACGACGACTATCGACGCGGTGGCCCAGCTGTTCACGCAGCACTTGCAAAAGAAACAGGCGATCCCCACTTGGGTCAGGGTCTCGGCATATTGGCCGGAGATCTGGCTGCGGCCCTGAGCAGCTTGTTGATCCTGGGAATCGACGTCGAACCAACCCGCCGCGAACAGGCACTTGCCATCTTTTCGGCAATGCACCTGGACGTCGTGGTGGGGCAGAGCATGGACATGTTGGGAAACGCCTCGGCCGCCGAGGTCGCTGCCCATAAAACCGCCAGCTATACCACCGTGGGTCCTCTGGCTGTGGGCGCAGCCCTGGGCGGTGCCTCGCCCGGCCAAATAGATGCACTTGCCGAGCTCGCCTTGCCCCTTGGGATTGCATTTCAATTTCGCGATGATCTGCTCGGCACGTTCGGCGACCCGGCCAAGACGGGAAAGCCAGTGGGAACTGACTTGATCGCAGGCAAGCGAACACATCTCCTCGAGGAGGGGCTCAAACGAGCGACCCCAGAGCAACGAGCTGCGCTCGACGCTGTCGTGGGAAACCCCGAGGCGGGAACCGCGGCCATTGAGGTAGCCAGGGACGCGCTTGAGACATGCGGCGCTGTCAATGCGTGTACCAGCCGCATTCGCGATGCAGCCGATACCTTTACAAGTGGGCTTAAAAAAATGGCGCCTGCGTCTGAAAGCAGGCAATTCCTGCTCGATGTAGCCCACTTCATCGGCATGCGAAACGAATGATGGACATCGGGTACAAAGCCACAGGGCGTGCCTGGGGAAAAGTCATTCTTTTAGGCGAGCACGCGGTGGTTCACGGTTGCCGCGCCGTTGCCATGGCCCTGCCCAGGGGCGTTACGGTAACAGCGACCCCCAACGATGGCCCAATGTCGCTCAGCGTACCCGCCTGGAATATGACCGTTACCCCAGGAGATGGGAGTGCAGCATCAGCCGCATTGACAGCCCTTATCACTGAGCTCGGCCTTGCTCCAGCGGGCATCCGGTTTCGCGCTGAGGTCGACCTGCCACCGCGGGCGGGATTGGGATCCTCTGCTGCGCTCGCTGCTGCTATGGCACGCGCAGCTGTTGGGCTTAAGCAACTTCAAAAATCAAAAGACGACCTTTTTAGTGCGGTTCAGGCATCTGAGCGCATTTTTCACGGCAATCCATCTGGCCTGGACGCGACCATGGCACTCGATGGTGGGATTGGGGTCTTTTCCCGTCAACGCGGGGCCACGTTTCTAAAGGTCGGTACGCCACCCGTGATCGTGGCACATTCCGGCGAGCCAGGAGAGACGCGCGCCATGGTGACCCGATTTTCCCAAAAACTGGCCCGGTATGCAGACGAAGGCAGGGCTCGGCTCGCGCAAATATCCGACCTGGTCGATAGCGGCATCGATGCCCTGCACACTGGCGATCTCAGTTCCTTGGGACAGGTGATGTGCACCTGCCATGAGATACTAAGGTGGTTCGGCATGTCCACCCCTGGCCTAGACCGGATTGTCTCTGTGGCAATGGACGCCGGTGCGCTGGGTGCAAAGCTCACCGGTGGCGGCGGTGGCGGTTGCGCCATCATCTTGCTGAGACCCGGGGACCGGGCAGTTGTAGCTGCACTGAACAAAGCGGGCATTGCCCAGGTCGGCCTGTGAAAACACCCGTGTGCAGTGCCCCGGGCAAGCTCTTCTTGGGGGGTGAGTACGCTGTTCTACTCGGGGCTGAGGCTGTCGTGACAGCGGTCAATCGCCGGGCAGTGGCCAGTATTGCACGAAGTGACGAGAAATCCACATCTCATATCATTGCGGCAGCGCGTCAATCTGTTTTGGACTTTCTCTCTCGAACCCCAGGCCAGCCGCACGAGGTGCCGAAAATCCGAGCAAAGAGCACTGGATTCCGCGTCCGCCAAAAAAAAGTTGGCCTCGGTTCTTCAGCGGCAGTGTGTGCAGCGGCGTGCGGGGTGCTGTTTGAAAATGCCGCACTCGATCTGGAAACCCATCAGGCCCAGATACTGGATGTGGCCATGGCTGCTCACCGGGCAGCCCAGGGAGGGCGCGGGTCTGGGGCAGACGTGGCAGCAGCAGTGCGGGGCGGCTCATTGGTATTCTCGATCAACGGCCAAACCGAGCCGATCGATATTTCCGGCATGGATATCGCCGTGGTTTGGAGCGGCAAGGCGGCATCTACAGCCGAGCTCGTTGAGAAAATCGAGGATTTTTGTCGACGCGATCCCAGTGGGCACGCCGACTGTTTTGAGCGCCTAAACCTGGAAGCAGCCCATCTCGCAGACGCCTATAGGCGTGGGCATGGGAGCCGCATCATCGAGGTAACGAGTCGATACGGAGCAGCCATGGGGGCCCTCGGTCGCGCCGCCGGCGTGCCCATCGTAACCAAGGAGCACGCGCTCGCTGCCCATCTGGCAGCCGATCTGGGAGGCGCTGCCAAACCCTCAGGCGCCGGTGGTGGCGACGTTGCCGTGGCGGTTTTCAAAGAAAAAGACGCTGCCAAGGCGTTTCGAACCGCGTGTTTGCGATTCAGCCTCGTTCCCTTGGAAATCGAGATCAGCGAAGCAGGGTTGCGGCAGGAGTGCGCCGACGTTGCACCGCTCTAAGTTGATATCGGTAATGGGTTGCCATACACCCGGCATGTCGTGCTATGCTCCGCGGCGATGAAACGCGGATTTATTTACATTTGTTTTGGCTTTCTCATGGCGTGTGGCGCTGAAATCGGGGATGAGTGCACGTTGGACTACGATTGCTCACAGAACCTGGAGCGCAACTGCGATAGGAGTCAGCCAGGGGGATACTGCCTCATCGTCGGATGCGATCCAGACGAATGCCCAGAGGAAGCGGTCTGTGTCGAGTTCACAGCGCCGTGCCCTCAGGTGAATGACGACCCAAATGATGATAATCCAATTGACGATTGCGACCTCATCGAGCCCAATCGGGGGCGCAGCTATTGCCTCAGGCATTGCTCGTCAAACGGTGATTGTCGGTCCAAGTATCAGTGCGTGACGGTCGGCGGCGAGGTGCCCGCGGTTAAGTGGGCAGAAATTGTCGATTTTAAAACGAAAAAATCAAAAGTATGCGTGCCCAAATAGGTCGGATCCTAGGGATTTTCCTCGTCGATTTGTTGGACGACTTCTAGGATGCCGTCAAATCCGATGGGGTTGTGGGATACGATTTTCATCTTTTTAGTATCCAGCACGAAAAAGACGATGTTCTCCTGAAACAGACATTCATTATCGCAGCCGCCGTTCCATATTTCCTGATCCACGTCTTGAACCCGCCATCCGCCTTCCCAATTGAACTCCGCCATTTTCTCCGTAACTGCTTCAGGCGGTATGCTGGTACCTGCTTCCAGTGGATCGATGTAAATACCTACAATATCGCCATTGGCAGCGGTGATCTTGTCGTAATTGTTTCCGATAAGCGATAGCAAGACGAGGCAGCACTCACACCCCTCGTTGCTGGTTTGGGCAAACACCAGGGATTTTACCGTCTGATGATTCTCGTGGATCTCGCACATATCGAGTTGGATCTCTTGGTTTTCTGCACCGTAGACAGAATTGAACACCACGCCAGGCACGGCGTGCTTGAGATCCCAGGCATATGGGCCTTTGGGGTAGGGTTCGCACGGCAAGACCCAATCCGTATCTTCTTCCTCTGTACCCGTATCTGACGCGGTGTCTGGGTCCGTATCAGACCCGGTTTCAGTATCCGTATCTGGATCGCTGTCCGAATCGCTGTCTGCGTCGCTGTCCGAATCACTGTCTGTATCGCTGTCCGAATCACTGTCTGTATCGCTGTCGCTGTCGCTGTCAGCGTCAGTATCTGAATCTGAATCAGTATCAGCGTCTGAATCGCTGTCCGCGTCTCCGGAAGGATCGCCCTCATCTGGCGTGTCGGTTTCTTTTCCTTGGCAGGCCGATACGAAAAAGGCCGCGAAAATAATACTTAAAACGGATGATATCGTCCCCTTCATTTTGATGCCTCCTGCTCGCGTCCTTCAAAGTCTATCGCGATACTTCACTACTCAATACTCAGACTACTTGAAGCAGGTACAATGGTCAACTGTGGCCTCGCCTAGGGCAATCGAGTTCTATGCTATTTCCAGCCCTCTGTCGTCCCCGCGAAGGGACCCATAAACCCAGGAGGCTGAGACTGGATGCTCGCCTCCGAGGGTGCGGCTTTGCCGATGTTTTGGTTCCTCCCCTGTTTTTTACAATAAACCTTGTCGGAAAAAGAAAGATTCTGAAAACAAATCTTTTCGAAGTTTGAATTTCTGATATGATTTAAATCATGTTCCCGCTGTCGACAATTTTTCTCTTTTATTATCATATAGTTAGAGAAATCTACCATTCATTAGGATTAGGACCGAAAGATTATGATACTGGCGTCACTGAAAAAGGGAGAAGAACGGATGATTAGAAGCGTGTTTTCATGGGGTTTGGTTTGTTTAATGGCGTGTTTGATGGCAACGGCCGCGCACGCCAGAGCAGGCAAAACCGACTGCCCAGTCGTGTTTGCCCACGGCATGCTGGGTTTCGACGAATTGCTAGGGATTGACTATTTTGGCAATGATTACGGAACGTTTGTGGGAGATCCGTGCAACTGGCCTCTGGAAACCGCCTGCAACGAGGAGATTCACTGGCGTCAGGAGGCGTTTGCATCCTCGGTCAATCCGTTTCAGTCATCCGAACACCGAGGTCTGGCACTGGCCGACGAGATAGAAGGCTATCTGGCCACTGTCGGCGCTGACTGCGTGAATGTCATCGGTCATTCCCAGGGGGGTATCGATCCGAGAAAGGCCGCCAAGGTCCTGCACGATCGGATGGGCGAGCGGGTGGTTCAAGTCCTGGTGTCGATTTCAGCGCCGCACCGCGGCTCGCCCGTGGGAAAAGCAGTGCTCGACGGCGGCCCCAGCGCTTTCCTGACGTTTCTCGTCAACTACATTGTCGGTCCGATCCTGGTGTGGGAATACAGCGACTTCGAAGCGAGCATGAAGGGCTTTATTTATGATGATTACGATCCAAACGATGGCGTCATAACGGGCGCCAAAGCGTTTAACGAAGCATATGGTATCGATGAAACCTACGTCGCGCATTATGCCTCTATCATCACCGCGACCCAAGATGGTCTGGGTCCTATCCTCAGTGCCATGTCTCTGATAGCCCCTAATGATATCGACGGTGACGGATGGGGTGGACCCGAGAACGAGGACGTCGACAATGACGGCGCTGCCGGTGCTGGTGACGGGGATTTTGAGGATGGCGACGACGATGGCCTGGTGGGTATCAACTCCCAGCAAATGGGCGTTCGCCTGACATACAAGACCGGCTTGTTCTGGATGACCTATTTTGTCGAAGACGACACAACCGGCTACGTGAGCGACATCAACCGACCCGACGAGATTCAGTCCACTTCTTATAGCAGCGTCATAGAGGAGGACCACCTGGATGTGCTCGGACTCGGCGTTATTCCGTATTTGATGCCAGATGACTTTGACGAGGAGGCGTTCTACGCCGACCTCATCGATTATATCGCCGACAACGAATAAAGGCCCAGCTGGCAAAGATGAGAGTTTTTAACGTTAAAACACAGGCCGCCAGGTTTAAATAGCGGAGGAAAAAATGAGAAAAACTGCCCTAATAGTGATTGTTGGCCTCGTAGCATGTACTGCGGTCTTTGTTCTGGGCTGCGTCGATAGCAGTCAACGCGTCGCCGCATCTGACGACGGGGCGGATCAGCAGGACGAAGAAGAAGGAAATGAGGAAGAGGACGAGGCGCTGAATGCGCTCGCAGTTGCAAAGTTGAAAGAACTGTATGGGGAGAGAATTTCTCATCCTCAAGTGCAGCTGCAGGCCAGTGAAAAGCTGCTTCGCTACTTAGCAATGGCCTATCCCAATCAGTGGCAAGCCCGCATCCCTGCTTATGCTGCTGCCGCATTTCCAGGATATGGCGCCACAGTTCATGATAAGTGTCTGAAATTAATAGATTTTAGAAAATCGATACAAGAGAATAGCGACGCGATGGCCGATATGAACGCGGACGACCGAAAAGCGTTTATCCAGGCGAAAAGAGCGGCGTCTTTTGGCGATGAAGTATCGGTTATCTGGGAGATGGAGCACAGAGGAGAGGAAGTTGCCGCATTGCTTAGGGAGATAAAGGGGCAATTGGAAACTTCGTTTGCGTCAAAAGTGGACGTTTACATCACCCGGCTCAATGCTATTTACGGCGATCAGACCAAAGCCCAAATAGACTCGAATACCCATAAATTAATGAATCAATTTCTGGCGTTGGTGAGTGTTCAGGGCAATTTGGTGCAGATGACACCAGAAAAGCGAAAGGAAAATCTCGCCCAATTCCGCAAGAAAATGGGCCTCGACCCAGCCGCAGTGGCGCGATGGACAGACCTGGATGCCCTCAGGGACAAGCGATGGGAAGCTGGGAAGGCCTACATGGCGGCCAGAGCAGAGATACTCGACGAGCGATTCCTTACCGAGGCCGCTGCCGAAGAGAAGTTAGACGCGCTCCGACAGGAACATTTCGGAGCAGCAGCAGATACCATTAAGCACGAAGAAAAGGCCGGCCTGTTTCGCTTTGACCGGAAACGCGTCTTTGGCAGAAACTAACCTCTAAATTGCGAACCAAAAGGCGGGGGGGGTCCAATATCGCGCCTCAATATCAACACACCTGTTGATCCCTCTTGCGCAATGACAAAAGCATCGTATGAGAACGGCAGAAACCCAACTGGGATCCGGCATCCCCCATACGTTAGCCAGGAGGTGGTATAAATGTATCGCATGTCGTTGTTGATCGCCCTCATTGCAGTGCAGATGATATATCCTCAGCGCGCTGAAGCAGAAGCGATCGTTTTCGACTTCAAAGATCCCAAAGGCGTCAACAGCATTGGGATTACGCTCGATTCAGTGCTCGAGCCGTTTCGCGGGGTGGCCACTGGCATCAGTGGCAGGGTAACGTTCGACCCCAAGCAGCCCAAGTCTATCTCCGGGAGCATTGCCGTGGAGGCAAAAACTATCCGCATGGCCAACGACAAGATGACGGAGGTGCTTCACGGTGAAGATTGGCTCGACGTGAAGGTCCATCCCACGGTGACAGCTACGTTGGACAAGGTGATTTCGGCTCGCAAGGTAGGTAAGGGAGAATACGCGCTCACCGTAAAGGGAACCTTTACCTGCAAGGGCGTGTCAAAACCCCTCCGCGCCAAGGTACAGCTGTTTTATCATCCAGGGCGGCTCAAGGAACGAAACCACAGCGTCCCTGGTGATCTGCTGATTGCTCGCACGCGGTTTGTCATCGATCGCCACGACTTTGGTATCAAGCCAGAGATGGACAACACAATTGTCTCCCGTGAGATAGTGCTCGACATTGCACTTGCTGGCTATGCAAAACAGTGATCCGAGCTGCCGAGCCCACACCACAACAATGGTTTGGCTGGCTTCATGCGGATTGGCGATACTCGGGATTGGACGCCCTGCCAAAGCCAATGCCACCGATCAGTTGATTGTGTTCGTGCAACCCGGTGCTTCTGAGGTCGACCGGTCATTCCAGCGCACCTACCTGCCACAGATCCAAGCGATGGCCAAACAGCAAGACGTCACCGTAACGGTTGTAAAGGCACGTCAGGGGGTTCCCGACCCAGTGGCGATCACACCGCTGGTCGTGTTTCAAAACCACCGCGGCCGATCGATCTACCAGGGCCGCAGCAACGACCTGAAGCGGCTTAGCAATTTTATTCGCACGGCCCGGTTCGTGCCCCAACAGGCTGTTGCCGCAGTTCGACACAACATCCACATCTGGCAGTACGGTCGAGCTCACGTCTGGGCACCGATAAAAATCACCCCCCTCAGCGGTAATCGGCCCGAGGGGCATCGGGACTCCGTATTTCAAGCCCATGCCATCCGAGCGATGGGGGCTGGATTCAAACGATTCGAATTGAGAGACAAAGCAACCCTAGGCCGCGCAGATCGCGGTTTTTATCTAGACCTTTATCCGTGGCTGGGAAAAGACGGTACATTGGTGTTATCTGGCGCTGTCTACTCCCAATTCCACTGCAAAGCACCGGTGTTTCGCCTTGCCAATAAAGCTATCCTCGGCCCATGGGAGGATAGGGAGCACCTGTTTCGCCGGGCTGCAGCGCAACTGGAAGCAGCAGTGGTTCGGGCAATTGCCGACCCTGTCCATGGGGACGGCTTTGACCCGGTAGCACCAGCGGTCACCACCACTGATTGGCAGACCTTGGGCTTGGCACTGCCGTCTCCCCCAAAAAGGCAAAAGACAGTGCGCCCGTTTGAGGTCGCACTGGCTCGCCATTGGGAGCTCGCGGCGCCAAAAGCGACTGACCCACCGATGATTCAGTTTCGGTTTCCCGCGCCCCTCGACAGTTACAGCGGAGAAGTGAAGACCGTGCGGGGCAAGCTCACCTTTCCACCTGATTTGACCCCTGCCCAAGCACAGGGATTTTTAGAGGTCGATGTGGCCTCAGTGACCATGGGCGAGCCCAGTTTGGACAAGCAGCTACAGGACAAGTCCATGTTGGCCGGCCGATCGTTTCCCCAGGCGCGATTCGACGTGCAGCACGTGAGTGCTGAGGCCGAGCCGATTCGCTTTGGCCATCTCTCCACAGGTAAGATCAGCGGTACGTTCACCATGAAGGGCAAGGCGATCCCACTCGATTTGCTAATGGATTTGGAACCGATCCTAGGCGACGACAACCAACCCCGCCTGGTATTGCGTGGCGCCTTCGAAGTCGACCTTACCACCTTTGAAATTCAAGGCGCAGACGGCCCAGTCCCGCAACGGCACACCCTGCAATTCGACCTTTACCTGGTTTTCGAGGGATCTGCGCTTGGGATGTTAGAAGAGGTTGGACAGGATGAAAATAACGACGTTAATTAGGCGGCCACGCCTATCAGCGGAGATGTTGGTATAGTGACAACTTGATGTCTCGTAATTCATTGATCCGCAGTCATTTCCGCAGTCATCTTCTTCCTCCTCGTAACAGTCTTGAACTATCGATACGCCTCTTTCTTCGAGTTGCTTAAGGTAATTCAGTGTCTCGGAACTATTACAGTCAAGTGGGTTGACCTGTAGATCAATAGAAGTTCCCTCTCCTAAGCCGACATTATCGACCAATGGCTTGATGTCAGAAACTCGGTTGACTCTTAAGTTGATGCTCGTTAATTCGGTCAAATTACTAAGTGGGGAAATATCTTCTATCTGATTCTTTTCTAGCCGAAGGTACGATAAGTTGGATAGCTTGCTAAGTGAAGAAATATCCTTTATCTGATTATTACTCAAAAAAATAGTTTCTAAGGTGATCAGGTCTCCCAATGGGGAAATATCCTCTAGTTGGCTATCTTCGATCCGGAGGTCCCGCAAACCTGACATAGCAATCAACGGAGATAAATCCGAGACTTGATTATTAGAGAGGTCCAAGTCTTCCAGATCGACAAGCGCGCTCAATGGAGAGACATCAGAAATTGCGTTTCCGGTCAAAATCAGGGCAGATAAATGGGTCATGGTACTCAAAGGAGAGGTGTCGGATATCTGGTTATACACCAAGTCGGCGGTTTCTAAATTGTCCAAGCAATGGATATTGGTTAAATCGACGATGCCCTGGTTTTCACCGCTTAAATACTTTAGATCCTTAACATCTTCGTAATAAATCCCGCCATTGGGTTTGCTGATGTCTTCTCTGACAGCCTGTTCCAAGGCTGAATCAGGAAATACAATTTCACCCTCACAGGGGTTTTTATCGCCGGCTTGTGCAGGAAATGCACATAACGTAGCACAACAAAATAAAAAACTGATAAATCGCATCACCATCTCTCCATTGTTTTGTTTTACTATATCTTGTGCAAATCGTTTACAGACGCTTCCAGCATCTCTATTTCCTTAGTTAAGACGACCTCGATGATAGTATTGAGTACCTGCTCGTCTATTTTCATCCTTTTTCGGCCATTTCTTCCTCCTTCGCGACAGTGCCAGGATTGCAATAAGTGCCTCGCCCTGAAGTCCCTCCCCGCGACCGACGCTGGACTGCTTTTGAAATGATCAAAAAACTGTTTTAACCTGAGACCTTGGATCTGTAATACTGTCAGAAAATCGGCCAAGGAGTTGCCATGAAGACCTCTATACTCGTCGTGGACGACGAAACCGCCTTTCTCGATAGCGTTGTTCGGATGTTGCGCATCGAGGGATTTGAACACATCACGGCGATGGACAATCCCACCAACGTGCCCCCGCTTTTCGACGATCAGACGTTTGATATTGCTTTCCTCGATATCACCATGCCCGAAATGGACGGCCTCGATTTGTTGAAAATCATTAAAGAGAGATCCCCTGAAACCGAGTGCGTGATGATCACGGCAAACGACAGCATTCCCATGGTTATCCAGGCGGTTCGTCGCGGGGCTTACGACTACCTGGTCAAGCCCATCATGCCCGAGCAACTCATCCACACCATGGACAGGGCCCTGGAACGGCGTCGGTTGATGGAGTCCCTGATACTGAAATCCTCGCGGGCAGTGAAGAAGACCCTCGATAATCCAGAGGCATTTCGCGATATCGTCACCGGGGACAGGAACATGCTGCGATTGCTCCATGAGGCCGAGCTGCACGCCGGCTCGACCATTCCGATCCTCGTCACCGGAGATACAGGGGTCGGCAAGGAATTGATGGCCAGGGCGATCCACGCTGCTAGCCGTCGCGCGAGCGGGCCGTTTGTGCCGGTAAATATGCTCGCCCTATCGCCGACCCTATTCGAATCCGAGTTCTTCGGTCACGTGAAGGGCGCGTTCACCGGCGCAGATAAGGACAAGGTTGGATACCTGGGCAAGGCCCATGGCGGGACATTGTTTCTAGACGAGATCGGCGATCTTTCCTTGGAGATACAGGGAAAGCTACTTCGGATCCTGCAAGAAGGGGAGTACACCCCTGTCGGGGATACCCGGTCGATTCGCGCGGATGTCCGATTCGTGGCCGCGACCAACCAGGACCTGGAAAAACAAGTGCTGAGCCGCAAGTTTCGCAAGGATCTGTTCTACAGACTCCAGTTCGCCCACCTGCGCATTCCATTGCTCAAGGATCGGGCAGAGGACGTGCCACTGCTCTGTGAGCGGTTTTTGTCCGGTTATGCCGGGGCTCGACTTTCGGAGGAGGCTGCGGTCGCCCTCGAAGCCCACGACTGGCCAGGCAATGTACGAGAGCTCAAAGGCGTGCTCGAAGCAGCGGCCAACTTGGCGGCCGGCGGTGATATCAAGCCGGAGCACCTGCGCCTGCCCCAAAGGAAGTCTCGGATTTCTATTGTCGGGGCCACCCCCAAAACCGGCGCCCTCGAGCCCCTGGCCGAGGTCGAACGCCGGCATATCATCTCAGTGTACGAGGCCACAAAGAACAATAAAAGCCAGACCGCCCGCGTGCTCGGCATCGGCCTGCAAACCCTGCATCGCAAACTGAAATCCTTTGGCGTGAAGTAATCACCCAAATCCAAGGGGAACCAATGGACGACGATAAGACCGATACGCTGAGCGAGATCGAAGCACTTCGGGCAGAAGTGGCCGCACTTCGAAGCGTGATGGACAACTCATCGACCGTGATTTTCTTAAAGGACCTAGAAGGGAAATACCTGCTTATTAACAAGCGCTACGAAGAGCTGTTTCACATCACCAACGATGAAATTGTCGGCAAGACCGACTACGATATCTTTCCAAAGCAAGCTGCAGACGCGTTTCGGGAAAAGGATTGTAGGGCCCTTAAAGCTGAAAAATCCATCGAAGAAGAGGAACACGTTCCCCACGACGACGGCATCCACACATACATCTCGGTCAAGTTTCCTCTCTGTCGGGATGGAAAACCCTTTGCAGTTTGCGGCATTGCCACGGACATCACAGACCGGAGAATTGCAGAAGAAGAGGTCAAGCTAACCCGCGACCTGCTCGAGGAGCGGGTGAAGGAACGCACCGAAGAGCTCGCCCTATTTCGCAAGTTCGCCGAGACCGCTGGTCAGGGGTTTGGCATGGCCGACCTCGAAGGAAAGACCACCTACCTCAACCCGGCTGTATGCCGATTCATCGGTCTCGATGCACCTGAGCAGGGCTATGGCAAGAATATCCTCGAATTCCACCCTGAGGAGGTGCACGACCAGTTTAAGACAGAGATTCTTCCAACAGTGCTCGATACTGGCGCATGGGTCGGCGAGGTACCGCTGCTCAAAACCAACGGGGAGACCATGCCCACGATCTTGAGCCTGTTTCTGATCCGGGATGAGGTCGGCACCCCGCACAGACTGGCGGCTGTGCTTACGGATTTGACAGAGCGAAAGCGCGCCCATGAGCAGATGTATCGTGCGGACAAGATGGCCGCCCTCGGCCAGATCATCGCTGGCGTGGCCCATGAGATCAACAATCCCAACAACTTCATCACCTTTAACTTACCGATCCTGAGAAAGTACATCGAAGCCATGCGCCCCATGCTTGAACACCATCTGACCGAGGATCCCGACCTCCGCATCCTCAACATGCCCTACAAAGCGTTCCTCAACGATGTGTTCAAGCTCCTCGAGAATATGGAACACGGATCCCAGCGGATTACCGGCATCGTGGCCGAGCTCAAGAACTACATCCGCAGCGATGATGAAAAGGATTTCAAAATTGAGCGGCTTGCTACAGTCGTCGACCAGGTAATGGCCCTCATCGGCAAGCAAGTGGGAAAGATGGTGAAGCGGTTCGAGGTGGACGTTGCCAGGGATCTACCGCCGGTCAGGATGAACCCCGGGAAGATCGAGCAGGTGCTGATCAACCTGGTGATCAACGCCGGCCAGGCCGCAGACAAGGACGACGCATGGGTCAAGCTCTCAGCGCGCCCTGCAGCAGATAGCCAATTCGTAGAGATTCGCGTCGAGGACAACGGCGCAGGTATTCCAAAGGAAAACATAGACCAGGTATTCGAGCCGTTCTTCACCAGCAAAAGTCGCGAGGCAGGCACCGGCCTGGGCCTCTCCATCTCCCACCAAATCATTACCGAACACGGGGGCACCATCGACGTGGAAAGCACAGTCGGCAGAGGCACGTCGTTCGTCATTCGCCTACCCATTACCGGGTAGGCAGCATGTTAATCGGGAAGCCCAAGAAGCCATTGCCAAATGGGCATCACCTGTATTTTTCGCCCGGGGTCGATGGCGATGGTGCGAGCGTCATTGAGGGTCAACATAAACATCGAAGCGGCCGGTCTCTCACACATTGAGAAAGAATTCGTGCCACAGGGTAGGCCAGTCTGTGTTGGGAAAGGCAGCCGGGAGGTTCTTTTTGCCGATAAAAGGCGATCTGTCGAGGCCCAGGTGCGCCTCGACCAGCTTGAGCTCCTCCTCAGACCAGCGCTCGGCAGTGGGGCCGGAATAGAGGTGGTCAAGGGCAGGGGGATCGGCGCTGGGTCGAACTTTTAACCACCAACCGTCTGCTGCGCTTCCCGTTGCGATCACTTGTCCGGCCACCGGCGAAAGCACGCGGATGTGGGTCTTGCCCTTTACAATGTCAAAACCCTGGCCGTGAATGCTTAACTCTGTCCCCACCGGGGGCAGGATGACCTCGTCGATTGGACCAACGACGCGCTCAGCCATGTCGTCCAAACCAATGGTCAGGGTGCCGTCTTCCTCCTGACGCACCCAGGTGTGACCCCGGTCGTACATTAAATCCAGGTCCAGGTCATAGCCGTAGAGCGCACGGGTTGATTTGTCGCCTGAGG
Source organism: Myxococcota bacterium (assembly GCA_030065855.1). Lineage (GTDB taxonomy): Bacteria > Myxococcota_A > Polyangia > JAAYKL01 > JAAYKL01 > JASJCT01. The sequence goes on from JASJCT010000060.1 coordinate 14,870, forward strand.
TCTCCCGATCCGGGGTGGTCTTGCGCAACCCGTGGAAATCACAGGTGTTGCAGTCAAAGTCGTGGTCGCAAATTTTATCTGGGGCGCGCCCGCTAAATGCATATCTGCATATTACACGCGACGGGGGAAGATCGTGAAAGGACTCCTCCCAAAGTATGTGGGCGGCGCGGTGCCGGTTGCGATGGGCCCGCATCAACGCCAGGCTCAAGGTGACCCCGACAACCGTCAGCACAGCATAGAGGAGCCCCATGAAGATGAAGTGACCCATATCCCAGTGCCATTCGTAAACAATGGGTATCATCGGCGCTGCCTCCTCAACTGTAGGGCCAGTTCCCGCTCCTGGGGAAACAGGGGTAGGTATCGATACGAAATCGAGTAGACCAGTACGCCATAGGCGATGATCGCGCTCATCACACCCCATTCCTGCCAGGTGGGGAAGTAGTTGAAAAACTCGTCAAATGCCAGGGTGGGCACGGTCTGGGCCTGGATGGTGATGATAAATCGGTTGAACACGATACCAGTGCAGGCGAGCAGGCTGCCGATGGCCAGCCAGGTCATGCTTTGCCGCCGTCGCTGGCCTAAAAGGATGATCGGCGGGATCAGCCCAAAGACAAGTAGCTCCACTATCAACACCCACAGGCCATAGGGCGCGTTGGCGTAGAACCACGCCGGGTCTGCCTCCAGGTTTGGAACCGTCGTGAACCACCACCGCACCGTGTCGTGCACCTTGGCGACAAAGTAGACCGAAAGCATGATCCCTGAAACAAGACCCAGTTCGGCAAATGTCTCGTGTTTGATGAGCCGCTTTCCCGAGAGCTTCTGTACTGCCATGGCAATGAGGGACATGAACGACGGTCCCACCGCAATAGCCGACAAGATAAATAAAAAGAACGTGGTGGGCCAAATGGCAAAGTGCTCGCGAAAGGCAAAAGGCCGGCCAAACATCACGCCGAACATGCCGCCCAAGGATCCCTGGTGAAAGAAGGAGAGGAACGTGCCCACACCAGCAAAGACCACCATGATCTTGTGCAAATCATACTCGAACACGAGCATCTGGGGGATGGACTTCAACTGGCGCTGCTTGAGGATGATCGGTACATATTCGATCATCAGCACCATGAGGTAACATGCAATGCAAAAGCTCACCTCGGTCAGCATGGAGTGCACATTGGCATGCCAGAACACGAACCAGGACCGAATGGGCTGGCCGATGTCCACGGCCAAGGTTACCATGGCCCCGCTGTAACACAGAAATCCAACGATCACGGCCGTGTTGATGATGGGTTTTAATTTTTTGCGTTTTAGGATGTAACTTAAAAATCCCAAGAAGAAGGCCCCGGCGCCCAAGGCGATGACCGAGAGGTCAAAAACGATCCACAGGCCAAAGGCATACCGATTGTCCATGCCCGTTAAGTTGAGGCCGTCGCGCAGACACACGAAAATGGAATAAAGCCCGAAAAGGCCGAGCCCGATCCACGGCACGAGCCACAGGGTGAATTTGGGCAGACTCGCCCGGGTCAGCCCCTTGGGCGTCAATGCACTATCCATGGCGCCCCTCCTTTTGTTTACCGGACCAGCCCGGGTTTTGGCCCATCTTTCGCACCCAATCGCGCTCGGAGTAGTAGTAGACCTTGGTGTTTGTTCCAAGGGATTCGAGCAGGCGAAAGGCGTACTTGCTATTGGCAAGCGCAGCCACTGTGCTCTTGGGGTCGTCCAGGTTTCCAAAAACAATGGCGCCCGATGGACAGGCCTCGGTGCAGGCGGTTTGGTAATCTTTGGGGTCTATCTCTTTTTTTCCGTTTAGCGCTGCTTTTTGCTCGGCCCGTTGCAGGCGTCCGTGGCAGAAGTTGCACTTCTCCGCCACCCCGCGCATCCTGGGCGAGACATCTGGATTGAGGGCCTTGTCGTTCGGGTACTTGGGGTCCCACCAATTGAAATAGCGCGCGTGGTACGGGCATGCGGCCATGCAGTAGCGGCATCCCATGCACCGAACCGGAATTTGGGTGATGATGCCCGTGCGGTGATCAACCTCAACAGCAGTGACCGGACACACCGGCAAACAAGGCGGATTGTCGCAGTGCTGACACGGCACTGGGATGCGCACGGACTCAAATTGGGGGTGGTTTTTTCCGTTGTCCCCCTTGGCCACGCGCATCCAGGTGATACCCCGGTTAAAGTCCGCTAGCTCAGGGGTTAGGGCCACGTTGTTCTCCACAGCACACGCCACAGCGCAGCTGCCGCAGCCGATACATCGGTCCAGGTTGATGACCATGCCGTAGCGCTTTTCACATTTAACAGGACTAGACATGGCCGACCTCCTTCAAACTCGCTCGGGTCAGGCGCCATACCTCGCCGTCGGTTATTTCGGCAATATCGAGGATGCTGGGATAGGTCCCGTGTGCCACGTCCCCCAGACTGAGCGGGGTTGGCCCTGCAGCCACCCGCACCACCTTGGGCATCACCGACCGATCAAAAATCACCCTCACGGTCATAGTACCGGTCGGTGTGGTGAGCTCGGCTTGGCAACTGTCGGTGAGGTGCTGATCGGCGCCAGTCTCTGGATTAATGTGTGCGTCCAAATACAGGGACCTCAAGCCGGTCTCCCGGTAGATTTTGGTAAGCACCTGGGGCACGGCCCCACCGCCTGATTCGCCGCAGTGGCCAAATGGCATCAGCACCAGGGGATACGCTGTGACCTCACCGCGGAGCCTGGGCAGGCGACCCATACCAGCCATTGCGAGTCGGTCAGCCGTTCCTGGCGCTCGTCCCAATAAGAAGAATTGCTCGCCTTGGATCGTAGGCTTGGCCCCATCCACCCAGGTGCCCCCTTTTGCCAAGGCCTTATGGAGGGCGGTGGCATTGCGAAAGCCTGTTATGGGTTTTGTGCGTGCCGATTTTGGATCAAAGACACTACCGCGACCGGCCGCGAGAATTGAGCCAAGTGCCTTCTCGATCCCGAGCCCATGGAGATTGGGCTTGAGATCAAAACCAGCGGTTTTGGCAATGATCGCCAGCAGGTCTGGCGGGGACACCAGACCGGGCGGTGGATCTACCAGCTTGGCAGATAGGCCATACGCAGCAGTGGCACCACCCGGGGCAGTGGGCAGGTCGAATTCCCATTCCCCGGCCACGGCCGTGGGCAATACGATATCGGCCTCAAGATTGGCACCAGCGAGATAGGGGTTAAAGCTGACTGCAAGGCCATTGGCTGCGAGCTTGTCTTTTAGTAAGCGCCAGGGCATGGCGCTTTCCGGCAGGGCACTGTCGATGATCAACAATCGCACCGAACCGTCTGCTACTTCAGCCAGTGGTTTGGATGTGCTGAATGGCCTATCTGGTTCGGGTTGCTGAGCCGGTTCGGGCTGCTCTGAAGGCTCAACCGGCTGGGCCGGCTCGGCCGTCATCGGTCCAAATGGCACCACACCGCCTGGAACCCCGTAGCTCCCCAATAGGAAATTTAGGCCAAAGATGGCGATCTCTTCTTCCAGGCCCAATGGTCCTGCACCGGCGCTGCCGCCGCCCACGACGATGGCGGGCGCATGTTGCTTGAGCGTAAGCGCTGTGGACCGTATCTCTCCCGGGGTGAGCCCGGTGAGGGCAGCCACTTTTTGGGGATCAAACCCAGATACGAGGCGCTGATACCCAGCCAGGTCAGGGATGGCGCCTGCCATCTCTTCTTTGACGATATTTTCCTTTATTAAAACGTGGCCAATGCCCAGGGCCAGTGCAGCTTCGCTGCCCGGGGTGATCGGCAGCCAGGTATCAGCCATGGCTGCCGTGGTTGTATGGTTCGGGTCGGCCACGATGAGGCTCGGTCGACCGGACTTTCCAGTGCGCTGCCACATGCGGTTGATCCCGGCCATTCGACCCAGGCTCGCCCACGCTTCGAACAGTGGTGTGCCCAGGCAGAGTACGGTCCGTGCGTTCTCGAAATCATAGCCCACATGTTCGGGCCCGCTGGCGACCATTTCTCGAACCGCGCGGTCTGTGGCTTGGCCAACTGTGGGTGGGGCAATGCGGACCCCGCCGCCCGCTTGTGCGATGAGATGGTCATAGAGCCCGGACATGGCACTGCCCGGTCGCCAATCCAGAATAGCCAGAGACCCGGCGTCCGGATTTTTACGGCACGCGGCAAGGGTGTTGCTGATGCGAGCCACTGCTTGCTTCGGCGTTGTCGGGCTGAGCGCCCCATCTCGGTCCCGCATCACGGGTTTGACGATGCGCAAGGGGTGATATCTAAGCTGCGGGCCCCCCATGCCCAGCGGGCAGACCCCCCCGTGACTCACGGGATGGCCATCCTCCCCAGTCACGGCGATTGGCGTGTCCCCGAGCAGGCGAATCCGCAGTCCACATCCCCCGCTGCACAGGCCGCAGGCGCCGAACGCAGTGGACGTCTCGCTGCGGGTGAGCTTGGGGGTTAGGAACCAGGTCTGCGTCCATATTGATACGTCGTCCAGCAGCTTCCAAGGCAGGGGCGTTACCATGACGCCCGCAGAAGCACCGGCCATCAATTGGAGCAAGCTTCTTCTCGTTATTCCCATAGGTATCCTTTACTAGAAAAGAGCGTTACTTATGGCACATCAGGCAGCTATCCTTGATACCGCGCTCTTGATGACACCCTGCACAGTCGTCCATTTTCATTCGATCCCAGGTGTTTGTCTTGATCCCGGCGATATTTGCGCCCCAGATATCTCGGCTGTAGCCGGTCAGGCGATTTCGCTCCAGGGGACGGAGGGCAGTGGTCTGGGCGTGGGTGCCATGGCAGTGATCGCAGGGAATGCCTGCTGTCTTGACGTGTGCCACGTGGGGAAAGAATGCATTATCTGGCTGTCGCGAATAGCTGAGCCAGGGGATTTCTTTTCCCGGTGTTATGTATTCATCGATGAGTTGCTTTTCGGCGGCAGATGTGCCGAGCGGTTCGCTGTGACAGTCCGCGCATACTGATGTGGGAGGAATGCCGACGAACGTACCGTCCTCCCTAAAGGCATGGCAGTCCTCGCAGCTCATCTTGCCCTTGTCCCCCATATGGATGGCGTGATTGAACTGCATCGGCTGGTCCTCTCTTGCGTATATCACAGCCGGGAATACCCAGTATCCCAGTACCAGCGCGCCCCCGAATCCGACCATCATCGCGATGAGCCCAGCTGCTTTTTCCAACGGGCTGTTTGACCTGCCTTTGGCGATTGTTACTTTCAACCCACGGGCACTACCCATTGTATCGACTTCGCTCCGCAAAAGGGTTTCCTCCTTACGCACAACCTGTTTGGGCCATATCATAGGGGCAAGCCGTGCGCCACCACTTTGCTACACAGCCATGATGGGAGAAATGACGGTGATCATCTTATTTTGGAGAGGGATTCTGTTTAGGATTGCCACCGGGTAAGAAGCCCACTACGATAAATGAGGAGAGAGATGGGGCACTCGCCAATAGATAAACTGGATTTCATGCGCCAAGCCATTCTTTTGGCCCAGAAGAGCATGGCAGACGGCCGAGGCGGGCCATTTGGGGCGATCGTTGTAAAAGACGGTGTTATCATCGCCAGCGGTCAAAACAGGGTCGTGATCGATGCTGATCCAACGGCACACGCAGAGATCGTCGCGATTCGGCGTGCGGCTGCGGCACTGGGCACCCACCTCCTGTCTGGATGCCACATCTACGCCAGCTGCGAACCTTGTCCAATGTGTCTATGCGCTATCCAATGGGCTCGGATCGATCGCATTTATTACGGTAGCACCCGCAAGGACGCCGCTGCCGCCGGGTTTGACGATGCTTTCTTCTATGAAGATCTATCAAAGCCAGCTGCTCTTAGGCGTATTCCGTCCGAGCAACTACTGGCAGACGAGGCGACGACAGTTCTCGCTGCCTGGACCCAACAAAAGAATAAAATTCCCTATTGAAAAAAGTTACGACGCATCTGTTAGGTCTTGCTTTTCAATCAGGCGGGATAGGACGAGCCCAAAGAACCTGTCCGATGGGGATCGGAATTGCCACCCGAGGTGGCCAGAACACCTGGCGCACGCGGCAAAAGACCACGCGTACCCTGAAAACCAGGTAAAGGACGTGCTTTCTTCATCTGATATCAGACACCCTGGGACAGTGCGAAAACAGCCGATGTGAAAGATGTAACCCCCGGGATTGGCAAAGGTGTGGGCGTGTCCGCCGCCAACGTCGACCCGTTGATCCGACGATGTAACAACATGGCCGCAGATCGCGCAGTGCAGTCCCGATCTCAGGAAAGATACCGGGGATTGCGCTTCGTCGGTCTTGGCGCCTGTGATGGACCGGGGAGCCTCCGTCCCCTTTTTGAGCACCCCGATGCACGGAGCGTCAGCTGGGACTGGCGTTGAGTCGGCCTGGGTGGTGATGCCCCTCATGCTGCTCGATTGTAGATGATTTCTATTGTTTTTTCGGCAGTTTTATTTCGACCACCCGTTTGAGCGCGCGGAGCATGACCATGTTGCTGCCCGCCATGAGCCCGTGCTCCAAGTACGGCTCCCGCTTGACGCTCTTTTCGAGAATATATCCGGCCTTTTTCATGTTGGCCCAACCGTGGTAGGCCACAATGCAGTTTTCAGGTCCATCGTCGATCACCTGCCAGCGCCACAATGCGTCCCCCAAATCCCCAGAAAGGCCATTGACCAATACACCGTCCGGCGCAAAGGTGAGGCGATTGCGCGACGTTAGGTTAAAAAGAGAAAATCCAAAATCCCAGGAAAATTCAACAGCGTGGTCTTCCCGACGATGCACCTCGATCTTTGAGATAGCCTTGATGAATTTTGGGTAGAGCTCAGGGGTTGCCGCGGCCACTAGAAATTTGGCGGCTGGAGCGCGGATGCGCTCGATAGCCGTTGCTTGGGTCATTCGCCCCTTGGCAACCGAATCCGTCAGGATCACGGTACCTCGGCCAAGCAGCGGGGCCAATGTCGTCAGTGTGTCTTTGGGCAGGGGTTTTAGTGGCCCCTCGCGTTTGCCGCGCGTCTTGTGTTTTTTTAGTGATTTCCCTCGTGCAACCCGTTCGGCAGCTGTCTTAACGCCTTTTACAACCACAAGACCAATGGCGATGTTCATGGCCAATCGCATGGACGGGTTCATCCCGACCAAGAAGCGAACGAGCCACTCCGAGCTTTTCACATCGAGGATGCCCGATATGACCATAATGGTGGTCTCTTTGCCGTCTTCGTAAAACAACATGCGAAAGTCGCCAGCCCCGAGTGAGCTCTTCTCAATCGATACATCCACGCGCCGGGGCCGGTACAGTGTAATGGTATTGGTCCCGATAAAGTTAATCCATTTGTGGCGAGAGGCCCAGGAGTAGGCCTTGGTATTGGCGTGCGTTTGCAATACCTTGTTTTCTTTAAATAAAGTAGAGATGTAGTAGAAATTTAAGGGATCCTCAAATATGTCGATGACGGTCTTTCTGGGTGCGTTGATTCGAATCGCCAATGTCATGGCCTTGGGGGATCCATCCGTGTGGGTTTCGGCAAGGGCCACTACCCCGTGTTGTTTCAGTAGGGGTAAGATGGTTTTGAGTTCGGCCTTGGAAAAGCCACCGCTCACCTCAGCGCGTCCTACAGTGCAGACGAATAAAATGCCGATCAGCAAGTAAAAAGCAGGTAGCACGCGGTATCTCGGATCACTTCCCATTGCCTATTGCACCTCCTTTGGATTGGACACCAACTGGGGCAAAGTGATTCAATGGGCGCGCATTATCGACAGCAGCTTTGGCGCCCCATGCCGCAGCAGCGGTCCAGGTCTGCCATGCCGTCTTCCCGGTTGCCTTGGCCGATCAGGGCATCCCCGCGCATCTCCAGGAATTCAGGCTCCCCGGGGTAGGTGATGACCAATACATCGATGATTGCAAGGGCTTCAGTGAGTGCGCCTTTGTCAAGGGCGTTGCGGGCCATTTGAACAAGTTCGTTCATATTTGGCAGCTCGGCTGGCGCTGCATCGGATTGCCAGGGCTGTTTACGAGGCAGGGCAAGACCGGGCAGCATTTCACCCCCGGTGCTCTCGGCCATGGATGGCCGAGCCTTTGGTTGCGTCAATACACGCGCGTCGCTATCGGATTTGGACAGATCCTTTTCCGCTGTTGTCTCAAGTGCGCCCTTTTCGGCCTGGGGCTCAGATGGGGGCGTGGGATGGTTGGTTTCTTTGCCACCGCATCCCAAGAGGACACAAAATACGATCAAATGAGGGATTGACCCTAAGGCGCGCCGCACCATATCTAGTAGAATCTGAGGTTCATGGCAAAGCCCATAGTGACGATGTGACTCACCTCTTCGATGGCTTTCACGAGAACGTACTCCCCTTCGAGAGCCAAGCCCAGGGCCAGATTAGAGTTGCCGAAAAACTCCCATCCGCCACCAAGAGATCCGTTAAATCCGATATTGAAGAATGTGTCGTCTTCACCAGCTGGGTAGTCTTTTTCCCACCGGGTCGCGAGCGCCATACCAATGCCCGCGCGCACGAAAATGCCAGAGTCTCCAAAGAAGTAGTTGACCTCTGGACCCGGCGTTATCAGCAGGTTGTTGTGATCGTCCATCAGGTGGAACCAGAGGTCGAGGTCGAGACATAGGGTCAGATTCTGGGATGCGCCGCCGCCTGCCTGAAAATCCATCATGATGGCGCCACCGGGATCCCCATCTTGCAAGGCGCCACCGCCGCCCACGCCGATACCTGAAAAGAATCCCCGCCTGTCTCGATACGCGTCGAGTGCCGCCACGGGGGTTGCCATGGCCACAATCAATATGGACGCGCTTGCGATAAGCACTGCATGTATGCTGAGTGAAGGCTTTTTCATCGGTATCCTTCCTTCCTTATGTTGCATTTTCCCACATCTCGCTCATTAATCTATCTCATCGACGCCACTGGAATGACGACGTATCCACCTTCGGCCACTTCAACTGTCTTTGTTATGACGTGCGACGTGCCTTTTCCTTCAAAGGTAACTTTAACCGTGTGCGTTCCAGCAGGAACTTGGGCGCGGCTCAGCGAGATCCGCGACGGCAGGGTTACCCAGGATCGGGTATCTGGGGTATCTGCCGCTGTGAGCGCACCTTGAACTGCCAATCCGGCAAGAATTGAAGCCACGCCACCACCACCCGCCTTTTTTACCGCCTGTCCGGTCGCTTCTCCAGCTGCAAACCGGGTGATCATGCGCGTAATGGCAGCCACCATCAGCCGCCCTTTGATCCCGTTCCAGGCCTCGATGACCTGCTCGGTGACGTTAAGGCCGATCTCACTATCCACTGGGCTGCCGTCGATTTCAGTGCGCGCATTGGAAAAGGTTTCAGGTGTTTTTTCCATGATCGGAAAATTTATAAACGTGAGCAGCCCCTTGGCTGCCAGCTCCTTTGCCCGAGCGGTCTGAATGGCTCCCAAGTAGGCACCTGCGATGACGATTGCGGCGCCGATGGGGATGCGCTCCGCTCTTTTGTAAGGGGCGAGCCCAACGCCGGAAACCACGAGGATCGTGCCTGTGCCAGGCGCTTTCATCGCACAGGTTTGGGCTGGCCCTTGGGGGTCGATCACAGCATCGAGGCGGTCGGTCCTAAAGCTCGAACAGGCCGCCATCCTGCGAATGGGGTTGGTAAGGGAAGGAAACGGGGCGGCCTCAAGGGCCTCGTCGTAATAGCCGAGGGCGCGTTCAGCATCCCCGTTCATCTCAAATGCAAACCCGGCCAGGTAGCTGCCAAGCCCGGTCAATGCGGCTTTCTCTGATGCCTCGTCTGCCAGATAGTCCTGCATTACCCGAAGCCGGCGCGCCTCTACCCGGGCCTCTTCTAACTTGTTAAGCGCCAGGTAGTTGAGCATGTTCACGGTGTTGAGCAGCAGCTTCTCGTACGCAGGGGCTTTATAGGCAGTGACGTCATCGGAAAAGAGGTATTTACCGATATTTCCCATGGTATCGTTTTTGAGGTCCAGCAATTCCATATGTTTGTCTGAAACGCGAAAATCAGCTGCCGACGATGCGTAGTTGTCAAGTCCCTGTTTTATGGTTGCCCGTTCGAGCAGTAGCAGGGCATTGTCTCCTTCTAACTTTTTAGGGAGCGCATCAGAAGTTTCTACCTCGAGGGCAGCATTGGCCATCTCGAGGGCGCGGTTTTTATCACCGGCACGCAACGCGGCGCGAACGTCTTTTACCGAACCGGCATATCCCGCACAACCGGTCGCCAGGTACGCGCAGAGGAGTCCCGAGATGATCGGGACGCGTTTGAGGTAGGGCATCATCCTCAGACTAATCCACGAGGCCCTTTGTCAGATTGGCCTCGTTTTGCCAGCGAATGGCACCTGTTTCAAGTTCGACAATTTTCATAAAAAGAAAGTACTGCACCCGGCGCTCATCGCCTGTTCGTTCGGCTGCGTCGTGAACCCGGCCGGTTAGGAAATATCGCGCCCCGAGTTGGCGGCCGACTTGTGCTGAATTGGCCTCGTCAAACGCGCCGCCCTGTTGCGCTCGAATCTCCTCGATGAGTTGGTCCCGGCGCGCGTGATCCACAACGGTGACAATCCCGCTGTTGATCAATGTGGTCTCCATTTTAGCGAGGAGTGCGTCCAGCTCGTCCCGGACGTGCTCGCTCGTATCATTGGCTATTGGAAAAAGGGATACGATGGGTGGTTCGGGTTCGGCCTTCCATTTTTCCACCACCGGCGATGCCATGAGCGCATTGATGTTTTCATCGAACAGCTGTTCCAGGTCCCGCTTGTCGAGACCTGTGCTCATTGCGTAATCGTCAAGCTCCTTCATCTCTGAACCGCGGACATAGGTGGGGCCGCCGCACCCCGCACCCACGGCTACCAAAAGCCCTATTAAAACCAGAAGCGCAAATTTTTTCATGGTTCCTCCGTTTTCGTTTCTAATGATGACTTTAACTATAGGCATATTGGCCCAATCCAGCAAGCCGTGCCTCCAATGACACTGTTACTCGCCATGGGGACGAGTTGATTTGACGGCACACACCACAGTTTATTGACACAGATAGTGCTAACTGCCCAATCCAAAATGGGGTGCGTAACCATTTTGGGGAGGGGGTCCCCAAGCCCCCCTCCTGGCCTCCCCCCGGTGGGCAAATGGTCATTTAAGCACCCATCCAAATGGGCATCGGTTGATCTGGGGGTGGGGCGATGCTAAATTTTTACAGTAGGGGAGAATTAGAGGAAAAATCTGAATGACCTATCCAGTGGGTACGATTCTCGACGGCAAGTACGAGCTGGGTCGCCTTATCGGCGAAGGCGGCATGGGCACCGTGTACGAAGCCACCCATCGTCTCATTCGCCGGCGACTCGCAGTGAAGTTCCTCCATTCTCAGTTCGTCACAAGTCAAGAAGTGGTTACCAGGTTCCAGCGCGAGGCCCAGGCAGCTGCTGCCATTGGCCATGAGAACATCATCGAGGTCACCGATATGGGAAGTGCACCGGATGGCGCGCCCTACATTGTAATGGAGTACCTTGAGGGGAACGATCTAAAACAGCTGATTGCAAAAGAAGGTGTGCTGCCGCCTGCGCGTGCTGCTCACATTGCTGGACAGGCCCTTTTTGCCCTTCAGGCCGCCCACCAAGTCGGCATCATCCACCGCGACATCAAGCCGGAGAATATTTACCTCATAGATAAACCCAATCGCACTGACTACGTTAAACTCCTGGACTTTGGCATCTCTAAATTCAGATCACTGGAGGCAGAAGGCATGAAAGGCCTGACCCAGACGGGGACGGTTCTGGGGACGCCATACTACATGTCTCCCGAGCAAGCCCGCGGTGATCAGAATTTATCTGCCCGGTCTGACATCTACGCCATGGGCGTGATTCTCTATCAGATGCTGACCGGTAGGTTGCCGTTTGACGCGCCCAACTACAACGCTCTCCTGATAAAAATACTGACCGAAGATCCAGATCCTCCCGAAGCGGTAAATCCCGATATTCCAGCAGACCTGGCAGCGACGATCAAAGTTTCGATGGCCAGAGATCCATCAGCGCGATTTGACGATTGTTTGGCATTTCGAAACCAACTTGCAAGCCATATCCCCGGGGAGTCAGCCATCCAGCTGGACACCGGGCTCAGTCCTGCTTCCCGAACAGCGGTCCGGGCAGCCCTTGCCACAGGCACTGAGACGCCGCTCGAAATGACCCGCACTGGCCTATTGGCGCCAAAGCGCAAGTGGGGGCTGATCGCAGGCGGTTTCTTGGGCCTTGCAGTGGTTGCTTCGGTCATCTTCATGCTCGTTCGGCCGTCTGATGCCCCTTCACCAAATGCGGCAGCTGCCCCATCTTCCACAGGATCAGCACTGGAGGTGGCAAATGACGATGAAAAAGCAACTGGGAACCAGCCCCACAGTGCAGATGTAGCAGCAGATGCAGATAAAGAAGAGATCCGCGTGAAGATTGCTGCCAACCCAAAGACAGCGACCATAAAAATCGATGGCCAGCCATTGGCTGGAAACCCCTTTGAGGGGATCTTTGTTAAAGATGGGCAGCGCCACAAAGTGGAAATTGCCGCAGCAGGCTACAAAACTGAGATCGCCGACATCAGCTTCAAAACAGATCAAACCCTGTCTTACAGCTTGATGAAAATCGAAGCCTCGACCACCACAGGGGAAACCCGATCCAAATCAACCAGTCGATCCTCCAGGAGAAGAAAAAAGAAATCAAAACGAGACGTTACGCCTGAGAAACCCCCAAGCGGATCAGTGGATCTACCCCCAGAGAAAAAACCCCGCAAAAAGCCAAAGCGCAAAATCGACGACGAAGATCCCTGGAGTTAGGGCAAACGATAAAAATTTTAAAATAATTTTAAAGTTCTCTTCCCTTCCACCGATAGTACCCTCTAGGTGCAAAGCGCGAATGGGTCGCGTCAGGACTGCACCGTGGGACTTAGAGCGCTATGTCGACCATTGCACCCACCGAGCTCAGACAAATACTGCGCGCCTATACCAGGCAGCTCAAAAAGGCCTACACAAAAGACGAAGCGGCAGTGCGAGTTCCAAATAAGCGCAACCGGGGATTTGAGAAGGTAGACATCTCCCCTGAGGCCAGGGAACTCGCCACCACAGCAGCATCTGAATCATCGAAGAGCGAGACAAAAAATACCTCGAAAAAAGAGATAGAAGACACCCCTTTGGATATGGCGGGCCGAGCGCAAGATGACGTACACATCGACAAACAATCACCTGACGCGGCATCTCCACCGGGGCCGCGCTGAGACATCCGACGCCCTTGAGACAATTCGCCGCGACGTGATCCGCCTCGCTTTGAATGAGGACGACCTGGAAAAGCTCGTCCCCGCGGCGCTAACCGCCATTGCAACCGGCCTGAACTGCCCCTGCTCCTTTATCTTAAACGATGGTATTGCAGGCACCGAGGCACTTTGCAGCGATGCTGCCTTTCCAGTACAGGTGAAAGGCACCACTTTGGGGTACCTGGTTTTCGCGAGCGATGCCAACGAGGTGCTCTCCTATGATCGCCCAACACTGCAGGAGCTCGCCGATCTGCTGGGACTGTGCGCAGTCCGTACTGAGCAGGACAAAGTGATCAGCGAGCTCCAGGAAGCATCAGAAGACGTTCTGTTTCACGCCCCTGACGCCATCTTTGTAACGGACTTTGAGGGGGTCATTCAGCTGGCCAATCGGTGTGCGCTGGAGATCATCGGTGCCGGCTCTGGCGACGTGGAAGGCCAATCAATCGAGCAGGTGCTGGGATGGCCCCTGCCCGGGAGTTCAGCCTATCGCGACATGGCCATACGCGGGCAAAGCGCAGAAATCGAGCTAAATGGCGCCAATGGACGGCGTCTCGTATCTGTCTCCCTATCCATCATCGGCGAGTCGGAGAGCGGGCAGGTGCTCAACGTGCTTCGAGATATTACAGAAGAGCGGCAAGCCCAGCTGGCAGTGCGACAGAGCGAACGCTTCGCCCTGATGGGCGAAACCGTGGCCTATCTGCTCCACGAAATGAACAATCCCTTGGCAGCCCTCCTCGCCAGTCTCACCCATGCGCGAAAGCGGGGCGATCAAGTGGGCGAGAACCTGGAGCGATTGGAGGCCGTGGCAGAGCGTGATCCAGCCATCGGGGTTTCAGAGGAGACCCTTTCCTCCCTTTGCCAGGCGCTCGACCAACTCAAACAAGGTGTGGATCGGGCAGAGCAATCTGGAAAGCGCATCCAGGATACCATGGCCACCCTGCGGTCGATTCACCGGGATGCCCGGGGCAAAGGGCCGCAACTGGTGGACTTGGGACTGGAGCTCAACCTGGCAATCCGAGTGGCCGAGCAGGAAACCGCGGCAGCGGTAAAAATAGTTCGATCGGACGCACCGCTTCAACTGGTGACAGCAGTGCCGCTCCAGCTGGCAGAGGCGTTGGGTGCCATCGTAAAAAATGCGATCCAGGCCGCGCAAGTTCGCCCAGACGGCCGTGTGGAAATTTCTACAGCACAACGTGGTGATACCCTGCGGATTGTTGTCTCAGACAACGGCCCAGGTATGACCGAATCCATTAGAAAGCGGGCGTTCATGCCGTTTTTCACCACCAAGCCCATCGGCCAGGCACTAGGTCTCGGATTGACCCTGGCCGAAGGTGCGATCCATAAAATGGGCGGCACTATCTGCTTGGAGAGTGTCGTCGGCAAGGGAACGCACGCTGTGGTGACGCTGCTCGTATCTCAAGAACTTGTCTGATGGCCCAGTCCGAGCTAGCGTTACTTCATAGGGGGGGTCAAGTGGGAGACGTGCAATGGCAGCTGCCCATGCCCACATGCAGTGCGCAGAGGTGCCCAAAGCGGTTATTGCATTGATCTGCGTGGCATCCGGCTTCATGTTGGCCTGTGACCCGGTGGACGGGACAGATCCCTATGCCCTCTGGGAGACATTCGAGGGTGCCCAGGCCAGCTATCGCTTTCGGTATCTGTCCCCGCCGTGGGAAGATATTTCGCCGTCCGATACAACTGAATGGCTGCTTGTGGTGAATCCCCGTGCACCGGCCTTCAACCCGGCTGGCTTGCCTGGGGACGGCATTCGCGGTCAGATGATCCTGGGGGTTCGGACAGTAGGAGATGGGGATGCATATGATGCGGCCGAGGCAGATTTGGCAAAGTGGTCAGAAGCCCAGGAGGTTTTTTTTGCTGAGACGGCCCAGCCGTTCACAAACTTAAAAGGAGATGAGGGATTTCGGGTGTCAGCCCGCAGTGAAGATCGCTATTTAACCGCTGCCTATTGGGATCTTGATGGCGATAACATTGGGGTAATGACCATTGTGGGCAAGCACGACTTGGACACAGCTGATATTGCGTTGCTCCTTCGCAGCTTCGAACCAAAGGAACGAGCGTCGGCATGGTGAAAGTGGACGCATTGGCGATCCATGCACGCTGGGCAGCGCTATTTTTAGCGATCGTGTGTTGCGCTGTTATCGGCCGCGCTGAGGAAATCGTTTGTCCGATCTGTGGCAAGGCCTTCCCGGACACAACTGAGAACTGCCCCAATGACGGCGCAAATCTCAAATCTCTGGGCATTCCATTGGCATCAAAAGCCAAAGATGAGGACGATACCCCAGATATTGAAGATCAGGATACAGGGATGGAGGACCCGGCTGCATCAACTGAAACAACTGAATCGTCCCCCAAGTACAAACGCTTGGATTCGGAAAAAGCCCACCGGGCCTTCAAGAGAAATGACGGAAAAAAAGATAGGACCGGCTATTCCGACCGGTTCAGTCGCGTGGCCAGGGAGCGGCCAGCCCTGTCATCTGGTACTAAGAAGCATCGGCAAGACGCAGCAGCAGCCCTGTTCCAAGAAGAAGATTTAAGGCGCCGGTCCGAATATGAGCGGATCCGCGCGAGAGAGTGGGCGAACCGAAGAAAAGTCCATGCAGTAAAGGAGATCCTCGCTGAAAAAGATCGACAAAAAGTAAAAGATCGCATTGTCGAAGGAATTGGCGCACCCATTACATCTCTGGGCATGCGCCTGTTCTGGATGGCAGAAGGGGATGACCCAGGGCTCGTTAAAGCAGCAGAAATCGACTTAAACCTGGCCAGATATCGACTGCGCTTGGGCCTATCGTCTCTCATTGGTGTTCGCGCTTTGGACGCACGAGATGAGCTCATCTTCCTGGAACACATATCTGCTGGATTTCAGTGGCCCAGGAGATATTCGCCATTTGCACTTATCAAAGGCGGCATTGGGGTTCTGGCGAGTGATCGATTTGGGTCAACCCTGGTCTATTTTATTACTTCGTTTGGTGTGGAAATCGGCATTGATGCCTGGATTTCTCCGTGGATATCAGTGACACCAGTCGTTGGATACGAAAGATGCATGCTAGATGATGCATACTGGAATAGTTTTACATACAAGGTTTCAGTTGGATTCTAGTCTTAAAATATACCCTACCTATTGAAAAATATCGCAAATTAGACCTTGACATGGTTTTTTCGAACCATATACTTCATCGGTTTCTTGCTCGGATATGTATTGTATTTCATACAATAAAGAAGGATGGGAAACAAGCAAATTCAACCCAGGGGAGAACACGGGAAACCGGATCTATTCGAGGATACAGCGTGATCCCTGACGCGAAGATTGCTGAAATAAGGGAACGGGCTGACATCGGAGAGGTTGTGGGTGAATACATCTCCCTTCGTCGCACCGGCAATAGCATGAAAGGGGTATGTCCCTTTCATGCAGATACGGATCCGTCCTTCAATGTGAACCTGGTCCGTCAATTTTACCACTGCTTTGGATGTGGTGTATCTGGAGATGTCTTCAACTTCCTTCAGCGGATCGAGGGCATTGATTTCATCGAATCGGCCAAACGATTGGCAGCCCGATACAGTATCGAGCTGCCCCAACGCCCGATATCTCCAGTGGCGCGAACCCGAGCCGAGCGGGAGCGGGCCGCAGCGCGCCGACGGATCCATATCTTGGAAACTGCGACGGCTTTTTTCGAGGCGCAGCTCGCATCAGATACCGGCAAGGTGGCCAGGGACGCGCTCAAAGAGCGGGGCATAGAAAGGGCCACTGCAGCCAAGTACCGCCTGGGATACGCACCCCCATCCTGGTCGTCCCTCATTGACCATTGTCTCTCATCGAGAATTGCCCCTAAGGAATTGGAAGCGGTCGGACTTGCACTGCCGCGCAAAAATGGCGGTTTCTATGACCGATTTAGGCAGCGCCTGATGTTTACCATCTCAACCCCATCGGGCCAGCCGCTTGCCTTTTCCGGTCGCGCACTCGGCGACAGTGCCGAGGATAGGGGAGCAAAATATATAAATTCCCCTGAAACACCTGAGTACACAAAGGGAAAGGTACTGTTCGGCCTTTACCAGGCGCGCGTTCCCATCAGCAAGGCGAGCGAGGTCATCCTCGTCGAAGGCAATTTCGACGTGATTGCCCTGGCCCAAGCCGGCATTGAGAACGCGGTGGCGCCCCTGGGTACGGCGCTCACCCCGGAACAGGCAGCGCTGTTGCGGCGTCGGGTCGACCGGGTCACTATTTTGTTCGATAGCGATAAAGCGGGAAGAGCCGCGGCGGTTCGCGCGTTTCCCATATTGGCGAACGCGGGTCTATCGAGCTATCTCGCGCGCCTTCCCGAAGGAGAGGACCCCGACAGTTTTGTGAGAAAGGAAGGGGCGATAGGGGTAACCGAGTGCTTGGACAAACGCAGCGGCCTGTTAGACGCTATTATCGACGAGGCCGCTGCCTCTCACGATGGGAGTATGCAGGATATTGCGAATAAAATCGGAATGTTAAGGCCTTTTTTTAGTGCTGTTCGTTCAGCCATGGAACGGGATTTATACAGGCGAAGGATTGCGGCGGCCTTCGATATTGACCCCCAGGTGGTCTTTCAGTACTTGCGCGGCAGCGGTCCGTTAGCAGCCCCGGCAGCCTCGGGCCCACCAAAAGCCGGATTACCCGGTCGGGTCGAGGAACGGGAGCTCGTCGGTGTGCTACTCGATGTACCAGTACTGTGGGACGAAGTGATATCCGAGGGCACCGTGTCCCTCGTCTCGACACCGGAGCTTAAAACACTGCTTAACGACATGGCCAACCGCCACAAGCGAAAGGAGTCTTCATTAGCGGATCTCATTACCAGTGCGGACAAACGGACAATCAGCTCCTGGTTGGCCGGTCGTGCGATGGTTAGGTTGTATGATGAAGAGGATCGTGCAAGGCGCGCGATCAAAGAAATACGAAATAAACTGACACGCACGCATATTGAGACCAAAATTAAAGAGTTGGACAAAAAAATCCAACTGGCAAATGCGTCAGGAGACGACGGCCGTGTTTTGGAATTATCCCGGGAAAAGGCAAGTCTACAAAAAAAGGGTACCGATGGAAAAAAGGAGCCGTTATTTGACCTAAACCGGGCTTAGGCTTAAGTACCCACCAAGAAGGTATGTGAATGGAAAATACTCAGGAAAAAAACATACAACAGCTTCTAGATCTCGGCAAAACAAAGGGGTTTTTGACCTATGAAGAAGTGAATGACTTTCTTCCTGATGAACGCGTGTCATCCGACGAAATCGACAAGTTACTCGATTTGCTGAACAGCGAGCACATCGAGGTCGTGGACCAAGGTGATAATGCTTCGAAGCGCCAATCAGAGACACCCAGTCCAAAGGAATTCGAATCGGTTCCACCCGAACCTGCCGAAGAGCAGGGGCTCGCATACTTGTCGAAAACGAGCGATCCCGTGCGCATGTACCTGCGCAAGATGGGCTCGGTTTGCCTGCTCACCCGGGAGGGGGAGGTGGAAATCGCCAAGCGCATCGAGCAGGGCGAGCAACAGGTCCTGGATGTACTCCTTGGCTCGGACATCCCGATTCGAGATATTATCGGTTTGGGCGCGCGCTTAAAGGAAGAAAAAACCCGTCTCAAAGGCACGGCAGATACGAGAACCGACCGACCTTCGGAGCCACCCGAGGAGATAGGCGCCGATGTTGATGACGCCAGGCCTGACGCCGGCGACATGGCCTTTGATGACTACGACGATTTTGAGGAAAACAAAGTCAGTCAGGAGGAGGCGGATCGACGATTTCTAGAGGCGATTGAAAAGGTTCGCAAGCTGACCAGAGAAGTTCAGAAAAATACGTTGCTCATCAAGGACACCAAAAAACTGTCCGAGAAAAAACGCGCGACGATCCTTCGCAATCTCTCCACCGCGGAACGACAGGTACGGCGACTCATCCACAGCCTCAATACGAACAAGAATCAGATTCAACGGGTCGTGCTCCTGCTCAAGACGTATGTGGGCCGGGTCGAAAAGGCCGAAGCCGAGACCATGACCCTGGAAAAAGCAGGGGGCATGTCAGCCCGGGATATTCGGCGCACGGTGCGCGAGATGAAACTGAGCAAATCAGCGGAGCGCAGAATCAGTCGCAAGCTCGGTTTGAAGCCCTCAGAACTGCAGGATCTCGATACCCGGATCCGGGAGGCGCAGAAAAAGATTCGCGCGGTTGAAGAGGAAGTGAACCTCGACATGGACGAGCTGCGCGAAATTTACCGGCGGATCCACGAAGGAGAACGCCGCTCAGAGCGCGCCAAGGCCGACCTCGTCGAGGCAAATTTGCGGCTTGTCGTTTCTATTGCCAAAAAGTACACCAACCGGGGACTGCAATTCCTCGACTTGATTCAAGAGGGCAATATCGGCCTCATGAAGGCCGTGGACAAGTTCGAGTATCGGCGAGGGTACAAGTTTTCTACCTATGCCACGTGGTGGATTCGCCAGGCGATTACCAGGGCCATTGCAGATCAGGCCAGGACCATTCGCATCCCCGTGCACATGATTGAAACCATCAACAAGCTGATTCGCACCAGCCGCTACCTGGTGCAGGAGATGGGCCGAGAGCCCACGCCCGAGGAGATTGCAGAGCGGATGGAGCTGCCCCTCGACAAAGTGCGCAAGGTGCTCAAAATCGCCAAGGAACCCATCAGTTTGGAGACCCCTATTGGCGAGGAAGAGGACAGCCATCTGGGTGATTTTATTGAAGATAAGGGCGTTATCTCTCCGGCCGAGGCAGTCATTGGCCTCAACTTATCCGAGCAGACCCGCCGTGTCCTCAAGACGTTGACACCGAGGGAGGAAAAGGTATTGCGGATGCGATTTGGCATCGGCGAGAAATCTGATCACACCCTCGAAGAGGTCGGTCAGGACTTTGAGGTCACGCGAGAGCGCATACGACAAATCGAGGCCAAGGCACTCAGAAAATTGCGCCACTCCTCCCGAAGCAAGCACCTCAAGAGCTTTATTGAACACTAGCTCAATGTCTAACGTTACTGATCTGACCTCTGATCGCTTTCACGACGAATGCGGTCTTTTTGCCATCATTGACAACGCCGAGGCGGCTAATCTGGCATATTTGGGATTGCATGGACTGCAACATCGGGGCCAAGAAAGTGCCGGGCTCGTCACGTCGGACGGCCAGACCCTTCACGCCTATCGGCGTCTTGGACTGGTTTCCGACGTCTTCACCCCAGACGTGCTCCAGAAGCTGCTGGGCCCACGGGCGATTGGCCACGTTCGCTACTCCACAGCCGGCGGCACACACCTGTCCAACACCCAGCCGTTTGTGGTTCATTTTCGGCACGGATCCATGGCCGTGGCGCACAACGGCAACCTGACCAATGCCCTGATCCTCAGAGAGGAAATGGAACGCCTGGGTGCGATTTTTCAATCCACTACGGACACTGAGGTGCTGGTACATCTCATGGCCAGATCCGGAGGTCTCGATTCTGTCGAAACCATCAGTCAGGCCTTGTACCGGGCACGGGGGTCCTACTCGATACTCTTTCTCACCCCAAAGATGGTGGTTGCAGCGCGGGATCCCCACGGCATTCGTCCCCTGTGTCTGGGGCGCATCGGCGATGCCTGGGTCATTTCGTCCGAATCGGTTGCCTTCGATTTGGTAGGTGCTACATTCGAGCAGGATATCGCGCCTGGAGAACTCATCGCGTTTGACTCGGAAGGGAAGATGCAGCGCCATCGTCCCTTTCCGCAAAAGCCGAACCGATCCTGCCTGTTTGAGTATGTCTATTTTGCCCGTCCCGATACCCAGTTGGACGGTCGATCCGTCTATCACGCGCGCAAAGAAATGGGCGCTATCCTGTCCCAAGAACATCCAGTGGAAGCGGATATTGTGATCCCTATTCCGGATTCCGGTACGCCGGCCGCGCTGGGATACGCCCAAAAAACAGCCCTACCGTTTGAGATGGGCCTGATTCGAAGCCACTACGTGGGACGGACCTTCATTGAGCCCAAGCAATCGATTCGAAACTTCGGCGTCATGCTCAAGCTCAATCCCTCCCGGGCGGTCCTCGATGGAAAGCGGGTTATCGTCGTCGACGACTCACTGGTGCGCGGTACCACTTCTAAAAAAATTGTCGAAAACATTCGCCGCGCCGGCGCAAAAGAAGTTCACATTCGCATCAGCTCGCCGCCCATTCGCCACGCTTGTCGCTACGGCATCGATACGCCCACTGACGAAGAGCTCATCGCCCATTCGAAAACCCCTGAAGAAACAGCCGCGTATATCGGCGCGGATTCCCTGGGCTACCTCAGCCTAAAGGGGCTCGAACGGGCGGTTCGCTCCAAGGGAAACTGCACCGCGTGTTTCAGCGGGGACTATCCCATCGATTTTCACGACGAAGGCCGCATTCTACAGCTCAATCTAGAGGGGTTGTAGGGGCAAACGTCGTAGGGGCGGTTCGCGAACCGCCCGCAGAATAGGAACCGTCGTTGGGATATTTCGCGAACCGCCCGCAGAATAGGAACCGTCGTTGGGATATTTCGCGAACCGCCCGCAGAATGGAAACCGTCGTTGGGATATTTCGCGAACCGCCCGCAGAATAGGAACCGTCGTTGGGATATTTCGCGAACCGCCCGCAGAATAGGAACCGTCGTTGGGATATTTCGCGAACCGCCCGCAGAATAGGAACCGTCGTTGGGATATTTCGCGAACCGCCCGCAATGTTGTAAAAAATAGACGATCGGGCGCATCGCGATGCGCCCCTACGACGCTTAATTCGGGGGTGCATAGCACTCAGTGATGAGGTGTGTTAAAAGAGAGGAGTAAAGGAAGGCAGATCTTGCTGCACGACGCATTAAGCCCGCGATCGCAACTATTGTTCTTTTTGTTGGCATGCGTTGTTTCCTGCAGTTCATCAGACACGTCAGACAACGACGCCGTCGACAGCGACCCGATGGATTCCGACACTGATGCGGGCACAGATATGGACGCGTCCGTGGATTCAGACCCTGATACGGACACCACCAATACAGACTCAGACACCACCAATACAGACTCAGACACCACCACCGACTCGGATACATCTACTGATTCGGATACATCTACCGACTCGGGTACGGACACCGCAGAAGAAGACACGGACAGCGATACCGCCGTGTTCGACCAGTTCAAATGGGCCAAGCAGGCCGGCAGCAATGGCTTGGATGAATTGCTGGGAATGGATGTCTTTGCCGATGGATCGATACTGATAACGGGCTATTTTGAGGAGACAGCTGTTTTCGGAACTGGCGAACCTAATGAGACAACGTTGATTTCTGCCGGTCATACCGATGTGTTTATCGCAAAGTATCACCCGGACAGCAGCCTGGCTTGGGCCAAATCAGCCGGGAGTGCGGGCAACGATTACGGCCAAGGGATCGCTGCTTGTGACGATGGAAGTGTGCTGTTCACAGGCTTTTTTAGAGAAACAGCAGTCTTTGGCAGTGGCGAGCTTAATGAGACCGCCCTGACCTCGGCCGGCGAGATGGACGGCTACTTGGCCAAGACCGGTCCAGATGGGCAACTCGCCTGGGCCAGGCAATGGGGCGGGGATAAGCGGGATATGGGCCACCGCGTCTCTACAACGCCTGACGGATCGATTTACTTGGTCGGCGAATTCTCGGCCACCGCAGTATTTGGCCCGGGGGAGCCTGATGAAACCCAAATGGTCGCCTATGAGGGCTCTGAGTATTATGACATGTTCATTGCAAAATATCGGGCAGACGGCACGCTCCTCTGGGTCAAGCAAGCCGGGGGATCCATGTACGAGTATGCCAATGATTTCCACCTGTTTGACGATGGATCCGCCATTGTGGTCGGAAGCTATGAGCAGACAGCGGTTTTTGGCCCGAATGAACCGAATGAGACCATCCTCGAGGGCAACAAATGGCCGAACATATACGTGGCCAAGTATCATTCTGACGGCGCCCTTGCCTGGGCCAAAAGCGCTGTTGGACAGTGGATAGATGCGGCCTATGGTGTCGATGTGTGGTCAGACGGATCCATTGCAGTGACTGGAACCTATGGCCAGCAGGCAATATTCGGCCAGGGAGAGCCCAATGAAACAACCCTGAAGAGCGCAGCGCAGCACGAAAACCACGAATGCTTTGTGGCCAAATTCAGGTCCGACGGCACCCTTGAATGGGCCAAGTCTGCTGGCGGATATTCCAATGATTTTGGGCTGGATATCGTCGCCCTGGCAGACCAGACCGCACTGGTAACGGGTGCTTTTTCCCGCACTGCCATCTTTGGGCCTGGGGAGGCCAACGAGACGAGCGTGAGCTCGCAGCACTGCTCGGTATTTTTAGCGCAATACGATCCGGGTGGTGTGTTTTCTCGCATCAGCTATGCACCGGGTGGTTCTTGAGGTACGTTTGGCAAACGGATCTCGTTACTCGCGGACGGTTCGGCCCTAGTAACGGGACACTTCGCGGCCCATATTGTATTCGGCCAAGGGACATCGAACGAAACCTTATTCCAGGTGTTCGGTTCGGATCAGTTGAGTACAGATATCTTCCTCGCCAAGTACGGTATCGAGTGATCAGGATCGCCTGAAAAGTGCTGCGGTTTCATTGAATTGTGCCACGATCTCACCCTCTCGCTCCAGGGTTTTTAGATAGTAATGAAAAATGATGCTTTCATCGAGGTGGTGTTTCCACTCGTGGCAGTGGAGCTCGGATGTGCATCGGTACAAATAGGGACACCCACCCATGCAGATCGGCAATAGCTTGCAGGTCTGGCATTCGAGTTCAAATGGGTCCCGGTGCTGCCAGTTGGCGTCGTTTTCCTTCATCTGTGGCGTGGCTTCGGTCAACAGGTGGCCGACCAATGCATCTGGATTGGCTGCGTCGTTCCAACACCTCACCAAGCCCCCGTCTGGCAGCACCGGCATTGCGTTGGAAGATTCGGCCATACAATAGGCGTTTCTGGTCTTGGGCAGGCGATAGGCGCTAAACCCTCTGCGGACAAGTGCCAAATCTGTCTCCATCGACAACAGGGAGAAATCCGCATCAGCGATACAACTCCCAGCCGCATCTGCGCACACATCTGTGTAGGGATAGGTGCGGCCCAGGTATGGATGAACCCGCTCTTTGAGCCCGTCATCCACAATGCGATCGAGCAGTGCATCGATACAATCCCGATTTGTTTGGTCCACGTTGATGCGCAAATTAATCGATACCCACTGGGACGCCCCTTTGAGATTCGCAAGAATGGTTTCGTAGGTCTCTCCACCACCTGCAGTGGGGCGCCGCTGGTTGTGAATATCTTCGGGACCGTCGATCGTGACTTGGACCCGCTTGACCCCGAGCTCGGCCAATTCTTTGGCCACGGGTTCTGAGAGCAGGTATCCGTTGCTGATCATAGCCGCATCAAACCCTGCGCCCCGGTTATCTGATATTTGCCTCATTTGCCGGGTCAAACGCCTGATCCGATCCAGCTCGAGCAGGGGCTCTCCGCCGAACCAAGTAATGTGAAGCTTGCCGCCTGGGGTAAGATGGGTCTCGATGTAGGTTGCGAGCGCTGCTTCAACAGCCGGTGACATGGCCGCATTATTTGGCGTTTCATAGCAATAGATGCAGCGAAAATTACAGGCCAGAGAGGGCAACACAGTCAAGCTGAGGTGCCGTGACGTGCGAGCTGATGCCCTCGAGGCCCGCAAATGAGCCAGTTCGTCGATCGATGCATCGATCAAAAATCCCTTGTCTATCAGCAGCTGTTTCATCTCTCCAGCACTAGATCGGGCATTGGGCGCTGCATCTGGTTCCGCGAGCACGGCAGTCGCGGCTGATACATCTTCTGGGGTCAACGCCAACAGGCACAGTGTATAAAAGTTGTACAAAACCCCACTGCTGTCTTCGAGCTTTACCAAATGATTATAAAAAGAGGGTTTTAGCATGGGATTGGACGCTATTGCTCTGTCCAGTCTTCAATGTCGAGTAAAAGATCTCCCCCTTTGGCAAAGGGCAATGGCATTCGGTTAAGGGCAAATGTCGCGATTTTTGCTATTTTTATGCCGGGTAAAGGATCTCCCCCTTGAAAAAGGGGGTTAGGGGGATTTTGACAC
>JASJCT010000168.1 GCA_030065855.1 Myxococcota bacterium
CTGCATAATATCCACTGATATCTTCAGAAATCCCACAACAGTCCCGTTAGAATAGAAGTAGGTAGACATCGATCGCGTGATACAGCTGTTTGAACGGCTCGTTACAAGCAGGGGTTGCTCCTAGGTGTATCGCGCCGGAACCTCATTAAATAGACTGTGTCCCAAATTTTCCAAATTTCCCAAGAAAGCCTGGAGAAGATAGGGCATAGAATTTGAGATTGATATAACTCTAGATCAGGATGTGAGATCCACCATCCGTCGGATGCGATCGTATTCGCTCCGGATGCGGTCTTGTACGCCGTCAATGAGGTCATCGGTTAAGTGACGGAACCGCCCTTGCACCTTGAGATAGTCGCGGATCGGTTGAAAATCTTCTACCTCTTGGGTAATGCGATACTTTCCGTTTTCAACCTCATACATGGGGAAGACACCGGTCTGCACAGCCAGTCGACCGATCTGCACGGCCAGTTCAGGCCGCATTCGCCAGCCTGTGGGGCAGGAGGCATAGGCGTGGAGATACGCCGGGCCCTTTGTCTCAGCTGCCTTTTTCACTTTTTCGAATAGGTCAAACGGGTAGCTCGGGTTGATCGTGGCCACATAGGGAATGTTGTGGGCGACCATGATTTCCGGCACGTTTTTCTTCCAGGTCTGCTGTCCTATGCTCGCCCTGCCAGCCGGGCTCGTAGTGGTGGACGCACCGAGCGGGGTCGAGCTCGACCGTTGAATACCCGTGTTCATGTAGGCTTCGTTGTCGTAGCAGACGTAAACCATGTCGTGGCCGCGCTCCATGGCACCGGAGAGCCACTGGAGGCCGATATCTGCGGTGGCACCGTCCCCGCCGTAGCCCACGATGTTTATCTTTCGCTTTGGATAGCGCCCCTTGCGCATGAGCGCCTTGTACCCAGCCTCGATACCCGAGGCCACGGCTGCTGAGTTCTCAAATGCGACGTGGATCCACGGGATCTTCCAGGCAGATTCCGGGTAGGGGGAGGAGATGATCTCCATGCACCCAGTGGCTGACGCGGCAATGGTGTTCCTGCCGAGTGCCTTGTGAACGAGCCGCATGGCCAGGACTTCACCACACCCCTGACAGGCGCGATGGCCCGAGGCAACGTAATCCTCCTTGGGCAGAAGGCGCGCAGCATAGACATTATATTTTTCCATAGTGGCCTCCTCTTACCTGGATCAGCTCAAATGGCGGCGCAGGCTCACCTTTAACAACGGGAAGCGCCTTTTCGAACATCTGGTCGAAGTCCTGAAAATTGATATCCCGACCGCCGAGGCCGGCGACAAACTCGACAATTGGCACCCGGGTTGGGTCGCCGTACAGCATGTATTTGATTTCTTGGGCCACAGGACCACCCGCACCCCCTGGAGAGAAGTGCCTATCCACGACGACCAGGGCTTTGGCACCGGCAATGGCCTTTTTAAAATCGTCTATGGGCAACGGCCGCCAAAGGCGAAATCGCACGAGGCCCACCTTTTCGCCGGCTTCGCGCTTGGCATCGATCCACGTCATCGCGGTTTCGGAAATGCCGCCCATGGTGACGAAAAGCACATCTGCGTCCTTTGTGCGATAGGTCTCTACTGGTTTATACTGCCGTCCGAATTTCTTCCCAAAGTCATCAAAACACTCGACAACGGGGCCGTAGGCATTCCGGAGGATCGCTTCGGCTGCCATTTTTGCTTCGGTGTACACGGTGGGCATGCCCACTGGTCCCATGGAGATGGGGTTGTCCACGTCGAGGCGCTGCTGGGGCACGTAATCCGGTAAAAAGGATTTGACATCTGAACGGTCGAGTAAGGAGATAGGCTCGATAACATGGCTCAAGATAAATCCGTCAAAATGCACCATCACCGGCAGGAGCACCCGATGGTCTTCGCCCATTTTAAAGGCCTGTACCACCAGGTCAGCGGCTTCCTGACCGTTCTCGGCAAAGACTTGAATCCAGCCCACATCCCGCTCTGTCATGGCGTCTGAGTGGTCGTTCCAAATGTTGATCGGTGCCGAGAGGGCCCGATTGGCCACGACCATCACGATGGGCAGTCTCAGGTTGGCTGCGATGAATAGAATCTCGTGCATCAGGGCGAGGCCCTGACTGGCCGTTGCCGTAAAGGTCCGGGCACCCGCAGCTGAGCAGCCAGCGCATGCACTCATGGCGCCGTGCTCGGATTCCACTGGGATGAACTCGGCGTCGAGCTCCCCGTCTGCGACGATCTCCGACAAGTGCTCGACCACGTGGGTCTGGGGCGTTATCGGATAGGCCGCAATGCAATCCACATCGCAAGCCGAAGCAGCCTCGGCGATGGCGATTGACACTTCCATACCCTTGCGATGCGCCATCACTCCACCTCCTCTTCCATATGAATGCAGCCGGTCCAGCACTCGGTGACGCAGATAGCGCAACCCTTACAAAATTCCATGTCGGAAAGGGGAAATCCGTCTGGTTTCATTGCGATACACCCCTCAGGGCAAAAAACCGTGCAGATACCGCACTTAATGCATTTGTCGTAATTCCAGATAGGTCGGCTCGATCGCCAGTCTCCGGTTCGATTGTACTTGGACGACCCTGGCTCAATAACCGCACACCCAATGGCGAGCTCTTGCCAATTGGGATTGGGGGATTGTTTAGACACGTGAACCTCCTGCTAGCCCTCGATAACACACTCTTCATAGGCCCGCTTGAACGCCTTGATATTGCCCTCGGCAATTCGCCCGAACCGGGTCTTCAGTTCCTGAATGAGGCCATCTACTGCGACGAGTCCAGTGGCGCGGACGAGCGCACCGAGCATTGTCGTGTTCGTGATAACCCGGCCGATTTCTTCGGCCGCGATGTGGTTGGCATTTACCGTGACGAGCTTGCCCTTTAGACCAAATGAGGTCCTAAGTTCGTCAGCTGTGCGGCTCGAATTGACCACCTGAAGGCCGTCTTCCTTTAATCCATCGGAAGTATTTACGATTTTCAAAATTGAGGGATCTAGTACGATGACCACATCCGGGCGCTGCACAGCGGTTCGGTTGCGAATCATGTCTTTTTCGATTCTGGCGAACGCAACGACCGGTGCGCCCCGTCTTTCAGGCCCAAAGCTTGGAAATGCCTGGGCATATTTGCCCTCTGCAATGGCAGCTAATGCCAATAGTTCGGCCGATGTAACAGCGCCTTGGCCACCGCGGCCGTGAAATCGAAGTTCAGCCATTCTTCCTCCTTTGGAATATCCCTCAAGCGCTTCGGCCTCAAGCGAGATACGCCATATTTGATAATCTCCTATCCATGCCAAAAAAAGCGCTTATTAATTAAGCGACTTAAGGAATTGACACAGACTCGTAAGGGTATCAAGCAAAAAATGGCTGTGTCCCTAAGCCCATCCTCTTTTGACATCTTGACAGCATCTTACATTAGCACTATGATGTCATTATGAGAACAACCGTAACACTCGACCCCGATGTGGCAATAAAAGTAAAGAATCTCGCATATATGCGAAAGATATCATTTAAAGTTGCCCTAAACGAGACCCTCCGCCGGGGATTGTCGAGTCAAGTTCATCTGAATGACGGGCAAGAGCCATTTGCGGTTCATCCCCATGAGAGTCGGTTCAAGCCGGGGATTGATCTGGGCAAGCTGGGCCAGATTGCCGATGATCTGGAAGTGGGAGAGGTCCATCGAGGGGCGCATCGCGAATGATTCTGCCCGACGTGAATCTGCTAATTTATGCCTACAACACCGCTGTGCCTTTTCACCGAGAAGCCAAGCATTGGTGGGAGGAGGTTATGAACAGCAGAAAACCAGTCGCCCTGCCCTGGGCGGTCAGCTGTGGATTCATTCGGATCATGACCCATCCGTCTATCTTGGAGATCCCAATGTCGCCGGAACAGGCAGTGGATATCGTAGCTTCGTGGGTGCGCAGATCAAACGTCGACATTATCGACCCCGGTTCCCGCCACCTGGAAATCCTCCGCGATCTCCTGGCGCGACTTGGTACAGCTGGCAGACTGACCACCGACGCCCACCTGGCAGCCATTGCCATCGAGTATCAGTGCGAGCTTTTCTCGAATGATACCGACTTTGGCCGGTTTCCCGGTTTGCGTTGGATCAATCCTCTCAGATAGCTGCGTCCCGACCCAACGTCTCTCTTACTTTTTCAGCAAGTCTGCGAACGGGTTGTAGGTGAATTTTGCTGGGCGCTGCTTTTGAGGCCGCATGGGTTTTTGCGGTCGCTTGGCTTGCTTGGTTGGATGAGAGGCGCCTTTTGGGGGTACTTCGGACTTGGCCGATAAGGAGATGCGCTTTCGAGCCAAATCCACGCCAATCACCCGAACGCTAATTTTGTCTCCTACTTTTACTATTTCAGCCGGGTCCCGAACAAAGCGATCGGCAAGCTCGGACACGTGCACCAGACCGTCTTGGTGTACGCCCACGTCGACGAATGCACCAAAAGCCGTGACGTTGGTAACGATCCCTTCGAGTTTCATCCCCTCCTGCAGATCTTCCATGGTTTGAACATCTTCCCGGAATGCTGGCGGGTTGAATGTGTCTCGTGGGTCAAGGCCTGGTTTCTTGAGCTCGGCAATGATGTCGCGCAGCGTGGGTTCGCCCACGTCATCGCTGACATAGCTCGAAATATCGATGCGATCCGCGAGGGATGCATTGCTGGTCAGCAGGGCTAAATCCACTTGTATGTCCGAGGCCATCTGCTCGACGAGCCCGTATCGCTCTGGATGGACCGCAGATGCATCGAGTGGGTGCTCGCCATTGGGAATCCTGAGAAAACCAGCTGCCTGCTCAAATGCTTTTGGACCGAGCTTGGCAACGCCCAAGAGGTCTTTTCGTCGCTTAAAAGCGCCGTTTACCTCTCGATGGGCCACGATATTTTCAGCCAGCTTGGGTCCGATACCCGCCACCCGAGCCAACAAAGGTGCGCTCGCCGTGTTGAGGGTCACACCGACATGGTTGACGCAGCTCTCCACGACTTCGTCCAACTTGCGCACGAGCAGGGGCTGATGCACATCGTGCTGGTACTGGCCCACGCCAATGGATTTGGGTTCGATCTTAACGAGCTCGGCCAGGGGATCCTGAAGGCGCCTGGCAATGGAGATGGCGCCCCGGACTGTCAGATCCAGGTCTGGAAACTCCTTGCCGGCGAGTTCAGATGCGCTGTACACACTGGCCCCAGCCTCGCTCACTTGGACAACGACGATGTGGCCCAGGCTTGCCTCTCGAAGGGCCTCTCTTGCGAATTTCTCGGCCTCCCGGCCGCCTGTGCCGTTGCCCACAGCAATGGCGCCGGGATCGAACCGCTTGACAAAGGCCGCCAAGTCTTCCTTGCCGCGGGCTGCGCTGTCTTTCCCTTGGACCAGGTTAAAGGTCATGTTTCCCAGGAACTTACCAGTGGCCGAGACAGCAGCGCATTTACAGCCGGTGCGAAGGCCAGGGTCGATGCCGATGCTGGGTTTTGTGCCAAACGGGGGTGCCAGCAGCAGGCTGCGCAAGTTGCTCGCAAAAACCTCTACCGCCGCCCGATCAGCGGCCATTTTGAGGTCTGCCCGAAGATCGGTCTCCACGCTCGGGCTGAGGAGCCGCTGGTAACTGTCATGTATCGCCAGGGTTAGTTCCTCGCTAAAGGGGGAGGTCTCTCGATGGTTCATCACAGTGGCGATTTCAGAGAGGAGCAGGTCATTTTCGACCTGGATGCCCACTTTGAGAACCCCTTCCCGCTCGCCCCGGCGGACAGCTAAAAACCGATGTGAGGGGATCGCACCGATGGATTCACTGTAATCGTAGTAATCCTTGAACTTCTCAGAGGCATCTGCCTTGCCCGGCACCAACTGGGATACGAGAGCACCCTGGTTTGCATTGCGGTTTCGAACCAGGGTCCGAATCTCCGCGTTTTCTGCGATGATTTCTGCTGCAATGTCCCGGGCGCCCTTGAGCGCTGCTGTTACATCTTCAACGCCCTTTTCAGCATCGACAAAGGCCTCGGCCTCTGCCAGAGGATCCCCTGTCTCTGGTTGTTCGAGCATGCGAACCGCCAGGGGTTCCAGTCCCTTTTCCCTGGCAATCGTCGCCCGGGTACGGCGTTTGGGCTTATAGGGCAGGTATAGGTCTTCGAGCTCCGCCTTGGTGGTGGCTGCCTCGATTTTGCTTTTTAATTCATCTGTCAGCTTGCCCTGTTCTTCAATGGTAGTGAGGATGGCCTGGCGCCGCTTGTGGAACTCAGCCAAATATTGATGGCGTTCTTCGATAGTTCTAATTTGTATTTCGTCTAAATTGCCTGTTGCTTCTTTGCGATAGCGAGCGACAAACGGAACCGTATTCCCGTCCGCCAGCAACTGTACGACAGCGCTGACCTTGGCATCGGGTAGGGCGAGCTCGCGCGCGATTAACAGGACCGGATCAAATGGCATCGTTTACACCTCCGAGGGTGCAGATTTACGGGGCTTAAGTCAGATGTCAATGGATTCCCACAAATTAACTTTGGGGACCCGTCTTCCAAAGCCCCCCTCCTGGCCTCCCCCCGGTGGGCAAATGGTCATTGGGGGGAGGGATCGGAAAAGCTCAGCACGCCCTCCCCCAACATCCGAACGTCCACTGGGGGAGGGTTGGGGAGGGGGCCCCCAAGACTGTTAAGCACCCGGCCCCTAAGTCTAGGCTTTACAATGATCAACTTCATCAATACTGTAGCGAGTTGTATAAAAAATAACAGTCGGAAGGCATCTCTTTATGATTCGAAAAAAAATCGAACAAGCGATTGGGATACTCGGTGAATTGGGCATTGATGCGTGGCTGACGTTTGTCCGGGAGTCGTCCAATCTGCACGATCCCTGCCTCGATATTGTGGTCGGCGGGAATGTCACGTGGCAGTCCGCATTCATCCTTACCCGGGATGGACAGCGCATCGCCATCCTCGGATCCCTCGATATGGCTGCCCACGAGACGCTCGGCCACTACACAGAGATCATCCCTTACGTTCAGGGCATTAGCGAGCCCCTGGGCACCGTGCTGAAGCGACTCGATCCGCGGCAGATCGCCATCAATTTTTCAACCAGCGATGAAATGGCCGACGGCCTGACCCACGGTCAATACCTCATTCTCAAAGAACTTCTCGCTGACACGCCCTATGCGGAGCGACTGATATCGTCTGAGGGCATCGTCTCCAGGCTCCGCTCCCGCAAGCTCCCTTTTGAGTGTGACCGCATCGCACTGGCCTGTAAGGAAACGGTTGATCTGTTTTCCAAGCTGGATCAACAATTGTGCGTCGGCCTGACCGAGCGGCAAATCGCCGACATTATGGTCGACATCATGGAGGGCAAGGGACTGACCCGGGCATGGGACGCGGATCACTGTCCAGCGGTCTTCACTGGGCCTGACTCAGCCGGGGCCCACGCTGGTCCGACCGACCGGGTAATGGCCCCAGGGCACCTCATGAACGTGGACTTCGGCATGCGCGTTGAAGGGGGTTACTGTTCTGATCTCCAGCGAACCTGGTACTGCCTCAAACCCGATCAGACCGAGCCGCCCGAGGTGGTGACCCGGGCATTTAACGCGGTCTACGAGGCGATTCATAAGGCCGGGGAATTCCTTAAGCCCGGGGTTCAGGGCAAGGACGTGGACGCGGTGGCCCGCAATCACATCACCGGGCTTGGATTCGACGAATATCCCCACGGCCTGGGGCATCAGATCGGCCGGGAAGCCCACGACGGCGCAGGCCTGCTGTGTCCTGAATGGGAGCGATACGGCGACAAACCCTATGCCGTTGTCGAGGAAGGCCAGTGTTATACCCTGGAGCCGCGGGTGAATGTCCCTGGCTATGGTGTGGCCACCATCGAAGAGATTGTGGTTGTTACAGCGGACGGCGTGCGCTATCTGTCCGAACCCCAGACGAAATTAATGCTCATCAAGAGCGATACATAGACCCTTAGCCAAAGGAGAGACCCATGGCCGATGCCGGCGCGACACCCCCTAAGCGACTTAGCCTGCTGCCTGAGAATGCATATACAAAACTAGAGCCAGACGAGGCATATACGCCGATTGTCCAGGACACGGACACACGGGCCGAAGTCACTCCCTGGTCCATTAGCGTGGGACTGATCATGGTGGTCATCTTTTCGGCCGCCTGTATCTACATCGCACTTCGGGCTGGAAACGGCATAGAGGCCGCGATTCCCATCGCCATTTTAGCCATCTTTTTCGGCAAGATGAAGAAGGTGCGAAGCACCATCTTAGAGAACGTCATCGTTCAATCCGTGGGCCAGGCGTCAGGTGTGGTGGCTGCGGGCGCGGCTTTCCTGGTGCCAGCCATT
The DNA here is from genome assembly GCA_030065855.1 of Myxococcota bacterium. GTDB lineage: Bacteria > Myxococcota_A > Polyangia > JAAYKL01 > JAAYKL01 > JASJCT01. Next base: position 8,300 of record JASJCT010000168.1, read on the forward strand.
TATATCAACGACCTCCAGCCCGCCTGGTGGCAGATCTTCCTCGCCTGTTTCATCGGCGGATCCCTCGGCGTGGTGCTGATCATCCCGCTGCGAAAATACTTTGTCCAGGAACTCCACGGCGAGCTGCCCTTTCCAGAAGCAACGGCGGTCAACGAAATCCTGGTCTCCGGCGAATCGAGCGGTCCCACTGCGGGCAAGGTCCTGATCATTGCGTTTTTTATCGGCGCGATTTTCGATTTCTGCATCGAGGGCTGTCACCTGTGGCCCAACATCTTCTCGACCGACCGGCTGCCGTTCGGCATTGGCGAGGCCATGACCAATGCCCGGTTCCACCTATCGAGCTTTGGCTTGGCGGCCATGTTTGGCTTGGGGTACATCATCGGCCTCAAGTACAGTGCCATCATCGCCGCTGGATCGATCCTGGCTTGGCTCGTGCTCGTTCCCCTGATTTATGCGTTTGGATCCAGCGCCCCGTCCTTTGAGATGGCGTCGGTCTCCTATGACGTCGCCAACATGGACGCAGCTGCTATCTTCAACGCCTTTGTGAGGCCCATCGGTATCGGCGCAATTGCCATCTCCGGGCTCATCGGCATCATCCGCATGGGCAAGATCCTAGCCAGCTCCATCTCCCTCGGGTTCAAGGGATTCAAAGGCGATACCAAGGAGCTGGCTGCCCCGAGAACCCAGATCGACATGAGCGCCAAAAATGTGCTGTTGATCCAGCTGGGCATGGTCGCTTTGCTCGCGGCTTTATTCTTTATCGTGGCACTCATCACCACTGACTCGGCCACAGGCCAGACCTACACTGTGGGCCAGGCCATCAAGTACGCTGGTATTGGCGCGCTGGTGGGCTTTTTGCTCTCCTTTTTGTTTACGCCAGTGGCAGCCCAGGCCATTGCCATTGTCGGCGTGAACCCGGTCTCTGGCATGACGTTGATCACGGTGGTGCTCACGATATCCGTACTCGTGATGTTCGGCCTCAAGGGTGAAGGGGGCATGTTCGTGGCCCTCGTCGTGGGTACGGCGGTCTGTACAGCCCTGTCCACGTCAGGCGCGCTGATTTCAGACTTTAAGATCGGCTATTGGATAGGTGCTACCCCGCGCCAGCAGGAGCGGTGGAAGTTCCTTGGCCTGGCCGCGGCCGCCCTTGTGGTGGCGTTTGTCATCCCGCTGATGGACATGAGCTATGGGTTTGTCAAGAAGGACGAGCAGACCGGAGCGCCTATGCGGGACGAAGCGGGCAACCTGGTTTCCAACACCGAAGACCTGCCAGCGCCCCAGGCCAACATGATCGCTGCGGTGAGCCGGGGCCTGCTCTCTGATCCGGAAAAACAGCCCTGGTTGCTCTACGGCATCGGCGCCATTGTGGCAGTGCTGCTCTACATGGCGAGCGTGCCCATGCTGGCCTTTGCCCTGGGCATGTACCTGCCCATATTCATTAACCTGGCCTTGCTGTTCGGGGCGTTTGTGGGCTTCATCATCGGCAAGACCGGGGGCAGTGACCGGGTGCGCAAGGCCCGATCCGGCCAGGGCATTCTCATCGCCTCGGGCTTGATGGCCGGCGCTGCCATCTTTGGGATTATCACTGCGGTGCTCAGGACGCCGGAGATCGGCGGCCCCATTCGCTACATCTCGGTGGGCGTCAAATTCGTCCTAGAAAAAACAGCCACCGGCACGCCCATGCTAAAAGAGGTCGGCCACGCGCATTATTACGAAGAATCCGGTCAAATGTTGAGCTTCCTGGCATTCGTCGTCCTGTCCATTGCCTGCTACCTCCTGGCCAAGTGGGGCGCCAAGGGCACCATCGCAGAAGAAGACGCCCTGGAAAAGAAACGGTAATCGTCGTAGGGGCGCATCGCGATGCGCCCGCTCGGCAGGTATAAATGAACCCGATTACTCTCCGGGCGGTTTTCGAATGGATGCCCCGGGCGGTTTTCGAATGGATGCCCCGGGCGGTTTTCGAATGGATGCCCCGGGCGGTTTTCGAATGGATGCCCCGGGCGGTTTTCGAATGGATGC
>JASJCT010000058.1 GCA_030065855.1 Myxococcota bacterium
GGCTCGTGAGTATGGAATCGGATGGATTGGAGTCAAGACAGGCGATACTAGCGCTGTATAACCAACATCCTATCCCTAAAATTCACCCAACAACCCAATTTCATTGGATAACTACCTCCGTCCCTAATTATGTTTTAAGTATGTTTCTGTTCCTTCTTATGTTGATACTTAATTGAAAAATTGGGGATGTTGAGCGCGATACTCGGCAAAGGTCTGTAAGCGGGCGGTGCGGGCGATCTCAGCCATGATCTTATCCCATCTTTCCAACTGCTCAGGTGTGAGCACTGGGGTGATACCTTCTGAGAGCTGCTTCTTTACATTGCCGGATAGGACAATAAGCGGATCGCCGAAGATTACGATGCCTGCATGCCATTGCATATTGCTGTGGCCATAGTCGTTGAACCAGTGCTTGTATGCCTCCCCCCAAGTCATGCCGTCGCCAAGGGCCGCATTAAAGATTTCTTGATTCAACGTCGCACCGGTCTTTGTGGATCCGATAGTGGCCAAGCCATAGTCGGTCTTGGTGATATAGGTCATGCCCATGTTAGGAACGGTTGTAAATCTGCAGCCCGAGCAGTTCCAGAGGTTCACAAAACAGGTCTGCAGGTTTAAGCTTTCAATATCGCCGCAGGTCACATTACCGCCGCCCGTCCCGCTAATGTTCATACCACCTGGATAGGCGTGAACCCATTGCTCGGTGTATTCAGCACCATCACCAGTTAGCTTGTTTACGTAATTGGCATGGGTTGTTTGGGAGGAGCTGTTGAGCAATTCATATGTCGCGTAAATCGTATCCAGCTCCAGCGCATCGTTGACCCCCTGGTCCCAGTCCTCCTCAATGAACAAAAATGCAGATTTATCCACATTTTCCAAGAAACCATTTATCCGGTACGCGTGGTTCTTCTCAAAATATGCGTTGATATCACTGGCTGACGCCATGATCCGAGCTGTAAAGATTTCGAAATCAAACGGCTCTGGATGGCTCTCGAACATGCCCTCGCCAAACTCACCCCAATCATCCAAGTCGTTTAAAAATAGATCCGAGGGCAACTCCTCCCATCCCCAAGCATCCTGGGCATACCAGGCTGCCGGCAGATCGCCGATCAACAGGGCGCCGACCATGCCGATTTCCTCGTGCTGTGCAATCAGGATATCTTTTAGATCCTGGGCATCTGTCCCATCGAATTCTATTACCTTTCCAAAAAAGCCCTGGGTAGCAATATCGTCAAAATATTGATCCAGGCTATCGCTGATTTGTGAGGCAATCGCCGGGTCCACAACCACGACGTAATTTGGATCCCCTTCGCTTTCCGTCTCTGTGTCCGTCTCCGTCTCTGTATCTGTGTCAGTGTCAGTGTCGGTGTCTGCGTCTGTGTCCGTATCTGTGTCTGTGTCCGTATCTGTATCTGTGTCCGTATCCATATCAGAATCCGAATCTGAGTCAGTATCTGTATCTGTGTCCGTGTCTGCGTCAGAATCAGAGTCGGAATCAGAATCGCTATCAGAGTCAGAGTCGGAATCAGAATCGCTATCAGAGTCAGAGTCGGAATCAGAATCGCTATCAGATGTGCCGTCGTCAGAAGATCTTTCGTCTTGACACCCGTGAAGATATCCAAAAACTATAACTAAACTCAGTAGAAAAAAGTATTTCATGAGTCATTCTCCTTGAACGAGATATAATTCGTCTATTCAAGAATATATTAAAAATCGGCTTTTCACAACGGGGAAAAAGACCAGAATTAGACAATCCTCGTTGTAGGAATACAGGGGGCATTTATCCGGTGCAACAGCAGTTGCTGGTCCCTGCAAGAGGTCTATTTAGGTTCCCGGGATCGGGGGTGCGACGAGCTTCAGCTCTGGTGTGCCATCCCCGCGCCATTCGTCTGCAATTGCGTTCGCTGCAACCCGGATGAGCGGGGACAGGTCGTGGACCAGGGTGCCCATTCTTGGGCCGAATGCCCCAATGGTACCAGATGGGGTTTTGAGGGTTAGCTTCAGGTGATCCCGGCCGACAACGCGCTTTTCGAGGATATAAAGGCCGTTCACATCGAAAATCGGCTCCTCATTCTGGGTGCCGAACGGGCCGAGTCGGCCGATTTCCCGGACCAATTGAGAGGTGATTTCTGAGGGCTTTAGCAGTGCGTCGCAAACGATCGTTCGCTCAGCTGATGTTTTGCAATTGTCTTTGGCATAGCTTTGGAGTGCTTGCTTAAAAGCGGGCAATGCCGATTTATTCACGGTAAATCCAGCCGCATCCTGGTGGCCACCGTATCTGACGAGGTGATGGGCAGCAGCGGTGAGGCTGTTGTGCAGATTGAGCTGTCCAAAGCCACGGGCAGAGCCCGCGCCCACATCGCCGTCAAAGCCGATAATATAGACCGGTTTGTTCATGCGCTCGAGCAAGCGAGATGCAACAATGCCGAGCACGCCCCGATGCCAGCCGTCTCCAGCCACGACAATCACATGCTGATCCATCAGATGCTGCGCAGCTATCTCGTGTTCAGCCGCTTCGATCACTTGTTCTTCCAATACCCGGCGCTGACGAGACAGCTGGTCCAGCCGGACAACGAGCTTTTCCGCCTCTGAACTATCCTCTGCGATCAGGAGTTCAAACGCGTCTTTGGCTTGACTGAGCCGCCCAGCAGCGTTTAACCGGGGCGCAAATTGGTATGCGATATGGCTGGATCGAATCTCGTTGGATCGAATACGGGCGATGCGAATCAGCCACTGAAGCGCCTGTCGGGGTGAATGGGACATTTGCAGCAGCCCGTGAGACACCAGGATGCGGTTGTTCCCGGTGAGTGGCATGACATCGGCTACCGTGCCCAGGGCAACCAGGTCCAAAAAAGCCTTAAGGTTTACATCCTCTTTTTTGATGTGCCCCCGTCGTTGGAGTTCGCTGCGGGCGGCAGCGGCAAAGTAAAACGCAATGCCCACTGCCGCGTGGCTGGTATCGCCAAACCCGCAATCCTTCCGTTCTGGATTGACAAACGCCACGACCTCTGGATGGGGGCCGTCGACGCGATGGTGATCGACGATGAGCACATCCATATTGCGCTCTTTCGCGTATGTCGCTGCTGCGTGATCGCTCGTGCCGCAGTCAACTGCGATGATGAGACTGCAGTTGTGGTTCGCAAAGAAGTCTATCGCAGCCTCTCCCATGCCGTATCCGAGAAAGCGATCCGCAATGAGCGGCGCCACCTCGGCCCCCAATTTATTGAGGAAGAGCACAACGAGCGCTGCACTGGAGATGCCGTCCACATCATAGTCTCCAAAAACCCCAATCCGCTCGTGGCGCATGACCGCATCTGCGAGACGGCCGGCTGCGCGATCCAGATCGGCCATCCCATCCGGGGGTTTTAAGTCTGCGAGCCGAGGTCGCAAAAAGGCGTGCGCCCTGTCCGCATCGGTAATACCCCTGTTAACCAGACAAGCGCACGTGATATCGCTCAATCCAATAGCCCGGGCCAATCGGGAGACCAATGCCGGGTCAGGGTGTTTGACCGTCCACGGCGCGGTCCCAGTCACTTGCTATGCCCTTTTTTTGGCGAATTTTTTATCCAACCAAACCACGATTGGCGATGCCACGAATATGGACGAATAGGTCCCTACGAAAACACCGATGAGCAGGGCAAAGGCAAAATCCCGAATGGTCGTCTTCCAACCCAGGGTGAGGATGCATACGACCACGAGGAGGGTCGTAATGGAGGTGAGCAGGGTTCGGGACAGGGTCTGGTTGATGCTGGTGTTGATCACCTGGGATAGCTCCCGCTCCTTGATCTTCTCGATGTTTTCACGGATGCGATCAAAGATAACGATCGTGTCGTTCAGGGAGTAGCCGACGATGGTCAGAAGCGCTGCAATGGTGGCCAGGGTTACTTCAACCCGTGCCAATGTAAAGACACCGAATGTGATAATAACGTCGTGTATCAGGGCCGCGACCGCGCCCGGCGCAAAGCGAATATCAAACCGGACCACGATGTAGAGCATGATAAAAACAAGGGCATAGGCGATCGAAGATATACCTGCCACCCGCAGCTGCTGCCCGACCTTGGGCCCGACCCACTCGGATCGCATTTTTTCGGCACCAACCCCAAACGGCTTGGCACGGAAACCCTCCATGATCCGATCGGAAACCCCCTTGAGGCCTATTTCGTATACCCGCAGGTCTTGATAGGGCCAGGTACAGGTCACCCCTTCGCAGCTCTTGTCTGTCTCTTCCTCCAAGCCTTCTTCGTCTGTGTTGTTTTTTGCTGACGCGTTGTCTGCGGATAACTGCTTGGACGCTGTGCCAAGGGCCAGTCCGGCAACGGCGACCGCCTGTTCCACGTCTGGGATGGGGAGCTCCTTGGAGAGACGCACGGTCAGCTTGTCACCACCTGGCGAGAATTCAAAGCGGTGGACCGTCACATCTGGCATTTTTTCTTTGAATGCCTTCTCAGAAGAGGCCTTGAGCGCGTCTGTCACCGGAGAAATGGTCTGCAGGCGAATCAGAAACTCAGACTCGTGGGCGCCAAATGTCACGACCTCGCTCGCAGGAAACCCGAGTTCGGTCAATGTCTGGCGAATCTGGGCCGAGGTGACGGGCTGTTTAAAGGCAACTTGAATCTCTGTGCCGCCCACAAAATCGATGCCAAACCTGGGCCCGACAACAAAGGCTGCAGCAATGCTGAGCGATACGGCGATGCTCGATGCGATCAGGAATCCCCGTCGCCGGCCCATAAAATTGAAATTCGTTGTTTTTTTAAATATTTGCATGGTTTTTTTTAGATGCTGAGATTCGCCGTCCGTTGACGGGTCATCCAGTCAAAAAATATCCGGCTGATGAAAATCGCGGAAAACATGCTCGTGATGATGCCGATGAGCAGGGTCACGGCAAACCCTTTGATATCTTTCTCACCGTATTGGAGCATGACCACACCGGCGATAAACGTGGTTATCTGGGCGTCGAAAATCGTCCAAAAGGCGCGCTTGTATCCCGCGTCAACAGCTGCCCGCGGTGATTTGCCGGTCTTGAGCTCTTCTCGGATGCGTTCATAAATGATCACATTGGCATCGACGGCCATGCCCACGGTGAGGATGATACCTGCGATGCCCGGCAATGTCAGGGTGGCGCCGAATCCGCTCAAGATGCCGATGATAAACACCGCATTGGCAATGAGGGCGAGATTCGCGGCAATGCCGCCCCTGCGATAGTAGATGAGCATGAATATCATGACGGCAATACCAGCGATACTGAGGGCCCATCGCCCCATGGCGATCGAATCCCGTCCCAGGGCCGGTCCCACCGTGGTCTCGGTGATGGGCTTGAGGGGCGCGGGCAAAGAACCGGCCTTGAGCACGACCACCAAATCCCTGGCCTCTTGATAAAGCTTTTGAAATGATTCATATGCCCCCAAATTAATGCTGGCCTGACCGCCGCTGATTTTTTCTTGAATGATGGGATCTGACTTCACGTTCTCATCGAGCTGGATGGCCATGTGGCGCCGGACGTTCTTTTCCGTGAGATCAGCGAATTTCCTGCCTCCGGCTTGACTGAAGCTCAGACTGACATAGGGCCGGCCGGTTTGCTCGTCCGTGTACACAGCTGCGTTTTCGATGTAATCACCGGTAATGCCGGCCACCCGCTCCAGGTAGAACGTGCGCCAGGCCACATCTGCAGTGGGATTTCCAGCCTCGTCAAAGACTTGGTCTTTCTGAAACCCGATGGACCGATCGTCTGGCACCTCGACGGTTTTGAGAAATGCTTTGAGGATCTGGCGCCCACTTTTTCCGTCAGGGTCGTCTTTGGCTTCTAAAAAGTACGCCGACACAACCCCATTTTGGCCGTCCTCCTTTTGCTCTTTTTTCAGTTTTATCGGGCCGTCCTTATCGAGCTTATCCTTTAAACCAAGGAAAAATTTGCCACTGCCGGCGTAATCGACCATTTTGAATTCGAGCCGGGCCGTGGTGCTGATAATCCGCTTGATCCTGGCCACCCGCTTTTCGTCCACACCGGGAATTTCCACGATGATCTCTTCGCCCCGGGGCACTACGCTCGTGTTCACCAGGCCGAGGGCGTCGGTGCGGTTGCCGATCTTTTCTTGGGCCTGCTTCACGGCCATGGCCAGGGTATCATCGATCACCTCTTCTACCAGGGCCATATGTGAAACATTGCCTTCCTCAGCCGCGATCACAACGGTTTGTCTGAAATCCTTGAGGATCTCCTTCACATCGTCTGATTCCCGCTCGCTCACCGAGGGAAACACCAGGTCAAATGTGCTGACATCGGTGCCGCGCTTCACTTTTACGCCGGCCACCTCTGCTCTTTCCTTGAGGGTTTCGACAAGGGAGTCTGCGATGCGGTCCCGCTTGTCCTCGACCGCGGCTTCTACTTCCACTTCATAAATCAGGCGCAACCCCCCCTGCAGATCCAAACCGAGGTTGATGCCGGGAAATAGATCGCGCAGTGCATCGGGCAATGCGCTCGCCTTATCCCCCCTGCCCAGTCTCTCGACGGTTGTGATGGACGCGGTCACCGATAACGACACCAACAAGAGGACAAACACTACCTTCCACAATAATTTACGTTCCACGACTTATTCTCCGAAATTATTGAGAAAACTTGTCAATAATCTGGGATTTCAGCACCCGCACGCGCACTTTCTCTGAAATCTCCAGCGTGATCAATTTATCCGTAAACCCGGTCACTTTGCCGATCAGCCCACCCTGGGTGACGACTTCGTCTCCCTTTTTTAAGTTGCCGAGCATGTTTTGATGTTCTTTTGTCTTCTTCTGCTGGGGACGTATCAGCAGAAAATAGAACGCCGCAACCATGAGCAGCATCATAATGATAGTGGTCGTTGAATCACCACCGCCGCAAGGTCCGGGCATGGGAGCAGCCCCCCCGGGGTGGTCTGGCACCCCCTCGGTTGCTGTGCCCTCGGGTACGCCTTGACCGGAAGATCCCGCCGCGCTCGATGGTTGGGCGGCGCCCAGTATTGTTGCCCAATTGGTGCCCATTGTGTCTTTTCCTCCAAAAGAGGGGTTATAAGGCCTAGTAAAAAGGCCGACAACTACTATCAAAAGGCCGATCTGTGGTCAAGGTTTAGAAATTATTGATAGGTGTCTTATTCGGCAGGACCGAGCTTGCGAAAGTCGCCTCCTAAAAAGAGCGCATATCGGTTGAGGTCTGAGATGTCCGTGGTAAGGACGTCGAGGCGTTCCCGGTTTGTTTCCACAATGTTCATCATCTGGTCATAGGTGGTCACCACACTTTCGAGACGGGCCGCATGTTTGCGCAGGCGATCCTTGAAAACACGGATTTCCCCTGTCGCCATGTCCACCAGGCGGCTGGCCCTCCCGGCAGTCTCGGTGTTGGCCTGAATTGTCCCGAGCACCTGATTGCTCGTTGCCACGAGATTCTTGAGGGACGCGAAATGCTCATCTGTGCCGGCTTCCTGCAGGGTCATGGATTGGTTCGCATGGTCAAAGGTCGCCTTGAGCTTGCCAATGGTTTCCTCGACCTGGGCGCCCTGTTGGGCCCAGCGCTCGGCTCCTCTAGCGATCTCGGTGTGACAAACACCTATCTCCTGCACGCGCTCGGGTATGGCAGCGATTAAATTCACCGCATTGCGGGCCAAGCGGACCCCGTGGCCCACGTCTTCCTGGCCTTTTTGGATGCTCTGCACCGTCTCGTGAAAGCCTTCCTTCAACCCCTCGACGACCCGGGATATTTCTGAAATGGCCCCTGCTGTGGACTGGGCCAGCTCCTTAATCTCGGTCGCCACCACCGCAAACGCCCGGCCATGCTCACCCGCTTCAGAGGCAATGATGGATGCATTGATGGACAGTAGCTTGGTTCGTTCGGCCAGATTTCCTATCACTTCTATGACATCGTCCACCCTATCTACCCGGGACTGTAAATTCGCGGTCACTGCCAGAATGCGTTCATTTGAGGCATGGGCCGCATCTGATCCCGTGATCACGTCTTTGATCGCCGTGCTCAATCGCCCGGTCTCGGATGCCAGATTTCCCAAGATAGCTGCCGCATCCCCGGTGTCCGACTGGATCCTTTTCACACCGTCTGTGATCCCCCGCAGCTCATTTTGGGCAGTAACGGAGATCGCCATCATATCTGTCACGCTTTTTTTGACGCTCAAAACGCTCTCCCCATCCTGCTTTGCGCTCTCTATCGCCTGTTCGATGGCAGTATTGAGGCTGCCGACAATATCGCTCACATAACCGATGGCCATGTCCATCTCAGAGACTTGAGCGGCATTGTTGTCCATGCGCGCGGCCAGGGCACCCACCTCCTCGGAAACGGCGCGCACATCTTGTCCCAGGTTCTCTAGGGACTCCAAAATCCGGACAGCGGTTTCAGATGCGTCTTTAAAGCTGTTTTTCACCTCTCCTATCGATGCCCCAGCCTTGGTTGTCGAGGTCGCGACCTGACTGGATAAAGAGCTCAGTTGGGATACGACCATGCTCGTTTGTCCGGCTGAATTGCCAAGGGCGTTGCGAATCAAATCAAACTCAGCGGGACATGCGATCGGCAGGTCGGGGTTTGGATCTCCTTGGGATATTTGATCGATGGCATCGACAAGGCGTGCCACTGGTTTATCGAATTTTTTTGTGGCGAGCGCCAACCCGTAAGTCGCTGCGGTGATTGATACCGCCAATACCAAGACCGAGACGATCGCCGCATTGACGTCGTATGAGTTCCCAAGCGCCAAGATACCGGTAAACAAAAAAACAAGGGCCGGCACCAGGACAACTGCCACGCCGATGAAAAAAAATGCGATAAGAAAGCCACGTACGGTCATGGTTTCACCTCGAAAAAGCCCAGCCGCCGAACAATATAGAATACCTCTAAATAGCTTCTCGCCAACAAGATGTAGCATATCACGATGCTTTTCAAGACGGGGATACCGCCACTTGCTCTAGCCAATGATTCTTCTTTCGCAATGAGGGGCCGGGGGATTTTGTCACCCTTCGTACAGGTTTGTGAAAGATGACCCCCCCGCCCCCCTTTTTCAGGGGGAGACTTTTGATGCTCCCAATTAGGTACACCCCCTAGTTTTGATAAAAAAAGGTGTTATTATTAATATTTAGGGGATTTGTTTGGCATAAAACGCTTGGGATTGTGCAACTAAGCAATTAATAGTGGCTAATCTGGATTATCGTAAGTCACGAGACAATCTGGATTAAAATTTCCGTCTATCAGTCGATCATATGGAGGACGTGATGAAAAGAGGTATCGCGGCATTTACGCTCTTTTTTTTGTTCGGTTCACTCATCACTGGGTGTGAAACAAGTGACCCCTCGGAAGCGGGTACAACCGGAACCGACACCAGCAACACCGATATTGAAGGCGACGCAGACGGTTCCGACGCTGACTCGGATTCAGACTCCGACGCTGACTCGGATTCAGACTCCGACACTGACTCGGATTCAGACTCCGACACTGACTCGGATTCAGACTCCGACACTGACTCGGATTCAGACTCCGGCTGTGAGGATAACGATGGGGATGCGTGGTGCGAAGAATTTGATTGTGACGATGACGACCCGAATATCAATCCAAACATCGAAGAAATTGAGGACAACGGCGTCGATGATGATTGTGATGGACAGACGGACGAAGTCGATACTGATCCGGAGTGTGGAGAGGAAGAGTTTACCATCGAACCAGTGCCAATTCGTATGATGATTTTGCAAGACATATCCGGATCAATGGGCGATGATGGAAAATGGACCCAGGCCAAGGCCGCGTTGACCGCGATGCTAACCGATTTCAGTGACTCGATTGATTTTGGATTTGATGTATTCCCCAACGGGTCGCCCTGTTTCGTCGCCGACCCGGTCGTCTCTGATACGCTCCCGGGTAACGCAGGGCCCATCATCGATCTGTTCGCCCCTATCGTCCCAGGAGGGGGAACACCCCTGGCCGTTGGGATGAAAAATTTTCTCATCACCACGCCTACGGCCTACGCACCGCTTTTCATGGATGAAGAGGCCGACAGCTACCTTGTAGTCGTCTCAGATGGAAGAGACACTTGCAGAGCAGACGGCAGTGGCAACGGTACCAGCCTCGACCCAGGTGCAACCCCGGCAGAGCTAGCCCAAATCACGACCCAGCTACTCACAGAACGGCAGATAAAAACATTCGTCATAGGATTTGGCCTGGGCGTGGATCCAACACAGCTCAACGCAATTGCAGCGGCCGGTGGCACGAGTTTTACCCAGTACTTTGACGCTGCCAATCAAACAGACCTGGAGGCCGCGTTGAACAGCATCGGAAGCGAAGTGGTGAGCTGCGAGTACGACGTCACGATCCCTGATGACGCAGATGAGGACGAGGTCAATTTTTACTTTGATAGCGTGGTGCTCGTCTACAATCAGGATTGTCAGGATCCAGCGGCATCTTTGGATGTAGGTTGGACCTGGATCGACGTAAACACGAAGAATCGCATTCAATTTTGTGACGAATCCTGCGCCCAACTCCCCAATGTCAGCGTTGTCCAAGCCAAATTCGGCTGCCCCACTGAAACGCCATAGTCCTGAACGGGATCCCCAGACCTCGATCCCACCTACGGCTAATTTGGATTGATGCCTTTTTCCATGGCGAGCGGGCAGGCGGTCTCAACGCCGGTGGGTTCACCGCTGATTGAAATCACCTTGAACTCCACCCGTCGGTTCTTCTCCCAAGCCGCTTCGTTTTGGCCTTCAGCCACTGGGCAGTACTCGCCGTATCCGGCAGAGCGCAGCTTTTTCCGTTCCACGCCCTTTTTGATGAGATAGGCAACCACGGCCGCAGCCCGATCCCCGGTCAGCCGGAGGTTGTATCCGTCGTCACCCCGCTCATCCGCGTGTCCCTGGATTTCGATGAGGTCGATCTGTGGGTTGTTGATAATCGCCGCTGCCACAGCGTCCAGAATGTCAAACGACATTTCCTTGATGACTGCAGAGTCGTACTCAAAATAGACTTTTTTGAGGATGCGAATATCCGTTCCCGTGAGCACCACATCCCCCTGATCTGGACAGCCATCCTCGTCGTCCTTGCCGTTGTAGGTCTCGGCTTCGTTGGGGCATGCATCTGCCACGTCCGGAATCCGGTCGAAGTCGTTATCCGGATCTGGACACCCGTTTAAGTCCTCGTACCCGTCCATATCCTCTGGCTCGTTGGGACAGGCATCGTTAACGTCGAGCAACCCGTCGTTGTCGTTGTCCGGATCCGGGCACCCGTTTTCATCTTCGAACTGATCCAAGTCCTCGGGATCGTCGGGACATTGATCCACTTCATCTAGAATGCCGTCCCCATCCCGATCGTCATTACCTCGCTCTGGGCACCCGTCTTCGTCAGCATCGCCGTCGTGATCCTCTGGCACGAGGGGACAATCATCCTCGACATCGAGACGGCCATCCCGGTCGTTGTCCGGCTCTGGACATCCGTCCGTATCTTCAAAGTCGTCCCTATCTTCTGGATCGTCCGGGCATTGGTCGACATCATCTTTGATGCCATCGAAGTCCCGGTCGCCGATCGAGGGTTCGAACGCAAATCCGATAAAAAGCCGATGCTCGTTGGCTTGGAAACCGTACCTGGATTGGGTCTTGGATATGGGCACGCCATGGGCATAGCCAGCCATAAAATACGAGTTCCGCTCGAAGAAGAGTTTGAATCCAGCGTCGATCTCGGCTGAGAAGTACTCTGAACTGTCAAACTCGGAAATGAGTTGATTGCCGTATACTTCGAGAATGAAATCCAGCACATCGGGCCAGATGGAAAAGCTCTGGCCCAGGCCAAATGTCATCAAAGGGCCGTATTTGAATAGCAGGCGATTGCTCTTGGTGTTGGCCGGATCGAGTGAGACCGGGGTCGACCAAAAGCCGTTGGCGCCATCGCGCAGATAATTCTTTTTGGCATGCCCCAGGGGAATGCGGGCACCTGCGTTGAGGGCCAGCCGATACCATCGAACGGGCTCGGCATCGAGAATCAGCTTCCCAGACAGGGCGCCCCAGCCGGGCTCCTCCATCAGCCATTCCGACTTGCCGCTCGTTGGAAACTGGTACTGAAATACAGTGCCCACACCAATGGGATGTCTATCTGAGCGGATCCATCGCAGCTTGGCGTGAATGGCGATATCGCCAATCCCCCCCTTGGTAGACCAGCCCTTGGTGCCATCTTCAATGCGGTTGGTCTGATCGTTGAAAAACCCGTCGTATCCCGTTCCAGATGGAATCACCAGGGGCACCTGCAAGCCGATGACGATCATGTCCAGCAGGCCCAGGTTAAATATCAGGACAGAATTGATGTAGTTGTTGATTTTAGTACGATTATAAATTTCCTCGTTTGGGTTTTCGTCCTGTTCAACGGCGATCCAGTTATTGAATCCAAAGTCGAGCATCAATCCCAGGGAGATCGCCAGGTGGGGCAGGATCGGCGTGGCATCGACGGTAAAATGGCCTTTGGTATCCACGGCCGACCTAAACAGATGGGCCTCCATCCCCTGGTCTTCGTTAACGATTTTCTGATCAGCGGCAAACGCCGGGGTCAGTACGAGCAGAACGGCAAGCGCCAATTCCCAAGCTAAACTCCGTATCTGCGGGCTCTTCATCTAGTCCTCCGACTGAAGTCGAACTATCCGTTTTTTTTCGAAAAAATGGACGCTTGCGATAGCCTACACGAACCAAAACATTTTTGTCAACGATGTAGCATATATAAGAGAATCGGAGTTGTGATAACAACATCTTTATTAGAGGAAATTAAATAAACCCATCCAAGGGAAGTCCAAACTCGGATAGGTGAGATAGGGTGAAAGAATTTGCGTTACCCTTGGAAACACCTAATATTAAGTGGTTGACTTGCTGCGAAGTTGAAATGAAACTATAAACTCTGAAATTTAATCGGCACCAAAAGGAGGAACCGCGTTAATCGGTTCGGCGTTTATCTTAGACACGGCCCCATTGTCTGGGCCATGACCAAGGAGAAAGAAATGAACAGAATGAAACATTTGCTTGCAGTACTATTCTCGATCGGCGTCTTCGGCGTCCTCATGGGCGGCGCCTGCGGTGACGATGACGACAGCCTTATTCCAATCGATGGAGAAGATCTTTGCGGCCCATGCGGCACCCTGGCCAACGGCGCCACGACCATCTCCGGCGATGCCCGCATCGACGGATTGCTCAAGGCAGTAGGCACGTTGGGCGTGCGCACCGGCTCCATCAAGGCGAACTTTGACGCAGATGTTAAAGAGCTGGCAGCGGTCTTCATGACCCAGGCTGAAATCGATGCATCGACAAACCTGGTCGCCGAACTAAAGGCGAAAATCCAGGCCGAGATTACTGCAAATGTCGAGGGCGGGCTGTCTGTTCAGTATCAGCCGCCAAAGTGCTCTGCGGACATCAGCGTGGCAGTCGAAGCCCAGGCCCAGTGCGAGGCCCAGGCCGGGTGTACAGGTGAGTGCGATCCCGGATCCGTGAGCGTCCAATGCGAAGGGTCTTGCGAAGGGTCTTGCGAAGGCACTTGCGAGGGCGGCAGCCTGTCCTGCAGTGCCGAGCTGACTGTCGAGGGCCAGTGCAGTGGCACGTGTGAGGGATCTTGTGAACTCACCGGGCCAGCTGTGGCCTGTGAAGGCACCTGCACGGGCGGCTGCTCTGTGGAAGCGGCGGGCACATGTGAAGGCACTTGCACGGGCACCTGCGACGGCACCTGCGACTTCCAGAACGCGGAAGGGCAGTGCAAAGGCAATTGCGACGGCACCTGCACGGGTAAGTGCGAGGTACAAATAGAGGGCAGTTGCAGCGGCGAGTGCAATGGCAGCTGCGAGTTCACCCCCCCATCGGGTCAATGCCAGGGCACCTGCCAGGGCGAATGTCGGGTAGCAGTCGAGGCAGGGGCCAGCTGTGAGGGCGAGCCGCCCAAATGCGAAGGCAAGTGCACAGGCTCTTGTTCTGCCGGCTGCGAGGGCGAGATCACCCCGCCGTCATGCTCAGTGGATTGCGAAGCTTCGGCTAATTGCCAAGCCCAGGCATCTGCCCAGGCATCTGCCAGTCTCGAGTGTACGCCCCCGTCATTGGAAGTTGCCTTTAACCTCAAAGCCGACCTCAATGCCCAGGCCCAGGCAGAGTTCAAGGCCAAAATGCAGGAATTCAAAGTGAAAATGATCGCTATCCTCCAGGGATTTGCCGAGCTCAAGGGCCTCGTCCAAGGCGATGCCGAACTGGGTGTGGAGTCCCCTCTGGCCATCATCACTGGGGAAGTCGATGCCATCATCAGTGGCGGCGTGGACGGATTGGGCAACTTTGACATCGCAATCGGCCTCTTACCCTGCGTGTTCCCGGCAATCCAGGAAGCCGGCTCCATCCTGGCATCTGCTGTAGGTGATTTCACAGCCACCATCAGCGCACAGGCCGAGCTAGCTGCGTTGGTCGTTTCTCCATAGCGTCGCGACACATTCCCCCTGACTTCCTGTTCTAGGGGGATTTTACCAACTTCACCCCAAACAATTCGTTTGACGTGGCACTAGACATTTGCAAAGCCACATTTCTCAATACATGAATCAAGTGTTGACGTGTCCGCCTCCTCAGACTGCGGCGGGATCTTCGACTTGAAGTTCGATAACCCCGCCGTAGGCTTGGCGAAGGCGGGCATGTCATTTCTATTCTAGGCTAAGCTTAAGACGGCGCGGGGGATTGTTTTGAAGCGATAAACGCCAGGATGAGCGCTTTGGTGGTTTCCTTGGTCTGCCGTATGAGGCCTTTTTTTATTTCATAGGGGATAAAGGCCGATTTGACACCGCTCATGACGATGTCCACCACCTCTCGCGGCTTCATGCCGAACTGCTTAAATGCAGTGTAATATTCGTCGGTCATGGTGGTTTGGGTGATGAGCCGGTTATCCGTGTTCAAGGTGAGACGCAAGCCAAAGTCCAGGTAAAATCGGAACGGATGGGCTTCGAGATCTTTGACCGCACGGGTTTGCACGTTGCTGGAAAGACACATTTCTAGCGGAATACGGTGGTCGTTCACGTAGTTGAGCAGGTCCCCGTCTTCCCGCAGTCGGGTGCCGTGGCCAATGCGATGGGCACCGCAGTAGTGTAGTGCCTGGTGGATACTGCCAGGTCCATAGGCTTCTCCTGCATGGATTGTAACGTTCACGTTGTTAGACAGTATTAGCGTAAACGCATCCAGATGATCCTTGGCCGGGTGATTGTATTCGCTGCCAGCAAGATCGAATCCAACGACTCCCCGGTTCTTAAACGCCACTGCCAGTTCTGCAAGGCGAAGGCTTACATTGGGGGAGATATTGCGAATGCCACTTACAATGACACCGCTGCGGATGGCAAAGTCCCGCTCTGCGTCGCGAAGGGCCATGAGCACAGATTCCAATATGGCTGTTGGGGAAAGACCATTTTGCGTGTGGAGAATGGGGCAGAACCGGACCTCCATATATTCGATGTTTTCTGCAGCGGCATCTTCGGCCAATTCGTACGCTGCCCGATAGAGGCCGGCATCGGTCTGGAGCACTTTCAGCGTGATATCGAAACTCTTAAGGTATTGGTCGAGGGAATCGCAACTTCTTCCCGGACCGATAAGCTGTCGCAACTGATCTATGGTGGATACGCCGAGGTCGATGCCATCTTTTTCAGCGAGATCCATAATCGTTGCGAGCCGCAGGGACCCGTCCAGATGGGTGTGGAGGTCGGTTTTGGGGAGTTTGAAGAAAAATTCGCGGTCAAACGCGACGGTGGTGTTGGTGATGTCATCAAATGTCATTGAGTGCCCTTTCCCAGTACCCCGAGTCAGTGGGACACGGCCCATCTCCTGCACCCTATAAGTGTAACACCGAGTTATTGATTTTCGATGGGACCCTCTGAGAAGATGCGATCGTAATCTGCTTTGGAAAAGTACTCTGGCGGGGGGTGTTCTCCTGCATCAAGACGACATCTGAGCCACTCCTGTGCGATTTGCAGCACTTCGAAGCGGGTTGTAAGGGCATAAAAATCCACTTCGGAAACCGGTGGGGCTGCTGCGAGTCGTTCGAGAAGGGCCTCGGTTTCCTCTGGCGCCGTGTCGATGCTGCCACACCAGGACGCAATGGCTTTTTCTACCAGGGCCTCGGCCGCAGCGCCAGCTGGGTTGAATCTAAGGGGAACATACTCAAATTCGACGAGCCAGTCCTTGGGTGCCTCGCTTCTCAAGCGCCACCGACACGGAAAAACACGGCACAAGACTTCGCCAAAATACGCACCCACAGTAGGTGCGAGCAGGTGAATCAGTTGGACGCGATGGTAGTCTCCCGGAGGCAGCTGTTTTCCATTCCCTTCTTCCAACACAACTTCGCGAACAAAGTGATCGAGGAGACTTAGTGTGCTGTCCGTGTAGTCGAGGTCTATGCCAAACCGATGTTGGACATGGGCTTTGCACCGCTCTGCCAACGATGCAATTGTGTCTGGCGTGCTGTTATGTCGCCGCATCATGATCCGAGCTTACCCCGATAGTGGCCGCTGTACAATCTTCGACGAGCGGTCAGCGCATTTTGGGGTTATATGTAGGTTGCGACACGATCGACTTGTGATAAGGTCCCCCCATGAATGTGGAGAGCAGTATACAGGGATTCTTTAGCGCACTGCCGTATTTCATCGTTCTTATCGGCGTTCTCATTTTCATTCACGAGGGGGGACATTTCATCTTTGCCAAGCTGTTCAAGGTTAAAGTCCATGTGTTTTCACTTGGATTTGGCCCCCGTTTGATTGGATTTAAGCGAGGCGAGACCCTGTATAAGATAAGCCTGGTGCCCCTGGGCGGGTACGTCAAGATGCTCGGAGAAGATCCGACCGAGGAGATTCATCCCGAGGATCAGGGCCGCGCGTTCGGAGACAAGCCGCGGTGGCAGCGGTTTCTCATCGTGGTTGGCGGCCCGTTCATGAACATCATTTTTCCCCTGTTCCTGCACTTTGGTGTAGGACTAACGTTTCAGGAGGTCATTCCGGCCGAGGTTGGGTTGGTGCTACCGAACATGCCGGCGGACAATGCGGGCATCCAACCCGGCGATATCGTTGTGGCAGTGGACGGCGAGCCCGTGCACGCGTTCACAGATCTCTTGGCAGCGGTGTCGCCCAGGCCCAACCAAAAATTGAAATTAGTCCTCCGTCGCGGGGGTGAAACCATCGAGCAGGAACTCATCCCTGATGCGATGGAAGTTCCAAAGATGGGCATTCCTGTCTTCCTCGACGAAAAGGAGACGGTCGGCCGCATCGGTGTCACCCTGGGCTACCTGCCCCCGCTCATCGGCGTGTCCCATCCGTCCAGTGTGGCCGCCCAGGCCGGGCTTGTGCCGTTCGACCTGGTTACGTCGGTCAACGGCACACCTGTTCCCCGCTTTTTAGATATGGAGCAAAAGCTCGTTGCAGCGGCTGGCTCGACGGTGACACTGGCAGTGAGGCACCTCAAACCAGACGCCAAACCGAACTTTAGCCCGTTTTCCGACCAGTTTACAGACCAGGTAGATACGGTCACCCTGCATCTGCCAGACGGGCTCACGTCAGTTGGCGACCTGGGCCTCGACCGGGCACTCGACTATGTGGCCTATGTCACGCCTGGGGGTGCAGCTGAAAAAATCGGTCTCAAACGGGGGGATCGCCTCGTGTCTTTAGACGGGGAAACCTACCCCATGGGCCAGATTTTCGTCGCCCTCAGCAAGCATCCAGAAAAGTCCCGCGTGCTCGCCTGGCAACGAAACGGCGAGGTCTTCGAGCGTTCGTTCAAGCCCAAGTTCATACCGGCCGGAGAGGCCGGGGAGCTCGGGATTGGCAGAGATACCTATGACAATGGATTCTGGGGTCTCGCTGGCGAACGGATATTGCCAACAGCAGTGCCCAATCCCGCACTTGTCGGTGGGGCGTTGAAATACGCGCTGGCCGAGACCTGGGGGGGCATTCGCTTGATCGGCATCGGGATTAAATTGCTCTTTCAGGGCAAGGTGTCCCTTCGATCCTTGGGCGGTCCCATTATGATCGGTCAAATCGCCGGGCAGGCCGGTCAACAGGGACCGAGTACGTTTTTCTGGATGATGGCCCTGATCAGCTTGAACTTGGGTATCCTCAATCTCTTTCCCATACCGGTCCTGGACGGCGGGCAGATCGTCTTCATTCTTGTAGAAGCGATTACCAGAAGGCCCATTAGCCGCATTATAAAAGAGCGGGTCATGCTGGCGGGTATCGCCATGATCCTGCTGCTTATGGTCTTTGCCACGTGGAATGATATCGCCCGACTCGTGGTGGGATTGGGATAAATGACCGACGCGCGGGACGTGGCCCTCGACGTATTGAATCGCGTTGACCAGGGCAGCGCGTTTGCGTCTGCAGTGCTCGCGACCAAGCGCAGTCGCTTGCCCGATCCCAGAGATGCCGCCTTTGCCGCTGAGCTGGTTCTGGGGGTGTTGCGTCGGCGTTCGTTTCTGGACCATCTGCTCATAGCCCAATCAACCCGAGGCCTTTCGAAAATCGATCCCCAAACCCGGCAAATCCTGCGCCTCGGCGCGTACCAGATCGCATTCTTGCCTCGCGTACCAGCAAGGGCTGCTGTTTCTCGTGCCGTAGAACAGGAAAAACAGCGTGGCTCAGGCGGGCTTCAAGGTCTCGTCAACGCGCTTCTTAGAGGATTGTCTCGCCTCGACCCGAGTGCGCTGACCCCCAACGAGGCAGATGATGGGCAATCGGTTGCATCGGCGGCAGTCCAGCTCAGCCTACCCCAATGGCTGTTCAGCCGATTGGTGTCGACTTATGGTCGAAATGCTGCGTTTGAAATGGCCCGGGCGTTTAATCGACCTGCCCGTCGCACCCTCAGGGTGAACATCCATCGCATCAGCCGGAGCGACGTTCTGACCCAGCCAAACAATGGCAACGCCAGTCCTGGATCGTTGACCCCCTTTTCTGTGGATGTCACTGACAAAGACCGGGCTGCAGCTCTTGTCGAGGCGGGCAATGCCGCTTACCAAGACGAAGGGGCCCAGCTCGCAGCCATGGCTCTGTGTCCGACCCCCCAAAGCCGAATACTCGATGCCTGTGCCGGGCGAGGGGGTAAAACCGCTGCCCTGGCCATGATGACCGGCGGATCGGTCCAAATAACAGCTGCTGATCGCAGCCAAAGCAAGCTGGAGCGCCTGTCGTTTGAACTCTCTCGGCAAGGGCTTAACGCTGTGACGACCATTGCTGCCGATATCCTGACCGATGCGGATAAAGTCGGGTCCACCTACGACCGGGTGCTCCTCGATGCCCCGTGCAGCGGGTCTGGCACCATGGGGCGGCGACCGGAAATCCGCTGGCGACTGACACCTGACCTGGTCCACCGCCTTTGCGCGGTGCAGCGCGATATGTTAGCAGTGGTTGCTAATCGGGTCGCACCGGGCGGCGTGCTCGTCTATGCCGTGTGTTCCCTGTTGCACGAAGAGGGGATGCATCACGTCGATGCATTTCTAGAGACCCACCCTGGGTTTCACCTCAACCCCACACCCCCTTCGGACTGGCCAGATGCGGTGCCGTGGTCAGGCGGCCGCATCGTTGTGATGCCGAGTATTGCCCACACAGATGGATACCAAATCCTCTCTTTTTTAAGGGATTAAAGGAGATACTAAATATGCATATAGAACTTTCCCACCTTTCTTGTTTGTAAATTTTCGACGACACTGAACTTATGACACATTTTTCATTTGGTTTTTTCGAGAAGACATCCAAATCTTGTTTACATTTCAATCGAATGGCTTTAAACAAAGCGATACGATAAGACACAATCTTGCTGGGGTGTCCGCATATGGCTAAGTCTGTGTCTGGAATCAAAGCGGAATGAGACGCGTCAAGTACGTATCTAACTTTTTCGAAAATAGCAGCAGGGTTTCCAAATATGGAAGCCTCGTTGCCCCCCCCCCCCCCGAGACAACAGCCTAGAAAAACGCCAATCTTCGCGCCGCTTTCAGGCCTTCATCAAATGGTCACCAGGGGGGTCGATGGTTCCCTTTCTATTTGAACATCTGAGAAGTCCCCGATCCAGGGGGCCTCCAGGATATTTTTAGAATGCAAAGAGAGGCCGCCTATGAAGGCGACCAGTGCCAAACATACGAAATATAAAAAGGAGAAATGGTGAAACATGAGACGTATCAGCTGTTATTTGGTAATCGTTTTCGCGCTGATAGGGGGAACCCACGCAACCGCGGATTCTTTAGACCTGTCTTCGGCCACAAATGCCGTTGAAAACATCTCTATCGGTATCGAACACCAAAAGGGGCACCTGTGTAATTGGGACAGCCCCACGATGGATTTACAGCTTGTGATCACAAACACCTTACAGGAAATTGATGACGCAGTTGAGGTTATTTTGGATTCCGTGGAAACGACAGAAGTCGTACACTTCTCGATCAGCGAGGAAGAAGAAAAGAAGCTGGACCGTCCTTTGAAAAAGAAGGAGCATACCTATTTTGAGTGGTCTGGACGGATCGATGTGATAGACGACGATGCATTGGCAAACCAAAGATTGAAAAAAACCGAGACCAAGGGCTTTGATGCGGTGTTCGAAATTCCCGATGAAGACGGTTTTTACAAGGAGACCGTGGTAGTGAACTGGCATCTATCCTCGGATCAAGAGACATCTCAGTTCGCGCCTCCAAACACGCAAAAGATGCTTTACTACGAGGTAAAGGACGGGTGTGTTAAATTCATCAAAGCAGATAAGTATAACAAGAAGGTCTTGAAACACAGAAAGCACAAGGGCCTGAAGAACGGCAAAAAGATCGAGCTGAACGACATCGAAGGATATTTTGAGGACGATGTCGAAGTGCCGAATGAGCTGGAGGCAGACAATTATGAATCAGGTCTTATTGTCGAAGTTGAAGATCAACCAATGCCCGACGATCCGATCGAAGACCAGCTAGCGGATATAGAAAAAAATGCCCTGAGGTTTAATCCCATCCCATTTCCAGGGAACCAGGTTCTGAATCTGAGGGTGTGTGTCAAGCTAAGGTTCAGGCATTATTATCGACAACCACCTGATAACACGACGGGTATGGAATGGTGGTATCCACAGAACGATGATGGAGATTACTTGCATAATTTCAACGGCATTGAAATTGAGGTTTGGGACCGGGATGTCAGCAACTCAGATGACTTTATCGTCAAATTCGGGACGCGACATACATCGGATAACTCTTGGAACTGTGTCAGTTTCACCTGGGACCAGGCCGCGCGGTGCGAGTCATACCCGGATGTGTATATTCGAACGGCGTACAAGGTCTATGATACACGAGATGCCACTGTGGGATACAAGGGAAAATTCTGCGTAAGCGGGAGCAACTGCAATGTGGGGGTAACCTGGCGTAGTAGTTATATCAATAACTTGGGCCAATACGCGACCACAGCGAATATCGATCGGAATTTTGGTGATCCTGACGGTTGGATCAACCAGATCGCCATGGTGATGAATGCCTTGCAAAAGTTCTTCTGGCGATCCCGCGGGTCCTCGTTTTACATGTCCCATGACTTGAAGGTCTATTATGAAACTGATGAAGACGGAACATCCTACCAAAGTGGGGACAATAACTTTGACATTTTTATGAAATCATCCGGGTATCGGCGTTGGATGACCCCTCCCCACGAGGCAGGCCACGCGTATCAAAAGCAATTGCTCGGTGTAGACGGGTTGCAGCATAGCTGTCCCAATCCGCATTTTGTCACGCAACCCAGCACGCGCAATTGCGCGCTCCACGAAGGATGGGCAGAGTTTGTGGCTGCAGCATCTTGGTATGACGATGAGCCTGGGGTTCAACCGCGATATCCCCATGGCGGCAATTTCTACATTGAAACTGAAAAACTTGGCGCAGTATATGAAAGGCCGCGCATCGAGGGTATGGTGTGCGCTGCGTTTTGGGATATGTTCGACGGTCAGGCTGATAATACGAATCCTGTGTACGACACATCCTCTGTAAATATGTCTTTTCCGACTATGTCGTGGGTTTGGAAATTATTTCCAAGAGGAACTGGTAACTGCGAAAGAAAAGAAAAGGATATGAATATCTATGACTACCACTGCAATGCTAAAAGAGTCAGCTCTGACGTCGCCAGCGATGTATGGCAAGCCATGCGTCAAAACGACCAGATCATCGGGGGAGAATGTTACAACTGGTGTGGGTCGATCTGCTGTGATGGTCCTGGGCAATTTTGTTGTGAGCCAGGTATTTGCATAAACCCTGGCCAATCGTGTCCTTGATGGATCATCGTATGGAGCGGAGCGATCCCAGGTCGGAATTTTTGTTGATGCTTGATTTCGGCTGTGGATAACCCGCAGTCTTGCACGTTGATAACGGGGCCTTAGAATAAGGCCCCGTTGGTTCTCAGGAGCATACATGTTTAAATTGCCTGTTTTTTTTACTGTAACAACGCTACTTATCGGTTGTTCCAACGGGGGAGATGACGTCGAGCCATACATCGACACCGATACGATTGATATGAGCGGGTGTCTTGGGTTGGACGCAGGTACGGACGACTGGCCGAGCGATGGCGGCGTGCCGGTATTGGCATTTCTTGGCAATGGGGATGAATTGGTCGGGTCAGGGAATGAGTTTGGCGAGTTTGTAAACGATATTGCCGCGTTTGAGGATGATTCCTTTGTTGTGGCCGGGTCGTTCATCGGCAAAGCAGTGTTTGGTGAAGGTCAACCCGGTGAGACAGAGCTGCGGGTGCCACCATACGGTGGTATGGACGGGTTTATCGCCAAGTACCAGAAGACAGGAGAGTTCGAGTGGGTTCGGCATCTGACGAGTCCCTATCAATTGGTAGACCGATATAGGGGGGATTGGGTGATAAGCATTGATACATTCTCAGACAGCTCGTTCGTTATCCGAGGTGAATTTACAAAAGAATTGACCCTGGCCTTGGGAGAAGAAAACGAAACAAAGCTGGAGACCGACGAAAAAATAGACCCTATCGGAGAGTTTATGGCCCACTACGGCACCAACGGTGATTTGATTTGGGCAAAGGTGCTAGCTGCCGGACAAACGAGCGTCATTGCCTACGAGGACGAACCCGCGCCCAAGAGCATGGCCATACTGAGCGACCACTATATCCTAACGGTAGGCGAATTCGAGGATAACGTGAGATTTGGACCGGGTCAGAAAAGAAAAGTACGTCTAAGTACCGATGGGTATATCGGCTATCTGGCCAAATGGGATGGGAACGGAGAGATATTATGGGCCATCCCCCAAGGGAGTCGACTCCTCGACCACTTGGCAGTGGCGACCGTGTGTGACGGCCACATCCTGGTGACCGGCAAGTTCGAGGGTCAGCAGAAATTCGGCCAGACACCTGGGTTGGAGGTAACATTCGGCGAGTCCATGTTGGGCAGCTTTGTAGCGAGATACTATCCCAACGGAGAGCTGAAACATGCCTATATTTACGGGAAAACAGTCGTCGCATCCGGAGGATTGTCTGTTTTTCCCGATCGGTCCTATATTATTGCCGCAAGGGCAGGACCAGGAGGGAATGTGGTTCTTTTCCCTGGAACTTCGGATCAGCAGAATCTAGGATACCACGAAACTTCTTTTCTAGTGGTCTCCCGGATGGACGAAAATGACCGACCTATATGGACTGCTACCGGAGCCGGCTCAATCAGAGTTTACTCAGTAACAGCTTTGCCTGACGGCTCCTCAATCATTACCGGTTCATTTTTAGGCGAGGCGATATTCGGAGAGGGCGAGGAGAATGAAACGATACTTGTTGGATATGGCATTGGCGCAGAGCCGCCCTATAAGGACGGTTTCGTAGCGAGGTACTTTAGCGATGGTCGCCTTGCCTGGGCTCGGGCAATTAACGGCGTGGATTCGATGGCCTGGGTTAGCGACGACGACGCGGTCCGCGCCGCGGCAGTGCTCGAGGGATCTCGCAAGGTCGTGATAGGCGGCCAGGCATATGGCAATTTCGCTATTGATTACGGCACTGAATATCAATGGCCCCCAGAAGGACCCATGCCGCCGACCGGCATCATCGACTGGTATGTAGCAATCCTTGAACTGTGATAATGGATCGATTAAAGGAGATACCCAATATGCATATGAAATCACAGCCTCCCCACCCCGGTTCCAATGAAGACGCCCAAAGCGACGACGCGGCATTTGAAGCCCTGCTCGAAGCGTCGTCCACCCCCCAGAGCACCATCGCAAAAGGCGACAAAATAGAGGCCAGCGTGATTTCCATCGGTCGGGATTATGTGTTTCTCGATCTCGGCGCCCGCACCGAGGGGCTGCTTCACCGAGGCGACGTAGAGACTGGCGATGGGGAGGATACCCCCCTTGCCCCTGGAGATCAGATAACCGTGTTTGTCACTGCGTTTCGCGACGGGGCTATCCTCTGTGGCCGGCGGATGGGACTGGCAAGCAGCGACCGCTTAGAAGATAAAACAGCACTCATGAGTGCACTAAAAGATGCGTTTGATGCCGGCATGCCGGTCGAAGGGGTAATCAAGGAATCTATAAAGGGCGGCTTTTCTATCTCGCTCATGGGCCAGCGGGCGTTTTGTCCCATCTCCCAGATAGACGACAAGTACTGCGATACCCCGGATGCTTTCATCAACCAAACCCTGCTGTTCGTCATTACCAAATTCGAAGAGAGCGGTCGCAACATCGTGGTCAGCCGTCGCAAGGTACTCGAAGCAGAGGCAGCGGAAAAGGCCCGCGCCTTATGGCTGGAAATCGAGGTCGGCAAGACCTACGATGGCGTGGTCTCATCCATTCAGGGGTATGGCGCGTTCGTGGATATCGGCGGCATTCAAGGTCTGCTTCACGTCTCAGAGATTTCCTATGACCGGGTCAGCGACCCCAAGGACCTGCTCGATGTGGGCCAACAGATAACGGTCGCAATAAAGGCGATCGACCGAGAAGCCGGCCGGGTCTCCTTGAGCCTCAAAGCCCTGATGACGGATCCATGGGAAGAGGCAATTGCCGTGCTCCGATCAGGTCAGGTGGTTAAAGGGAGGGTCAGTCGCCTGGCCCAGTTCGGCGCCTTTGTCGCGCTCACACCTGGTGTCGAGGGGCTGGTGCACATCTCCCAAATGGACGCTACCAAGCGCATCCACAGTCCTCGAGAAGTTGTCGCCTTAAACCAGGAAGTAACGGTGCGCATCCTGGAAATCGACCCAGATCAAAAGCGCATCTCCCTCACAATGAATACTGAAGATGCTGAGGAAGACTGGAAGGAAAATCAAAACAAAGGCCGCAGTACCGGCTCAATGGGCACCCTGGGTGATCTCTTCCAGAAAAAGTAAGTACCTGTCTATACCCTGAAGCCACCAGTCGAATATATGGCAATTAGTGACATCGGTTAGTACAAAAAGCCGAAGAGGTAGATCGGAATGGCGCTCTTCTGGTCGCTGATCAGCACGTCATCTTTGACCAGGTAGGCCGGCGTCTCAAGATCTCTGATCTGCCGCTTTCCCTTGTTCTTGCCCCCGATCTCCAGCGTGACCGCATCGCAGACGAAATCCCCACTGGTCGAGTAGAAAACCGAGCTGCCCGAGGCGCGCAACATGGCGAGCACAAAGCTTTCCCTCAGGGTGCCGATCCGAAAATCGCGACCGGCTTGGGTACACAGGGCGTGGTAGAGGTTTGGATTTGCCAGATACACTTTATCCACTTTCCGCAGGAGCGGCCCCCCGCCCTGATCGACCTCGACCCTTTGGATGAGCTCGGCCGCCTCGAGCATCTGCAGGTAGGAGACGACCGTCTTATTGTCGATGCGCAGGGCCTTGGACAGGCTGTTGACGCTCAGCTCTCCGGGCTGGCTCGTGGCGTAGAACATGAGCAAGCGCTTAAGCACGGGGAGGTTCGCGGTGTTCAGGTTGTAGTAACTGGCAATATCCTCGTAAACCGCCTTTTCCACGACCGTCAAGAGTCGTTGGGCGTAGGAGGCCTTGTCCTCGAAGTAGAAGGGGTAGAAGCCGCACTCGAGATATTCCCGGAACAATCCCCTCAAGCCGGTAATATTCGCCAGCTTACGAGCGATATCGCGGTGGGCGTCCGTTAGGTCGGCGAACGAATAGGTCGGCAACGCCAAGCCCTTGTCGAACAGTAGGAACTCCCGAAACGAAAGCCCTTCGAGCTGGTGCAGTAGGGCCCTACGGGACAGATCATGGCTCCCGGCCGCAATGGAGATGCTAGAGCTGCCCGAAAACACGATGTGCAGGTTGGGGAATGAATCGTAGATGTTTTTGAGCTCCTGTTGCCATGTTGGGTATTTGTGCACTTCGTCAATGAAAAAGCGCGTCCGCCCCTCGACCTCGTATTGATCCCGAATGAGCTCGAACACCGTCGTCGACGAAAAGTAAATGTGATCTGCCGAGAAATACAAAGCCTCGTCCACATCGTTGATTTGCTCCTTTATGTACTGGAGCATTAACGTTGTCTTGCCGGTTCCCCGAGCGCCCACGATACCGGTCAGTCGGGACCGCCCGCCCAACGCGCCGTAGAGGTACCGGTGGTGGCGCGTCGGTACATTGTCCAAAAGGCGGTAGTAGGTGCTTATGATCGCGTCTTTCATCACCATAATATTAGACTTGATTCCAAATTTATCAACATATTTCTGGATTTGATTCCAAAATAATGACCCTGCCCAGCGTTGTTCTCCTGAAAGTCCTAGTCCAAAGTCCAGACAGATTCCCAGATCGGAATTCGAGTATGACTTTAATCCCTCTGGCAACGTCGATAATTGCGTACTGGATGTATGATGCTATTGCATATGCCGTTCTTTGAGATTCTCGAAGAGCCTGGCGCCGAAGCAGCTTTTCTCAAAGTGTCTGTAGATATCGTCGAACAGGCTGAGGCATGCCCGGCGGTTCAGTACGGCGACGTCGGTAGTGATCAGATTTTCTTGTCTCATATATTCTGTAAAGTACAGCAATGCATCGATGCAGGCCAGGCTCGGCACTTCCATTACACTGAAGATCGCGCGATAATTCTGTCTGATGTGCTTGTCGATACCGTCTCGGGTAAACCGGAATGTGTTCTTTGGCCGTTTATTTTTGGACAGCTGGGCGTCGAGATACTCAAAGATCGAACTGGTCAGGTAGTCCGCGCACTGCCATGTCTTGTGCTTGACGGTGTGCAGATAGCCTTTGAAGTGATTTCCTATTTGGCCGTAGTATGTCTCTATGTCGCTCTTTTCAGTTGGATAGTCGTCATCGAATGTTCTCGTGAATGTCTGCTTGAGTACCTTGGACCAGTAATCCCTTTCGGTTCGAAGCCTAAAGTGCGGAACCTTATCTACAATAACCTGCAGGTCATAGAGCAGCGCGTCTAAATCTGCCTCGGAATAATCCGCTTTTGCGTGTTTTCCCCAGGCATTGGTCACCATGGGGAAGACAAAGGTATGCCCTCCGATCACGCTCGGAGAATAGTAGATATTGAGATAGATATCTTCTAACAGCGACACGAGAGGTCGGTCGTTTCCAGTGACCTGGAGCAGCGTGATGAGCGCCATGAGGCCGTCTGGATCGCGGTCAGGATACTCTTTGTAGATTGAGAAATACTCTGAAATATCGTCCCTTAGGCCGTGTACCAGGCAATAGGACACAACAGCGTTATCGTAAAAGGTGCCGCTCAATCTGTACGCTTCAAAACAGTTTTGTCGGAACCACTTCAAAAAGTCGATATACGTCGTGTAGTCTGCTCTCAAGAAGGCGTCCCCGATTTCGAAGAGCGCCTCTTCGTGGAGCTGCAGATTGGGCGTCAGCCGTGGGTGCTCAGCTGCGAAGTCCTTTATCCGGGCGAGGCACTCTTGTTGATCGAAATTATTCTCTGAGTATATTTTGTCGAAGCCCTCCCACCAGTCATCGACGATCATCTGATCTTCTTCTGAAATCTCTGGAATACTGTCGTCAAACTTCTTGCACGCGTATTTCTCCCGATACAGCAACAGGTTCGGTACGTCTTCCCACTCCTCCACGCTATCGTGCTCCTCGTCATCGTCCTCAAAGGGATCGAAGCCCTCTGGGTCCTCGTCCCAGGGGTCGTCCTGCCAGCCCTCCTCAGGAGCTTCTGGGACCGGTGGAGGCGCAGACCGCTCGCTCTCGTCTTTTCGCAGACAGCAGCGTTTGTACTTTTTGCCGCTGCCGCAGTGACACGGTTCGTTTCTACCGAGCTTCATTTATCCGCCCTTGTCAGTCGCATTTGTCTTGTTAACTTACGATGCAAACGTATGCGACTGTAAGAGAAAACGGAACAAAGGGCTATTCTTTTGTGTGGGGGTGGCCAGGGCAGTTGGGGTCGAAAAATTGGGAATCTTCACTCCACCGGACCAAGGCGCGTTAGGGTGATATCGGGAAATAGTGGTCTGGCGGTTGTGCCGAGGGAGTGATCGATTACCTTCAATAGAACCTCGTAGGGGATGTCTTCTTCTGCCCCCAGGATGATAGATGTCTCCTGATTGTGATTCTCCTTTAATTCCCTGAGCCGGTTTCCAAACTCGTAAAAATGCAAGTTATCGCTCCTTTTGGGAATATCGGGTTCTCCTGGGCCAAGAGAATATTGGGGGAATATATGGGGGCAGAGGAGAAATAATATTCTGCTTAGAAGCCATATTCTGGCAGTATTGCTCTTTTGCGATTATCGGACTGGGGATCGTATTCTTCCATCGCCTTTTTTACCCTGGATAGATATTGAGGAGCCCAGTTTTTTGTATTTTCTGGAATTAATTCCATGTAAATTGCTTCGTCAAACCATTCATCTTTATTTTCCCATTTTTCACATCCCTCATAAAGTGGATTTATATGTACCGTCTGACTGAACATGAAATCTGTATACCACAGATACACAAAGTATTCCTTTCCAGGCAAAAGATCAGCCTCTACAATATCAGTGTTTCCTGATGTGGATATAAAGAAATGTCTTCCAGGATCTAGCTCTACCCTAAAAGCTTGCTTACCAGTTAGGAGCGCCAGCGGATTTTCAGAATCCCAAACGGTTGATACTCCACCGGTCTCGCCCAATACCCGAGAAGAGCGGACAAACCAAACTGTTGCTTTTGATGTGTCTCTTATTGCTGCATTTGGTTTAGGAGCATTCCTCATCGCCGGTGGGCCGCAGCCTATGCATATCAAGATTGAGAAAAATATGAGAATTCCGAGTATTTGATTTCGTTTGAAAATCTCTCCTATACGATCTTTGCTTTCTGAGTGCCAGCTTACTCTCATGACAAAATCTCCATGGCCTGTGTTTCTGAATGCCCCTGGTTTCGACATAGCTAAAAGTATCCGATGGTCGCGAATCAAAACACTCGCGGGGCTCAATGTCAAAATTTCGACTGCGCGGGAATGACAATTATGAAACTTTTGAGATGACCTCTTTTTCCAACGCGGTGCAAAAATACCGTCTGATCTCGAATCGACATTGCCAAGCTCATCCACAGTCCTGGGGATAAGGTGGACCTATCTGTTTAGAAGGCGGTCTCGACAATGGGGCATTCCTGGTTTTTCGTTTCGGACGCCTAAGAGCTCTGCTGCAATGGCGAGTGCGATTTCAGCTGGGGTGTTGCCGCCCAGTTCCAATCCGATAGGCGAATACACATTGGGCCCAATACGGATCCCCGATGCCTCCAACTTATTGAAAATATTCGACACCTTGGCGCCTGATCCGATCATCCCGATATAGGAGAGCGGTGGGTCTTTGCGCACGATCTCCACAAAGACCTCAGCATCGTGCTCGTGTCCATGGGTGGCTATGACGGCGTAGGCGCCGGCCGGCACCTGCCGGGCTGCTTCGCGATAGTCCGAGCATAGGGGTCGCGCTTCTGGAAATCGATCGGCCGTGGCAAAATCAGGTCGGTTGTCCACAACTGTCGTCGTAAAGCCGAGTGGGACCGCTATCGGTACCAATGCCTTTGCTATGTGCCCGCCTCCGAATATCCACAGCTCGGTCGCGGCCTGGAACGGCTCGAAAAACACGGATACGTTGCCGCCGCAGGTCATGTCGAGATCGGACAATCCCATCTGGATGATTCGGGCCCTATCTTCGCTACTGAGCATGGCGCGCGCTTTTTCAACCGCATTCTTTTCAAGGGCTCCGCCACCGATAGTACCGACGGTTTCATCCGGCAACACCAGCATTCGAGATCCAACGTCTGTCGGCACAGACCCCGACACCTCCACAACCGTGACCATGACGAAATCGCCCATGGCTCTGTGTTCCCTTAAGGCGCGCTCGAATAGCTCTGACATAAAAGGACGCATTACTTATAAAATCCCTCCAGCTTACCGACACCGAGAATCTTGCCCTCCATGGCCGATATGAGCGCGGCCGCTGAGGAGACGTATCTAGGTTTGAGTGAAAGGTCTTCGCTGAGTGCGTAAGCAGTAAACACGTATCGGTGCTCATCATTGTCAGATGGGCACGGGCCATAGTAGCCAACAGAGCCAATATCGTTGGTCCCCTGGCGCACGCCTTCTTGCAAATCCGGATCCTGATCAAGGATCAAGTCTGCGCCAAACCCCTCTCCCAAGAACATGGTATCTTTTGAAATCCCCCATATTAGCCAATGGGCAAAGGTACCGAGCGATGCATCTGGATCATCCAAAACAATGGCAAACGTCGCCACATTCTCGGGCACGTCGGTAAATATGAGCGGCGGGGAAACATTATCCCCGTCACAGGTATGTCGCCTGGGGATCGTTGCGCCAGAGGAAAATGCCGGGCTCGATACGGTAAAGACCGGATAGGCGTCTTCCTCCTCCTGGCACCCGCAAAACAGTATCATCACACAGACGATCCACGGTGCGTGTTGCATCTAACGCCTCCTATTAGAGCCTAGCGCGGAATCAATTGAAAAATCTACTCCTTTAGCTCTGGCAGGTTTTCGTACAGGTCCAGTGCTTCGGGATTTGAAAGCGCATCCCGATTTAGCACGGGTTGGCTGTGGATGATATTTTTGACTGCCAACTCAACTTTTTTCATGTTGATGGTATAGGGAATATCGTCGATTCTGAGTATTTTTGCAGGCACGTGCCGCGGTGTGCAATGGGCGCGAATGCTCTTTTTTATCTGATTTGCCAGACCCTCTGTCAATTCGACCCCGGCATTGAGTTTAACAAAGAGTATCACGCGGACATCGCCCTGCCATTCCTGTCCGACCACGAGACTGTCGGCCACTTCTGACATGTTCTCCACGACGCTGTAGATCTCCGAGGTTCCGATGCGCACGCCCCCGGGGTTGAGGGTGGCATCTGACCTGCCGAACATGGTCACACCGCCCAGATCGTTGATTTCCACGAAATCCCCATGGCGCCAGACATTTGGATACACATCAAAATAGGCGCTGTGATATTTCTTGTTTTCCGGATCGTTCCAGAAATAGATGGGCATGGATGGGAACGCCGAGGTGCAGACGAGTTCCCCTTTCTGGTTGATCACAGGCGAGCCAGTATCGTCGAATGCGTGCACGTCCATGGCCAAGCACAGGCATTGCAGCTCCCCTTTGTACACCGGCCCGATGGGATTGCCCGCGGCAAAACAACCGTTTAGGTCGGTGCCCCCGGCTATGGACGACAGACATACATCTTCTTTCACATCTCGATATACATATTCAAAGCTCTCCTCAGACAGGGGCGAGCCAGTGGATAGAATCGTCCTGAGTGGTGCTAAATCGCAGATTTTACTTGGCTTTACGCCTTGTTTTTCAACCGCGTCGAGATACTTGGCGCTGGTGCCAAACACGGTTACCTTTTCGTCTTCAGCCAGCTGCCACAGGGCACTAGGTCCGGGATGAAACGGGGATCCGTCAAATAGGACAACCGTGGCCCCGAGGGCAAGAGAGGAGACCAGCCAGTTCCACATCATCCAACCGCAGGTGGTGAAGTAGAAAATATTATCGTCGCGGGTCAGGTCTGTATGCAGCTTGAGCTCTTTAATATGATGGATGAGGATGCCGCCGGCTGACTGTACCATGCACTTGGGCAGCCCTGTGGTGCCGGACGAATACATGATGTACAGCGGGTGGTCAAAGGGGAGCTGGGCGAACTGAATCTCGAGCCCTGTTTCTTTGGATATGAAATCTGAATAGTGCACACTGTTGGCTATGCCGGAAATATCAGCGCGTTCTTCAGTGTAGGGCACGACAACAACCCTGGGCTGACTCGGCAGGCCGGCCAGCACTTCCGATACCTTGTCGAGGGAGCTGAATTTCTTGCCATTGTAGGCATATCCATTGGCCACGAACAGCACCTTGGGATCGATTTGACCAAACCTATCCAAGACCCCTTTGGTGCCGAAATCAGGGGAACAGGACGACCAGATGGCGCCGATGCTGGTGGCGGCCAGCATGGCGACAATGGTTTGGGGCATATTGGGCATGTACCCCACGACCCGATCTCCAGCGCTGACACCCATTTCTCGAAGGGACATCGCCAGACGGGCAACTTGATCGTAGAGCTCGGCATAGGTGAGCCGCGTGGCCTGGTTCATGGCTTCTCCGCGGAACACGATGGCTGGGGCATCATCTCGAAAGCGCAACAGATTCTCAGCAAAATTGAGCTGCACGCCTTCAAACCACTTGGCACCGGGCATTTTCTTTTCATCGTCCACCACGCGGTGGTAGCCCTGTGAATGGATGATCCCGGCGAGATCCCACATTTCCTTCCAAAAGTCGGCAATATGCGAAATCGACCACCGGTGAAGCCCAGTATACTCGGAGAGTGCTTGGCCATAGGTGGTGTTGATGTGCTGTAAGAAACCGTACATATTGGTTTTTTTTGCCCGCTCAGGAGAAGGTGTCCAGATTGGATTTTTTGTCATGGCATACTCCTTTGTAGACGTCTTTTATGCAACAGATGCCCAATTGTCATGCTAGATGACTTCATCAATTGCAGATATTGCAGAAAGATTAAAATTATTCAATCGCGAGTCGTCACTTTAGCGGTATTTGTACCTGCTAGTGTTGCGTCTCTTTGTAACGCCGTTTAAGATGGGCACACCGTGAAAGACAAAACAAAACCACAAGCGAGGTAAGAATCATGCAGCGATACACAACATTGCTGGTATCAATGATTGCACTGCTCTTGGCCGGACCCTTGGCCTGCGGCCCTAAATGTCCGGAGATAAAGCAGGCAATGTCCGAGTCCGAGCTGGCCGAGGACGATGCCAATCGCGTGAATGCGTTTGTTGGCAGGCGAAAAGCAGTGATGCAGGAGGCCGGAGGGGGGGACAAGAACCCACTCGAAATGCAGCGCCTTAAGTTTTCGGTCACCGCGTACGAGCTCGCGATACAGATCCAAATCAGGATCATTGAGCTCGCCTCAAACAGCGACCTTTACCAGGAAAACTTGGATACAATTGATGAGGCCCGATGTTTCTTTGATGATATTCTCGCTGAAAAATTGATAAATAAGGAAGATGTCAGCGTCTCTGACCGGATTGGAAAGAAAATCCAAGAAAAACACGTGCTCTTTGGACGCCTCTTCAAAAATGAGGGCGCGCCGTCGAGCTATGAGCTCAAGGAGTTCTATGAAAAGGGCATCAAGCTGAAAAAGCCGGCAGCAGAAGAAGACGAAGATGACGAAGATGATGAGGACGAGGAGGAGGAGGAAGACGAGGGCGAAGGCGACGAAGATGATGAACTGGACGACGACTTTTAATAATTGCTGATGTATTTCTTATGGATATCAGCCTTTTCTAACTGACCTCGCTTGATCCTCCGGATAAGTCAGCTAAATTTTCCCTATGCAGCAAGTGACACTACCAGTGCCACCGCATGTCATCGCCCGGGTCATTCAAGTGGCCGCGGATCCCGATTCTACTGTGGGAGAGCTCGCCGACATCATCAAAATGGATGCTGTTCTATCAGCCCAGATCCTCAAGTCTGTCAACTCGCCCTATTACAGTCTCCGCCGCAAGCTCTCATCTGTGGAACGGGCTATATCCTTCATGGGGATTCGAGCGGTGCGCAACCTGGTGCTCTGCCTGGGCGTACAAGGCCTCGCGCCAGATAAATCAGATTACCCGATACAGCTATTTTGGGAGAGCTCACTTCGGCGGGCTGTGGCTGCCAAGTGTCTAGCCAGAAAACTCAAGCTTCCAGATGAGGAAGAGATCTTTACGCTCGGGTTGTGCCAGGACATGGGCGTTTTATTGTTGGTGCGCCAATCACCGGTTGAAAATGTCAGCGCATTTACCGACGTGGCCCGAGAATCCGCCAAAATCCGCATTGAGACAGAACGACAGTGGGGAAAATGTCACGACGAAATCAGCGCTGCATTGTTTGAGAGTTGGAAGTTTCCCCCTGAAGTCGTGGCGCCTGTGCGGTGGCACCACGAACCGGAAAACGCACCGGAAGAACACATAAAACGCACCCAAGTAGCGAGCAGCGCTGAAGCCATCGCCGACCTGCTGGAAGTGGAAGACAAGCAAAACGCCCTTAAAACCGCGGCCAGTTGTATCAAGGCGCTCGGCCTGGATACCGAAAGCCTCGGCGAGATCATGGACGAGGTCAGCGAATCTGTTACAGAAGCAGCGCAAATGCTGGAGATAAAGGTCGGTCCCCAGCCGAGCTACCAGGAAATTGCACAACAGGCGAGCCAAGGACTCCTCGCCCTCAATATGAGCTACCAGTCCCTGACCAAGGAGCTGCAAGATTCCCTGGACGAGCAGCAGCGCATGGCCGCACGTCTCAAGGAGCTCAACCAGGACTTGGAGAAGCGCGCACTTACTGACGATCTCACGGGCCTGCCGAATCGCCGGGCTTTCGACGAAGGTCTGACCCGGGAGATAGAGCGGGCAAAACGCCTGAATGCGCCCCTTTCGCTGATGATGCTGGATGTGGATTTCTTTAAAAAATTCAACGATACCCACGGCCACCAGGTGGGAGATCTCGTGCTAAAAGGCGTGGGCAAG
Source organism: Myxococcota bacterium (assembly GCA_030065855.1). Taxonomy (GTDB): domain Bacteria; phylum Myxococcota_A; class Polyangia; order JAAYKL01; family JAAYKL01; genus JASJCT01. Next base: position 34,892 of record JASJCT010000058.1, read on the forward strand.
ACCATCCAAGAAAATGCCCGGTCCTGCGATTTACCAGCCCGCTACGGCGGAGAGGAATTCGCGATTATCCTACCTCATACGAACCTCGAAGGTGCGTTGATAGCAGCCGAACGGGTACGCGCCGCTGTTGAGACCCTGTGCATTGAGACTGATAAAGCCCGCCTAAAGGTAACCATCAGCATTGGCGTTGCCACGACAAAAGATCCAAACGAGTCCCGGGCCAATATCATGCTGCTGCGCCGCGCCGACGACGCCCTTTATGAGGCCAAAGAGGCCGGGCGCAATTGCGTTAAGGGCAGTTAAGTAATCCAAATACAACCTTGCTCAGTCAAGTCTAGTGCGTGTCCGGTAATTCATCCAGGATCGTCATTCCCGCGCAGGCGGGAATCTAGAATACGAAATAAATACAATAGGTTACACTGGTCCCCGCCTGCGCAGGGACGACGGAATCTTCAAAACACTGACCCCGCGAATACAACCACCTTTTTTCCCTTTTTCTTCTGAAATTGCAGCAACGCGGAACGAAATTTAGAACTCAAGCAATATTTATAACAGAAGTATTTTTTTCGATGTAATGCTAAACTCGCATGACGCAAGAGCTCGCGCAGAGCAAGGGTAAACCAAGGCCGACATTAAAAGGAGAAAAACCGTGGAAGAAAAAGCATTATCTGCCGGATTCATTTGGCTGTTGGTTTCGGTTTTGATGCCGGCCTGCAGCGACACAGCTGACGATGGTACCGATGTCGATTTGGATACGAGCGATGATACTGATACCGACTGGGATACCGACACGGATGTCCTTTGGCCCATGCCAGATTGGCCCACAGGCGATCCCACCGAGGCCGGCTTCGACGTCGAGATGCTCGAGGCAGCAACAGACTATTCGAAGAGCATCGGTGGACAATGCCTGCTGGTTATCCGCGACGGCAAGCTGGTTTGGGAGCAGTACTTCAATGACGGTGGGATAAATCACTCCCAGAAATCCTGGTCTATTGCCAAGTCGTTCACGTCAGCGCTCATCGGCATTGCGCTCGGCAAGGGCATGATTAATAGTGTGGACGAGCCAGCGGCCAACTACCTGCCCGAATGGCAGGACCAGGAAGACCTGGCACCGATTACGATTCGCCACCTCTTAAACATGGTGTCGGGCCTTAGGTTCAATCTCGAATGGGACAACCTGTGGACCGTGTTAACCTACGATATGACCGAGGAAGCGCTGGGTCTCCCCGCGGTCAATCCGCCCGATACGGTCTACCAGTACAGCAATCACGGCACCCAGGTACTCAATCCGATCCTCGAAAACGCATCTGGTATGGACCAGGAGGATTTTGCCTGGCAATACCTGTGGGGACCGCTCGGCTTCAACGATGACACCTACTGGTTCCGAGATGGCGCGGGCAATGTGACGGCGTATATGAACATCAACACGACCTGTCGGGATTTTGCCAGATTCGGCTACTTGTACCTGCACGGTGGTTTCTGGAACGGCGAGCAGATTGTCCCCAAGGCGTATGTCGAGGCATCACTGAAACCATCGAGCTCGGTTAACTCGGGACACAGCCACATGTGGTGGCTGAACGGATACACGCCCTATATCAACGCCACCCAGGAGCCATCAGACGGTATCATGTTTCCAGGGGTATGGACGGATCTCTTCGGCTGCAAAGGCGTTGGTCAGAACTTCATTGACGTCGTACCCAGCACCAACACCATCTATGTGCACATGCGACCCGCTCCCCACGCCCTGGTCAACATCCTTAGTACAAATATTATTGAAGTGCTTGAAAATCTATACAACGATGGAAAAGATAAGGAGCACTACGAATTGCTCAAACTCTTGTACCAAGCTGACTGATACAACCACAACGCGGAGAGTACCGAGACCCTATTCCTTGGGCAGGAGCTCGGTCCACGCTTCGAGCTTTTGCGTACCACCGATGGTGTCGACATAGTCCGGGTCGAGCATGTCATGGGTGGAAACCCCACCTGCAATGCCCAGTTCCCCTGTGATGGCGTTGGCCGCGTATACGGCAGCTAGGGTGGCGCTGCGCTCTGTGGCGAATTTTGCAGGCTCGTGGTGGAAGGCCACGACTTCTACAACAGCCTCGGGCAGGCCCCAAAGACTGAGCAGGTACGCCCCTACTTCTGCGTGGGAGGCCCCGAGTACCTCTACTTCGACCTGAGACAGGGGTATCTTCTCCTCTTGGGATGTTCGGATGACCTCGCCGTACTTCTCACCCAAGTTCGCGGCAAAGATGAGTTTGCCGCAGTCGTGAAGCAGCCCGGCCGAAAGGGCGTCGTCTGCATCCTGTTTGTCTGCTTTTTCAGTCTTGAGGATTTGTTGACTGAGCCGTCCGACAGACGCGCTGTGGCGCCACACCGCGTCTAGGGAGAACTCCTTGGGCATGGCGCCCTCATCCACGTTGGTAAAGACACCGCTCATGAGCACCAGGGAAGTGACGTTTTCCAAACCCAGCAGACTGACCGCCGTGGTCGGGTTGGAGATGGTTCGGGGCACGCCAAAGTAGGCCGAGTTGACCAGTTGCAGCATCTTTGCCGTCATGCCCATATCCTGCTCCATGAGCGCGGCCACCTTTCGAATGGAAGGCTCATCATTGCGCAGCTCCTTCACCAGGGAGGTATAAATCTCGGGCAGGCTGGGAAGGTTTTTCATCTCTGCGACAAAGGACAGGCGCTCGTCGCTCATGAGCTCTTTGAGGGCACATGCCCGTGCAACCGTCATGCGGAGGGTTTCCGCGTCACAGGGTTTGGCCAGGTACTGATGGCTCGGCTCGATGGAGCGAAGCACCTCTGCCTTATCTGCTTGCCCGGATAGCACGATGCGCACCGTGGCTGGATACTTGGCCGCCACTTCGGTGAGCAACGTAGCACCGTCCACGCCGGGCATCCGCATATCAGCCACGACCACATCAAACGCCTGCTCGTTCAATAGATCGAGTGCCTTTTGGCCGCCATCGATAAATTGCATTTCCCACTGATCTCTAAGGCCCCTGAGCATGCGCTTGAGACCGTGAAGAACTTTCGGTTCATCGTCGACAAAGAGTACCTGTTTCTTCATGTTACCCCCAGACTGGCGTGCACTTAACTCCAACACAGCTGCTTCAAAGTACACTTATCCTATATGTTCCCTTGTCTTACAAGCACACTGTATCTAATTTAGCGTAGCACTTCCACGATACCTGTTCCACCATAGAAATTTCAAAGGGTCCGGAGCGGATAGATATCGGGACTCAAGCGCGCCGCTCCGCGTCAAACGGGATTGTGAGGCGGTAGACGCCCTCTTGGAGTTTTGCCGAGGCAGGCAGGCCGACTTTTTCGATGACCTTCATCATGCCCTTGTTCGAGGCCAGTACATCTGCGGTAAACCCTTTGATGCCCCGCTCTTTTGCCAGTTTGATGAGCATTTGAAGCATAAAGGACGCCAGGCCGCGTCCTTGAAATCGCTCGTCCACCACAAACGCCATGTCGGCAAAGGGGCGGTTGATGTCCTTGACAAACCTGCCCTCGGCAATGATGCTGTCGTCCATTAAACCCACAATGGACAAGGTGTCCCGGTAGTCCACGTTCACATACGCCTGCATTTTGGCGTGGGGCATGGTCTTAATCGGACTGAAGTAACGATAGTACACTGTTTCGTTAGAAAACCTGTAGAACAGTTGGCGCATGTCCTCTTCGTCAGAGGGTTTGATAGCGCGAAAACGAACGGTAAGGCCATTGCCAAAGTCGTGCTTGTGCTCGATCTCTGCTGGATAGAACAGGGCGGAATCGCTGAGGAAAATCTGATCCGAGTAGAGGATGTTTTTCTTTTTTGCGTTTTCTACAAGGGACAGGCGATCGTCTGGATGGGCAATATCGATGAGGGCTTGGGCCCGCTCCCTAACCGTGCGTCCCCTGAGCCGGGCGACGCCGTATTCCGTTGCGACCATGTCCACAGGGGCCCTGAGACCCAGAATATTGGGCTCGTCTGATGCAGAAATGAGGATGTTGGGATCTCCGGATCGGTTGCGGCTGGTCAAGGCGACGATGGTGCGGCCGCCAGGGGATATTTCTGCCCCGTTGAAAAAATCAACCGCCTCCCCTGGGCCGGCGCCCATGTTGCTGTGATCAAAATGCAATGCGATCTGACCAGAGAGGTCGATCTTTCTGGCCGGCACGATAGGGACAAAACGCCGGTTGCGGCCGATTTCCAGGGGACTGAACACCTTGTCAATGCCCTGAAACTCGACGAGTGGGTTGTGGTTTAACCAACTCATGAGCTCCTTTGAGCCAATGGCATAGGAGACCAGGGATTTACCCTTGAACACGTTCTTGTAGCGGTTGGTGACAGCACCGCTCTTGACCAGGTCCATCATGGGGTCCGTGAAAAACGGGGAGTGAATGCCCAGGTGTTGCTTGTCCTTGAGATGCTTGGCCAGTCCTTCGAACAGCGGCCCCATGGAGAGCGCGAGGCAGTCCCTATCATCGATAACCGAAGCTACATTGGCCGCGAGCTTGTCGAAGATATCTGTCAACGGCCATCGATCGAGGTAGTAGGGGGGCTCCTTAGAGCGGATGAACATGTCGAATTCAGAGATCGGAACCGCGGTATCCCCGATGGTAAAGGGGATATGGGGATTGATCTCGCCGACCACCAGGGACGCCTGCTCCATGGCTTGCCGGGCCGCGTCCACGGCAATGCCCAGGCTCGCATACCCGGCTTGACTGGGGGGCGTGATCTGAACGATTGCCACATCGATGGGAATGCGGCCAGAGGAAATAAGGCGGGGAATGCTGGAGAATCGACTCGGTATGAGATCCACGCGCCCCTCGCTAATGGCCTGGCTGACGACCCAGCCGGAGAAAAAGGTCTTTAGTCGGTATCTCTGAACTGTCAGTTCTTTTAGAGAAAAGGCATCGCCCAGGCTGACGAGTTGGATCAGGGTGAGATCATCGAGGTTTTTGTCCTGGCAGGCCATGAGGTGGCGCACCAGGGTTCTCGGCTCAGCCGCGCCAGTACCTAAAAAAATGCTCATGCCAGGTTCGATCCGGGCCAGCACATCCTCTGGTGAGCTCAACGTCACGCGGGTCGATTTGTCTTCTGTTCGAAACATGCGCACCTCAATCCATGGTTGAAGGAATCGCGTCAAACAAATTTTACCAAATTATGCGTTACTTCAGCCTATAATGCCCTAAAAATTGCAAGGAGGCATCCCATGACGTTGATGGAAATGACGATGATACCCTTGGACAAAGGGGAGAGCTTTTCAAAGTTCGTTGCCGGCACCCTTGAAATTATCGACAACAGCGGTCTCGACTACGTGCTCACGCCCATGGGCACCATCGTGGAGGGGGAGTGGTCAGATCTGCTCGCCCTGGTCGATAACTGCTTCAATAACCTTAAAAAAGACGCGAACCGAATCAGTCTGACCGTCAAATTTGACTACAGAAAGGGAAAGACCAACCGCCTCAAAACAAAGGTGGAAAGCGTCCAGCAAAAACTAGGGCGCACTTTGAGGACCGTCTGAGACCCTAGTGTTCTGTCCAGTCTTCGATGTCGGGCAAAATACCTCCCCCTTTGGCAAAGGGCAATGGCATTCGGTTAAGGGCAAATGTCGCGATTTTTGCTATTTTTATGCCGGGTAAAGGATCTCCCCCTTGAAAAAGGGGGTTAGGGGGATTTTGACACGTCCAATCGAATTTTACCTTTGAA
>JASJCT010000001.1 GCA_030065855.1 Myxococcota bacterium
GCGATAAAACCAAACCACAACCGTTTTTTTAGAATCTCGGAAACCAGAGGAACTAAATGCAAAAAAAACAAACCAAATATTCTAATATTTTTCAACCCTTATCAAAATGAAACCATTATTGGCCGGTTAAGATGGAAACATTTTTTCTCTTTGTCCGATAGGAGAGGCAACAAGGAGGAATTCGCCATGGGAGATCGCCCCAGATGGATTAAAGCCGATGCCGTCTATTGTGAGGTTCAACGCACCGTTGATAGATGCTTCCTGTTCAAGCCAGACGAACAAGTCCGACAGATTATCGGGGCATCAGCAGGCAGGGCGTTGGAGAAGTATCCTGTAAAATTGTTCTGCCTCGACTTCAATATCAACCATAAGCAAGACCTCATCGCGCCTATCTCTGATGCGTCCGAACATATCCAGGCCGTGGCCAGGTTCCATCAGATGTTCAACTCGTTGGTCGCCAGGGGCATCAATAAGTACTACGGCCGGGAAGGGGCGCTCTTTTCCTCTAGAAATCGGTCGACCGAGGCTGTGGATGATATAAGCCTGGAGCAGCAGCTGTTCTATGCAGTGACCAATGTGGCAAAAGACGGTCTTGTAGATAGGGTGGCACATTGGAAAGGGTTTTCCAGTTACAAGCAGCTCGCCACCGGAGAGGTGGAACGATTCCGGTATATCGACTGGACAGCCTGGCATAAAGACGGAGGGATAAAGAGCAAGAAGAAGCCGGACGCCTTCATGAAGACGGTAGTGGTAAAGCTCAGCCCTCTACCCAGCTGGGAGCAGATGCCCGACCACAAACGCCAGGCACACTTTCGACGTGAAGTACGGAAATTAGAGCAGTCATATCGAGAGCAGCGGAAACGAGAAGGGCGGCCTGTTCTGGGCAAGCCTCAATTGGAGAAGCTCGATCCCCGTGAGAAACCCAAGACCCCATTTGTTCGAACCCGGAAACCTCTGTGTCACGCATCGATGAAAGAGGCAGTTGAGGAGTATCGGGAAGCCCTGCGCGATTTTCTAGATCAGTACTGGTATGCATCCGGCATGTGGCAACGAGGGATTCTGGACGTTTCATTTCCAAGCGGTTCTTTTAAACCACCAGACATTCGGGCAGCAGCTTAAAGAGAGGGAAGGAAAGCATCCCCCAACGTCAATCTCACAGCACCGGTGCGTTCAAAATCCAACCGAGACGGCCTTAAAGCCATTGATTTCCAGATTTTGTTAACATTTCCGAAGAAGGATGCCGCTGCAAGCTAAAATCCGTATTCCGATTCCGCCTCTAATTTGCTGTGTAGACCCAATCCGACCTATTTTCAGTCAGAAGAAAAAAGTATCTCAGAGGCTTATATGAGGAAGTATCTCAGAGGCTTATATGAGGGGCTTATATGAGGGCTTATATGAGGAGCTTATATGAGGAGCCAGCCAACAGAAACCAACGTTATCTCAAAATGCAAAACATCGCCTTGCCCATGCGCAGGATCATTCGGTGGTAGCCAGTCACATTGTACCGTCGTGACTAGAGGAGGCAAATGCAGTTCCCCTAACGGTGGTATCCTCTGCGCATGCCCATTTTAGTCCCACAAGGCCGACCCCTTCGATCCCGCTAGCTCAGAGAGTACGAGAGATTTCTTGCAGAAAGTATACCCCGCAGCAGATGCCCTGATTTAGGCATGAGATGGAAAATTTTTCATCGGGGCCATGGGCACCATCGTCGGGCAGCCCATACCCCAGCAACACCACTTCCACGCCCAGCTTGCTTACAAATTCTCCCACTACTGGTATGCCGCCACCCTCACGCGACAGGACAGGCTGAGCCCCAAATGCACGAACGCAAGCCCGTTGGGCAGCGGTAATACCAGGACCATCAGAAGACATGACGACTGCAGGCGCTCTAGCATAGGTAGTGAGCTCGCTCGTAACCGAAGCAGGTGTACGGGTCCGCACATGTTCGAACAAAACCGCTTCGATCTTCTCTGGTAGTTGGTTCGGAACAAGCCGACAAGTTATCTTAGCGCCTGCTCTCGCTGGAATAATAGTTTTGAAGCCACGGTCGCTATCACCGCCGTAAATCCCATTGAATTCCAGAGTTGGACGAATACCCGTCCTTTCTCGTGGCGTGTAGCAAGTTTCTCCCCAAATAGCGGGAGCACCTGTTTCTTCGAGCCAAGTCGCAGTGCTGCGTTCGGAACTCGCTAATCGATCCCTTTCTGTCCGGTCTAGCTCTACCACGTCATCGTAAAATCCACTCACGGTGACCCGGCCAGAAGAATCGTGCATCGTAGCAAGCAGAGCAGCTAAAGCTTGACAGGGGTTTTGTATTGTCCCGCCGTATACGCCACTATGGATGTCCTTTGCCGGCCCTGAGACAACGAGTTCCCCAGCCCAGATACCACGTAGTCCTAAAGCAATATTCGGTTTGCCTGGACCATGCATGGCCGTGTCGGCCACCAGGCACGAATCTACGCTCAGAAACTCACGATGCGTTGCCAAATAATCAGCGAGGTGATGACTGCCCGCTTCCTCTTCTCCTTCGATAAGAATTTTAACGTTGACCGGCAATGCCCCATCTAGAACTAAGCAGGCTTCAAGCGCCTTGGTTAAAGCAAACACCTGTCCCTTGTCGTCACTCGCTCCTCGAGCCACGATTTCTTCGCCAACCGTTCCCTTGCGAATCCAAGGGTCAAAAGGAGGCTTTGTCCACAGCTCCAACGGTTCAGGGGGCTGAACGTCGTAATGGCCGTATATCAAAACCGTCGGCCGGTCTTCACCAGCTCGAAGCCAATCTGCGTATACGATGGGATGACCATCCCCATGAATCAGTTTGGCGTTCTCCAGCCCGCAATCCTTCAGATGGTTTGCATACCAATTCGCTGCTGATGCCACATCCTGAGCCCGATCCTTACTGGAACTGATACTGGGGATCCTCAGCCATTCGAAAAGTTGGTCTAAAAAACGAGTCTTGCCAGCTTGAATGAACTGCTCAAGTGCTTCATCTCTCATTGATTTCTCCTCACTCGTCCGCGGTCCAATTCCAACGAATGTAGCAACAAATGATTACCCTGCCCAGCTGGCAGTGACCTTGGCGTGGCGTAGGAAAGAGTTGGAGGAGAGTGACATTGATCCGATGTAGCGGACAGTCTGGGCAAGATTCAGACAAGTGGCATATCGACACCCTCAAGGTCCAGCGCCCCATTGGGTCAGTGTGGCGTTGAGCTCTTGGTCGAGCGGCGGGCTGAGCTTTCCAATCCTGCGTTCGAGTTCTGCTGTGGCAGCATCAGCATCGATCGTGCTTATCGCAACCAGGGTCTCAATGGCTGCAGAAGCTTCTATCTCCCGGCCTTGGTCCATCAGGCGCGCCACATGGGCTGCAATGCCCACCACCGGGAGGCGCACCAAGGTGCTGAGGGCAGCAAGCCGCTTGGACTGCCAGATCGATCCGAGGAGTTCCTTTAATACCGAGAGCCCGCGGTGATGTGGCTGATTTCCCGAGCAGCGAACAGCAGCCGCAGCGATCATGGCTTTTGCTTCGGTGCTCAACAATCGCCGCTCTTGGGCCTTCTCTAGGGCGGGCAGGGAAGATGGCCGGCCCAGTTCGCCCAGGGCACGGGCAGCTTCACATGCAGTGGCAGCGTCCGCTGATAGAGCTTGACACAGTACAGCTTCTCCCCTGGGATCTCCCAGTTCAGCCAGGGCCATGGCTGCCCGGTCAGTGACATACCCATCTGTATCCTTCAGCAGCACAGCGATGCGATCCGACGCCTCAATGGCTCGAAGTGATCCCAAGCCAGATGCAGCAGCAGCCCGGACAGATGGGTCTGGATCACCGAGGTAGGGCGCCAAATCTTGGGCCGGACACGCGGACGTCATGATCAGGGCGTCGACTGCCACACATCTCACACTAGGCGCAGTATCTGCCAACGCAGCAGTGATGATGTCGGCTGAAAGGGGTTGGCCGGAACGCATCTGCTCGAGGAGACCTTCCAATGCCTGGGCGCGAACCCCGTCGACCGGGTCTTGAAGCAGCTCGCGCAGCGCTGCAGCAGCTGCTTCCCAATGACCGTGGTCTGCTGTTCCCAAGGCCATGGCCGCGACCCAACGGGCCTCGGCAGAGGCGCTGCGAGCGTCGCGCAAGGCAGCTGCTATCGTTGGCATTTCAAGGGGGATGAGAAAGGACATTACGGATCGGCAAGGGTATTGAGCCCGTTTGGATCATCTCCGTTTTCGATGTTGTTCTCTTCATTCACGTCAGGCCCGCTGTCTCTCTGATGTTCGAGGGCTATCTCATTGGCCTGGTAATCCTTTGTCGTGGCTTCGTTCTCCAGCTGTACCCGCACGATGCCCTGCAGCACATCCCGATCCCGAATACGCCCCAATCCATCTGGCGTTTTCACCCGTCGCCCCACCCGGGGCAGGCCCTTGGCAGCTTCTCGATATGCCTGATCTTCGTAGGTGAGGCAGCACAGCAAGCGGCCGCATATACCAGATACCTTTTGGGGATTGAGGACCAAGTTTTGATCTTTGGCCATGCGAATCGACACGGGTTGGAACTGACGTAGGTAGAGGTTGCAACAGAGCTGGCACCCACAGGTGCCCACGCCGCCGAGCATCCGCGATGCATCGCGCACGCCGATTTGTCGCATCTCAATGCGCGTGTGCAGCCGCCTTGCCAAGTCACGTACCAGTTCCCTGAAATCGATGCGCCCATCTGCAGAAAAATAGAAGATCGCCTTGTTCCCACCGTGCAGATATTCGACTTTGATGAGCTTCATGGGCAACCCCAGGCGCTCAATGCGGTCTTTGCAAAGCCTGAACGCGGCATCTTGCCTGTCCTGGTTGCGGTTCTGTTGACGCCGGTCGTTGCTCGTAGCCTTTCGGATGACCCGGGGCAGCTGTTCCTCTCCCACCATGCGCCGCCGCGCAGGCACCAGGACCTGACCGAGCGCAAGTCCCCACCCGGTCTCGACAACGACTTCGTCCCCCTGGTCGAGATACATGTCTTGGCAATCAAAGAGTATCACCGGACCGGCTGAGTGGAGTTTTACACCGACCACGTCCATGAGCGTATCTGTTTCACTGAGGTCACTCTCTGGAAAATCGTCGAGCAGGGCATCTTCGTCAATTTTGGTAGATTTTAGAAACGTGAGCTGGTCATTGCTCATATGCTCGTAGCCGCGAGACGAGGCCTCTGGTTGCTGATGGGTCTCCCGGCGCGATGCGCGGTGATCCCTTGACGAGGAGGCATCATCTGCCACTGGGCGTTCCTCGGTCCTTCCTGTCCGAGTATCTCTTTGTGCACCGTCTCGACGGGGATTCCGCTGTGATCCCTGTCTCCTGGCGCCCCGATGGGAACTATTATCTGACTGGCCGCCTGCGTGTCGTCGACGGGCTGGCCGATTGCGATTGCCTTTGCGCGGGCGGTTTGCCTCTTGGGAGCCATCTCTTACCTGGTCCCCTGGCTGTGGTCTTTCTCGCCTGCCTGTCGACTGTGTTGAGGATTGCTGTCCGCGGTCGGTATCGCCGGAAGGGCGCCGCCTGCGAGGTCGGTGACGCCGCCGCCGTGCACCATCGCCTGTATTTCCCGATGAGGGCGCGCGGTCCCTCTTTTTTTCATTATCCATTAAGCACCGAATCCACTTCCGGCCGCGCTGGCATCTGCTCGGCCTCGAATATCCATGAGCATGGCCTCAAAGGCAAGTTGCGGGCTCATGTTGTTGACCTGTATGGATCGCGCAGTTCTGTGAGCTGCTGCGACCATCTTCGAAATGTGCAAACTGGTTAGCATAGATGCCAGATCCCCAAGCCGGGGTCCGAGCTTTTCAACGAGCGGGCGATCTCGAGTAGCCTTGCCGTGGGTTTGAATCCACAAGATCTCCGCCAGGATAACGGACATCATATCGAGCAGAGCAACCGCGTCAGCGCGATTTTTTTTAAGTGAGCTCGCGACCTGCAGCCCTTGATCAGGCGTGGGTCGTACCCCTGTTTCGAGAAATGTGAGCACTTGTTCGACGCGGTCATCCAAATCACTTCGGGCATACAACTGGGCCTGGGCCATGCTGCCGTTGCTGAACGCCGCAACCACGCCGGCTTCCCTGGGTTGTAGCCCGCTATCGCACAACAGGTCAGTGACGACCGCTTCTGGCAACGGTCGGAATCGCACCACTTGACAGCGGGATCTCACGGTCGCAAGCAAGGCGTGGGCGCGATCCGAAATGAGTATCAGAAAATTTCCCGGGCTCGGCTCCTCGAGCGGCTTAAGCAGTGCGTTTGCAGCCGGTTCGGTCATGAAATCAGCTGGGTCTATAATGGCTACGCGGGCACGCCCCTCGTGGGGTCTGGTTTTTAGCTGTCTGCCCAGACTTCTCACCGCGTCTATTGGAATACGGGCCTTGTTATCAGGCAAAGAGACCTCAATGACGTCAGGATGCATGCGCTTTAAAATCTTTCGACAATCGATACACTCACCACAGGCATCGCTGCCCTTGTCTCTGCAGTTGAGAACCATTGCAAGGGCCTGGGCGGTCATTGATTTTCCCACACCTGCGGGCCCTGAAAACAGATAGGCGTGGGCCACCTTTTGGGTCCCCACGGCCCGCCGCAGTATCTCAATCGCCCCATCCTGGCCCTGTATGTCATTCAAGCGCACTCTATTCACCCCATTCTACCGCCAAGTACCACGGGGCTTCTTGAGGGTCAAACCAAGCGCAGGTCCAATAGGGCTACCACAGGATCGACCCGCGAGGACCTGACCTACGCAACGCGCCAAAGGGAGATGTTGATGGGGATTATGCGACCGTGTATATAATTTACTTCGCTCGTGAAGAGGAAGTCTGAAACCGCATGACGACTAAGCGCACTGATTCATCTCACCGAAGCCATATCACCATCTCGGAGATGGATCTGATCAAATTTATAAAGAGGAGCTGGGGCGATGAGACCTTTGCTAAGCGCCTCGGCTGGGCCATCAAGACGACGATTGAGTCAAAGACCTACAAGCCACCGCTCTTGCCAGAAACAGCTGTTCGGCTATCTGAGATGGCGAGCCGTCGGGACTGTGATGTTCGGGATGTCGAGAATGTTGTAAAGCAGGATCCCATTGTCGCCGCCCATGTTTTATCCGTGGCAAATTCGGCGTTTTACAGCCGAAGATCCCCGACCCGCACACTCAAGGCAGCTATTACCCGACTGGGCATCACCACTGTCCGAGATGTGGCCTTTAAAGTCGTGGCCCAGACACAGATTTTCAAGGTTCCCGGATACGTGGACCGCATGCGGGAGCTCTTCCAAGCTGCGCAGGCTGCGGGCACCATTGCAAAGCAGATTTGCCGGATACTGCGGTTTGAATCTGAGCTGGCCTATCTGTGTGGCTTGTTGCACGATATGGGCGAGGCCATGGTGCTCAACATCATCACCAATAACGAACCCCTTATGGTCGATGGATTACCGCCGCTCAGTGCCGTTGAACCTGCAGTGACGTTCTTTCACGGAACTGTGGGTGCGCGCATCTGCGACCTATGGGGACTCCCCCCCCTGATTGTGGACGCCGTGCGCTTTCACCACCAGCCCGAGCGGTCTGCGAATTCATCCCAAATGACATTGGTCGTAGCGGTTACAGATATGCTGCTAAAACACGCCGGTATCGGCGTTCCCCCTGAACCGATTGAGGATCCCCTCGAACACCCGCGCTTTTTCGAACTGAACCTCAGCCCAAACCAGGTCAAGGATTTATTGGCATTTGCGGAAAATGTGGCCGAATCCGAAGGTGAATAGCCAGGGGCGATTGTATCATGTGAATGAAACACTTTCACACGGTGAGACATGATCATCATTACATGATCATCATCGGCCCCCACCCCGGCCCTCCCCCGATGGACAATTGGACATTGGGGGAGGGTAATATCAAAACCTAACCAGTTCATTATCATTTATGGCTTTATCTTTCAGCTCATCCCGCTTTTGTTGCTCTTGTGAATCCTGCCGTCCACAAAGCTCTATTCTGCTTCCCCCTCCCCCAGCGTCCAAAAGTCCACCGGGGGAGGGCCGGGGTGGGGGCTCCCAAGGAATAACGTGCGGGATTGAGTTCGTGCAAACCCACATGTTGGCATACATGTTGCTTAGCTGCGGGGTCGAGGAGCTTTAGGCCAGAAGTGTATCATGTTGGGTAACGTTTTCACGCAGCTGGGCAGTCGATCATGGGTGCTTTGGACACATCGATACAGTGTCCCAATCCTGGTCGCTGCCCTTGTTATTTCAAGTTTAAGTGCCTGGATTGCTTCTAGAATTCGCCTGGACAGCAACCTGGTCGCCCTGCTCCCGGATAATGCTCAACCCGTGCGAGACATGAACCAGGCATCTGAAAAGGCCGGTGGATTTGGCGAGTTGATGGTGATGATCGAGTCAGAGGATTTTGATCAGTCCCTACGCTTTGCCCGAGACCTCACGCCAAAAATCCGCGCCCTGCCCTGGGTGGGGTGGGTTGAAAGCGGCATGGATCCGGCATTTTTCCAGGCGCGCAAGATGCTCTATCTGAGTCTCGATGATCTCAGTGCAATACACAACCGGATCGATGCACGGCTTAGATACGACAAACTAAAGCGTAACCCCATGTATGTTGATCTGGGTGGATCAGCACCGCCAGCCCTTGAGTTTGCAGATATTACGGCAAAGTACGACGACCCCCTGGGGCTGCCGGCTTACTACGCCACCCCAGACGGCCAAATCCTGATTCTCGTGGTCCGGCCCAACGGTGTGACATCTGACCTGTCCTTTGCCCGCCGCATCCACGAAGACGTCAACGCCCTGGTGGCAGCCATGGATCCGCTCTCCTACCATCCAGACATGCAGGTCAGCTTGGGCGGCACGTTTCGCAACTGGATCGATGAATACGAGACAGTGGTCAGTGACGTGCGATCGAGTGCTCTCTGGGTGGGGTTGGGCATTTTGTTGCTGCTAGCCCTCTATTTTGGCCGGCCTGTTGCTGTGTTGCTGATCGTGCTCCCCCTTTTCATGGCCCTCACCTGGACCTTTGCCATTGCCGCGCTGAGCATTGGCAAGCTAAACCTGATCACCGTGTTTTTGTTCGTAATCCTTTTTGGGCTCGGCATTGACTTTGGCATCCACATGCTTACCCGATATTGGGCAGAGCGGAGCTTCGGCAGCGACACCATCACTGCCCTTACCACAGCCGTGCAGCATACGGGCCGGGCCTCCCTGACAGCTGCTCTCACCACTGCCTCGGCCTTTTTTGTGTTGACCCTGGTTGAGTTTCGCGGGTTCTCAGAATTCGGCTTTATCGCCGGTATGGGCCTCATCATGTCTGCGGCTGCTTTTTTGATCGTATTTCCCGCCCTGGTCTCCATTGCCGAACGGCTGGGTTTAATGGGAGATCGACGACGCGGCCTGACGAGCATTGCTGCTAAGCCGCTGCGCAGTCCGGGTCTGCTCCTCGGTGCGAGCGCGATTGTCACCGTGGGGCTGGCCATCTGGCTGCCCCGCCTGGCATTTGAATACGACCTGCGAGAACTGCGATCCAATGTATCGAGCACCCGAGAATTTACAAAGAAAAAGCATCAGGTATTTGAAAACGGTCGGGGTGCGGCTGTTGTATTGGTCAAAGGAAAAGAAGCTGCTGCTGGCGTGGCAGAAACGTTGAGACAGCGGCAGCGAGAACGCGGCAAAGAGAGTGCGATCGATCGGGTTTGGGCACTCTCTGATTTGGTGCCTGACAGCCAGCAGGAAAAACTCGCCGTCATTGCAGATATTAAGGCATTGATAGATCGCAACAGGGATAGCGTTCCAGAGCAATATCAGACGCGGGTGGCCGCGCTCAAAAAAGACTTGGCGGTCACGGCGTTTGGGTCCAAAGATCTGCCGGAGCACATCCAACGCCGGTTTTTGGGGAGGCCGGGCACAGACGGTCAGATGGTCGCTGTGTTTCAGAAACACGGCCTCCTCGATTTGCGAAGAGCCGTAAGGTTTGCAGGTGAAATCCGAGATATCAACGTCCGAGGCGAAACCTACCGGCCGGCGAGCGAATCCCTGGTGTTTGCGGCGATGTTTGAAGCGGTAAAACGCGATGCGCCGATCGCCCTTTTTCTGTGCGTGATCGCAGTATTTGGCGCCGTGCTACTGGACGTGAAGCGATTGAGCCACACCCTTATCGTACTGTCCCCCCTGGGCCTGGGCGTGTTGTGGATGCTGGGCGGCATGGGGGCATTGGGCATCAAGCTCAACCTGTTGAACGCGGTGGTTCTTCCAAGCCTGCTCGGCATTGGGGTGGACGCGGGCGTTCATTTTTACCATCGGTATCGCGAAAGCGGCCCAGCCCAAATGTTGACAGTGCTCAGACAGACCGGTCTTTCCGTGGGCGCTTGCACGGCTACCAGCATGATGGGATTTGGCAGCCTACTGTTGGCAGACCACCCGGGCCTCAAATCCATTGGCGCGCTTGCCCTGCTGGGCATTGGATCCTGCCTGGTCGCAGCCCTGGTTTTCTTTCCCGCACTGCTCGTGCTGGTCAAGCCAAAGAGAAGGGCAGCCCCATCTGTTATTCCGATCGAGATGTCAGGAAGGCATCTACAGGGAAGGCCGGAGCAACCGAGCCGCAGTTGGCATCAAACGGGATAGCCCGGGTCCACTGCCGACCGCAGCGCAACCACACCCACTATCTTCCTCATTGGTTTGGTTCCCATGACTGTATGTGTTGCCAACCCGGACTCGGCTGTCTGCTGTTTTCACTGGTATTCGTAAGCGCCCATGTCCACAGTATCGACGACCCTAGGATTTCCGTCTAGGTCAAAGGGGGTTGATTCCGAGGTGTTACCGTCGCCGTCTAAATCAGTTACATCAGGGGGCACGAGGCTTGAGCTGCCTGTGTTAACGCAAGGGGAGTTTTCGATCAGACTCACTGTCTGGGTGACGAACAGGGGATCGGTATTTATGTTCCCATCTCCACAAGTAGCGCCGCTTATCGCATCGCATCCGCCATCGATATCGCTGTAAGAAATATTCATGCTGCCACCGTGAATCCCTGTTATGCCTTGAGTTGGATTGCTCCAGAAAATGCTGTTTCTAACCATGACATTGGAAAGATTGTTATGTATTGCTCCAGCATCACCCTCTTCTGATGAATTGTAAGCGAATGTGCAGTTGATTATTGTTGCCACAGCTGGGCTATCGAATGCGCCATTATTTGCCATCCCTCCTCCGCCAGGCTCCATTGGCAGCCTGTTGTTGACTGAGTTATAAATAAAAGCGCAGTTGATCAATGTGGTGGAAGTATCTCCCCCATTGAAAACGCCTCCGCCGCCGGTTGCTGAATTGCTTTCGAAAATGGTGTTTGCGATTATGGGTGAAGCTGATTCGATGTACATTCCCCCTCCGCTATCTGCAGAGTTTTCCGAAAAGGTACAGTTGGACACTGTGGACGAGCCCACGGTGTACATCCCACCGCCGTGGTTATCCGGACTCTCCCCATCTGCGTTTCCCTGGGTGATGGTGAATCCGTCGATTCTCGCGTTGTCTGCGCCTCGGACCACGTGGTACGAGTTGTCATCCGTGCTGCTGGTTCCGATATCACCGCTCAGCGTAGTGACGTTGACTCTGTGGTTGCGCTGGTAGAGCATGGTTTCTGTGCCGGCAAAGCCGCCGTAGAGATCCACACCTGATACGAGCTGGAAGCTGATTTCTCGGTTGGTTCCGTTCGTGGGTTTGTATGTACCCTGTTCGACCCATACAGCGCATCCGCCCAGATCTGATGCCAGGTTCAGGCCTGCCTGCACGGTTTGTAGGGCTTGGGCCCAGGACCTCCCGCTAAAGCTGTTGTTGCCGTCTTCCTTTACATAGACCAGACATCGGTTGCAATCCGTCCCGGTCCAACCCGTAGCACACTCGTCACAGTCCTCTCCGGCCCAGTGTGCTGTGCATTCGCATTGGGCATCAGCGCATGTGGCGTTCTGATTTGGACAGTCCTCGGCCATATCACCCCGGTTGTCACAGGAATCGTAGTAGTACACATCGTTATCGTGGCAGGCGGGAATCAAGGTTCCCCTTCACGTAGATTCCCGCTTTCGCGGGAATGACGAGGGTTTCACGAGTTCCTCTATCGTTGTTTTGGACAGTAGTGGTTTTTCGTAATGTATTCAACGACATTGTCTTTACCTTTCGCAACGTAAGTCTCAATCTGAAACCCCACGCCTGCCTTCTTGTCGCTCTTATCGGCCGCTTGTTGTAAAAAGTTTCCAACTTTAACCGGCCAATTTGATTCTTTTTTGCACTTTATTTTTTCTGTTGTGGAGATACAAGCCAGAACATCCCAAAACAAGCATCGGATAGAGGCAAAAAGCCAAAAAAAAATAATGAGATTACAGCATAAAAACCCTTGACTATTAAGAAAACAGTGTTACTGTAACGGTGTTGATATTGGGAGTGAGATGCCAAAGCAACCGAGAGAAAAAGAAGCTGTTGAAGCCGTCAAGCGGGAAATTCTGGATAATGCCTTGCACCTTATCGTCCAACACGGACTCGAGGGCTTCAGCATGCGCAAACTCGCGTCGCGGCTTAACATCGCAGCAAAGACCATTTACAACTACTTTCAAAGTAAAGACGAAGTATATCTTCATATCATTATAAAGGGGTTTGAGACGCTTTATGAGGCATGTGCCAAGGCGTTTAAGACCGGCCAAACACCACTTGAACAGCTGGAACAAATGGCCCGGGCCTACTTGGATTTCGGCCTGGGCCACGCCAATTTTTATAACCTGATGTTCACTTGGCATACGCCAAAGTACGATGACTATGTAAATACACCTTTGGAACCAGTAGCGCGGATCGAGCTGGATATCTCGCTTAAGCTGCATGACCTGTTTGTCCAAGCCATGACCGCAGCCCTTGACGAGTCGCACAGCCAAACAGATCCAGAAGGGGCCGCCAGGTTTTATGTGATCTATTCTTGGAGCCTGATGCACGGGTATATTGCGGGCTACCACAATACGATGCTGAGCTACATGGTGCCGTCACCCGAGGTGCTCAAGGAGCAGATACTCGCGTTTACGCTGAAGATATTCAAACAGGCGCAGGATGGGATGGGGGTCACTCCGACACTGGAGATCTGAACCCTCTCCCAATCCAGGTGCGCCACAAAATAATGGAGGATCCTATGGCAACCGTAATCGTATTAGGAGGCAGCGGTATCGTGGGCAGCTATGCTGTTAGAACGCTGGCTGAATCAGATGTTTTCTCTCGCGTTTTGATAGGAGATATCGACATGGCACGGGCAGAAGCCCTGGCAACCGAGCTCGGGGACAAGGTCGAGCCGATCCGGGTCGATCTCATGGACCCATCGGCGATTGAGACCAGCATCGCCGGCTGTGATGTGGTGCTCAACTGCTCCGGGCCCTTTTACAAGCTGGTCAAGGGCATTCTCGAGGTCGTCATCAAAAGTGGCATCCATTACGTGGACGTTTGCGACGATGTCGATGTCACCCTTGAGATCATGGCAGCGCTTGACGGACCAGCAAAGGAAAAAGGGGTCAAGGCCCTCATCGGCATGGGATCGAGCCCTGGCGTGACCAACCTGCTCGGAAAGTTCGCCTGTGAGTCCCTACTCGATGAGGCCGAGGCTGTAGATATCTTCCACGCCCACGGTGGGGAGCCGGTCGAGGGCGCCGGGGTTATCGGCCACCGGTTCCACTGCATGTCCATCGACATCCCCATGTTTTTGGACGGCGAGCTGAAATACGTGAAGTATTTTGAACCAGACGGCATTGCACTGCGGGAGACCTTTACCTTTCCCCTCCTCGGCGAGGTGCCGTTATATCCCTACCCCCACCCGGAACAGGTCACCATGCCCAAATTTCTCAAACTCCAGCAAGTGACCAACAAAGGCAGTGTGCTGCCCAACGCTTACTACGAGTTGATCCGGGACATCGCTGCCCTGGGGCTCCACAGCAAGCAGGCCATTGAGGTCAACGGCCACAGCATCACGCCCTATGATTTTTCTATCGCCTACATCCTCAGGGAGCGGGAGCGGATTTTAGAGCAGGCTGCATTTGGTACCCAGCGGGGCTGTGTGACAGTGATCGCCAGGGGTAAGAAAAATGGCAAGGCCAGGCAGTATCGCTTCCACCTGGCCTCTGCAGACAAGGCCCTGGGTGAGGGAACGGGGATGCCAGCGGCCATCGGCGCCATCATGATGCAGGAAGGCATGGTCGATGGCACCGGCGTGATGCCACCCGAAGCATGTGTCAGCCCGCTTCAATTTTTGAGCCTGGCCGGTGAGACGATGCAGGCGTCGAGCAGTTTCAAGCACGGTGAAAACCCCATTGTGATCGAAGAAGTCGACGAAAACGGCACTGTAACGCCCCTGAACATTGGCTGAATTGAGGACGGTTATGGGTAGCCGACGCCAGTGTGTTCTCGCTGTTGATCACGGGACCTCTGGGGTGAAGTCGTCCCTGGTGACTACTGCGGGCGAAATCATCTCCACTGAGATTGCGGCCACGCCGATCACCTTCCTTCCCCATGGCGGTGCTGAGCAGGATCCAGAGCTGTGGTGGCAGGGCCTCATTGCCACTGCAGCCAGGCTCGTCGCCAAGGGCGTTGTCCCGGTGGCGGACATCATCGCGGTTTGTTGCTCCTCGACCTTTTCCTCGACCGTGGCCGTGGACCGGCACGGCCGGCACTTGGGAAATTCCCTGACCTGGATGGATTCCCGCGGCGCGCCCTTTATTCGCAACCTGGTCTCGGGCTTTCCGAGTGTTCACGGCTACGGCCTGTTTAAAATGATTCCCTGGCTTGCAAAGACGGGTGGCGGACCCCAGCTCTCGGGGAAAGACGACATCGCCCATGTGCTGTGGTGGAAAAACCAGCAGCCCGATGTTTACGACAAGGCACACATGTTCATGGGCTCCAAGGACTACCTCAACCTGCGGTTGACCGGAGAATTTGCCGCGAGCTACGACGCCATGACCTTATTTTGGGTGGTGAACAGTCGGGACATCAACGCCCTCCATTACGACGATGGCTTGCTCAAAAGGGTCGGTATCGACCGGTCAAAACTCCCGCCCATGCGCCGCTCGATCGACGTCTTGGGAAAGATAACGCCCGAAGTAGCCGCGCTAACCGGCCTCTCACAGGACACACCAGTGGTGACCGGCTCCCCGGACCACCAGTGCGCGTGCATTGGTTCTGGCGCCGTTCAGGATTTCCAGGGACACCTGTACATCGGCACCAGCTCCTGGATCCAGTGTGTGGTGCCGTTCAAAAAGACCGACTCCAAGCACTCGATAGCGGCCATCCCATCGGCCATCCCAGGGCGATACTACGCGGTGAACGAACAGGATATCGCTGCTGGCATCCTGCCTTACCTGGTCGACAACTGGCTCTTTAACAATAGGGATATTCAGGGCTCTCAGGTACCGGGTGACATCTATGACCGCATCGAAGCGAGCGCTGCAAAGATAGAGCCGGGTGCTGGCAACCTGATATTTACCCCCTGGTTGAACGGCGAGCGCACCCCAGTGGACAACACGGCCCTGCGCGGCAGCCTCTTCAACATCTCCATGTCGACCACCATGGATCATATTTTACGCGCAGCCCTCGAGGGGGTTGCGTACAACAATCGGTGGGCACTCAAGTACGTGGAAACGTTCATCCGCCGCAAAATGGATTCCCTTGCGATTATCGGCGGTGGGGCCCGGTCTGACCTATGGTGTCAGATACTCGCAGATGTAATGGACCGCACCCTGCGCAGGCCCAAGGATCCGGTCCAGGCCAATGCCCGCGGCGCTGCCTTCCTGGCCAGTGTCGGGCTCGGCCACATCACTTTCGACGACATCGGGGATCTGGTGCATTGGGAGCGCACATTCGAACCCGACCCGAAGAACCGGCGCGTTTACGACTCGCTCTTCGAGCAGTTTATTGCCCTCTACAAGAAGAATAAGAGGACTCATAAGCGATTGAACAGATAAGCATAAGGGACTGGGATAAGGGACGGAGCCATCCACAAGGGCGGCACAGAGGCTCGCCTCAGAGGGTGTTTGTAAATTGAAAAAAAAAGAGTAAATCAGAGCAAAACTCCCCCTTGAAAAAGGGGGCAGGGTGGATTTCATCATAAAATGGACCGGCATATGCAACGAAATCCCCCTTAATCCCCCTTTTTCAAAGGGGGAGACCGGATTCTGCGCTGGATTTTACACTATTTGCGGTCGCACGTTTATTTTACAAACACCCTCTCATACTCTTATCATTAGGAAAAGAAAGCTCCCGCGGTTCTGTTCTGAGTGAGATCAAAGGATCAGGGTTTCGCCGTCATGCGGGATGAAGACCTTTGACAGCAGGCCTTCATCTTGCAGGGCCTGCTTCAACTGCGAGCGGGTTGTGGGACAGTGGTTCAGGGCTTCGAGATGGTTGGCGATGACTTTCCTGGGGGCCTTCTCAACAAAGGCGATGATCTCTTCGAGCGGCATGAGGATGGGAGCACCAAGGTCGAGGCTGGCACTGCCAGCCGCTACGACAGCCACATCTGGATTGAACTCTGTTAGCGCTCGTTCCACATGCTGCGTGAGCACCGTATCCCCGCTGACATAGATCGAAGGCTCATCGGGTAGGCAAAGGAGATAGCCCGCACCATTGGCCATTAACCGATGAATCCAGCCGCGGCCGTGTTGCGCAGGGACTGGGGTGATCTCGCCGTCTAACCATTCAACGCGTTCCCAGTTGGGTAGGGCTTTAACTACGTTTAATCCATATTTTTTTAGATACGCCCCATCCTCCACCTGACAAATCACCGGAATGCTTTTCTCACGAAGGAACATCTCACCAGGTGCATCAAGGTGATCAGAATGCTGCAGGGCACGAATCCCGAATGTCTGGCTGTGGGTGATCAGACAGTGGGTCACCTTTTCCAGAACCTCTGATGCGTTATCCGGAAGCGGCACGGTAGGGTTTCTTCGGGCACGGTGCCGAATTCGTGCAAAGGGAGGCAGTGCGCCCCTTTGGCTGAGCATCGGGTCGATCAAGATGTGATGATCTCCTGATTCAATAACAAAGGTTGCGTTTCTCAGGTGATGAAATTTCATCTAGTTGGCTCCCGTTACAGAACTACTGCTTGCTAAAGAGCTAGTGCCCGCTCAGAAATGGCTCCAATTAACGAATATTGGGCTCAATATATCCTGTTGCGGGATGAAAAGCTATAGGAGGAAAAAACCATGGGTGATCATCCCAGTTGGATTCGTGCAGATGATGTTGCCACGAAGCTAGGTGGGCGTTGTCATACATGCTTGAACCGTTGGACTTTTATGGTGAAACCCCCAATTTTCCCACGAAAATAGGGAACTGATGCACGTAAAATAGGGAATGGTCGCCACAAAATAGGGCATCACCTCCGATGTGCTGTAACAGTAGATAGAATAGTCTTAACGCACTGTATCGACGTACTTCGATATTCTTTCTTTCAGAAGGCCGTTGCCTGAAGAATTTTAGGAAGAAAACCAATTTATGGCGGTCGTCAAGGCCGTAGGAAAGGGCGAGAAAAAATGAAGAAACTGTCTTGTTTGTGCTTGGTCGGTTTACTGGCTGGTTTGGCCTGTGAGCAAACAGAGAATGAGGAACACATATTCGAAGCAGAAGACAAAGGATTGAATCAGGCCGAGTTTGTTCTGTTACACAAAGAGGGTATTGAGAATGGCAATGAAATTGAGTTTTATGAACTCGATTTGGAACCGGGTCTCATTTTAATATCCGAGGTTGGTATCGTTCCCAATCCTCCCACGCGAATTGGGACGGGTACTGTGGAGGAGATTTTCCATCGAATTAGCCCAGAGAAAGAGATCCCTCTGGTATTGAGAACGGCCTCATTGCGGCAACAGGCGTTTTTTAGAACTCAGAAAGGTGAAACGATAGCGTTCAAAGAGGAAATTGCTTACGATGAGGCCAATGAATTGGAGGAAACGAGTTTGATCTCTGACAGTTCTGGAAGAGATGTGAGGGGCCCTGAAGTGTCGCTGTGTGATCCCTATTGGTTTCAATCCAACATTTGCGAAAGCGTCACCTTCCCCGATTACAAATGGTTTTGGGCCAATGAAACAACGAATCGGTCGAAATACCTCGGCAATATTATGTGGGGTATGAGAACTGTAATATGTGCCGATATCAAAACCACCCGCATGGTGGTCAAAGCGAGAGACTTTACCCAGTGGGAGACTCGGGTTGACGCAGATGTACTTCCGGGGACTTATCGATGGTACTGGGCTTGGAACGGTCAGGGAATACCGGATGTACATGATTTCAAAAGTTATGGATATCCCGATCCAGGGGCGCGGTACCATTTCTGTGGTGGCGCATGTGACTAATGCCATGCTGCAAACGCTTGAGCCGCGTTGTCAGAAAAACCGTAGTGTGCGGTAAAGAGATACTCAACACCTTTGATTTCAGCTAACATTTTTATCGATGCTCTTTCCTGCGCTGTGTCCATACTGAAAAAGTTGTTAAATAACTCCACTTTGCCCTCTTTGAGCGAGATAACATCGCCGGTAAAGAGGTACTTGCTATTGACAAGGTAACACATCGCTCCCGGGGTATGACCGGGCGAGAGGATCCCTTTAATAGTGACCCCATCGATGGTTATCTCCAGGCCGTCATCCAGTGCTGTGTAATCTCGTTCGAGAGAGTTTCTGAAAAAGCCTAATGCGCGAGCGGTTGTCCCATTTATCATCTGCTCCTCAGCCCTTGAGAGGTAGACAGTAGCGTTGGGAAAAAGAGAGAGTGTACCAACGTGGTCTGAGTCTGAGTGTGTGAGAAATAAAGCGGTGACCTTCTCTGGCTCAATGCCAAGTCTAGTGAGCTCCCTCTCTACATTTTCAACTGAGTCCCCGGCGTCGATGGCGATAAATTTCTCTTCAACAGCTATCATAAAAAGATTCACATAACCGTCGTCGTTCACAGCGTAAATGCCGTCTGTCAGCTCACCGGTTGCTACAGGGGTCATGGCACTGATCTCATTATGCATCTTGAGTGCGAGTAGACCTACACCAACCACAATAACTATCAGAATTGCGCCCACAACGATCAGCAAGGATTTTACTACCTTCATTATATCTCCTCTTTATAAAGAAGTTGCGCGTCTGCGTATTCTATAGCGAGCAGCTGGAATTGACGATGAAATTCTCACAAAATTCGTTGACCTTACGTTTGGATTCGCCGAAAATTGACCTCAATGGGGTCTACGGTTGAGTTCATCGGTGTCACACAAAAGTACGGTTCAACGATTGCCCTTAATGATTTCGGACTCCATATACCGAGAGGATCGGTGTTCGGTTTACTGGGTCCCAAAGGTGCCGGCAAAACCACCGCCATCAACATAGTTACGACGTTGTTGCGACCTACTGTAGGTACTGTCCGAGTGCTTGGCCACGATGTTGTCATGGAGACAGGCGAGATCCGCAAGAAAATCGGTTTTGTCCCTGAGGAACCACTGGTCTACAGTGGGCTCACGGGCAGAGAATTCGTAGCACTGTCGGCCACCTTGCATGGCGTTGCCCGTAACGAGATCCAACAAAGGGCCGTATCGTTGCTCGAAACGTTCGATCTCTCGGCTAACATGGACAACGTCCTCGCCACTTGTTCCAAAGGAATGCGCCGAAAAACCCTCATCGCAGCCGCTCTGGTCTGCGATCCCGAGCTGCTGATTCTCGACGAGCCTATGGAGGGTCTGGATGTCTATGCCCAGGGGTTGCTCAAAGACCTCCTCAAAAAAAGGGCGGCGGGTGGTCAGACCGTTATCTACTCGACCCATATCGTCCAGATCGCCGAAGGCCTGTGCACTCACTTAGCTATTTTAGACAAGGGGACCCTTGTTGCCACCGGCACGACCACCGCAGTAAAGAAGCAGTTGAGGGCGAGCACCCTGGAGCAAGCGTTCGAAAACCGCCTCAAAGAACAATGCTGACCTCCTTGTTCCAACGAATGCTAGTTCTGCTGGGGGCATCGCCGACCCAAGTGGGTCACCTAGTGGAAGCATTTCAAAAAAATTACCAAAGGCAGGAAGAGATACGGCTGCAAAATGATGTCGCCCACCTCACCTTGCAGATGGTGAAGGCGCTGATTTTTTGCTGGTTAGGACTGTCGAGCCTTGAGCTCGTCTACATTGTCTGGATGTTACGAGATGATGTGCATGTGGCGAGTTTTGTCCTGGTGCTGATCCACTGCCTGGCCATTTTTCTGTATGGCTTGGGTTCAATAACCCGTGTTCTCCTCGACGATGAGGGCTTCCGCGTCGTTGCGGCCTGGCCGATTTCGTCCCAGAGTTACTTGGCAGCCCGGCTGTGGCCCCTAATAAAAGACTGGCTCGCCGCTACCGCGGCCTTATGGACACTGCCGACCATCGCGGCCACCATCCTTCTCGGCACCCCTGTTTTCACCGGCTGTATCCTATTTTTGACGGTCACGTTCGTCACTCTTGGTGCTGCGTTGACGATTTCGGCGTTTGCAGGCCCGCTTATCGCGACCGTCGGTCCGAGGCGGTTACGGGTAGTTGTGGTGGCGCTAAAATTGTTTGCCTTAGCCTTACCCCTGGGACTGCTATTCGTTCTCAGGCGGCTTAACATGGACGCAGTCCTATTTGCTGAGCTGTACAGATGGCTGCCCATCACCTGGATCTCGTCGATCATCAACGCCGCTTCCTTTGACATCCAGGTGCAAGACCTGTGGATGCCTATTGCCGGGTTCGCTGTCCTGACAATAGTTCCTCTTTCAGGGTTTCGGATCGCTGCGAAATTCTATACTAAAGGCCTCGGTCTTTCCCGCTTCGAGCCGCCGCGCCAGCTCGGGCGCCTGAGCCGAATTTTCAGCGGCAGTTTTCGCCGACCAGCCGACAGGGTTATCGCGCAACTGACAATAGCCCATTTTCGCCAGGACTGGCGATTTCGCATTCAAGTATCCCTTGTACCAGCGATTACCTTATCGTTAATTGCCATCTCCGTCGTTGGCCTAGATGTAACCGCGATCTTTTCCGACCCCCTGGTCTCCCACGGTGTTTTCCACCCTGCGATGCTGCAGGTTATACTCGCCATCCTCGTTCCAATATTATCTCTATCTGCCCTGATCGTAAGCCAGGAAAGCGGCGCGGCTTGGATCCTACGTCTTTCGGTCATCTCAGCAAACAAACTAGCGGCATCCATTAGGCGAATCTTCTGGATTCTCTTTGGCGGCCCCTTCCTGATCTCGCTCGCAATCGGTAACGCTATCTACAGCATTCCCTTGGTCTCTGTCGCTGCACATATTGTGTTGCTGGCCTTATTGATGGAAACCGTTGCCTGCGGCATTCAGCGGGTCTTATCCTATCTCCCGTTTTCCCGGGGTGGTCATGACGAGGCCATCCGAGTCAAATTGGCGGTCGTTTTCATCTTCGTGTATATCTTCGCTGCCATCGTCAGCGCGTTGGTCATTCACGTCTTCTACCGCTACTGGATCGGCTATGGCATCGGGATGCTGTTTCTGCTTCTGCAACGAAAGGCCCTGCTGTTGCACGCACAACGAGGTGCCGGCACCTCGGCATCGGCGCCTCACGCGAGTTAATGCCACCAGCAAAGACGCAGGGCGAACTCAATCATCGTCCCTTGGCTTATTCCTGTCGCGCTTTACTTGCGAACGGTGTTTTTTGTCTCCTAACCTTCTTTGGGTTACGGCGCGGGATTTCTTGGTTGGAATACGATGTTTTGGCACCATCAGCGCTTCAGATACCAATGCAACGAGACGCTCAAGGGCTATTTGACGATTGCGATGCTGGCTCCTCTCGGTGTCTGAATGAATAATCAACACGCCTTCGGTGGAGAGGCGATTTGCAAAGCGTTTTAATACGCGCGCTCGTTGTGGTTCGTTTAACGCAGAGGTCTCAGACACGTTCCACCTTAATGTCACTCGCGAGCTGGTGGTGTTGACGTGCTGCCCACCAGGTCCCCCTGATCGAGATGCCGTGATAGTTAGTTCGCTCGCAGGAATAACAACGTCGTCGTTAACTCGTACTTCATCGTCCATGTGTCCATGTTATCACTTCTTCGCATCTGCGACGTTTTGTCTAAGCCATTGGTGTAAATTTTCCATCTTTTCAAAACGCTTGTACACGTAAGCCACGGCTTTTGCGCTAAACAGGGACACTGGAATAGGTCCCTCTTCCCCAAATACAACGCCCTTCTTTTTCAACAAATCCGCCCGTGGGTGATCTTGGGGATAGCCCCTGGGAACGCGTTTGTAAGTCTCTATTTCCGTGTGGTCGCTTCTGGAAAAGTCTTTGGCGCCGGCCTTGAGAATTTGCTCGAGCGCTTTGCCCTTGGCGTCGTCATCCACCGCTGCCCTGTAGATCGGTAACTGGTCCTTTGTAAAGCAGTACATACCGCCACCGAGTACGAGTTTGTCCTTTTCCAAATGAAAATAAAATCCCGGGCTTTCCAGCTTTGCACCCTCCCCTTCCCACATAAAAGCTGCCAAGTGGGTTTTGAACGGCCGCTTGTCCTTTGAAAACCGCGTGTCTCGATGGAGTCGAAAGATGGACTTGTCCACCTGTGGGATCGCCTGAATATCAGGGGCAATGGTCCTGAGCTGCTCGCCCAGTGCGACCACGAAATCCCGCGCCGGGTCCAGCAAATGCTTCTCGTATTCCCCCTTGTGCGCTTTGAACCAGTCCCTGTCGTTGTTCTTCTCGAGCTCGGCCAAGAACGCTACGGTTGCTTTTGAAAACCCTTTGAATGTGGACATGATGCTTCCCTCCTGCCCACGATCTTTAACGAAGGTTTGAGAATAACGCCAGTAGATGTGAGATGGGAATGACTGTCGAAGGCTTACGCCGCGGCAAAGCTGCACAAACTACTTCTCGGACAGGGGCTCGAACTTGGCGGTGAAGTGCCTTAAGAACCGGGGCGCTTCTATGATTTTCATGCCCCGAATGCTAGTTCGGTGTTCCCACACATCTTTAATGATGTCTATCACATAATCCATATGACTCTGGGTATACACCCGCCTTGGAATGGCCAGTCGAACCAGGTCCCACTTTGCCGGGCGTTCCGTATTGGTCTCTGGGTCATACCCAAACATGACCGTGCCGATTTCGACGGTGCGAATACCCCCTTCGATGTACAGTGCCACGGACAATGCCCACCCTGGGTATTCGAGTGGGGGAAGATGCGGGACAAACTCGCGTGCATTGAGATAAATAGCGTGCCCCCCTGGGGGACGCACCATGGGCACGCCGATGTCAGTGAGTTTTCTACCGACATATGCGGTGGACCGGATGCGATACAACAGGTAGTTCTCGTCGAGCACTTCGTCGAGCCCGATGGCCACTGCCTCCAGATCCCTGCCAGCCAATCCCCCATAGGTGGAGTAACCCTCGGTCAGAATCAACAAATTGCGTTCCTGGATTGCCAGTGCATCGTCGTTGGTGCAGAGAAACCCACCGATATTGGCAAACGCATCTTTTTTCGCGGACATGGTGCAGCCGTCTGCGTAACTGAACATCTCCCGCGCGATGTCCTCTACTTTTTTATCGGCAAAGCCAGGCTCTCGCTTTTTGATGAAATAGGCGTTTTCAGCAAAGCGACAGGCGTCCAAGTAAAACGGGATGTTGTTCTCCCGGGCGATCTGGCTGACCTCGCGAATGTTGGCCATGGATACGGGCTGTCCCCCCCCGGAATTGTTCGTCACAGTGAGCATGACCATGGGGATTATTTCAGTTCCGTGGGTCGATATCAGTTGCTTTAGTGCCTCGACATCCATATTCCCCTTGAAGTCTGATTCGTCTGACGGATCTAACCCTTCCTTGCAAACAGCGTCGACTGCTTTGGCTCCCAGATACTCGATGTTGGCGCGCGTGGTGTCAAAGTGGGTGTTGTTGGGCACGATCATACCGGGCTTTAGGGTCACGCTAAACAGAATGCGCTCTGCCGCGCGGCCCTGGTGGGTAGGTATCACGTGCTTGAAGCCAAATATCCGCTTGACCGTAGACTCGAACCGATACCAGCTCCGGGCGCCTGCGTAGGATTCATCGCCCCGCATCATGGCTGACCACGCCTCGGTCGACATGGCACTGGTGCCTGAATCGGTGAGCAGGTCGATAATCACATCTTCGGCTTTGAGCAAAAATGGATTGTATCCTGCCTGCTCTATTTTCTCTATGCGCGCTTGCCTCGATGTGAAATTGATGGGCTCCACGGTCTTGATGCGAAAGGGTTCGATTACCGTTTTCATTTGTCACTCCGCTGTCACTCCGCGTTTGTTTTCAAGAAAATAGGATAAACCACCATTCTAACCTGCCTGTTTAACCTATTGAAAACGAGAAGTATACCTTCTACTATCGTCGAAGTTCTGATGATAGACGACCATTATCAAAAGAGGAGAAAAACAATGCACCGTTTTTGGGCCCATTTACTGATAAATTCGTGGGTTTTTCTTTTCGCAGCAGGTGCTATTGCCCAAACACAAGCGGGCACCCAACCGCCTGAGCCAGAAGTGTTGCCCAGGCACCGTCTCGTCTATTCGAACCTACTCGCATTTCGCTACAACCCCTTGGGTCTCGAAGACCGTATTTCCCTTGGCTATCGCTTTAGACTTTATAACGACAGCAACCTCTTATGGCGCGATGCCCACATTGGTCTGGCCTTTACGCCCACGATCAATCCAGCGACCACTAGAATTGGCGGGACCCT
Organism: Myxococcota bacterium; assembly: GCA_030065855.1. Lineage (GTDB taxonomy): Bacteria > Myxococcota_A > Polyangia > JAAYKL01 > JAAYKL01 > JASJCT01. Next base: position 24,690 of record JASJCT010000001.1, read on the forward strand.
CACCGTCAAGCCCATTGCAGTGCTCTCTCTTTCTGCTGGCTATTACTTTGTCGCTTGGCACGGCACATTTGATTATCTTTATTCCACTGATTCGGCTACGGACGATTTTTCAGACAGCGCCATTGAAAATCCAGAACAGGACTACCAGGGGTATTCAACCACAGGCCAGGAGGCTCAGTTCCGCGCCCAAGCCGTCGGCAAGGTCGGCCCGGTTGTGCTGCGCAACGACCTGATCTTCTTTTACGGGAATTTGGACCTAAAAGGTGGAGACAGCCTGTACTATCACTCGAGCCTCGATGCACTGGTTCCCAACTCTGGCTGGGCCCTCACCAACGACTCTGACCTCGTCTATCTCTCTGACTTTGGTCTGATTGTTGGTGTGCGCAATTCTGTGGTGCATGCTTTTTACAAAGACGAACACTATGGGCCGAGCGACGATACCGAGAACATCAACACCCCCACTGTTCGCGTAGGACCGCTCGCCGCTTATGTGTTCTACGACAGACCCTCGAGCTGGTTTAATCGGCCGACTTTAGTGCTGATCGTCAATTGGTGGCTAAAACACCGATTCAGAACCGGGGACGATGTCAATCAGGGCATTCCCTACTTGGTCCTCGGCTTTAGATTTGACGGAGATATTTGGCACCGTCGCTGAGTCGACTGATGAACGATCCAGATGAACAATAGGGTTAGGACGCGGGCAGGTGATGCAGATGACAGAATCGCGGTTTATAGATTTATTGAACGAACGGGTCATGCTGGGGGACGGTGCCATGGGGACCGAGATATATCAGCACGGGGTGTTCGTAAACACCTGCTTTGACGAGCTCAACCTGGCCAGGCCGGATCTCATCCGCAAGGTCCACGCTGCATATGCCGCGGCCGGCGCCGATTTCATCGAGACCAACACGTTTGGCGCTAACCGGTTACGGCTTGCCAAGTTCGGCCTGGTGGACAAGGTCGCCGAGATCAACCGCGCGGCAGTGGCGCTGGCAAAGGAGGCCGCAGAGGAATCCGGTGTCCTCGTGGTCGGATCCATGGGACCTATTGGCAGTGCCGCGCATCACAGTATGATTTCCGAGGCCGAAGCAAAGGAGGCGTTTGCCGAGCAGGCCCAGGCACTTGCCAATGCCGGTGTCGATGCCATTGTCTTGGAGACCTTTGCAAGTGCCGAAGCCCTGAAGTTGGCCGTGACTGCGGTTGCCCAAGTGGTTTCCATTCCACTGGTGGCACAAGTCGCTGTGGGCGCTGCAGGCGGCAGCTTCCCCATCCAGAACGACCAGTTATTGGATCCCTCCCGCTTTCAAACTGTCATGGCAAGCATCGCAGAGATGGCGCCAGTATCGGTCATTGGCCTTAACTGCGCCTTGGGCCCGGCAACCATGTTGGATTGCCTCAAGCTGTTGAAAGCGGTGACAGACAAACCCGTTTCAGTACAACCCAATGCCGGACTTCCGCGGGAGGTGGACGGGCGATCCATCTACATGAGCACGCCCGAGTACATGGCTGAGTATGCCAAGCGGTTCTTTGAGAACGGTGCGCGGGTCATTGGCGGGTGTTGTGGCACCACGCCGGATCACATTCAGGAGATGGTAAGGGCAGTGCGCGCCATGGACCGGGCCATGGTGGAGCAACGTCCCAGTCGAACGATAGAGATTAAGGCCGCAAAGCAACCCGAGGCCGTCGAACCACTACCCCTTGCCGAAAGATCCAGTATCGGCGCCCGTATCTCAAGTGGAGAGCCGATTATCTCTATCGAGCTCACCCCGCCTCGGGGCGTTTCATTGGGCCAGGTCCTCGATAAGGCCAAGCGTTGCGCTGATGCAGGAGTGCACGCCATCAATATTCCAGACGGCCCTCGGGCCAGCGCCCGCATGTCCCCCATGGCCATGGCAGCAAAAATCCAGGAAGCCGCAGACATCGAAGCCATCCTCCACGTCTGCTGTCGGGATCGCAATCTCATCGGCCTTCAATCAGACCTGATGGGCGCCCAGGCCCTGGGGATTCGCAATGCCCTCATCATTACCGGAGATCCCCCAAAGCTGGGCGAGTATCCAGATGCCACAGCGGTCTTTGACGTGGACGCCATTGCCCTGACATCTGTGGTACAGGGTCTCAATCGCGGTGTGGACATAGCCGGCAATACCTTCAATCCCCCACTCGGCCTAACCCTGGCCGTGGGCGCCAATCCCGTGGCCACGGACCTGACCCGGGAGGTTAGCCGTTTTCGCCGAAAAGTCGCAGCCGGCGCTGAGTATGCCATTACCCAACCCGTGTACGATGTGGCCATGCTGATCGACTTTTTAAGCCGCATTGAGGACGTTAAAATACCAATCGTGGCTGGTATTTGGCCCTTTTCGAGTTATAAGAATGCCGAGTTTATGGCCAACGAGGTGCCCGGGGTGGTGGTCCCAAAGGCGCTGCTCGATAGAATGAGCCAGGCCAAGACCCGCGCTGCTGGCCGGCGTATCGGCATCGAGATCGCCAGGGAAATGGTCGCGGCACTAACGCCCCACGTGGCGGGATTCGCGGTCAGCGCGCCGTTTGGCAACGTAAAGATACCCCTTGCGGTCATGGGGCTCATCGACATGGATGCCACCTGATGAGCCAGGAGAAAACATTGAAATTCCAAGACGAACCACTATTGATTCTCGACGGTGCCTGCGGGTCCAGCCTGCAGCAGATGAACCTGCCTGCAGAAGCCTGGTGCGGCAAAGAGGGATGTTACGAGGCATTGAATATTTCGGCGCCCGAGGCAGTAATCGCACTCCATAAGCAGTTTATCGATGCCGGGGCCATGGTCCTGGAGACAAATACTTTCGGGGCCTCTCGCATCGTGCTTGCCGAGTACGGCTTAGAAGATCGCGTGGCCGAGATCAACACAGCTGCGGTTAAAAACGCACGAGCAGCGATCGACGAGAGAAGAGGCAAGTACGTGATTGGATCCATCGGCCCGACCACAAAACTGCCGTCCCTGGGCCACATCCCAGTGGACGCCCTGGCCCAAGCCGTGGCCGAGCAAGCCCAAGCATTGGTCAAGGCCGGGGTGGATGCTTTGATACTCGAAACGTGCCAAGACCTGCTGCAGATCAAAACCGCACTCGTGGCCTGTTTGGAGGTCTGCGATGCCCTGGCACCTGGGTTGCCCATCCTCGTGTCTGTCACCATCGAGCAGCAGGGCACCATGTTGGTGGGCAGCGACGTTGCCGCAGTGGCCACTGCCCTGGCGCCCTATCCGATCTTTTCCCTGGGGCTTAATTGCGCCACAGGCCCAGATGCCATGGTTCCCCATATCCTATATCTCAGTGGAAATTGGGAGGGGCGCGTCAGTTGCGTGCCCAACCAGGGGCTGCCAGAGGTGGTGGACGGCAAGACGATCTATCCCCTGACACCCGAGCCCTTTGCCACCCAGATGCGGCGGTTTGTCGAGACCCACGGGGTGAGCATTGTGGGCGGCTGTTGCGGTACGTCTCCCGCGCATATTGCCGCGCTGGTGACTGCCCTGGACGGGGTTGTGCCAATGACGCGGGAGGTGTCCCGATGAAACCGTCCCTATCGAGCTTGTACCAATCCCTTCCCCTTGCCCAGGATATTCCCCCCTTTCTCATTGGCGAGCGGGCAAATGCCAACGGATCCAAGGCGTTTCGCAAGCACCTCCTCGCAGACAACTTTGACGGGTGTCTGACCATTGCCTTGGAACAGGAAAAAAGCGGCGCCCATGCAGTAGACCTGTGTGTGGCCTATGCCGGCCGGGACGAAGTGGCAGACATGACCCGTATGGTCAGCATGGTGGCGAGCTCGGTTCGCGTACCCCTGGTCATTGACGCCACCAACCCGGACGCCATTGCCGCAGCCCTTAAAATCTACCCTGGCCGGGCCCTGATCAATTCCATCAACCTGGAGGATGGGGGAAAAAACATGGACCGGGTCTGTGGCCTGGCCAAGAAATACGGCGCTGCTGTGATCGCCCTCACCATCGATGAGACCGGCATGGCCATGACTGCGGACGAAAAAGTGGCTGTGGCCCAAAAGATTCTCAAACGGGCCGTGGACAAACACGGCCTTCGGGCAGAAGATCTGGTGTTTGATCCCCTGACCTTCACCATTGGATCTGGCGACGAAAGCCTGCGAGATGCAGCTGTCCAGACCCTGATCGCGGTCCGTCGGATCAAGGACGAGCTGCCCGGCGTATTCACCAGCCTGGGCGTGAGCAATGTTTCGTTTGGCCTGAAAAAGAGCGCCCGCAAGGTGCTCAACTCCATATTCCTTCACGAAGCTGTGGCCGCCGGCCTAGACGTGGCCATCGTGGACCCGGGCAAAATCCTCCCGCTCGTCAAGATAGCCCCTGAGGACCGGGAGAGCTGCCTGGACCTCATTTACAATCGGCAACGAGAAGGGGATAACCGCCAAGATACATCCCCACTAATGGCCTTTATCGCTCACTTCGAAAACAAGGCCGGTGCCAAAGACACGGGCGACCAGCAGGATGTCTGGCAAAGTGCTGAATGGGAAATCCAGCAAAAACTCCTCCAGGGAGAGAAGGAAGGCCTGGAAGATACCTTGGCCATTCTCTTGCAGCGACATGCTGCCCTCGAGATTGTCAACACCCTCTTGGTGCCGGAAATGCGCCACATCGGCGAGCTCTTTGGCAAGGGAGAGATCCTGCTGCCGTTCGTGCTCAAGTCAGCAGAGGTCATGAAGCTGTGCGTGCAATTCTTAGAACCCCACATGACACGCGTTGACACAGACGCCACCACAAAGGTGCTGCTCGCCACAGTGCGGGGGGATGTGCACGATATCGGCAAGAACCTAGTGGACATTATCTTGAGCAACAATGGGTATAAAGTATTTAACCTGGGCATCAAAGTTCCTGAGCAGACCATCATCCAGCAGGCAAGGGAGCACGATGTGGACATTATCGGCCTCTCTGGTCTGCTCGTGAAGTCGGCCATCGCCATGCAGGAGAGCATGCCCAGCTATCAGAGTGCTGGACTAAAGCAACCGATTCTTTTGGGCGGGGCAGCGCTCACAGAAAAATTCGTGGCTGAGTCGTGTGTTCCCAACTACAGCGCCCCGGTGGTGTACTGCGCCGATGCGTTTGCCGGGCTCAAAGCTGTTCGTGAATTCGAAGCCGGCACCCTCAAGCCCACCACATACGAGCCAAAGGCCAAGAACGCGCGCGAGATCAGACGAAAAAACACGGAGATTGACCGCACCCATCCGGTGCCCAAGCCCCCGTTCTTGGGTTCGAAAATCATTACCGACATCGGACCTGAACACATCCTGCCCCTGGTCAACAAGCAGGCCCTGTTTCGCGGCCGGTGGGGATATCGCCGCGGTACCATGACCAAGGAGGCATATCAGGAGCTTATCGACACGAAGGTATCAGAAATTTATAAAAGCCTTATCGACCGCTGCGTTGGTGAAAAGATCATTACACCCAACGTCGCGTATGGTTATTTCCCGTGTCACAGCGATGGGAATCAACTCATCGTACGGGATGGGGACACTGAATATGCATTTGATTTTCCGCGCCAATCCTTTCCACCGCATTTTTGCGTCTCTGATTTCTTTAAAACACAGGAAGAGGGCGGGGACGTGGCTGGCTTCTTTGTGGTCACCATTGGCAGTGGGATCGGTGAGGAGGCAAAGAAGCTCTTCGAGTCCGATGCCTACCACGACTACCTCATGCTTCACGGGTTCAGCGTGGAAGTGACCGATGCCTTGGCCGAGTATTGGCACGAGGTCATGCGGCGTGAAATGGGTATCTCAAGTGATGCACCAAACTCCCTTACCGGCTATGTGACCCAGCAGTACCAGGGATCGCGATATGGATTTGGATATCCAGCATGCCCGGACCTGCACGCACACGAGGCTGTATTTGCATTGCTCGATCCCAAGCGAATCGGCGTTACCCTAACCGAAACCATGGAGATGGTACCTGAGCAAACCACCTCTGCCATCATCGCCCACCACCCTCAGGCGAAGTACTTTGCGGTGTAACATGAGATACATCTGTACGAGTTGCGGTTACATTTACGATCCGAACAAGGGAGACCCGGAAAACGGCGTTCCTCCGGGCACGCCGTTCGACGATCTTCCCGAGGATTGGGAATGTCCAATGTGCTACGTTGCCAAGGATCAGTTCGATCCCCTGGATTGAGATCAAGGCCCAGTCCTGTGAATCCGGCGTTTCAAACAAACAGGAGTGCAGCGCCGATGACAGCGATGATGGCGCCCAATATGCCCCGCGGTGTGACCCGCTCTTTTTGAATAATCACAGCCGGTGGAATGATCAGCACCGGTACGAGCGCCATGAGGGTCGCGGCAACCCCGGCTTCGGTGTGCTTGACCGCAAGGAGAGACAGGGACACGCCGAGGAATGGGCCGAACACAGCGCCTATCGACGTGCGTGCCATTGCCTGTCGGTTGGATAGTGCTGCAATGACCCGGGGCCACCATCCAATAGCGAGAAAAAGGCCGGCAAAACCGACAATGCCGGCAATGATGCGTATCTGTGTTGCGGCAAACGGATCGTAATCAGCCATGCCAAACTTGCTAAAGACCAATCCAACCGCTTGACCACCTGCGCCGCCAATGCCGAGCAGGATCCCAGACCGAGATAGGCGAGGTACATCGGCCTGAGCTCGATTCGGCCGCTCTCTGATCACCCATACCACCCCCCCAACGGTAAGCGCCATGCCGATCCAGTCGAACAGGGCGAGCCGCTCGTTCATAAGGATCCAGCCGATAAGGGCGGTAAACGGCGGTACCAGGGCCATGAGCAACATGGAGATGCGCGACCCAATCACCACAAAGGCCCGAAATAAGCAGAGGTCGCCAATGGTAAATCCGATAACGCCGGATATACTGAGCCACAGCCAGGCGTGGGGGGTGGCATCTGTCGGCAATAGGTGTCCCCGGGTCGCGAGGCAGAACAGACTAAGGAGAATAAGCGCCATGCACAGCCGGATTAGATTGACCGCCATTGACCCCACACGCTTGCCGGCTGACTCAAAGGCCATGGAGGTGGCCGTCCAGCAGATTGCAGTGCCCAAAGCGGCGATCTCGCCAATATGAGAAGAGAACATCGTGCTAGTGCTCTGTACAATCTACAATGCCGGGCAAGAGCCCTCCCCCTTTGGCAAAGGGGGCCAGGGGGATTTCGTCTTTTCCGTTTGCTTTGCCAGGTGACAAAATCCCCCTATCCCCCTTTTTCAAGGGGGGAATGTTTAGTCTTGCCCGGCAGAATTCGTTTGACATGGCACTGGTAGATATCGAGTGCGTATCGATCTCGTCAGAATCAACGAAACAGTTTCTTAAAAAAGCCTTTTTTCTTGTCGTGTTTTTCCTCTGGATCTGACTTGGCATCTTGCACTGGGGGCACTGGGATACCTGCCCTTGATGGCGGCGGTCCAGACGCTTCGTATATCGGGTTTGGCGACTTCTCAAATTGCTTTTTCTCAAATTGCCTTGGGCGCTCGCGGACCAGGCCAGGAGGCACGGCGTCTTCCGGGAGGGTCTCGGGAAGGTTGCTTAAGACCTGCGACGAAGTTTCCCCATCGTCATCCAGATCGCTGAATATCTCGTCGAGTGCATCTGTAATGGCCATGTTCTCGAGTAGCAGCTCTGAATCTGTCGGCGGTGGATCTGGCATCACCGACGGTGTGGATGGAACATCCCCATTTTCGTAGATCTCGAACTCGCCGTTTTTGATTTCAATGCCGAGATCCTCGTCTTCGTCTTCATCTTCGTCGATAATTGAGGTAACGATATCCGATGGCCTGACAACAGCTGTTTCCTGATCGCCCCGTCCAATCGAAAACGCCGCGCTCTGACCGGGGGGAGTTAGGGAGTGCGCTTGAGGGGGTTCGCTGAGTTGTTCAAAGGGGCTTGGCTCGACCTCCAATAGATCGTCCAGATCCAGCTCTTCAACCTCCTCGGCCAGGAGACGACTGATCCTGTCCATCCCCTCTGACGAATCTACAGCTGCATCCGAGGCCGCTGCAGCCTGGTCTTGAGCAATGTCTGGTTGGCTTTGCTCAGATCTGGTATCCCCATCGCCCATTGAGGGTGCTGCGACAGTCTCAACGTTGTCATTCCCGCGTAGGCGGGAATCCATCTCACCTAGCAATTGCGTCTGGTTCTGGACGCCTGCCTTCGCAGGCGTGACGTGCATTCCCCCTCTCTCATCATCCGCCATTGGTTCGGGGGGGGATGTGTCTTTGGGAGGGGCGAGGCCTGCATCTTCGGTTAGGCTCTGCCTGAGCGCATCTTCAATAAACGTACCCTCTTCAGAAGTGGCCCCAGGTATCCCTGATTCGGATGGGTCCAAATCTTCGGGTGACGCTGCCTCGGACATCAGTTCTTTATCTGCGTCCGCATCAAGGGGCGATAAGAAAAGCGAATCCGAAGGGGTATCCCTCAGCGGTGCTTCAGGTCGAGGTGGCTGTGAGGGAGCGTCGACCGTATCCCGGTCCAATTCACGTGGGGAGGGGGGTTGGGCCGCATCTCCGGGTTTGTTGAACTTAGCCAATATGGCATCTATCTCTTCCAAGTAGAGTTCCCGGTCTTTGGCCCGCTGCACGGCCCGCTTGCGGCGCAGGGTGGGGTCTTTTCGAGGAGGGCTTGCCGTTGCTTCAATTTCCACCCGCTCCGATGGGTCGTCAGGTGATGGCGCAGGCGGCAATGGGGCATCTGCTGCATCGATGGGGTTTTCAGGCGGGGCGCTGGATGTATTCATTGCGTCCCCTGCTGCGGTTGACCCCGCTTTGTACTGAATGACCCGGTCGACAACCGCCTTGCTCTTTTTGTCCAATTTCAGAAATTTCACACCCATGCCAGGGGGCCGGTTCTGCTGTCTATCGCTTTGCCAGGCCACCTCACCCACGCCCCTGAGCACTGGCGTGCCATCAGCCAAGTGAAATTCGAACCGTACCCGCGTTCCCACTGGCCGTGGCTTTGGCGTCTTGATAAAAATACCGGTCTTGGTAATGTTGGGCGCGTACTTCTCAATAAAAATCTGTTCGGTCTGAAAATTGAACCGCGCCCGAATGGCAGCGATTTTTTCTAGGGACTGTTGATGCGCGCTGTCGTTCATCACTCTGATACTTTCATCCTCTGATCTACCGCAGTGTAGATCTCGGCGATTGCTTGGTCGAGCTTTGCTGGATCCGGACCGCCCCCTTGGGCAAAATCCGGACGGCCGCCGCCCTTTCCACCCACCACACGGGTCACCTCACGAATCAGGTCCCCGGCCCGCAGCTGTTTGGTGAGATCATCGGTCACAGCGACCACCAGGGCTGCCTTGCCGTTGTTTTCACCACCGAGGCAGACAACCCCAGAACCCAGTTTGTGCCGAAATCTATCAGCTGTTTCCCTGAGAGTTGCAGGTTCGCCGATATCAATCCGAACCCCCATGACCTTCACGCCAGCGATCTCTTGGACCGCATCGTCGGTGTTTGCACCCTCACTCGCGAGTTTGCGCTTTAACGTGTCGACTTCTTTTAAGAGGGTGCGCTCCCGGGTTAGCAGTCCCTTTATCCGATCTTCCAGCTGCAGCGGGGCTACCTTGAGAAGGGCTGCTGTGCGTTCCAGTCGTTCCCGCACGGTTCGTATCCATTTGAGGGCCGCGTCTCCGGCAACGGCTTCGATACGTCGCACACCAGCGGCAATGCCCATCTCGTCGGTAATGAAGAAAAGGCCAATGTCGCTGCTGGACGCCACATGGGTGCCGCCACACAGTTCTTTGCTCTCATCGGATACTGATACCATGCGAACCTGATCCCCGTAATGTTCCCCGAACAGGGCCATTGCACCCTGCTTCTTGGCTTCGGCATAGGGCATCACGTCGGTGATAACCGGGTGGGCTTCGCTAATTTTTCTAATAACCCGCGCCTCAATGTCCAATTTTTCAGCCTGGGAAAGGGGTTCAAAGTGGGAAAAATCAAATCGCAGGCCATCTGGATCCACCCGGGATCCCTTTTGCGTGGCATGGGCGCCGAGCACTTGGCGCAGGGCCAGGTGCAACAAATGGGTGGCTGTGTGGTGTTTGCGGATGGCACCGCGCCGCTGCTCGTCCACCGCTGCGGTTATCTCGTCAGTAACCCGGATGCGGCCGGACAAAACCGTGCCTTTGTGAACGTAAAGGCCTGGTATTGGCACCTGGGTATCGGTGACGGCCATGGTGCCTTGGGGCGATGAGATGGTACCTATATCCCCAACTTGACCCCCAGACTCGCCATAGAACGGTGTCTCTCCCAATATGACTTCGATGTGGTCGCCTTCGTGGGCCTGCTCTGCAGTGCTGCTGTTTTGAATGATGGCCAGTACTTGGGAAGTGCCAGTGATCGCTCGATAGCCGGTAAACGCGGTTTCTCCCAGGGAATTTTTCAGATCCGCATAGATGGGTGCCAGGGCGGCCTCTCCGATTTTGCCACTGCCGCTCACAGCTTTGTGCCGGTCCTCAGCAGCCTGGTAGCCGGCTTCGTCCACGGTAAAAGACCCCTCTTCCCGGCCGATCACTGCAATCAAATCCTTTGGAAATCCATAAGTGGCTGTCAGATCAAACGCCACATCTCCTGGCAGCACCCGTTTTCCATCTGGCTGGACCAGCCAGTTGGTATTTTCCTTGAGCAGGGTCAATCCCCGGTCCAGGGTTTCGCGAAACCGCCCCTCTTCCTGTTGACAGATGCGATCGATAAGGGATGCGTGCTCTGCCAGCTCAGGGTATGCTGCGTGCATGGTGTCGATGACCTGCCCAGCCACGCGATGCATAAAGAGGTCCTCGATACCGAGTCGGTGACCGTGACGGATGGCCCGGCGCATGACTCGACGCAGCACGTACTCCCGACCAGTTTTATCCGGAAAAATCCCTTCGGCAATGAGAAAGGCGGTCATTCGTGCGTGATCTGCGATGACCCGGAGGGATGTGTCGTCAGCGTCACTGTCCCCGTAGTTTCTCTTGGCAATGCCAGCTGCTGAGGCAATGATGGGTTTAAAAATATCGATGTCGTAATTGGATTGAACCCCTTGGAGGATCGAGGCGATGCGCTCCAATCCAGCGCCCGTATCGATGCACGGGCTGGGCAGGGGTTTCAGATTTTCGCCAGCGGCTTCGACTTGATACTGCATGAAGACCAGATTCCAGAGCTCGAAAAACCGCGCGTCGTTTTCGATCCGATCCGGCCCAAAGTCCGGACCCCGGTCAAAATGAATCTCCGAACAGGGACCGCAGGGGCCGGTCTCGCCCATGGCCCAGAAGTTGTCCGCAGCGCCGAGGCGCTGAATGCGTTCGGCTGGCACGCCGACTTTTTCTCGCCAGATGCGCTCGGTTTCCTCGTCCGCAGGGGCTGCATCATCCCCGGCAAAAACAGTCACCCACAAGCGGTCCGGGTCAAAGCCATACCCTTCGGTCAGGAGGGCCCATCCAAATCGGCAGGCATCTTCCTTAAAATAGTCGCCAAAGGAGAAATTCCCGAGCATCTCAAAGAAGGTGTGGTGGCGCGGGCTGGGGCCCACGTTCTCTAAATCATTGTGCTTGCCGCTGATGCGAATGCACTTCTGAACCGTAGCAACCCGGGGACCTGGCCGCGGGCGCTTGCCGATAAAGACATCCTTAAACTGGACCATCCCAGCATTGGCGAACATCAGGGTGGGGTCGTTTGCCGGAACCAGGGGGCCGCACGGCAATACCTGATGATTTTGTGATTTGAAATAGTCGAGAAAGATGCTGCGAATTTCTGATGTAGTTGTCATTTCAATCTATTTTTGAGCACATGGCTGCGTACATATCGCCTTAAAAAAAGTCGAGGTGCAAAAATATCAAACATTTATAGGACCCGCAAGGATTGGATAGGGCGGTTGGTGACGGTTGGGTTATGCCAAATATTGGGGCAGCTCAGACAAAAAAGAAATAAGGGGAATCACCTCAATGGTCCTATCTTGGCTCATCACCCTGTTCCCGCCATAGAGCATGATTGCCCGCGCCATGGGGTAGTCTTTTTTAAACGCCGCAAGACCTCGAAAATCTCGCCTGCGAAGCACATTGGTTCGTTTGATCTCGATGGCTAGAATGCCCCGCGGGCCGTAAAGAACGAAATCCACCTCTTCTTGTGCGGCCGTGCGCCAAAAATAGAGATCGTGCCCGGTGTCGAAGTAGGACACGGCAGCGCGCAGCTCTTGATAAACGAGGGTTTCGAGCGCAGCACCGTCGATCTCCTCTGGACGATCGAGCGGCCCTTTTGGACGAATGGCTCGAAAAATGCCGGCGTCGAAGAAATAAAATTTCGGATGGCTAACAAGTCTACGGCGCGCTTTCTTTTGGAAAGCTGGCAGGCGGTGTCCAATGAGCAGATCATCGAGGATACCAAAGTAATTTTCCACGACTTTGCGTTCTACACCGCAGTCTCGGGCTACTTGTGAAATGTTGAGAACCTGTCCTTGTGAAAAAGACGCGGCCTCTAGGAACCTTGTAAACGCCCCAATATTGCGCGTCAGCCCCTCTTGGAGCACCTCTTCTCTCAAGTAGGTCTGCACGTAGCTCTTGAGAAAATCGCCTGCATTATCTCCGACAACAGCCATGGGTAAAAGACCGCTCACATGGGCTTTTGACAGTTCGAAGTCTTGGCCCAGCTCTGCTGCGGTGAGTGGAAACATATGCCGGGTCAATGCTCTCCCAGCCAGCAGGTTCGTACCCTTTTTCCTCAGACTCCGCACGCTCGATCCGGTCAGACAGAAATAAAGCCGCCGGGACGCTATCAATCTATGGACTTCGTTAAGCAGCTGCGGAATGCGCTGGATCTCATCGATCACAACATGGCCTTCATAATTGGCTGGGACCAGGTCCTCCAGCCGATTGGGGTACGCTGACAAGGCAGTAAAATGGGATGCGTCCAGGAGGTCGATATAGATGGCATCCTTGAGCTGGTGGCGAACCCATGTGGTTTTTCCAGTACCCCGGGGACCAAAGAGGAAAAAGCTCTGCTTAGGGGAACTTAGCATTCTGGAATACATAATTCCATTTTACATGTATTTTTGGAATCTCCAAGGAAAAATAATATTAGAATTTGTATCCGACCTTGGCGTGGATGTAGCGGCCTACAAAATCATAGGTGTGGGCACTAGAATTTGTATCTCCACCAGGTATAAACGGCGGTTCGGGTGCCACGATATTGTCCATGCCGATGATGACATCAAAGCCCCTCCAAAAGAATATGGCTGACATATCCCAATAAGCCATGCCCTTGTAGTCGTGGCTCGGCAGATCATCGCTTTGACCCTCATCTCCTCCTTGCCAATCAAAATACTCGACAGGACCAATCAAGCGGAGCCGGTTGGACACCTGCCACATGGATCCGCCGAGTTTCAGCTCGGCAAGGGCTCGAAACTTGGGCATTGCACCTCGATAAGGCGCCCACAAATCAACGGTGCCGAGGCGATCTTCTGTTTTGCCGGTGATTTCTTGTTCCATTTGGAGCAAAATATTGCCGTAGATGGCGACATCTATTCTGAGTTGGGGGGTCACTGGGAGGCCGTGTTTAACTGAAAAATCAATCCCTTTGGTCTGAATTTCCGCAACATTCTGCAATCCGGCCACAATGCCCATAATATCGTGGGAGGCAGCGCGGTTGCCCACAAAGCGACAGTAGCTATGGGACATATTCGGACTGTTGTAGCACCGATCGACAATGACCTGTGTATCTAGCGTGTTAAGGGCTTTATCCACGCTGATACTGTAGAAATCGAGCGTTATCGAGATTTCGCCCGCGGGTTTGGGGATAAATGTGGGGGTGAAGACCGTTCCCAGGCTGAGCTGGCTCGATGTTTCAGCCCCGAGATCTGGATTGCCCCCGCCTTGGGTGCGAATCGTGGACGGCCCTTGGACCCATCCCTGGGGCACGCCTTGGGCTGCGCAGTTGGCCTGTACGGTCTGGTTTGACGATGTTTCCCAGTAATTGCAGGGATCGATCACGATTCGATAGCCGTAGGTGGCGCCGCCATAGAGCTCATTGATATTGGGCGCGCGAAACCCTGTGGCATATCCACCTCGGAGCAGTAGGTGTGGCAGGGGGTTCCAAGCCACGTGCGCGCCATAGGTCAGCTCACTGCCAAAGGTACTGTAGTTGGAAAGACGCCCGGCCAGGTCGATTGTCAATGCATCTGCGGCCGGCAGATCCTTTAGGAGAGGGATTGAAAATGACGCAAATACTTCTTGGAGGTTGTAGTCTCCACCGCTGTATGGCTCAGGGCGCGACGCCGCATCCCCACTGAGAACCAGGGCATCTGGCAGGGAATATCCCCGTTGCCATCGCACATCAGCACCGACCCTACTTGTAAGGTATCCGCCGGGCAAGGAGATGATATCGCCTTCCAGAAAAACACCTGTATGCACCATATCCCACATGGCCTGTTCTTGGGCCCTGAACCGAATAAAGGCAGCCACGTCGTCTTGCAGTTGGTTGGCGCCGAACACATTGGCGATGCCCGGGCACATGGGATTGGCCGCGCAGAGATCTGGATCAAGGGCAGTAACCAGGTTTCTCAGGTTTACCGAGTTGTGTTTGGTACCAGTATTGCGCATCTTGCTGTAGTTGATATGGGCATCCCACGCGAGCCGCGGGCCCAACTCACCGCGCAAGCCGGCGATCGCGCGAAAGGTCTCATTGGCGTTTTCATACTGCCGCGGGCCGATACTTGCCATGCGCTTGTACATCCACACCGTGCCTTGAGTCGGGGATAGGGCGGCAGCATAGGCATCGGGCATATAGGGATTGGTTACCGGGATAGCCAGGGGGCCGGGAAATATATCAGAGCCCATGCCCACTGGTTGGGCTGCCAGCTGGTTGAGGCTCTGCCGGTGGGTAAAATCCCCTTGTGCATAGGCTGTCACGCACTCGAGAATGTCATAGGTGCCGAGCGCGGTGACAATGAAGCGTTCCATCTTCCCAACCAGAAATTGATCCCGGCCGTAGTTGTATCGCAAGCCGTTGGGATTGGACCATTCAACCCATCCTTCATAGGGTTCAAACGTTCCGTCCGGATGAAAATAATGAGCCCCCAAGCTGCTGTAGGCGATACCGCCCGGGGTAAAAATGCTGTTGTAGAGAGTGCTGATTTCTCCGGTCGGGTTGCCCCATTCATCTATGTCATACCGCTGATCTTGAACAACCGGCTGGGCCCACTTCCGGTCTTTTTGCCAGATTTCGTTGCGTCGGTGATAGGTCAGGTTAAGCACCATGTCTCCCCGCTCCCCGCTCTCACCCATGGTCCCAGAGACCGTGAGGTTCTCCCCGTCCCCGAGGGTGGTGATACCGCCCGATACATCTGCGCGGAACCCTTCAAACCGTTCCTTGTAGATGATGTTGACAACCCCTCCCATCGCATCTGAACCATAGGTGGCAGACGCCCCATGGAGCAGGATTTCAACCCGGTCTATCATGTGGATCGGGATATTGTTTAAGTCGACGCCTTCTCCAAAAGCGCTGATGATGCGCTTGCCGTTGACGAGCACCAGGGTCCTGCGGCTGCCGAGGTTGCGCAAATCAATGCGCGCCAATCCATGGCCGTCGGCATTGTTTTGCTTACTCAGCCCCTGCAGGGTCACAACAGGCATTCGTCTCAGTAGTTCGTCAATTGTGGACACCCCTGACATTTGGATTTCCCGCGACGAAATGACAACAGTATGGGTATCTTGCGCTGCAGCGCCCATTGCCAAAATGAGTGAAAACCAAACAATACCGAGAAAAACAAATGATACGTTTCGTTGGTATTGACCGATCCACATCCCAACCTCCATTTTTTTGTCAGAAAAGGACCGTATCGTCTCACACCACAGGATGCTTTTCCAGGAAAATCAAGGAAAAATTGCTATCTCGACCCGACAAAATTCGCCTGACAGAACCTATGATACTGGGATGCGACAGACCTGAATGTCAGCGGCCACACCCGGGTCTATGGCCAGCTCAGTGCCTTCAAATTGAAGACAAAACGCGGGTTTTCTCCGATGTAGCCGAACCTCGACACCCGGGTTCAATCCCAACGAGGTCAACCGGTGAAGACGGGCGTGGCTGCGGGGCTGAATGTAGACGATGCGCGCCCGTTCTCCAGGTCTCAGTGTCGACAGGGGTATGATCTGGCTCTCCACAACTGTCTGCCGCGCTGCACAGCATCGACCCGGCGGGATAGGGCGTCCGTGGGGACAGTTGGACGGGTGTCCGAGCAGCGTGCACACGCCATCGAGCATCTCTTCTCGAATACCGTGCTCTATTCTACAGCCAATCTCCGAGGCCAGGGTACGATCCACGCCCAGCAGCGAGAACAGCAGCATCTCTGCAAGTCGGTGTCGCCTTAGGGTCTGGCGTGCGATGTCGTTCCCTTTTTCAGTGAGCGCAATCTTGTCTGCTTCGCGGACCAGGAATCCCTGTGAGACCAGGAAAGCTATATCCTCTTCGGTTACCTCGATTTGAACGTCCTCGGACTGGGCGGCTTTGATCTCGGCAATGGTGGCTTCTCCGATCTCACTGACCATGAGGACCGCTTCTAAGACATTTTCCCGGTGATCGTTCATATTCATGATCGTCGGTTCCTCAAGAGAACGATATACCCAACAACCGGCACACACCGTTCAACGCAGCACCAACGGCGATAGCATATGCCGAAACAGTTCCTATCAGGATAACCGATTCTTTCAACCCCCGCTCTTTTATCAACACAATAATGGCATTGGCGCACGGGGTCAGGAAGGTCATGACGAGCAACGTGACCACGAGCTGCAGATTATCAAATTGGGCGCGCACCAGGTTGAGCTCGGCCGCACCGGTCTCCCGCCGAATGATCGTTTTGATGAAAACCTGTACGGACGCATCTGGCAGACCGAGC
This sequence comes from Myxococcota bacterium, assembly GCA_030065855.1. GTDB lineage: Bacteria > Myxococcota_A > Polyangia > JAAYKL01 > JAAYKL01 > JASJCT01. Next base: position 41,568 of record JASJCT010000001.1, read on the forward strand.
AGCCCGTGCACCAGGGGACGGCTCGCCCGTTCCAGGAGATCGAGCCCCCCCATCCTGTCGATGGCAAACATCACAGTCGACGCGAGCAGAAACAGGGGCAGTGCCTCCTTCATAAAACCGATGGTCTGCACCCAGGTTTGGCGCACGATGCGACGGATCCTGGGCACCCGCATCGGGGGTATTTCCATGATGAAATCTGAGATGCGGTCTGGAAAGATCCGATTGGCAAGGGCACCAGCGACAAGGGTCTGGGTCGCGATAACGCCAAACACGGTGATTGCCGCGGTCGCTGGCATGGGTCCGAGTACAACCAGCATCGCCGCTAACAGTGGGGCACACGGCGTGCCCAAGAGCAGTAAAAAGGACGCAATGCGCCGTTCCTTTTTGGTTTCGAGCATGCGTGTCGTGATAAGTGCCATGGTCACACAAGAAAACCCCATGGCCAGGGGCAGAATGCCCCGTCCATTGAGCCCGATCAGCCGGAACACGCGATCGAGCAGAATCGACAGACGCGCCAAATACCCAGACGCAACGAGTATATTGAACGCAAAGTAGAAAAAAAACAGCACCGGCATGACCAGGCCAATTGCCAAAAACAGACCCGTGGAAACAATGCCGAAGTCCGGATCTATCAGGGCATCCCGAAGGAGTGGAACTGGTAGCGCGCGCGTCCATTGCTCTATGGTCGGCATCACCCACTTTTCAAAAATCGCACTGTTAATCCAGTCCACCACCAGGGTCGCGCCGAGCTCGCCGACGAAAAAATACATCCCCCATACGACCACGCCGGCGATGAGGAGACCCCAGATCGGATGATGGGACAGGCGTCCGATCTCATCCATTACGCGACCCCGAACCTGCCGCTGGGAAATGACTTGATCAGCAAGGCGGCCGGCCACTGAGTAAAGCGCGTCGGTGATATGAACCTCAGGTGGTATATCGACAGTATTTACCGCTTCTGTAACAAGGGCCTCTGCGCGGGTGAGTACCGGCTCGCCCAAGGCTTCGGTTATCAGCCTTGCGGCGTTTGGATCCCGTGTCATGAGAGACAAGCCGACTCCCCTTGTATCGAGTGGAAGGCCTTGCAGGGCAGCGGACAGATCCTCCAACACCGATGCCAAGTTGGGGGGCATCGCAACAAGGCGCCTGGGAATTCGAGGAGATTTTAGCTTTTCGAGGAGCTTGCGCATACCCAGCTTCTGGGGAGCGACTGTCGGAACCACATCGATGCCGAGTTGGCTCTCGAGAAGCCCGAAGTCAATGGAGATGCCCCTGCGCCAGGCTTCATCTTCCATATTGACTGCCAGCACCGTGGGAATCTGAAACTCTGCCGCATGGGCCAAGAGTGCGAGTGAGCGGCGTAGGTTTGTGGCATCGGCAACCACGAGCAGGGAATCTGGCTTTAAGAAGAAAAGCACATCGCGCGCCATCCACTCTTCCTCACCCTGGGGAAAAAGTGTGGCTGTGCCGGGCGTGTCGATAAGAAAAGTGGTCAACGCATCGCGGCCAGTAAGTGCTTTTCGGCTCAGGGAAACAGACGTCTTGGGAATGTCTATGTCTAGGGATCGATGGCCGCTGAGATGGCGGAAGATGGAGGTCTTTCCAGACTGAAGATTTCCGAGAATCAGAATATATCGATGGGACGCGTCCCTCAGGCCATTTTCTGAGATAGGGTTCCCGGACAGTTGTTGAACGCGTCTTTTTTCCAAATATCTCCTCCACCTAGGGGCGATGCCCCAGTCTGGATATCCCCGGTAGTCATAACCAAGTCAATAGGCGTGTCAAGCCTCTCGATCATTCAAACGCAAGCCGTTATAGATGTGAGATGGGCGCTACTCATCTCCCTCTTCGGTAAGGTAGGACAGGATCACTTCGTCGAGGGATTTGTCCGTGATACGCTCCTCCACGGAATCTCCATTTTCTTTTGGCGTGTCAAAAATCGAACGCCCTGCGTAATCGACGTGCAGCGTCTCAGGATCTTTTGGGGGGTCTTTTGGGGCAGTGGGTTGTACAACGCGAACCCGTTCCTTAGCAGCCGCTGAAGGTCGCGCCGGGGATCGTGTCGGCCTGACAGGCCTTTTGGGCGGCGTCTTCGATGGCGTCTTCGGCGCTGTCTTCGGCGGTGCCTTTGATGGCGTTTTCGGCGCTGTCTTCGGCGGCGTCTTTGGCGCTGTCTTTGGTGCTGCCTTTGACGGTATCTTCGGGGGTACTGGGGGGGGGGTCTGTACCGATGTTCCTTCTTCGGATGAACCCAATCTCTGGGTTGCAGTCGCATCGTGTACGCCGTCTCTCAGCTCGATGAACATGGCGCGATGCTGGTCTTTCATTAGGTTTCTAACGCCTGTTTCTAGATCCTCTTCCTCGAGCAGGTGGTTGTAAGAGGTTTTCTTTGTCGCCAGGATGGTTCCCTTGACGAAGAGGTGCGTAATGATGTGGGGGCGGCCGACACCGGAATCCTCGGTCTGAATGTGGAACAAGCGGCCGGCATGTCGAACGTTCGTGTTGTAACCGAGTAGCGGAGAACGTGTCCTGGTCTTTTGCATCTCGACTCAGGTCGTTCTAAGTAGAGCGATAATGGTGGCGATAAGCAACATGCCAGCGACCGCAACGATCAATATCCAGGTCGGTGTTTTCTTGCGGGGATAGTCGTGGTCAAATCCCGAATCCATGGCCTGCACGGGCTCGGCATCCGGTGCTGTCTCGCCGCTGGGTGCATGTGCTGAAGGACTTAAGACCTGAGCGGTTTCGATTGTCTTTGCCACAGCAGCAACAGGCGCATCAGCTGATTCAGTCGGTACGGCCGACGGGTCGACCGCAGGTATACCGAGCACCGTTGCGTTATAAGCCGGATCCGCATCGCTAGCTGGAGCAGGCGGCGTAGACGGGGTAGCTACCACGTTTGGGGTCTCTTTTGCCGCTGTGGTTTTTTCAGGCGGTACCGGCAGCTTCATCGCTGGCATGCCAAATACTGTTTTGCCAGCATCAGGGTTTGCGGGTGCGCCAGGCTGTGCCGCAGGTTTTGCTACTGGCACCGCCATCTTCGGTTTTTCAGGATCCTGCTGTTGGGCCGCAGAGGGCGGCTTATCAGATGGAAACTCGGGTTTCTTCATTGGTCTTGTATCTCGTTTGGCAGGTTCCTTGCCCGATTTTTGGGGCAGCCCGGTGGTCGATGTCGCTCCGGGTGTGCCCTCGGGCGCCACTGCATCGCCACTGCCCTCAGGTGCCTTGCCGACGCCGGGCATTCCAAAGACCGTTTTGGCCATTTTGCCCTCCTTTGCTCACGCTGACATATCAATATTACCTGAGAATTGCCAAAGATCTAGCGTTCCCATCCCGAGAAAGCGTTTTCTCGCGAAAACCCATCCCCGTGGCAGGCGGTTTTTTTGATCTAAAACAGTTTAGCAGATATACTGAACATTTGTTGTGATAAATCGCTCCGGAACAGCATCTTTGCCCCTCCACTATGGCCGTGTCCCACCTTGGCTAGCCAACCGGATGACAGCACTCGGCACTGCGATTGTAGAAGCGATTGTCATCTCGGAGGGGGTGACTGGATTCCTGAGCCGACTGTCAGATCCATTCTGGTTTCAGGCGTTTGGCGCTGTTCTCGGCATGGACTGGCACTCTTCTGGTATCACGACTTCAGTCATGGGCGCGCTCAAGCGGGGGTTGGCACCACAAGCCAAGGAGCTGGGGCTTGCGGTTTGTGGCGGTCGTGGGCGCCATTCCCGCAATACACCTTTGGAGCTCCTGCAGGTAGCCGAACGGACCGGCCTGGACGGCGATGCACTGGTACGCGCTTCCAAGCTGGTGGCAAAGGTGGACAATACCGCTGTACAGGACGGATATGCCCTTTATTTGCATACGTTTGTCGTGACCGACGAGGGCCAGTGGGTCGTCGTGCAGCAGGGGATGCATGGCGCTGCACGGGATGCCCGGCGGTACCATTGGAAATCCGATGGGATCACCTCGTTTGTCGAAGCACCTCATACTGGCATGGTCGGCCCCAACATGGGGAAAATCGTAAACCTGACCGACAAACGGGCAGCCCTCGCTCGCCAGGCCACACTCTCGCTGACCGACGAAAATCCAGATCGGATCCTCGGCCTCTTTTGCAGCATTGCCAGCAAGCGCTGTCTGACCATGCCCCGCCATCACGACGTTCGGCCCACAGATGTTTTTCTAAAGAGACTGCTCGGCGTCCTCTGCCTGGCCAACAAAGGCGGTGTGTCTGACTTTGAAGATCTCCTGCTGACAAAGGGGCTGGGGCCGCGCACAATGCAGGCTTTGGCCCTTGTTGCAGAAGTTGTGTGCGGCGCGCCGTCGCGGTTCGACGATCCAGCGCGATTTGCCTTTGCCCATGGCGGAAAAGACGGCCATCCCCACCCAGTACCGCTCAACGTATACGACAACACGATTCACGCGCTTCGCCACTCCCTAGATCGCGCTAGAATCGGGGATTATGAAAAAATGGCAGCGTTTCAGAGGCTGGATAGACAGGCCCGGGCATTGGAGCGACTGGCAACCGGTCCTACCCTCGAACGCATCATCGATGACGAATGGCAAAACAGTCCAGACCGTGGGGGTATGACCGTATTCGGGCCTGTCACTCAAAAGAAACGAAATGGAGGCGCAGATAAGCGAGCGCCAAAGGCGGCAAAACAGCTCAGGTTATTCGCTTAGGGGGCCTACCCCCTGAATTCGGAAATGTCGACGCACATGACGCGCACGCCGATGGGTATCTCGTCTTGGACGATGGTGGAAAAATGTGCCCTCACCGGGAACGTACTCCCGTCTTTTCGCAGTGCGGTGATCTCTTTGCGAACCCCGCTCGCCTCTGTGGTCAATGCCTTTAGGGTTTCTTGAATGCCTGCCCGGTCTGCTTCGGGAAACAGCTGGACAGCAAAAAAGCCCGCCATCAGCTCCTCGAACGTATAGCCGAAATTTACAATCGCCTGCTGATTGAAAAAGGAGAGCACGCCCATTTCGTCAATTTCAAAGACGCTCTCTGGGAGTTGTTCTGCTAAGTTCAAGAAGCGCTCCCGGCTTCGCTTGAGGTAGTTCTCCGTGCGTTTGAGGGCTGAAATGTCGAAAATAATACCGCAAATCGTAAGCTCACCCCTTCTGTCTTGGATGGGTCTGATCCGCACCAGGCCGGGATACCCAGTGTTGTCTTTCCGTCGGATTTGAAATTCGCCCGCAAGCAATTGATCTCTACTCGCTGATTTTGCAAAGGCGATCTCAGCCATGGCCCGATCCTCATGGGCAATTAAATCGAGAAAGGTAAGCCCACCGGAGATGTCATGGGGGTCGTATCCGAGGATTTCCAAGCCCTGTCGATTTAAAAACGTCAACCGGCCGTCACCATCCACCTCGAAAACAATCTCGGGAAGCTCATTGGCAACACCGGTCTGGGTTGCACCTGGCGCGATTGACAGCGGTGTTGGATGGACGTCGGCATCCGTCATATCGGTATCCACGAAACTGTCCGGACCAGAACCCATCTTAATTAACGGTCCCCCTCGTTCGGTTTCATTATTAATATGACGTAAAAAAACATTAGAGCAACTTGCGCCTATCTAAACATTTTATGGAACGATCTTAGAGGACCGAGCCCTCAGGTATGCACATCGATGGATGACTGGATTTACACCTCGAAAACAGATAGTTTCCTTTCATCATGGCGGTCTGTCTAACAATCGCAGAGCAGCGTCACCCGAGCGCTCAGTTCACGCGAAGTTTTCTACAGGATAAAATCGTTATCGGCAGGGCCCGCTCATCGGATATTTGTCTGCCAGATCTGTCGATCTCGACCCGACACGCTGAAATCAGACTCCGCGGTAGTGACTACGCCATCATCGACCTGGATAGCCTCAATGGCACCTATGCCAACGGCGTCAAGTTGGTTGCGCACCGGCCCCGCAAATTGATAGACGGAGATATCATCAGTGTCGGGCGGTTTGATCTTAAGTTTACCATAGGTGCACTCTCTGGCGGTCCAGAGCCGAGGGATGCGTCCATTCGCCAAGCCAGAGATATCCTTTCGGCCATCCTGGCGCGATCCGGCCAAGAGGACCGGGCCCCACTGCTCACTGTGGTGCACGGCCCGGACAAGGGCCTGCGATATGATCTTCGAAGCCTGCCGAGTCGGTTTCGCATCGGTCGAGATCCAACCTCGGACATACAGTTGTCAGACAGGGATGTATCAAAACAACATATTGAAATCATCATTGAAGACGGTGCAGTAACCGTGTGCGATCTCGGCAGCAGAGGCGGTGTCTTCGTAGACGACGAACAAGTGATGGAAAAAACACTCGAACCAGGTACGCCTGTTCGGTTGGGACAGACCGTCATTGCCCTGGAGCACCCAATCGAGAGATCCTTGAGTGCTATCTTCGAAGCCCCTGAAGAGGACACATCATCATTCCCCTTCACGATGGAGCACTCGGCTTTTTCAAAGATATCGCAAAGCCCATCCCCAGCGCACAGAGCTGACAACGAGGGTGCCGATCCCAATCCGCCTTCCCCAGACGGGGCTGCATTGCCACCTATAGGACCAGCAGACCCCTTGGCCCAAGAGGTCGGTACACCGCCCCGCCCACTTGCTGCTGTTTATTCAAATCCGGCTCAGCATTCGAACCATAGGGAAAAAACAGACAAGAGCGACATCGGATTGATCATTGTTGGGACCATTATCATCATCGCCGCGGTCCTCGGACTGATGTATTTCCTCGGGAGCCAGCCCTAACACCAGTCATTTCCGGGAGTTCACAAACCGTGTAGATGTACTTTCCGCTAGCAAGGGGAGGGATGTCGGTTGTTTCCTCGAAGTATACCTTGCAGGCCGTGCCCATGACTTTTTTCGTTATCTCGACGATCTGCCCCTTTGATTGTTCAAAGGCCTGCCGGTTGCTGACGACAACTTTTACATTAACTTCTTCGTAGTCTTTCTGAACCAACTGGAACTTCTTGATATGGCCCTTGTTGAGCACCACGCCGAGGAAGTGAATGAAGTACTGCCCAGGAACGACGCGGCCGTCCCTGGTCCTGAAAATACTCATTTCCCGACCCTCTACCGCATCGATCACAGGTGCGGCCCTGCCACATTCGCAGGTTTCTTCTCCGGACTTGGCGCTGCGGGCAAAATCCCCGATGTCATATCTTATTATCGGCATTGAATAGTTGTTGAGGGCCGTTACATAGACCTTGCCCATCTCACCTGGACCCACGGGGCGTAACGCGGTGTCGAGAATCTCAAGATAATGGTGCCAGGGGCTGAGGTGCATGCCTGCTTCTCTGTCACAGGAACACGCCATATCTCCAACTTCCCTCGACCCATATCGATTGTAAACCCCGCATCCAAATACGCTTTTGATCTTGTCTCTCATCTCTGGAAATAGGGTGCCGGTGGAGGTGAGGATACCTGCCGGCGCGTGCATCGGGATCCCTCTTTTTTCCACATATGTGGCAAATTCAACCATGCCATCTACATAGGATTCCACCCACCTGGGTTGGTAGGCATTCCAGATTTGGACATATCTGCTGAGATCGGCCAGCGTCATCTTAAACGTATTGAGCTCCTTGCGATTGTAGAGGTAGTTCACGAGCCTGGTTTTGATGTGCTCCTGGCCGACCATCAGATCCCGTTCCGATCCCCACAGCCTGAGCTCCTTATCGCCGATCACCTGATGCGCGTATGTTTTGTAATAAATCTTATTCGCGTAATTCCAATCAGCGTATGCTTTGTCCTGGATGAATCGGACCGGCTCGCCAGTGGATCCACCGGATGTGTTGTAAAACCACTGTCTCTTTTTACAGTCCAGGCTGGTCAGGTTATCAAAGGCCTTTTTAACAATATCCTTTGTCAAAATGGGAACCCGGTTAAAATTGTTCAACCGGGCGTGACCATTTTTAATGACCCCAGCGCCCTCTAAAACCTCTCGATAATAGGGGACGTGTTGCCACGCATGGGTGACCAGTTGGGCGAGTTTTTCTTCTTGGAATCGGCGGAGATCAGCAGGGGATCCAGTGTCTAATGCTTTAATCTTATGGAGGTTGTTAATGATGCGGCTACCGGACAGGGTGGCTATTGCCCCGAGTATGGGTCTGCGCCAGTTCATGGCCCGTGTCTTGACCTCACATTGCCTCAGGCTGGGGGACACCGAGGAGGGCCATGCCTTTTTTGAGGCCAATCCGTGTGGCGTCTACTAGTGCGCATCGGGCGGTCTTCTCAGCCGGGTCATTGCTCAAGATTCTCAGAGATCTATCCGCATTGCCAGCTTGCTGGTACCGGTTCCAGGCATGGGCGATATCGTAAACCGCTCTAGCCACCCGGGACGGCTCCAGCTCCCGGGCTGCCGATGCTACAGCACCGGGTAGTCGGGCCAGGGTTTTTACCAATCCGATTTCCTCTGGGTGGGTGAGTAGTGCGAGATCAGGTGTGTTGGTTTCACTGATACCACCGGCCTTTCGAAGCACAGAGCAGCACCGCGCATGGGCGTACTGGACGCAAGTACCGGTGAATCCCTTGGGGTTTAGCATCTCTTCCCAATCAAAGGTGTAATCCGAGGTGCGCAGGTTCTTGAGATCACCGAACACCACGCCACCAATACCCACCTGCTCTGAGATGGCATCCAGATCGATATCCCGCTCTGCAGCGGTTTGCTTCATTTTCTCCCTAGCCCGATCTCGGGCTTCATTGAGCACGTCTTCGAGGAACACCACGGTTCCCTTGCGCGTGCTCATACCGTGAACCCGGCCAAAGTGCACGTGGGTCATCTGGTCTGACCACTCGCACCCCATGGCGCTGAGGGCCCGTTTTAGTTGGTCAAAGTGGCGCCGTTGCTCCACGCCGACCACATAGAGGGATTTTTCAAATGCAAACCGCTGCCATCGATCAATGGCTGCGGCGATATCCCGCGTGGCATAGAGCGTGGCGCCGTCCTGCTTTCGCAGCATGAGCGGTGCCTCACCCTCGCCATATGGCATATCTACGACCAGCGCGCCCTGGTCAACGCGGGTGCCAGGGGCGTGCTCGATCTTTTCGATAACCCCTGCCATGCCGTCCCGGTAGTGGGATTCCCCTTCAAACGCATCGAACACCACGCCCAGTCGCCGGTAAATTTTCTGAAATTCGTCGATGCTGATATCGCGAATCAGCTGCCACAGGTCTATTGCTGCCTTATCGCCCGCTTCTTGGCGCCGGAACATGGCCCGGGCAGCATCGTCAAACCCCGACACAGCCTCAACTGCTTTGTTCGCCTGGATGTACAATTCGAGGAGGTAGGAAATCCCCTGTTGGTCCAGCGCAGTGCGATCCCCAAACCTTGCAAAGGCTTCGGCAAGCAGCCCAAAGGTCTTGCCCCAGTCGCCCAGAAAATTGACCCCAAACACCCGGTACCCCAGTGCCTGATGGATGTGTATCAGGGCATTGCCGATCATCGTGGACCGCAAATGGTGAAAACCAAGTGGCTTGGCAATGTTGGGAGACGAGTAGTCCACCACCACATACCGATCCTGACCCACATCAGACGTGCAGAACCGATCCCCCAGTGCCCGAATCTCCGGGACAATGGTCTGAACGATGTGCTTGGGATCGATGCGGGCGTTGAGATAAGGGCCGGCTGCTTCAACCGATATGAAATGGGGGTCCTCGCCAATCCCATTGGCGATATCACCGGCGATCTGTGCTGGATTTTTTTTCAAGCGCTTGGCAAATGGAAAGCACGGAATGGAGAGATCGCCCTTATCCGGTTCGGGAACCCGGATGAGCGGGCGAATATCATCTGAATTGAGGTGCGTCGTGGTGGCCACAAGACGCGTCAGAGCTTTTTCGTAGCGATGCATGCATTCAACCTTTGTTCTCGGCGAACTTTAAATCCTTCCGAAAAATTATAAAAGGGGTATGCCATAACTTTGCTCGTCACAGGGCGTGCACTGGAGTAAGATAAGGCCATGCAATGCGCGGTATATCTTCGACTTTTTTTGCGTCTCGGTATTGCCATCGTCGCGGTCCTTGGGGTGTGTTGTTGCAAGGGCAGCACAGAGGTCCGGAGCGGGCATGGCACTGCTAACCGAGGGGCACGTCCAAATGAACGGGCCAGCCCTATCGATGGTGTTCGGGCCATTGGCATCATCGAAGATATCATTGCCCTGGGACCGCGCCACGCCGGTACGGTCGGGGCTGAAAAAACGCGCCAATATATCATCGGCCAGCTCAGGCGCTTTGGCCTCGATCCCCAGCGGGATGACTTTACCGCGTTTACGCCCCATCCAGAGCTCAAACAGGTGAAAATGGCCAATATCACAGTGGATATCCCAGGAAAGGCAAATAAAAAGGTCCTTATCGGTGGGCACTTTGACGGAAAGATCCTCGACGGTGTGGATTTTAAAGGGGCCAATGACGGGGGCTCTTCCACGGCCCTGCTCCTGGAGTTGGCGCAGTACTTTGCCGCGCACACACCGCCGTGTCCAGTGCGGATCGCGTTTTTTGACGGCGAGGAAGCCCTTGTTAGATGGACCGACGCCGATAGTCTCTATGGATCCAAGCACATGGCCACCAGGTTGAAGCAGGATCAGGAGGTGGATGGGTTCGCAGCGGCCGTGGTGGTCGATATGATTGGCGATGCCCGGCTGCGCATTCAACAGGAGACCCTGTCCACGCCTTGGGTGTTCAATACCCTGGCCAGGACTGCGGCGCGCCTCGGCTTTCCCGACTTGTTCAACGGCAGTCGAGGCGCCATTGCAGATGACCACGTGCCTTTTATTCAGATCGGCATTCCCGCAGCTGTGCTCATCGACATGAATTTCGGTCCGGGTTGGCAGAGCAATGCCTACTGGCACACAGAGCGCGATACAGTGGACAAGCTTTCGCCAAAGAGCATCGAAACAGTGGGCCACATCGTCATCGCAAGCCTACCTGAGCTCGCTCGCGGTCAAATGACCGAGAGGTAATTGCCAAGATCGCCGAAACTGGTATTCTCCACCGTCGATGGTGCTTGGGAGGAGTAATCGCCTATGAAACGCATAGATGCGTCAAAAGATGGATTCGCTGATATCGCGTGGTCGCCGGACAGTAATTGGATCGCCTATGTCGTGGGCAAGGACGAAGTGCGCATCGCCAATGCCGAGACCGGTGAAATCCGCGTCATTGGCCCAGGGTATTCGCCTGGATTTACCAAAGATCTGTCTGTGATCCTCGAAAGAGATGCAGAAATTGCCAAAATGACCGGCAATGCGGCCAAAACCTTGGTATCAAAGAAAGACCTTGTAAAAGACACGCCAAAACAATCACCGCGGGTCTCGCCCAACGGGGAGCGGTTCGTATTCTGTGTGAGCAACGTATTCGACAAGGAAAGCCAACAGAAAAACGCATACCCATATCGCCATTTCTTTGGTATTGGCGCAACAGCGTCTACAAAGCCAACCCTCACCCGCGAGCAGTGGTATGGCGGCCTGGCCTCTTGGTTTCCAGATTCCGAGAGGTTTGTGCACTTTGAATTCGATTCAACAGGCGGACCGCAAGTACACGTTGTAAATGTCAGCGGAGCGCGGGAAGGGACCTTTGCCGGCCTCTATCCCTCTGTTTCGCCAGACGGCCAAAGACTGGCAGTGAGACCGCGAAGCGGCGGCAGCCTGGTCGCGTATACGTCCAAGGGATCTTGGGGCAACGCCGATGTGGAAACAGCTGTCATGCGGATTCCAGCAGTTCGGGCCGAGCGAAATAGCGCTACCCCACCGATTTGGGTAGACAATCGGTTTGTGCTTCTCGACGAGGGAGATCAGTTGTGGCGCGTGGATACAAAGCGCGATAAGGCCGAGGAAATAAAAAAGCTGCCCCTACCGACACGGCGCCGCACGCCCTCGATGATAGCTGCCCCATCCCGGGAGAGGATAGCCACTGAAGTATCGACCCCAGAGGGATTCGAGCTCAGGATTGTTTCCATCAGCTGACCCACCATTGGCGTTCGGTCTTTTTTTTAAAATATGTAGCACTTGACCTTGTTCGTTTCTATCTCGTACATTATCAACTTCTATATGGAGAGTCGCACCTCCTAGCAGGGCAGATCGGCTCTGAAAATGGACCCTTTTAGTCCAGCTAGAAGGTAGCCGTATCGAACGGACCATTAGGACGTGGCCATCAATAAGAACAAAATCGTCGCTATCGCGCAGCGGCATACTGCCAAAGGCCATTTTGAAAAGGCGATTACCGAATACCAAAAGCTGATCAAAGCAGATCCGGCAGATATTCGCACCTGGCTGAAGATTGGCGATCTCTATACCCGCATGGGCGCGCGCAAAGAGGCCACTGACACCTATCTCCGCGTTGCAGAACAGTACTCAAAGAGCGGATTTCATCTAAAAGCCATTGCCGTTCACAAGCAAGTCCTCAAAATCGACCCAACGCTGGTGGATATTCACCAATATCTGGCAAAGTCCTACCTGGAACTGGGCCTTAATTCAGAAGCGCTGATCCAACTCGAACAACTCGTGGACATCTACCAACGGACCGGGCGCGAAGAACCCTTGCTCGCAGTATTGCTCCGCATGGGAGAACTCGATCCTCGCAACATTGCCACCCGGTTGCGCATTGCTGAGCATTTGTCCAGGGAAAACCGGGCCCATGAAGCTGTAGAGCACTTTGCCATTGCCTGCGATGAACTTAAAAAACAGGGGCGCATCGATGATTTTCTCAAAGTAGCAGAACGGCTGCTTTACCACGATTCATCTCGGGTCGAGCTGGCCAGAGAGACCGCGTCCATCTATCTCAAGCGCAAGCAGTACAAGCAGGCACTGGCAAAACTCCAGATGTGTTTCGTAAAAAACCCCAGGGATCTCAACACCCTAGAGCTGCTCGCCAATGCTTTTTCCGGGTTGGAACAACCGGACAAGGCAGCGTCGGTTTACAAAGAGATGTTTCTCCTACTCCAAGGCCCAGAACACGAAGGAGAGCGGACCCGCGTCCTTGAAGCCATTTTGGCGATCGATCCGGAAAACGAGATGGCGCTCGAACAGCTCGGCCGGTCTGCCGCGCCCGAACCCAAACCCCACGAGGGCCAAGAAAACTCTCAACTGGAGATGGAAGTCCAGAGCTATGCCGAGGCGTCTCATGTGGCAAGCTCGGAAGAAGATAGCGAAGCACTAGAGGACGAAGCGTATGAAGAGCTTTCCAATGTCGGCTCCCTTTCAGAAGAGGAAATTGAAAAACGAGCCCATGAGATCCTCTCTGAAGCAACGGTGCTCGTGAAATATGGCCTGTCGGATCGTGCCCTCGACCACCTGGAGCGAATTTTCGAATTTGACCCCTACAACATCGACGCGCGAGAGCGGACCAAAGACGTACTGCTGGAGCAAGGCCGCGTCGAAGAAGCGTTAGAACAGCTGTTTCTCTTGGCAGACGTATTTAGCGAATCGCAACCAGAGGGTGCGGTGTACTACTTGCACGAAATCCTCCGAATAGATCCGGAAAACGCCCGGGCAAGAGAGATGATCGAGGCCCTGGGTGGTGTGATGCCAGAGGATCTGGAAGAGCCGCCCAAGGATACCGCCCTAGAAGATGACGCGCCTATTATTGCGGAAGACGACGAGAATGTTTACGTCATTGACGACGCCCCCCTCGCATCGGTCGGGCAGACAGCCGAGGCAGAGGAACTTTCAGCCGCGACCCAGGCCGATATCCAACCAGAGGAAGCATCTGAGACCGGAGAAGAAGGACTGACATCGGCCCTACAGGACGACTCGGCGCCCGAGGATCAGGATGGTATCGGCGGGGTCACAGACCCCGACCAAACAAGCATTCCAGAATATGATCTGTCGGACTTCGACCTCGACGATGTTGCCGACATGTCAGACCGACTGGATACACTCGATGATCCGACCACAGTTGACTCAGATCAGGAAACCCAGCGCCGAGGTACAGCGCTTGAAGAGGAGATTGAGGATATCTCCCTCGACGATATGACCGAGCTATCGGCTGAGGACGACCCAACAGCGGGGGACCTGGCAATGGAGCGGGAACCGTCCGGCCCCTTGCCGAAAATTGAGGATGAACTGGAAGAGATAGAATTCTTTGTCGACCAGGGCTTGTACAACGAAGCGCAAGGCGTGCTAAAGGACCTCACCGCCCGGTATCCAGATGATCCTCGGGTTCAGGAAGCGGCCGGGTTTCTCGATCGCAACCGCGAGGCATTGGATGCTGCTGATGAGGCTATGGAAGAGGAGGCTCAGCGTCCTTCATTTGCACCGGATCTCATCGATGACGACTTTGATCTTATTGAAATCATTGAGGATTCAGAGAGTATCACTATCGAGGAGGTGATAGAAGGCTCCAAAATAACCGCTGCTCATGAAATCGAAGAGGCCGATTACGCGACCCATTACGACCTGGGCCTTGCCTACAAGGAGATGGGGCTGTTTGACAACGCCATCGCCGAGTTCGAAAAGGCTGCGGGTGATCCTGCCAAAATCGGGCTTGTAAAGACCATGATCGGCATTTGCTACAACAACCTCGAAAAAAGAGACGATGCTGTCAAGGCGTTTGAGGAGGGACTGCAGTCGCAGCATTTGGATGAGCAGCAAGAACTCGGATTGCTCTACGAGCTCGGCGTGACCTTCCAAATGATGCGCAGAAACGAAGAGGCGATGGCTTGTTTTGAAAAAATTGCCGCCATAGACCCCAATTTCGCCGACATTGGCGGTCGCATCGCAGCCCTTTCAGGGGAGCAGGGTACCCCATCCAAACGCGGTGTTTTTTCATAATCCCACGATTACATCGGCGCGATCGGGCCCAAACACAAGTCCAAAACGGGGAGTTCCAATTGCTGGGATCATTGTCCTGGGAATGCTGAGCTTGTGGACGGCTTGCGGCAACACCTCGAATGAGCCCAGCGTGAGCGAAACCAAGGCTGAGATATCAGAGGCAGTTCCCCTCCCACCCGCACAGAGCCACGCGAGAATGGGATGGACCACCTTCCGGGGAGATACGCGCAGAACTGGGCGGGCACTTGTCAACGGTCCGCGGAATGCCCACCTAAAATGGGTGTTTCGAACCGGTGGTCGGATCTATGCGGACGCAGCAGTGGCCCCCGACAACACTGTTTACGTCGCCTCCTTTGACCGATTCCTCTATGCAGTGAATGGGGCTGGTAGGGAAATCTGGTCCTATGACGCGGGTGGAAAAATCTGGACCTCCCCGGCCATCGCCAAAGACGGCACCATCTACTTTGGCAGCGATGCAGACCGACTGATAGCGCTCGACAGTACCGGCACTGAGCGATGGATTTTTTCAACGACCCAAGCCACTGAGAAGGGGGACAAAGCTGAGGACGGCAGATGGGATGTGGACACGTCCCCTGTGATCACAGCTGATGGGTCGATTATTTTTGGTTGCCACCTTCACTTGTACGCCCTTAGGCCAAGCGGTGCCATGCGGTGGCATTTCAAAGCCGGCACAGGTAAGGCAAAAATATTTTCGAGCCCAACCCTTGGCATGGATGGATCGATCTACTTTGGCACACAGGGGCGGTACTTCTTTGCCTTGAATCAGAGTGCCAAGGTGTTGTGGCACCTGAAGACCGAGGGAGATATTGACAGCACGCCAGCAGTCGGAGATGACGGTACCGTGTATTTCGCCGCGGATGACGGCGTGGTGCGGGCCGTGCATCCGAGCGGCCAACAGCGATGGGCAACGTCCCTCAGCGCGCCCATTCGGGCTCCCATCGCGATTGGCCACGACGGTACTGTCTTTGTTTCTACCTATGGCAAAAGGCCGTTTTTAGCTGCTTTGACCGGTTCGACCGGGGTTGAGAGATGGCGGTTTTATATAGAACCCGGGGACGGCGCCTTCTACGGCATTCAATCGGGTGCACTCATCGATAAGGAGGGGTATATTTATTTTGGGGGTAGGGATCACTTTATCTATTGCCTGTCTCCAGGGGGCACGTTGATCTGGCGGTATAAAACCGGGAATCAAGTGGATGCGAGCCCAGTAATCGGCCCGGACGGCACGCTTTATGTGGGAAGTGATGATAAACGCCTCTATGCATTTGCACCGGCTCCGTGAATATCGCATTTTGGGCATTGCGCTTTTAGCGTATTTAGATAGCATAAAAAGTGCAAAGGTATGTGTTCAGATCGCATGATGAGTAAAGGGCTAACAAACGCTCTAACCGAGCCCAGTAAGAGAGACATGCATGTCAAAACGGCTTCGTCAACAATCAATTAGGGAGATCGTCTCCAAGCAGTCTGTTCCCAACCAGGCAGCGCTGGCAGACGAGCTGAGAAAACTAGGATTCGACGTGACTCAAGCCACGTTGTCTCGGGATATCGCCGAGCTGGCACTGGTCAAGTCCAAAGATGGGTATTTGAGACCTGAGGACGCGAGTGGGTCTGGTGCTGCGGTCCCAGATCCAGAGGGCACGATGCGGCGGTATGTTACAAAAGTCGATGTGGCCGGCAACCTGTTGGTGATTCGCACGCCCCCTGGAAGTGCGGTGCCAGTGGCCATTGTTTTGGACAACGGAGACTATCCAGGGATCATGGGCACGATTGCCGGTGACGATACGTGTCTCGCGATAGCCCGCACCGAAGGGGATGCGTTGGCGTTTAAGCAGCAGCTTTTAGAGAGTTTAGGACTGGGTGACGTCGTGCCAGAAACAGATCTGTCACCCGAGGAAACGGTGCCACAGGGGGAGATTTAACCATGGGGATAAAGGCTATCAAAAAATGGCTCGCCACGGGCCTGGCAATGGGGATTGTTATCGGGATATCCCAACCGGCATTGTCCCAGAAATCCCAAAAACCCAGCGGCGGTGTTATCCGCCTTGAAGAGACCATTATCGAAGGTCGCGTACAAAAGCCCAATGCTTTTTTCATCAACACCCGGCAGGCATTGGTCTACGAAGGCATGGCATTGAAAGAAAGCTTTATCGATGAAATAAAGAGATCTGTCGAAACCGGATCGTTCTAGGGCTACCCAAATACGTTCTTGATCTCATCAAGTATATCTCCCCGCAGTGGCATGGATCGCCGGTTGTTGATGTCGACGACGACGAACGTTACGTCCGCGTCTGCGATGACCTCTCCATTTTCTGAGTGCATAACCGTTTGTTTGAGCGTTGCACTGTGATTCTTGACACGATCGATCTCGGTTCGGATCTCCAACACCTGACCCAGGCATGCCGGGGCGCGGTAATTGATATTGATGTTGACCACATAGAAGCCGAGTCCGTGGACAGCCCACGCTTCCAGGTCTCCCCGCGCGTCGAAAATGGCCCACCTCGCCTCTTCGAGAAATTCAAGATACCGGGCGTTGTTTACATGCCCGTAAAGATCCAGGTGGTATCCGCGAACCTTAATCTTTGTTGAACCCGTGGATGCTGCTGAACTGGATGAGCGGTTTTTCTGTATTGGCTGCACTGACCTACCGAGCTAAGACCCAAGTGTCGGCATCCTCTTAACAGATAACATTTCGCTCGTAAAGATGCACCTGGCTGCATGTTGCCCCAACAAATCCAGCTTGATACAATCTAGGCTCGCGCTGCTTTGGCGCCGTATATTTGCTGAACGAGCAAAGATTGGCATATTGATAGCATGAATGATGTAAAAGATGGCCCTCAGCCAGCTGAAGACATGACCACCCCAAAAACCCACGATCGGACAAGTGAGGCAAATCGAGAGACACTGGATTTTATCCAAGTCACACCGGAAAACACCAGTTTAGAAGCCCTCTCGCCCTCTGAGATCGCCGCGCTCTTTTCAGAAAGCCAAAACCAAATCCACGTTTTGTTGAAGCGCTGTGTGCTCGCAGTGCTCAACAGCGGCCATGAGAACGACGATGTCAAAACCATGCTCGAAAAGTACTCGGATTTTGACGTGGAAGTCATTCGATCCGCGGGTGGCATTGCCCTAAACCTCAAGGCAGCACCCAAGCAGGCGTTTGTGGTGTACGAGTATCTGGAGCCCACTGGTCCTGTATATCGATACAAAATCATCGATGGCATCCGGCAGAACATCTTTTCAGTGCTAAGGGACCTGGTGTTTATCAAAACCGAGGTGGAGCGATCCGGTAAGTACGACGTGACAAGCCCCACCGGCATCACCGACGCGGTATTCCTGATTTTGCGAAACGCCGGCATTTTTCGCAAAACCGGACGACACAAGATCATCGTCTGCTGGGGCGGACACGCCATCAGCCGCGAGGAATACGAGTATACCAAGCGGGTCGGCTATGAGTGCGGCCTGCGGTTCATGGATGTCATCACGGGTTGCGGTCCAGGCGCCATGAAAGGCCCGATGAAGGGCGCCACCATTGCCCATTCCAAACAGCGATATTGCGAAGGGCGATATGTGGGCATTACCGAGCCGGGCATCATCGCTTCTGAGGCGCCCAACCCAATTGTCGACCCGCTGGTCATCATGCCCGACATTGAAAAGCGCCTAGAGGCATTTATCCGTTTGGGTCATGGCATCGTGATTTTCCCGGGCGGTGCCGGCACTGCAGAAGAGCTGATGTATCTTCTAGGCGTACTCTCCCATCGTAAAAATCGCGATGTGCCCATTCCCGTGATCTTGACCGGCCCGGCCAGCAGCGCGCCCTACTTCAAGCGACTCAATGCCTTTGTCCGCAATACACTGGGGCAAGAGGTGGCCAGTCGGTACCAGATCATTATCGATGATCCAGCGCGGGTGGCCCAGGTCATGAATCGCGGCCTACTCAAAGTAAAAGCCGCCAGGGAACGGCTTTCAGATTCCTATTACTTTAACCGCAGCCTTTACATTCCACCGATCTTTCAAGAGCCGTTCACGCCGAGCCACGACAGCGTGGATGGATTGGTGGTGGAACCCGCTGCTGAGCCCTATCTGTATGCCGCAACAGTGCGCCGGGTCTTCTCAGCCGTGGTGTGGGGTAATGTCAAACCCGAGGGTATCTCAGCCATAGCCGAGCGGGGGCCCCTTGCGATCCAGGGCAGCCGCCGGGCCATGGACGAAATCGATGGGCTGATCCAGTCGTTTATCGAACAGGGTCGCATGCGGCTGGTGGGAAAATACGCGCCGGTCTACAAAATGTTATAGGGTCTCCTCGTCTGCCCTCGCGAGCACATCAGCGAGCTCTGTTTGACTCGTTGCGATGACATCGGCGTTATTTCGCAAGTCACCGCCAGATTCTTCGAGACCATTTGCAGCCAGGTTGATCTGATCGAGCGCCACGTCCACTTCTGCCAGGCTCGAGCTCTGTTTGGTGGCACCTAGGCTGATCGCTCTTACGCCGTCTGATATTTCCACAAAGCTATCGACAATGCGATCGACCCGCGTACGGGTTTCCTTCATGTTTTCATAGTAGCTCGAGAGCAGCTGAACGCTCTCATCCACTACTTCGGACGTATCCCTGGTTTGGGTGCGAATGTCCTCAAGCAGTTCGTAACTCTGTTTGAGATTGACCTCGGTATCTTGGATCATGTTCTTAAGCTCAACCGCGACCACCCGAAACGCCGTACCGTATTTCCCGGCCCTTGCTGCCTGGATCGCCGCATTTATGGCGAGAATCTTGATTTGGTTGCCGATGTTCCTGTTGTAGTCGAGGATCTCTTCGATATTGGATGCCTTAGCAGTGAGCTCGTCCATGGCAGTGTCAGCCTGGCTTATTTTTTCCACCAGTTTGCCATACCCTTTTTCCACGGCGATGATGCGCCGCCTGCTCTCCAGGGCGTCCTCCTTGTTGTCGATCCCGTATTGATGGGTCTTTTGCGCGGTTGTCGCGGTCTCATCGGCAATGCCCTTGACCCTGGCAACGGTGAGTTTGACCTCAGATGTGGCTGCAGCCTGCTCGCTGGCCTGGGACGCCAACTCCCCGGCCAGGGATTGAAATCCCTTTACCGCACCGGAAATAACGGGCTGGATGCGGCTGGCCGTTGAGAGAATGTCCTTTTGGGCGGCGTTCTTATCATCGAGGCTGTGGTACAGCTCATCGCTGATCACTTGACCCCGGCGCAGGATCACCGCCATCATGCCGCCAATGACGACCACCCAGATCACCTGGTTAACAAAGCGATCCATGCCGGTCGTGTTCAGGACCGGATACAATTCCCCGAGCTTTATGAGCTCGCTCAGCACCACAGCAAATACGGTCACCCCTGTGGCGCGATAGATATATTGTTTTGAGAACAGGGCCGCATAGCTCGTGGCTGCCACAAACGCCAGCATGGTTGCCGCCTCTGAGCCAGAGACCATCATCAGCTCCACAGTTTCTGACCAGAGGATCGATCCCACTGCCAGGGCCACGCCGAGCTCAAGGGTCTCCTTCCGGGAGGTGTAATAGGCGATGCCCCAGACGACGACCATGGACGTCATGGCACCCAGGCGGACAAAATTCTGCCAATGGGGGTTGACATAGGCAGTGGCGGAGAACATCAGGATGACCACCGGTCCCACGTAGAACAGGGCGACCTTTTGGACAGGCCTGTGCAGCCGCCAAAGATAGGCCCTGCGTTTTTCGTCGAGATCGCTTTTTTTTGCGTTCATCGTCTCAGCCGGCGATTGTCTTTACGAAAGCCCAACTATCCACATATATTTAAATTTACCCGTAAACGGCAGGAGCGCCAAAGAGATGGGTGTTTTCTCTATAAAACTATAGAATCATTTAACAAAGGATAGGTGAGGTATATGAAGACCGACTTGATATTGGCCATTGACCAGGGCACCACTGGCACCACCTGTTTGCTGGTGGATGCCGAGCTCAATGTGGTGGCCCGGGCAAACCGGCCGTTTCCCCAGCACTTTCCAAGGCCCGGCTGGGTAGAGCACGATCCAGAGGAGCTGTGGCAGTCCGTGCTAGAGGCCATCTCAGATGCGGTCAGCACCTGCGACACTGGCGCAGATCGCATCGCCGCCATTGGCATTACAAATCAGCGAGAGACCAGCTTGATGTGGGAGCGTCAGGCAGGGAAACCGATTCACCGCGCCCTGGTGTGGCAAGACCGCCGCACGGCCGACGCCTGTGAGGCTCTCAAAACCGCGGGCCATGGGGATCGGATCCGGCAACTCACCGGGTTGGTGCTGGACCCGTATTTTTCCGCGACCAAAATGGCGTGGCTGCTCGATAATGTGCCAGGGGCACGACAAAAGGCCGAAGCCGGTGCATTGGCCGCTGGCACTGTGGATACCTTCCTGGTTTGGCAGCTCACCTGTGGAGCCGCCCATGTGACAGAACCGAGCAATGCCTCCCGCACCATGCTCTGGCCCCTTAATGGCAGCGGGTGGAGCGAGGAACTCTTGGCCCTGTTTCAGATCCCAAGTGCCCTGCTCCCAGAAGTGCGCTCCTGCACAGAGATCTTTGGCACGACCCGCGGGGTGCCTGGGCTCAGAGATGGGATCCCGATCTCAGGCATTGCCGGGGACCAGCAATCCGCCCTGTTTGGACAGGCGTGTTTTCAGCCGGGGCAAGCCAAATGCACCTTCGGAACCGGTGCGTTTGCCATGCTCAACACAGGCGAGGCGCCCGTGGTGTCGTCCCACGGACTCCTGACCACCGTGGGCTGGCAGATTGGCGAGCACACCACTTACTGCCTCGAGGGGAGCGCGTTTATGGCAGGCGCGCTGGTGCAGTGGCTGCGAGACGGTCTTGGGTTTTTCGAGCGGTCAGACCAAATCGAACCCCTGGCTGCCAGTGTCCCGGACAGCGCTGGGGTAGTCGTGGTGCCCGCCCACGCAGGGCTCGGCGCCCCCCACTGGCGACCCGAGGCAAGGGGGCTGATCAGCGGCCTGACCCGGGGCGTGACCCGTGCCCACATCGCCAGGGCTGCCCTAGAGGGCATTGCCCTGCAAAACGCCGATCTATTGGAGGCCATGGCCGCGGACAGGGGCACCCCCCTGACCGCGCTGCGCGTGGACGGCGGTGCTGCGGCAAATGATCTTTTAATGCAGCTGCAGGCCGACTTCCTCAACACTCGCCTGGAGCGACCCACGGTCCTGGAGACCACTGCCCTAGGGGCCGTATTCTTGGCCGGCTTGGGCGTGGGGATCTGGCAGGACACCCGAACCCTGGCCAATGCCTGGAAACTGGATCGGGACTTCACACCTGTAATGGATCCGACTACTGTCGAACAACTTCGCCGAGGCTGGCACCAGGCCGTCCAAAAGGCGTGAGAACCGTGCCGCACACAACATATCCCAATTGATTGCAATCCAAATACGCCTCCTTTATAACGGCGATATAGCTGTTTTTTTTGTACCTCGTTCGCGTATTTCAACTCGCAGGAAGGCCTG
Source organism: Myxococcota bacterium (assembly GCA_030065855.1). Classification (GTDB taxonomy): domain Bacteria; phylum Myxococcota_A; class Polyangia; order JAAYKL01; family JAAYKL01; genus JASJCT01. The sequence continues at coordinate 63,828 of JASJCT010000001.1, forward strand.
CTAGGGCAGGCATTCTGCTTTGCACAAGGAGGCACCATGGCATCCAAGGCAACGGTTCAACGTCAGAAATCTGCACAAAAAGTGATCGCAGCCGGCCGCACCCACAAGCAGCTCATCACCGCTTCGGTGGCCCAACGCTACGGCAAAGACTCAGGCCCGGCAGTCGACCTCTTGGTGACGCGGATCACAGACGACCTAGAGGCAAAAGTCACTGATATGATCCAACAGGACGATGCCCATGAAGCTGAGCTCAGAGACGATCCAGAGATACGAAACCAGCGGGATAGCGTGAGCGCCCGCATCCGAGACCGTCTCATTGAAACCCGGGAGCAACTCGCCGCGATCTGCGGGCCAACATATGTGGCAAAACTCGGCTTTTCCGGCAAAACCCCAGGTGATCCCGTGGCTGTGAAACGACTCGCCCAAACACTGATCGCAAACCTCGCAGCTGTGCCTGCCCCCACCCCCAAGATCCCTGGATACCAACTGGACCCGGAACTGTGGCGCGCACCCCTGGCCCAACTGGTAGACCAAATAGAGGGGGTGGTCAGCCAAGTGGCCACAGAAGAACGGGAGGCTGAAGCCACACTGACCGCAAAACGCGCGGCCATCGCCACCTATGACGAAGCATTCTCAGCAACCGCCAATCTCTTGAGCACACTCCTCAGCCTTGCCGGAGAAAAAGACCTGGCCAAACGGGTCCGGCCGTCCACCCGCAGATCTGGTCAGACCGCTGAAGACGCGCCAAACACGGGCAGCCAACCCTTCGATACATCTGCATCGTAATACGATATAAAAACCGTCAAACCCTTGTCCTAAAAGGTTTGGTGATCCACCAATACCGTTCCTACCCGGTCCTCATGGGGTTGGTGCGCCACCAATACCGTTCCTACCCGGTCCTGTGGGGGTGGTGCTCGGCCAGTCCCTTTCCTACCTGGTTCCCGTGAGGTTGGTGGTTTGCCAATGCCGTTCCTACCTGGTCTTCGTGGGAATGGTGCTTCTCACTGACGGAGCTATCTTCGAACGCCGTCAGTCTCGGCGTTCATATTCTGCCGCCTCCATGCCGGGTTCGGCGAATGCATACATTGTCTGCCGTTCCTCATCGGTGAGAGGTGACGGGCTGACATATCCGGTTGGCGAGAATCCCCTTTCAGTTGAACCGACAAAGGTATTGATCCGGTGGTTGATCACGTCCTCATCAAACCGCCCCACATCCAGAAAGCTGCGCAATTCTTCCAAGGCTAATCCGGGATTGGCCATGAAATGTTCATATTTCATCAAGAGGGTCCATTCGTCGAGCTGGTGCTTTGTCCGTTCCACAATGGATTCAGACCACTTTTCGCTCAGCTTCTGTACATCGGCCATGGATCGCACCCAGTTGCGGCTCTTACAGGAACAGAGCACATCCTCGATATGTCGATAGATGTAAATATGACGGGCCCGTGGCAGAAACCGACGGATCACCATCTGCATTTTCAGGACTTCAAACTCAGGATGCTTTAACCCCCACCTACAAAATCCATCCCTTTGGGTCGATGTTTCAAAGGCCAATACCAGCTCATAAAACGCGCGCATCAGGCTCCTCAGCAGGATGTCGTTATCTGGCAGGACATTGCTGGCCCAAAAATTGTAATCACCGTTGATAAGACGCTTTCTCGCCGCTTCTGACGCCTCCCGCGTGCCAGCGACATCGTACATTGAACCCGGGAGTGTTTGGGCAAAGTACCTGTTTTCCCCATAGACGAGGACATCTCGACTGGAGGTAATCAGTCGCTGGAGCAGGGTAATGCCGCACCTCGCGGTGGGCGCCCAGATAAACACCGGTGATATTCGCTGACACAGGCCCACAATATGCTGCGGATCGGCCTGTGACGCACCCATGGCCTGTTCGGTTTTTCTCATATGCCCCTTATGTGGATTATATACCTTACCTTAAAAGTTGCGCACCGTCACATACCTCTTGCCAATACGCAATCGAGCGAGCAACATGCGTGGCCAATTCATTGGACGCCCGCCGCCGGCGAGGGTGTCGTGAAAGGGGTAATGCACGTCACTCCTGCGAAGGCAGGAGTCCATAAGAAAACGAAATTACACCGTTTTATAGATTCCCGCCTACGCGGGAATGACGTTACTTGGGACAGTGGTGGCAGGAAAAAATGCCTTATTTAGGTGAAATGCTAGCAGTCAGTGCAGCCCTTTCCTGGGCGATTGGCGTGATCTTATTTAAGCGCTGCGGGGATCACTGGTCTCCCATGGGCTTGAATTTATTTAAAAACGCCGTGGCGATTGTGCTGTTTTTTCCCACGCTCTATATCGCAGGGGAGCCCATCATACCCGACGTCCCAGATCACTATTGGATGCTGCTGGCAGCTTCTGGCATCCTGGGGATCACAGTGGCGGACACGTTGTTCTTCATGGCCCTCAACCGGCTGGGGGCGGGTCTCACCGCAGTGGTCGACACCTCGTATACGCCCATCATGCTCGGCCTGTCAGCAGCTGTACTCGGCGAACCCATCGGCCTGCAGGTGATTGTCGGGGCAGTCCTTATCGCAGGTGCCTTGCTCGTGGGATCAGCAACCCGCCCGGCGCCAGGCAAGACCCGCCGGGATGTGGTAATCGGATCGATCCTCGGTGTGATTGGCATCTTTGCAATGGGCATCTCCATTGTCATGATTAAGGAGGTGCTCAATGCGACACCCTATATCTGGGCCACCTCCATACGTATCATCGCGGCCGAAGTTGCCCTGGTTTTGATGATTGTCCTTAGCGGACGCGGTCGCGAGGTGCTGCGTGAATTCGCGCCTTCCCAAGCGTGGAAGACATCCTTTTTCGCGTCTTTTTTCGGGACGTTCGTGGCAATGACCGCGTGGATAGGCGGCATGAAGTACACCCGCGTCTCTGTCGCCTCTCTGCTCAACCAGCTCTCGACGGTGTTTATATTCATCCTGGCGACCGCGGTATTGAAAGAACCCCTCACCCGGCGCCGAATCGCGGCAATCTGCCTGGCATTTACCGGCGCAGTATTGATCGTGCTGCGTTGAGTGACGTCTTATGAAGCTTCAAAATCTTGACCCAAGATTGTTATTTGCGGTGGTTTTTCGGATCAAGGAGGTTCGTTTGCCTTTTATCTAACCTGTCAACTAAACTGGGCCAGGACCACTCGAGAAGACGTCGAAATGAAAGGAGTGTCTTAGAATATGAGCAACGCTTCAATGGATTTTGACGAGCTTTCCTATCAGATTCTTCTGTGCGCCAATCGAGGTCACCCGAATATCGATTTTTTGGTTTCCGTATCCAAGCTGCTGCTTTCATTCCTCAACTGCGATGCACTGGAAATCTGGCTCAATGAGGGGAATAAGTGCTCTCGCTGGTGTGGCACACAAAATCCGATGAGGTTTGTCCGGCTCGACGATGTCCCTGTAGAGACGTTATTGACCGTGCTTAAAAACGGCGCGACGTGGACGAACAATCCAACAGAGGCCAAAGGGTCATCGTCCAAGCAGCATCAGCAAGCGATGATACAAGGCATTACCATCAGTAAAGAATACCTATCCATAGGGGTGTTTCCATCGACAATTGATGAGGATGATACGAGCCTGTTGATAATAAAAAGGCGCAACCCCGGCTATTTTTCTTCAAAGTCCGTGGCCCTCTGCAACAACCTTTCTAGACTGCTCGCGATGGCAGCGACGTTTCAACGGGTCCGGTTGGCACAGAAAGAGCGGGTAAAGGAACTGACCTGTCTCTACGAGATCGAAAAATCTAGTTCGCAACTAGAGATGAATCTCGACATGATCATTGAGCGCATTGCCGCCTGTCTACCCCCTGCGTGGCAATATCCTGAAATAACATGGGCCAAGATCGTCCTGGATGGAAAAGAATACGCTACAAAAAAAGTCGGAAGAGAGCGACACGCGATGAGCGCTGACATTATCGTCGAGGGACAAACGCGGGGATATGTCGAAGTGATATATGGCGAGGGAAAACCGGATATCGACGAAGGACCTTTTTTAAAAGAAGAGCGCAGCTTAATCGATGTCGTTGCCCGAGAAGTCGCCCATGTTATCGAGCAGAAAAAAACAGAGGCAGATCGGAAAATCCTCCTGGAGCAGCTTCGCCATGCGGATCGATTGGCTACTATTGGACAACTCGCTGCAGGCGTAGCCCACGAGCTAAACGAACCCTTGGGGGGAATTTTGGGATTCGCACAGCTGGCAAAGAAGCATGACGCATTGCCCCCTGCTGTGGAACGAGATCTAGAAAAGATCGAAAACGCAACCCTGCACGCACGGGAAGTCATTCGCAAGCTGATGCTGTTTGCCAGACAAGCCCCACCGCGTAAGACGCGGGTCGATCTAAACAAAGTTGTAGAGGATGGGATCTATTTCTTTGAGGCGCGATGTGCCAAAACAGGGATCCGTCTAAAGCGCTCTTTTGAAGATAAGTTGATCGACATCGTTGCTGATGCAGCACAGCTCAACCAAGTGCTGATCAACCTGGTCGTCAATGCCATACAGGCCATGCCCGACGGCGGCACATTGACCATCAGCACGAGCGAAAGAAACAATTGGGCAACACTCCAAATCGCAGACACGGGTATTGGCATGTCAGAAGATGTGCTAAATCGAATTTTTGATCCATTTTTTACTACCAAGGATGTGGGCGAAGGGACTGGGTTGGGGTTGCCCGTGGTACACGGTATTGTAACTGCCCATGGTGGAAAGTTAGAATACAAAAGCAAACCAGGGCATGGCACGCAATGTGAAGTACGGTTTCCCGCTGCAGGGGTTCTCGAACATGAGCAGAAAAAAAAGAGAAAATAACCCATCCAATGAAAAAGAGCTCATTCTAGCAGTCGACGACTCCGAAGACGCATTGGAGATCGTCAGGCGAAATTTAACAGCCCACGGCTATCGGGTCGCGACCGCCTCCAGCGTACCAAAGGCCACTCGGATTATTTCTGAGAACCAGGTGGACCTTGTCATAACCGATCTCAAAATGCCAAAAATCAGTGGGATGGATCTGATTCGCCATATCCGGGAAAACTATCGCGACACAGAGGTGATGATGATCACCGGATACGCGACCATTGAAGGTGCGGTGACCGCGATGAAAACTGGCGCCGAAGAATACTTGGCAAAGCCGTTCACCGATGAAGAGCTCTTCCAAGCGGTAAAGCGTGCGCTGGATAAGCGGCTCATGCGCCAAGTGGCGATGTCTAAAGGCGTTGTTACGCCCAAGACACCCCATGGTTTTGTCGGTGATTCCCAGGTGATGGTGCAGGTCTACCACGCGATCGCAAAAGCCTCCCGCTCAATGGCAAATACGCTCATCACAGGCGAAAGCGGCACGGGAAAGGAACTGGTCGCGCGGGCCATTCACTACAGTGGCAAGCGCAATACCCAACCTTTTGTAACTGTCAATTGCGGCGGTATACCAGAGACCCTGCTCGAAAGCGAGTTGTTCGGTTACGTAAAAGGCGCATTTACCGGTGCGACCGGGACGCGCGCCGGTTTTTTTCAAACCGCAGAAGGCGGAACGATTTTTCTCGACGAAGTAGGCGAGATGAGCTTGGCCATGCAGGTCAAGCTGCTGCGAGCGCTTCAGGGGAAAGAGATATGCATGGTAGGTTCTGCGCGCCCGCAAAAAGTAAACGTCCGAGTGGTTGCTGCGACAAATAAGGATCTCTCCCTGCTGGCCTCCCAAGGGATGTTTCGAGATGATTTGTATTATCGACTAAACGTTATCGCCATTGAACTGCCTCCGCTCCGAGATCGAGACCGCGATATACTAGATCTCGTCAACTTTTTTGTGCACGAATACACCGCAGAGGCGGGCCTTCCAGCGCTAAAGTTTTCAGACCGAGCGCTAGAAAGCCTGAAGAACTACCACTGGCCGGGAAATGTACGTGAACTGCAGAATGTCATCCATCGCCTTGTTGTAATGGGCGATGGCGACTATATCGATGTTCCCGATCTTCCCATCCTAATGCGAGGTCAACACATGCGGAAAACCGGTTTCAATCGAACACTTGCCGAGGTGGAAGCCGAGCATGTTGCCAATGTGCTCGCGAGTGTTGATGGCAACAAGACCCGAGCAGCCCAGATTCTGGGCATCGATCGAAAAACCCTGAGATCCAAGCTAAGCCGTACCTTGGGGCTCGCGCAGAAATAACTTCCTGTTTTCGGATCGGGTATTTTCTCCCCGCTGGTTCTAAATTCCCCACCTGCTTTCTTCAGGTCGACATGTCATTAGCCAAGGGTTTCTCTGTCTTTTTCACGTGTTGGACGGGTTTTCAGAATCGGCACGACTATTGCGTTTTCCTGCCGGCAACAGGGGTAGAAAACAGACAAGGAGATTGGGATGACAGATCCGAGCAGGACCGGCAAGTATATGCAGAGTGACTTGAGGCGACTCGGTGTTTGCTTCACCTGCATCGATAAAGATGCATGCACCCATCGAAAAAATTGGCAAGGCCCAGTAATGTTTTGTGAAGAATTTAGAGTCTATCAACCGCCTTCAAGTAAATCAAAAAAGATAGTGGGCAACATGGGTACAGAGGCGGCTGGATTCGCTGCAAAAGCTAAAGAAAAACCAGAATATCGAGGTCTCTGTGCAAATTGTCTACAAGCTGCCACCTGTACGTTCCAAAGGCCAAGGGGCGGTGTGTGGTATTGCGAGGAGTACACATAGGGAGGTCGGGCCATGGTCAAGTTGAAAACCATACCTCCCCAGAACAACAGTGTGGTGGACCCGGATCAAGTACGTAGGATTCTCGACAAACACCGGCAAAACCAATTGGGAGGACTCATCGCGATACTGGAGGAGGTCCAGGCCCTTTACGGATATTTACCAGAGGCGGCCCTGAGGTGGGTCGCTGAGGGCAGAGGCCGATCCCTGGTTGATGTTTACGGGGTGGCCAATTTCTATCATTCCTTTACGCTCGAGCCACGGGGGAAACACCTTATATCCGTGTGTCTCGGAACAGCTTGCCACGTTCGCGGTGCAGAACTCGTTGTAAAAGAATTCGAGAAACAGTTGCAAATAAAGGTAGGAGAAACAACCCCAGACAAAGCGTTTACGCTGAAGACCGTGAACTGCCTCGGAGCGTGTGCACTTGGACCTGTGGCTGTGGTGGATGGTCACTATTATTCAAAGCTCCGAAGAACTGATGTCAACAAAATTATCAGCGAAACCTTGGCAGGTGTTGTTTCAGTTTCGCAGGATGAAGATCAAAGTGTATTCCCCATTGATGTAAGCTGCCCGTTTTGTAACCACAGTCTGATGGACACGAGCTACTTTATCGAAGATCATCCGGCGATCCGGGTAACCGTCTCCTTTGGAGACAAGCACGGTTGGCTCAGGCTCTCTTCATTATATGGACGATACAATATTTATTCAGAACACGATATTCCCTTTGATATGGTGTTGACCTTTTTCTGTCCACACTGTCATTCAGAGCTCATCGGATCGTGGGAATGCGCGAAGTGTAAAGCGCCAATGATACCAATGATTGTGCGCGGTGGTGGCACTATCCGAATTTGCGCCCGTCGCGGATGCACTGGCTCGGAGGGTCACATGCTGGATCTGAGGTAAGCCGCCATGACGAGCAAATCACAGCATAAGGCTGATGTGCGACGCTGAAAGGTAGCCAAATGGCAAGACTAAGTTCAATTGAAGATTTTAAGGCGCTTGAGCGTATGCTCTTTGGAGATGACGATAAAGACAAGCCAAGGATTGTCATCTGCGCTGGAACAGCTTGTCAGGCAAGTGGTGCCAGCAACATTGTACGTGTTGCCAAAAAACATATCATTGCAGAAAACCTGCTCGGCAAGGTGACGCTGAGGATAACGGGATGTCATGGGTTTTGCGAAATGGGTCCCTTTATTCTCACGGAGCCCCAGCAGGCCTTTTATACCCAGATCGGCTTGCAGGATGTGCCGCAGATTATCGATGCGCTCTTAAGGGAAGAATATGTCGAAGATCTATTATACAAAGATCCGGTTACAGGGGAGAAATACTATCACATCGAGGATATTCCGTTTTTCAAGAACCAGACCCGGGTTATTTTAGATGCCAATACAAAGATCGATCCGATTCGAATTTTTGATTACATCAAACAAGGCGGGTATAGCGCCCTTGCACAAGTGCTCTCAAGTCAGGACCCCGAATGGATCATCAAGGAGGTCACCCGGTCTGGTTTGAGAGGTCGCGGCGGTGCTGGATTCCCCACGGGTACAAAGTGGTCCCTCCTGGCCAAGGAACCCAGTGACAGGGGAAAATACCTCGTATGCAATGCAGATGAAGGCGATCCCGGTGCGTACATGGATCGCAGTGTTCTCGAAGGCAATCCCCACAGCATTATCGAAGGAATGCTCATTGGCGCCTATGCTACTGGGGCGACCGAAGGGGTGATATACGTTCGCACTGAGTATCCCCTCGCGATCAAACACCTGACGATTGCCCTTCGGCAAGCAAGGGACTTAGGGGTCTTGGGCGAAAACATTCTAGGCAGTGGGTTTTCGTTTGATATCAACATCGTGCGAGGCGCAGGGGCCTTTGTGTGTGGCGAGGAGACAGCGCTCATTAAGTCCATAGAGGGACACATGGGCGAACCCCGCCAGCGGCCTCCCTTTCCCATTCAAAAGGGTATCCATAACAAACCCACGGCCATCAACAACGTCGAAACCTGGGCCAATGTGCCAATCATTTTCAACATCGGCGCCAAAGCCTTTGCTGAGACCGGCACCATGGGCAGCTCAGGTACAAAGATCTTCAGCCTTGTCGGAAAGATAAAGAATACGGGTCTGGTAGAAGTGCCTATGGGGATCACAGTGGGCGAGATTGTTTTTGGTATCGGCGGCGGACCAGCGGCAGAAGCAAAGATTAAGGCCGTACAGACAGGTGGCCCTTCAGGCGGTTGCATTCCAGTAGAAAAGTTCGATCAGACCATCGATTATCACAGCCTGGCCAAGACAGGTGCCATCATGGGATCGGGTGGCATGATCGTGATGGACGAGAATACCTGCATGATCGATGTGGCCAAGTACTATATGGGCTTTCTCAAAGACGAGTCCTGCGGCAAGTGCTTCCCATGCCGCAAGGGCACCCAGCGCATGTACGAAATTCTCGATGACATTTCAAACGGCAAAGCAACACTGGCAGACATCGATCTCATCGAAGCGCTGGCGCTGGCAGTTCGCGATTCTACCATGTGTGGCCTGGGGAGGTCTGCTGCAAATCCAGTGCTGAGCACCCTCATGTACTTTCGAGAGGAGTATGAGCGCCACGTGGTAGACAAGCGATGTGACGCGGCTGTCTGCAAGGCGCTTACCGGCGCACCTTGTCAAGCCACTTGCCCCCTCGGTACAGAAGTGTGGCGATACGTGGCCCATATCGCGAGGGGAGAGCTCGATTCGGCTTATCAAGCGATTCGAGTGTCAAATCCTTTTCCGTCGGTTTGTGCACGGGTATGTAACCATCCGTGTGAATCAAAGTGTCGCGCTGGCAGCCATGGCGGCAACCCAGTGGCGATTAGAGCCCTCAAGCGCTTTGTAACGGACAACGTAGATCCATCTGTGTACAAACCAGCCGGACATAAGAAAAGTGATGCTGGGCTTTCGAAGGTTGCCATTGTGGGGGCTGGACCATCTGGACTCACCGCGGCGCATTACCTCTCCATCGAAGGATACAAGGTCACGGTGTTTGAGTCAGAAGCCCAACCTGGCGGTATGCTCACGGCGGCCATTCCATCCTATCGATTACCTCGGGAGGCTGTACAAAAAGAGATCGCTGCCCTCATTGATGACAACGTCACTCTCAAATGTAATATGTCTTTGGGCAAGGATCTTACCGTCGATGGCCTCTTTGAGCAGGGATTCGCAGCGATTTACCTGGCTTTTGGCGCCCATAAAAGCCGCGCGTTGAAAATAGAAAACGAGAACGCCGAAGGTATCTATTCGTCCATGGCGTTTTTAAAAGCGTTTAATTTGAGAGGTGAAGCACTCGCCACGGGGCGCGTAGGCGTCATCGGTGGCGGCAACTCTGCCATCGACGCCGCCCGAGTCGCCCTGAGACAGCCGGATGTGAAGAGTGTCTCGATACTGTATCGCAGAGATCGCAATGAAATGCCGGCCTTTGCAGAGGAAATTGAAGCAGCGCTCGAAGAGGGGATCGTCCTTGAGACCCTTGTCACACCGGTGTGCATTCTCACCAATAAAGGCAGCCTCAAAGGCGTTGAGTTCGTGAGGAATACGCTCGGCGATCGCGACTCTAGCGGGCGACGCTCGCCCGTTCCAGTAAATGGATCAGAGTTCACGATAGGGCTCGATACTCTGATCGTTGCGATCAGTGAAAGCCCTGACCTCGATTGTCTTGCCCCATCCAATGGGAACGGGATCGATACTATCCATGACAACCGGGTCGCCAACGATGACAAGTCGCTTTGTACAAATCGCCCTGGTGTGTTTGCCGGAGGCGATGTGGCCACTGGTCCGTCCACAGTTGTCGACGCTATCGCTGCTGGAAAGAGAGCTGCAGTAATGATGCATCGCTATCTCATGGGCAAGGAGCTGAAACAGTCCATTAAACCGCAGTTACCGGACGTTCATATCGAACCGGCAGAAATATCTGATGAGGATAGGAACACCAATGGTACGAGGGCAGAACCACCGACAGTGACCCCACTGTTGCGTATTCAGTCCTTTGACGAAGTGGAGCAGGCATTCGGACAAGACGCTGCTGTTAGTGAAGCCTTGCGATGTCTCAGGTGCGATCTCGAGTTTACCGAGCAAAATCGCGCTGACCATGGTGCGTCCAAGGCAAAGGAAAAACAAGCATGATAAATCTGAAGATCAATGGGTTGAGTGTATCGGTAGAGAAAGGAACGACGGTCCTCGAAGCAGCGCAGTTTTTGGGATTTCCGATACCCACCCTGTGCCACATGGAAGGCCTCTCACCTTATGGCGCCTGTCGTCTCTGTCTCGTTGAGATTGGAAAAGAGGCCAATGCGAAATTGGTTTCCTCATGTACCTATCCTGTAGAAGAAGGACTCGAGGTTCGCACGTCGTCTAATTGGGTTTTGCGGACGCGTCGGATGGTCATCGAGCTGTTGCTGGCGAGTTGCCCACAATCAAAGATCATTCAGGATATAGCGTCTGCCCATGGCATCAATAAGCAGCGGTTCAAGCAGGAGCATGAGACCTGTATTAATTGCGGTTTGTGTATAAGAATGTGCAAAGAGCAGATGGTTGCTGGTGCGATTGGATTCCGCGGTCGCGGACACAATCGAGATATCGGAACACCATTCGATGCAACCTCGGAAGCCTGCCGGCAGTGCGGCGGATGCATTTACGTCTGTCCAGCATGTCAGCTTCGGTGTACCTATACAGACCCGGAAAAAGCAATATGTGGCGGCTGTCAGAATCTGAGCCCGCCCTGTGCGGACAAAGAAACCTTCGACGACATGATGTGTTACATGTCGCCGTGCGTGGCATGCGAAATAGAGAAGCAACCACCCGAATAAGGAGCAAAACATATGTCATTCTCAAGAGTAAACGCTTCAGCAGCAACACTGACAAAGAATCGGACAGAAGGGGCGGTGCAACCAGGATCGGGAATGTGTGTCACCTGTGTTGATGGCTGTATCGGCATGTGTGAGATCGGCAAGTCAGCCTACCGAGGCCACGAAGTCATCTACCCCCAACCATTTGGCGTCATAACAACGGCTGCTGAAAAAGAGTATCCCGTTGATTATTCACATCTGAACATCATCGGCGGCGTGGTCGGTGCCGAGGGCATCGAGGCAGACAGTGACAAGGCGATCTTTCCTGCGGTCGATCTGGGCGTTACATTTGGTCATGATGGCGGTCTTAAATTTCGCTTGCCCTGGATTATCCCCGGCATCGGGTCGACCGACATTGCAAAAAACAACTGGGAAGGACTGGCCATTGGGACGGCGCTGGCTGGCACCGGGCTCACCATCGGAGAAAACGTCGTGGGCATGGATCCTGAGTCGGTAATAAAAAACGGCAGGGTCGTGGATACGGTTGATTTGAAGCGCCGCGTGAAACTGTTCCAGGATAACCAGCGAGATGGGTATGGGGCGATCATCGTCCAAGCCAATGTGGAAGATACCAGGCTCGGCGTACAGGAGTACGCCATCGATAAGCTCGGCGTGGCGTGTGTGGAGTTGAAGTGGGGCCAGGGGGCCAAGAACATCGGCGGTGAGGTAAAGATTCGAGACTTGAAAAAAGCTCAGCTTCTTTACGATCGCGGCTATGTGGTGCTTCCCAACCCCACGGACCCCAAGGTCATCGAAGCGTTCAAGCGCGGTGCGTTCAAGGAGTTCGAGCGCCACTCCCGGGTCGGCATGGTGACCGAAGATGCTTTTGGAAAACGCGTGGAAGAACTCCGTGCAGCAGGAGCGAAATACATCTTTCTCAAGACCGGCGCATATCGACCGTATGCACTGGCACAGGCCATCTCATATGCCTCCAAATATAAAATTGATCTGCTCACGGTAGATGGTGCTGGCGGGGGAACGGGCATGAGCCCCTGGCGCATGATGAATGAATGGGGCATTCCCCCTGTTGAGCTCCATTCGCTGCTCTATCAATACGCAAAGCGTATCGCCGATAAAGGAGAGCATCTCCCGGCGATCGCCGTGGCTGGTGGCTTTACATTTGAGGATCAAATTTTCAAGGGACTCGCCCTTGGTGCACCTTATGTAAAACTAGTGGGTATGGCGCGATCTCCAATCGCGGCCGCCATGGTCGGCAAAACAATCGGCAATGCCATTCGCAACTACGACATCCCGGTCTATGTTGAGCGGTTCGGCAGCACCATCGACGAAGTCTTCGTGACCGCTGCTGATTTGCGAAAAGAATTGGGAGACAAAGCTTTCGACGCCCTGCCTGCGGGTGCCATAGGCCTCTATACTTACTATGAGCGACTCGCCCAAGGACTCCGCCAGCTCATGGCTGGAAGCCGCAAGTTCGCTACCCAGTATATGTCCAGGGATGACTTAGTTTGTTTGACCCCCGAGGCAGCGAACATCACGGGCATTCCCCACATCATGGCGCTCGACAAAAGCGAGGTTGATGCGCTTCTCGGTTGAGCTTAACGTATTGCCCGTCCCGGAATGGCCCTTTTTACGGAAACCCATCCCCCCAGCCCCCTTCCCTGGGAGCAATGGCATTCGGTTAAGGATTTTTGGGTGTTTTTATAGCGTAGGATCGCCAGAAAAGAATCCCCCTTGAAAAAGGGGGCAGGGGGATTTTCAATTGTCCAAGCAATTGTTTTCAAAGGTAAAATTCGATTGG
>JASJCT010000169.1 GCA_030065855.1 Myxococcota bacterium
TTAGCCCTAACCAGAGGAGCGCGAAAACTTCCATGTTTCGCACTACTGTGCCGCCAGTTTCAGGTCTCGCACCCCCGAGAACGCTCCTTATCTGGCCCAAGGTGCTGACAGTGGAGACAGTGCTCACTAACCTCGAATTTCAATACCGCCAGTTTGCAGCTGACGCATCTGTCCTCGTGTACACAGCCGGCTGTAATTTCGAAGCCGTGCTCGATGTTCGGGTTACTGCACAGGACTTGAGAAAGGAGGCGTGACATGCCGCCAAAAATCGGCTCCAGGTACATGTTTTGCAAAGGGGTAAAAGATGCACAGGGACGATTACATCTGACAGACCGGGAACCCTATCACTACAGATCGCATCGGGATAACCGCATTCACATGGTGGTAGAAGGAGATACGCTTTTTGGTCTCGCAGGCAAATATTTCGCCCCATTGGAACGTGCGTGCGGGTACTGGTGGGTGATCGCCGACTTCCAGCCAGATCCAATTTTCGATCCAACAGTCGCTTTGGTCCACGGCCGGCAAATCCACATTCCCTCAGTTCGCGTGCTTAGTGACGTGATCCTGTCCGAGCGCAGAAGGAGGCAATATTAATGATATCGATAGATGATCGCAGTGCCCCAGGCGTTCGAGTAACCGTGCTGGGTGATGAAAAAGCTACTGAGGGAACACCGATAGACCTCGATGGCCGGATTATCAGTTTTGCTTTTGAAGATAACGAACGAAAAGCAGACAAGGTTACACTGCAGCTCGACAATTTCGACCTTTCGCTATTCGATCGAGAAGAATTAATGGGTGGGGCTGTATTGGAAGTATCCTGGGGGTATCCCGGCAATATGGCACCGCCCAGACGTGTGGTCGTCAAGAAGCTCAAGGGTTTTCAGACATTGACCATCGAAGGCGTGGCCCTATCCATGCTCATGAACCAACAGGCAAGGACCCGACGGTTTGAAAATACAGCGCGGTCAGAGGTCGTTCAAGAGATCGCCGCAGGTTACGGCTATGAAGGCGGGTTTTTACATGTGCAGGCCACTGACGATAAATGCGACGTTATCAACCAATCTGCCGAGACCGATGCTAGGTTTCTAAGACGTTTGGCTGCGTTAGAGGGGTTTGAGTTTTTTGTCGATCATACTGGGTTTCACTGGCACGAACGCCGGCTGGATACTGTGCCTATCAAGGTCTTTTCCTATTACGTGGGGTCAAAACAGGGAGATATTCTTTCCCTCAGTATCGAATCTGACCTAACGCGACGAGCAGGAAAAGTCTCTGTAAAGGGGCGCGATCCTCTCAAAAAGGCAACTATCGAATCCAATGCAACGAGCGAAACAGTGGACCGAGCTACGTTGGGCGAGGTCATCGAGGTGGTCGATCCTGAAACCGGGGAGACATCTCTACAAAAGCGCAACGCGGTAGCAACGGTGCATCCCACCTCGGCAAACACATCCGAAAGTGCGAATAGAGAATCTGCTGCCCGGTTTAGAAAAGCAGAGCGCGCAACTATCAAGATTTCCATGCAAGTGGTTGGCGATCCCACACTCAACGCAAAGCGTATCATCGAGCTTCAGGGCGTCTCTGTATTTCTCTCTGGCAAGTACTATGTCAAGGCGGTCAAGCATTCGATTTCATCGTCTGGCTATGTCTGCGATCTAAAGCTGACAAAGGACAGCCCCGGTAGACTCCCCCAAAAGCAGGTCAGGCCTCAAGGAGGAGAGAAGAACAGAAATGAACCAGTAAAAAAGAGCGAATTGGTCGAAGTCGAGGTCATCGATCCAGAGACCGGCGAATCGCGCATTGAATACAGAAGCGCTCCATGATCCATCTATTTGACGATGATGGCGGGATTCAAGACACGAAGCTGCTCGGCATGTACGTGGGGTACGTCACTGACAGAGATGATCCCGAGGAGCTCGGCCGGGTCAGGGTCTGTATTCCAGGCCTGCTCGAACCCAATAGCACATGGGCATGGCCTCTAGGCACGTGCGGAGGTGGGTCCAAAGACCGGGGGTTTTTTGCTGTACCCGAAGTTGGCGCAGAAGTGGCCGTATTTTTTAACCAGGGTGATATTCAGGCGCCGTTCTATCTTTCCGCACACTATGGGAAGCCAGACGGGATAAGCGAAGTACCGGCCGAAGCCAAAAAGAGCCCACCTGATAACCGTGTCATCGCCACCGAGACATTTCGCATAGAGATGGACGAGACTGTAGGTGCACGCAAGCTTAAGTTAACGGTCTTAAAAACTGGAGACTACCTGGAACTCAATGCTGAAGACCACTCAATAACATTGCAGGGCACCACCGCGATCACCATCAAGGCCGTCGGGGCGATCAGTATCGACGCGCCCTACATCAGCATAGCTGGGAGAGTGATAAGGCCGACACGGGAGGCCATATGAAGTCCCGGACATCATCAGCTGCTCACAATGCGTTTAAGCTCCATTGCAACGAGGTCTTTCGTAGATGTACCGCTTGCGACCTGCATCGTCAGGCCGTAAAGCGCTTCAGAAGAATGCTCTATCCTAAAACCGTTGATGTCGAGAAACACCAAGGCGGTGAGCAGGCCGGTTCGCTTGTTGCCATCAACAAAGGGGTGGTTGGCGACAATATGAAACAGATACGCGGCGGCCATTTCGAATACGTCACCGTGCACAAACACCTGATCAAACGTCGCCATTGGTTGAGAAACAGCGGATTCGAGCAGACCCATATCGCGAATACCATCGGAACCGCCGAAACGCTCAACCTGTTGCTGATGAATGTCCAATACATCCGCGACTGTCAAAAACTCGATGGTCATTTCGCCAGCTTTTTCAGCGTGGCATCGTGTGCATCCATCATACGATTGGTTGATTTGCGTATTCGTCTACCTCGACCTTTAACAGCAGGACGAATAATGAGCGCTTCGCCGTCAGTGGTTACTTCGAGCGGTGTATCTTTGTCGATACTGAGGAGCTCAAGAATCGGTCGATCGATTATCAGTCCGAGGCTGTTGCCGATACTTGAAAGCTGTTTAATCATAGCGCCTCCTTGTTATTACAAATATAATAACAATATTATAACATTGCATCAACCAAATTTTCGACAAAGGGAATCAGCATGACACTTCCCATTTGCCGACATCTAGACGAAATTCCAGACGCTTTGAGAATAACTCTACCCGGGGGTATCGAGATCGAGCGCATCAACCTGCTGGAGATGATCGACCCATTGCTGGCCCCATTGATGCCGGTTTTCAATATCATCGACACCATCGTGGCTATTATGAATTGCATCAAGGCCATCCCGGATGTGATCACCGACCCCACGGCAATAGGTGCCTGCTTAAAAGAGCTCGGAGAAAAGATAGCCCAGTTGCTCAAGCTGTTACCACAACTCTCCTTGCCGCTTTTGCTATTGCAGTTGATTGACCTGTTGATTGGCACTCTGAATCAAGCAAAAAACGAAATCGAGTATCTTCAGAATCAAGTCGTGCGGATTACCCAAGCCATCGACCGCGCCAAGGAACTGGATGATCCCAACCTGATGTCCTTGGCCCAATGTGCCCAGCAGAACATCGCCCAAGAAGCCGCCAATGTGGGTAAATCCCTAACCTCGCTCGGCAAACTGATCGGACTTATCAACCTGTTCATGAGCATGGTCGGCGGGCCGGAAATCCCGGATATGTCGGATTTATCCGGCAAGCCACTCGATAAGATGATCGAGCCGTTGGATGCGCTTCTGACTACCCTACAGGCGGCACGCAGAGCCGTACCAATTCCGTAGGAGGGAGAGATGTATTCAGAAAGTCCGAGATCGATTCTATCGCCGCTGAGAAGGGATAAAAAACGCGATTTTGCGAATGGTTCGGGAGCAGAGCTAATCAAATCCAAAATCATTCAGGTCTTAGCCACAGAGGGACAAACGCCCAATTCATCTGGGGAGCTGCCATGGACTGATTTTGGATCGACCGTCCACGCCTTAAGGCACCAACGCAACGACGATATACTCTCTGAAATGGCAAGGGTCTATGTACGCGATGCATTGAAGAAATGGGTGCCGGAGGTGGAGGTAGTTGAGGTTGATGTGAAGAGAGAAGATGGTGTATTCGCTGTCACGATTCGATTTCAATACGCTCAAAGACCGAGCTCAGCTACTCATGGCAGCGAGTTTCATTCGGTCCGCTTTCTTGAGGCCCTTAACGACTAGGTTATACGATGCATCGATCATTTCAAGAACAACGGTTTTTTCAATTGAACCGTCAAGGAGGACCGTGTTCCAGTGTTCTTTGTTCATGTGGTAGCCAGGTTGGACCGCCTGAAACATCGAACGTAGCGCGTGGGCCTCGTCTGGATCGCATTTTAGATTTATCCGCAAGGGGTCATCCTGCCAGGCCACAAGGGCGAACATCTTTCCCATTACCTTATACACCGCGGCATCTGGGCCGAATGGGTATTCTTCAACGGATTGTTTTTTCTCAAGTAAGCTCGATCTTAGCCCTTTAAATCGCCACTTTGTCATGAACGATAGACTATCAGAGCAGTAAAGAAAGAACTATATCACTGGGGATTTCTTTGTCCCCGTCTTCCCCATTAGAGCCTTTTCAGATAGCAGGAGGTGCTTAATTGTCCATCCTGCCAAGCAATATCGACATGACTTCGAAGGATTTCGATTCACTTCGAAGCCGCCTCATCAGTCTCATTCAGAGCGTTTTCCCGGATTGGTCCGACTTCGACACGGCCAGTTTTGGAACCCTGCTCGTCGAGATGTACGCCTTTGTCGGAGATGTAGTTACGTTCTATCTGGATAACCAAGCCCGGGAATCCCGGCTTTCAACGGCGACCCAACGCAAGAACGTAATCGCCTTGGCCCATATGCTGGGATATCGACTGCACGGTGCCCAGGCGGCAACGGCTGAAATACTGGTTTCCTTGGCCAAACCACCTATCGCAGATGTGGTGATTCCGGCCGGCACCGTTATTCGTACCCAAGAGGTGACTGAACCACTCCGGTTCCAACTGCTCTCGGATGTGATGATTCCAGCGGGATTGGACCCACCGCGGATCACGGGCATTGCCGAGCATTCCAAGAGCCATATACAGCTGTTCGATGCTCGCGGGTTAGCCAATCTGGATATTATTCTTGACCATACGCCCTATCTCGACGGGTCGGCCGTGGTTTCTGCAGCAAACGGGGATTACGCAGAGCAGGATAACCTTCTCGGGTCAGATGCGAACGATCGCCATTTTGCCGTCTTGGTAGACCAAAACGACCGTGCGACGATTCGATTTGGCAACGGCGCCAATGGCGCACCGCCAACCGGGACGATCAATATCGTTTATAAGACCGGCGGTGGGACTACCGGCAATGTGGATGCGAACAGATTAGTCGTGATCGAGGGGGCTTTCACTGACACCCACGGCCATCCAGTGCAGGTGTCAGTAACCAATCCCGAACCCGCATCGGGTGGCACCAATCGTCAAAGCATTGCCTCGGCCAAGCTGCTCGCTCCAGAAAGCCTTAGGGCACTCACTCGAACGGTGGCCAGGGAGGATTTCGAGATCAATGCTCGACGGGTGCCGGATGTGGCCCGCGCCCTGATGCTGACATCGAACGAAGACGCCAGCATCGGCGAAAATACGGGTGTGCTGTATATCGTGCCGACCGGGGGAGGGATACCGACTCCAGCTCTAAAAAATGCAGTAAAGCGCATGGTTACCGAAACGTATCCATGCACGCTGACGTTTCAGGTGAGCGTTCAGAACCCTATCTACAAATCCATCGACATCGAAGCGCGAGTTTACTTGCGACAGGGGTATCAAACAACGGCTGTTCGCGAACACATCAAAACCCGGCTCCAGGAGATGTTTCGTATCTCAAATCAGGACGGTACGCCAAACGCTACGGTGGATTTCGGTTTCAATGTCAAAGACGTAAATGGATTCCCAGTTGGTGAAGTGGCGTATTCCGATGTGTTCAACGTTATTCGCGATACCAACGGTGTGCGCAAAATCGGGGACATGCGCGGGGACCTGAAGCTCAATGGCCTGCCCGCCGACGTAAAGCTGGGCATCAAGGAATTTCCAGTGCTCGGCAGCAGCATAAAGCTGATCAACGGCGACACAGGGGAAGTGATGTAGATGGCGCTGCTCAATCCTAGATTTGAAAATCCAGGACCCAATCCTGGCGAAGCTGAGCACTGGATATTGATGACGTGCACATCCGGCCAATCTATTGCTGGATTCGGTCCTGAGCCCTATCGAGCCTGGGAGGATTTTGAACGCTGGATTGAATTCAAACCGTTTTTTGAAGACGGCGATCTAATCCTCGGATTTTTCGATCCCCTAAAAGAGGGGTTCGAAGACTTTGAAGATGCTTGGAGCAATGACCATTTTTCGTTTGAGCTACCCCCAGGCCAAGTGATCACCTGTCCGTTCGGCGGCAATACATTTGAAGATATGCATGCTGGTTGGCTGAGCCAGGCGTTTGCCTGGTCTTGGGACGATGTCACAGCGATCGTGGGAGTCTTTTACGGTGAGCCCATTGAGGATTTCGAAGACCACTGGCGTGGGAATGAGTTTTTTTTCTGGCTCTGGGCGGACGTGTCTTCAGAAACCGCAATGTTTGACGGCGAACCATGGGAGGCGTTCGAGACCGGCTGGTATGCAGCCGCTAGGATTTAGAAAGGAGAACATAAGAGAATGTACTGGTTAACCCGAATGTTCGTCATGTCTTCATCGGAAGCTGAAACCGCCGAGAACACGAGTTGGGACAGAAAAACGAGCAATAAATTTGCGTTGGGAATATGTTTTATTCGATATTAAAATTTAATATTCACGCAGAGCAACGACGGCTGCTTCATTCAAGCACAGGTACCGCTAAACTACTGGCCGGGATTTCGGACAATCTACATACCGTGTTCAACCGCTACTCAAGTACTGTATTTAAAGGGATACGGGTCTGGCGGTCAGCCGCCGTAGACAGATACTGGAAGAGATCAATAGCTTCTAATCCAAGGAGCGGATGATGACGGCAACACTGCATCTCCTCGAAGAAGAGCGACCCAGGCGATCTTTTGCACAGCAGGTTCAGGACCACGAGAGTCTCCTGGCCGGATACCTCGATACTCACATTACGCGCAATCACAGTGAGCTGACGAGGTTGCACGAAGAGCGTTTCCTCTATAATTGGTTCCGGTCTCACAGTGAAGACGATGGACCGCTATTCGCTTGGAAGGCGATGGAGCCTGTTCTTGGGAGGGAGCGAGTGGTAGCCTACGCAACGTCCCTGATAAAAGATAGGCGAGTTGGCGCACGGACACTCGGTACCTACTTAGGGATTCTGCGTCGCTTTTTCGGTTATCTATTTGTCATATAGCGGGTGAACGGATCCACCAAATTGCGGCAGGATGGATCTATACATAATATTAAACTAAAGCATTCTTCTTTTCACAAACAACCTCTTCACCTTGTGACTGCGGGGGTTTGTTTGGGAAAAGA
>JASJCT010000170.1 GCA_030065855.1 Myxococcota bacterium
GGTTTGAACAACAAATCAAAACTCACCATCAGAAAAGCTTATGGATTTCGGAGCTTCAGAACCGCGGAAGTCGCCTTGTATCATACACTAGGCAAGTTACCCGAGCCTAAATTCACCCACAGATTCTGGTGAGGAGGCAATTATTATTACTGCCCGGAGGAAAGCGCTCTTAAAAGAGACTGCTGAACTTATTCGTCAAAAGGGAAGCCACTGTCTCTCGATTGCCGGTGATGCCTTGGAAGAGGGCCATGCTGAGTCAGTGGTAAATGAAATTATTACATCCTATGGAAGCATTGATATTGCCATCCTGAATATTGGAATGGGCCCGCCATCAAATACGCTTACAGCATCATGTGAAACAATCCTCAATTGCATGCGTACGAACTATGATACATTGATAAGATTTTATTGCCCTATCATTAAACAAATGCAGCAGCAGAACACCCGATGTATGATTGCGCATATGAATTCTTTGGCAACTTATTTTGGTATTCCTATGCTGGGTGATTACGCTGCTGCGAAAGGAGCAGGGCGGCTTTTTCTAGAAACTGCACGCATGGAATTAAAGCATTTCAAAAAGGAACATATTATAATACAAACAATACATCCAGGCTTTGTAGATACAGAAGTGGAAAAAGATTATAATTCACCAACGCCAAATAGAATAAGCGAGGAAAAGGCTGCTCAATACGTTCTTAAGGGAATTAAAAGCGAAGTTCGTGAAAATCGATTTCCCAGAGGAACGGCTCTGGCAACACGTATGGGTCGCCTCGCTCCTTGGTGGTTATTAAGGAAGGTGCTTCTCTCGGAAACGCTTAAGGACTATTAGAATCAGGTCAAACGCCATTTGTCGGGTTAAGTTAGTAGATTACCCCTTTGGCAAAGGGGGAGGCCATTTATCCGAGATTGAAGACCGAACAGGCCCTAAGATGCAAGTCGGTAAATGGTAGAGATGCCCTACGTCTGAGACGATTGTCGCCCCAGCAGGCATGCCAACAGACGAGCCACGTCCTCTCTGAACTGTGGACGCTTGATAGGCGCGTGGGGTCGGGAGAGTTGCTCCATGCCAAACCCCCGCATATAGCAGATTATGATACGCGCATCTTGCTCTGGACAGCGCGATCCAAGGAAGCTCAGCATCCAGAAGAGATATTCCTCGATTTTTTTATTGTACGCTTCGTATTCAGGGGCAAAGGAGGGCTCGCGCGAGGAGGCCAGAGCGATCTGGAGCTCGGTCGATGTCTCGCCGGCCTCAATCTCCGCAAGCTGGATATCGACCATGATATCCACAGCGTCGTCAAATTCTAACCGTTTGCGTACCCGTACAGTTTTAGCTGCTTGCGCCATACGGCCCAATCCCTTGGTCGTGAAGTAGCGCATTGCCTCCCGGACCATTTCCTCTTTGCTCTCAAAGTGGTAGGTCGTGGGTCCGAGGGAGGTCCCGGCCTCTTTTGCAACGGCACGGTGGGTCACCGCGGTCGCCCCCTCTTCAGCCACAATACGGAGGGCTGCCTCGAGCAACTCCTGTCTGCGTTGAACGCCTGTACTGTATGGACCCCTACGATTGGCCTTCTTCTTGTTGTTTGCACTATTAGTTGCTGCTGGCTTTGCAGCTCCAGTTTTTGCCTTGCCTTTGGCGGTTTTCTTCGTACTGGCCTTTTTTGTCGTCATCTTAAACTTGCCTTGGTGTTGTCCGCATCGATCCTGGTTTACTCCCCTGCGCTGCTCGCGATTGGCTAGAATTTTAGTTGCCAAGACGGTCCGGTCGGTTCAGCAAGCGCAGGTTAAGTGAGCCTTCTTTACCAGCTCGGATGATGCTTGACAAGTTTAACTCGGATGCTTTGCCTGACTCTGACATCATCTGGGGGTGTCCCTAACACTACTTGATTAGTCTCCTTCCTGGAAAACGCTCGAAGGTTCGTTGGCAGGTTGGACAGTGGGTAACCCATCGAATTAGGACCTGTGCGACAGCTCTTCGAAAATCATTCCATGTCCATATATCCACCTTCTTCTGAGGGGGAAAAACCCTCCAAGTGGAGGGCGATAAAAGCGTGCATGAGAGCGACCATGGCTAGGTGCCGGTGGAGTCCGCCCCATGAGCGGCCTTCGTATCTGTCGAAGCCGAGTTGTTGTTTCATATTTTGATAATCCCGCTCGATGTGCCATCGCATTTTGGCCAGACGTACAATCGATTTGATCGAAGCACGGGGGGACATTGATGAAAAGTAGTACTTAAAATGTCCATCCTTTTCTCGCTCAATAATCAACCACTGTTCTTCGCCGGGTGGAGATTTCTTGGTTCGCCGCTCGGCGCTGCGCACACGCAATGCAGCAAATTCAGCTTCGAGAGGACCTTTGGTGCCCATTCGCCAACAGATTTTTTTCAACTTGCCTGCCTGCAGCAATTCATTGGCAAGGGTTTCCACCAGGACTGGCTCGCTGCCATCGGTGGCTTCGGCACGTTTTCGCGGCCGTCCACGATTTGATTTGTTAGCTATTTTAACTTCAGTACCCGGTCGCCAGACCGTCGTCTGCGATGAAATCCCAACCACATATTTGAGTCCCATCCGGTTCAGGTTTTCTCTGAACTCTCGAGAATCTCCGTAGCCGGCATCGGCGAGCACCGGCAGCGCAGGGCCGCCATTGTTTCGCGCAGCGCAAAGTAGTTTCAGCGCAATCTGCCATTTCTTCTCGAATTTTGTCTCTTCGGGAATATTGGCTTTACTGCGACGCTCAGCGTCTGTGCTCCATGACTCGGGAAGATAGAGCTGCAGCCCCAAGCACGCCCCAAACGAGTCGGAAACGCCATGCAGCGAAACAACAACTTGGCAATTTCCTACCTTGCCGAGCGTACCGGAGTACTGCCGCTGAACGCCGACCGAATGCTCCCCCTTTTTTTCGATGCCCGTGTCATCAATGCAGTAAGCCTGCATCTGCCCTGATTCAAAAACCGTCTCCTGAAGCCGTGAAAAGACCGTATCGTGGGAGAACCTTCCGTGTTGCAGCGCTCGCTGCATACGCTGACGAGTAGCTTGTACAGAATCTGGATGCATTGCACAGGCTAGTCCCAACGTGGTCTTTGCTTCAACCTCGAAGCCCAATCCTTGACAATACCAAGCAAGCGCTTCCACGCGTTGCTCGTTTTCCAGTCCTTCGAGGTGGCTGGTCAGAAACTCATCAAGGCTGTCCCGTAATGATGCAAATGTCGACATACATTCTGCAGATCACATCTCTGCTGCGCGAATCAAGTTTTGAGCTTAATCAAGTAGTGCTAGTCTTCACGAAACTGTGATCAGCGATACGGAAACGTCATCAATTGAATCCGAACGGCTATTTCTTCTCCTCTGTATTCAGCTGGGCCGGAGCCGCCATTTCCCGTTCGGCGATGAGATCCTCGAGCCGCTCCTTTTCGAGCACCAGGTTTTCGAGGGACATCGCGGCATAATCATTGCCCGGGCTCATGGGGATGTTGATTCCTTGCTGCCTAAGCCAGGCATCGACCCGGGTCTGGTTTTTTTTGTAGAGGTAGATTCCCACCGCTGCCGTGCCGAGGCCGACCGCGAATCCCACGAGATGATTTGAGTTGATGGCCATGTGGTTCTCCTATGAAAAAACGAGGGGAATGCCATGCCGATGGGCACGGTCGAGCCCCTCCATAACCTCACCGTGTGTGAGGGCCACGCTGCGCAGCCCTTTGAAGAGGGTGTTGCCGCCGACATCGTCGAGGACCAGCCCCAGAGAGCGCAGGATTGTTTGAGCGGATGCGACAAGGGGTGCGTGCTTGGACTGTAGGGGAGCCACGCTCACCTGAAACGGTCTCGCACCTTCCGGGGCCCGGGCGCCAGCCATGGGCCTCACCTCCACACCCCGCGCGGATTCGCGCAGGACATGTCGTCCAAAGCTTGCCGCCCAAGTGACGACAGCACCTCGCAACGACCTTTTCTTCGCAAAGGCAGCAATGAGGTATCCCAGGGTGATCAACTCCGGATCGAACATGCCCTTTTCCCGAGTCTCCCGTACGCCGTGTTGAAGCACGGCCAGGGCCACACCCAGCCCCGCGGTCTTTTCCAGGACGGCGTTCGGGCTGCTCCATGCGAGGAACCGGGCCAGCGAAGCAACGACGACCAACAATCCCGAGACAATCGCAAGGTCGGTCATCACCTCGCTCTCCGGATCCTGGAAAGCCACCACGGGAACGTCGCCTTGGACCATCGAAAACGCCATGGCTGTCCTAAGGAGTAACTCCTCTGCGGTGAGATGCCCGGTGCGATAGGTGATGAGTACGCCCCTAGTGACAGGGGTGTACGCGACTTTTTCGAGACCGTCGTGGGCGCGTATGGCGTCGAGAAACCGCTTGATATCTCCTGGTGCGTGGGAGAGTCGCAGGCGAAGCCGTCCGGGCAGGGCGTGTACCAGTGTGACGGAAAAGTCTGTCATCGGCTCTGCTCCATATCGTGCATGAGCAACCTGGACGAGTTGATGACCACGGCCACGGTGGAGGCGTTGTGCAGCACGGCGCCCCAGAAGACCGGCAATACGCCAATGGAGGCGAGCATGATACCGAGAGTATTGACGGTAATCGCCGTGGCGAAGTTCTGCCTGACGATACCCATGGTCTTCTGGGCGAGGCGCACCACAGAGGGGATCATTAGGGGGTCGTCTCCAGTGATGGTGATATCCGCCGCCTCCATGGCGATGTCCGTGCGTGTGGTGCCCATGGAGATGCCCACGTCCGCGTAGGCGAGGGCCGGGGCGTCGTTGATGCCGTCTCCCACCATTACCACCCGGGCGCCCTTGGACTGCAGGCGGAGCACGGTCTCGGCCTTCTCGTCCGGCAGTACCTCGGCGTGATAGCGATCCATGGCCATCCGCGCGGCCACGATTTCGGCGTGCTGCTCCACATCGCCGGTGAGCAGGATAACATCATCTACGCCGAGGTGACGCATGCGGTTGAGGGACTTCTTCATGTCGTCCCTAAGCACGTCCTGCACCCCCAGGACGCCGAGCAGCTTTTTGCCTCGGGAGACGTAGATGACATTCTCCCCCTTGCGGGCGATGCGGTGCGCCCGATCTAACACCGGGGTGGGATCGATGCCGCTCTCCTTCATAAACCGCTGGCTCCCCACCCGCACGACGGCGCGACCCACGCGGGTGGAGACACCCATGGCAGTATGGGTCTCGTTATCCGTGTGCTTGGGAATGGTCCATCCCGAGCGCCGCACCCGGTCGAGGATGGCGATAGCCATGGGGTGGGTGCTGGTCTCCTCGGCAGCGGCCGCGGCGAGGAATAGATCCTTCTCTGCGATCTCGTCGGCGGCGCACACAGCGGTCTGGACCACCGGGCGCCCCTCGGTGAGGGTGCCGGTCTTGTCGAACACCACGGTCTCGGCTTCGGAGAGCTGCTCCAGATAGTTGCTGCCCTTGATGAGCACCCCGTTTCGAGCCGCGGTGCAGATGGCGGCGGACAGAGCGGTCGCAGTGGAGAGGCGCACCCCGCAGGAGTAGTCAATGATAAGCATGTTGAGAGCCCGGGAGGCCTTGCCGGTCAAGAGGTAGACGAGAAAGGCCAAGGCGAAGTTGACTGGGATGAACTGCGCCGAGAACCTATCGGCGGTATTTTGCACAGCTGCCTTGCGGTGCGCGGCCTCCTCCACCATGGAGATGATGCGGGCCACCGCGGTCTTGTCTCCCACCCGCTCGGCCAGGGCGATGATCTGGCCACTCTTGACCACGGTGCCGGCAAAGACATCATCACCTTTGGCCTTCTGCGCGGGCATGAATTCACCGGTTATCGATGACTGATCCACCGCGGCCTCTCCCTGTACCACCTTGCCGTCCACGCTGACCTTCTCGCCAGTGTGCACGATTACCCGGTCACCCGCCGCCAAAGATCCGATCTCCACGCGCTCCTCGGTACTGTCCTCTCGGAGGCGCCACACGTGCTCCTCTCCCACGGAGAGCATGTTGCGGATGGCCTTGCGGGTTCGTTCCATGGTGTAGGCAGTGAGCAGCTCGGCAATGTCCGCGAGGAGGATGATGGTGAGGGCGGAGACGCTTTGTCCGGCCAGGATGCTGGCGACGATGGCGCTCGAGCTCAGGGTGTCCGCGTTGGGGCGTCCCTGGTGTGTGAGGGATTTGACCCCGTTTTTCATGATCGGACCGGAGAGGGTCAACGCGGTGAGCGCCGGCATGTTGAGGAAGCGGCCCACGAGCCCCGGCTTTGACCTCCCAGGGGAGAGCCAGGTGAAGGCCAGGGTAGCCAGGGTCACACCGATGCGCTGAAGGGTTTCGCTGATGGGCTCCTCCTGCAGACGGCGCTCTTCCAACAGGCGGGACTGGGCCGCCTCCCGCTCGCCCTTGTAGGCGTCGAGTGACCAGGCGCCGACCACATTATTGATCTGGTCGAGGACATCTTCGGGCACGGCCTGCTCCGGGTTGTAGGTAACGAGCACATTCCCCGTGACAACTGTGACAGCTGCGCTTCCGATAGCCGCGCATCCTTCGAGTTGCTCCTTGATATCGCCTCGGTGACCGTTCAAGTACTTGAGCCCTCGGCAATCCACGCGCATGCGTCCCGGTAGGGAGTGGCGGACGCGGCACGACATGAGAGGCGGTTGCTTTATCTGGAACATTCAGTCCCCTTTCGGCAGCGCATGCAGTCCCCACCAGAGCAAGGTGAATCCCGCCGGAAACGATGCCCATCCATCCCTGAACACCTTCATCCCCCCCGCGATGAGTAGGGCTAGCGCAGTGGCGGATCGCAAGTCGAGTGTTCCCAAGGTTTTGTCAAACACGGCGCGATTCAAACTGCTCTCTACCGAGCGCAGCTCACGGGTCAGGGCTGGCTGAGGTGTCTTTTCGAGTTCCGCATCTAGTCCCAAGAGTCGGGCGACCGCTCCGAATATCAGCACCGGGTCAAGGAGGTCTTTCTGATATTCAACCAGGATGCTGCCGGAAATCGGACAGGTCCTGACCTGGCCGATGCCATTGATTTTTTCAAGGGGAGACAATGCCGAAAGGTGTTCCTCCGGAGCCCTTTTGAGGGACGGGACGAGAAACCGAATTCGCCCCGGCAGTGCATGGGCCACGCGTATTGGGCCGGTCCTGAACCGGGGGAGGTGATCGCCGGGCTCACCTTGCCTGGATTTGCCAAACAGGCCCGCGAGCAGCAATCCAGTGATGATGTGCATAGCGCTCCTTTCACAAAACTGCAGAAACGACTTGCTGTCTCGTTTCTAGGTTTCAGTTATCGATATAACGCATGATTGTCTCCTATCAACTCAGCCCAAGCATTCCGGCCAGTTGGCTGATACCGAAACAGACCGCCACCGCTAAGAACCTATCTCAGTAGGCCGGACCGAGCATGGTGATTGAGACACGAGCAGTGCAAGGCAGGACGACAAGTCTTGCTGGTGGCAAGGCGCGGAGGAGTAACGCAGCAATGCGAAGTGGATCGGGCGCCATACGAC
>JASJCT010000171.1 GCA_030065855.1 Myxococcota bacterium
CTTTCAGACTCGAGCAGCGTTTGGGTAGAATCGCGCGTCTCGGATCATCACACGAAACCGCAAATGTTTTCTGGTTCGCACCTCATCGTTCGATCGAACGTCGCCTTCTGGTTGGAAAGCGTATCGCGTCGAAATCGAAGTTCCAGCTCGACCTCGAGATACCGAGCACCAGCACCGTTGGGCGTGCACGAATAGTGAATAATCAGTTGATGTTGCGGGAGCGACTGGCAATCGCGAAGCACTCTGAATCTCAGACGCACTCCGGCTACGCAGTGGTGAAGGGACCAGCCACGGCCATCACTGTGTTGGAGTGGCTGTCACCTACGACACACACTCCGGAATTGATTACCATCGCTGGAGACCCACCAAGAATTTTATATGACTACGTCTCTACAGAGAGGCTGTTGACTCGCCTTGTGGCTGCAGTTCCCAGCCCAGTCGATCCGCCGAAAGCTCTAGTCGACTCTCTCTTGGCGATTGTGAAAGATCGCCTTTCTTCCACCGACAAAGGAACAATCAACAAACAGTCACGCCGATTGACTCGGCTCGTTCTCTCGAAGGCTTATTCGGCTGGATTGAATCGAAACCGGAAAAGGCTCAACCTGCTCGACTCTGTTCTGGAGCACATACGTTCCGGATTGACCAGAGGCAGCGAAGAATCACTCGAAGATTTGTTGTGTTCGCGGACGAACAATCAAACGCTACAGAAGTGGTTGACGCAGCAACGTCCGAAGCCGGCACAAGTTGCCGGCTTTCGAATTAAAGCAGCGATCTTTGGAGATGGTACAGTTGAATACTGATCCTAGTCTCTTTGATCGGGCGGAAGTTGCTTCTCGTCGTAGTAGTCGAGTTTGTGCAGCGGCATCGTAACGCTAGATAGCACGTTCAACGCATGCCCACCCAAACGTTTGTAGAACCGAGCACCAAGTACAACTGAGGTTGCCAATCCAGCACTGTAGTCGCTGCGGGCGACCTTTTCGATAAGCGACTCGGTGCGGTGAGCTAGTTCGTGCCCTCTATGGGTTAGCTCGAGAGCCCGCTCAACATCGGATTCTTCGAAAATCTCAGATGTCGCAGCCAGAGCGGCTTCGACACCTATCCTGATCTCTTTTAGTTCGGCAACCAATTCGTCGTCCGGCAACGGACAGGTGCAGATATCCACAATCTCAGACAGATTCTTAGCGTAGTCACCGATTCGCTCGACATCCTTCACAAGGCTCATGAGCAACAGGCAATAAGGTAAATCTGCCGCATTACCAGAAATGGTGAGATGTGCGATTACCTGCTTACGAATTTTGCGCTCGAGTTTGTTGACCTGCACATCTTGCGTGTAAACCCATGTCCGCGCTTCCGGGGTCGCCTCTGTCCCAAAGTAGATTCCGCCGGCTTTGATGGTTGTTTGTTCTGTGATCTTCAGCATCTGGGCGAAATTATCGCCCATCGCTTGAAGTGGAGATTCCGACCTAAAAATGCTGATCAGTTTACGAAGCATACGTACCTCCAAATCCTACTTAAACAACCTGTCAATAAACGCAAACAACGCCGGCAGGCCGTAGAAAAAAGCAAATACAAATCCGACCGCAAACTTTCTGGATTCAACTGCCTTGTTAGCAATCCACACTGAAGCATTCAGCGGGATATTTCGAATACTCTTCACAGGGTAAACGAGTACGGTACCGCTGATGTTGAACAGGAAGTGTACCAATCCTATTGTGATGCCCGCTCCGGCGTTCACTCCCGTCGCGGCTAACGCGGCTAACAAGGCCGTTATCGTTGTTCCGACATTCGCTCCGATGGTGATCGGAAACGCCTGCCTAAGGGTTAGTACACCTGCACCAGCCAGAGGTACCAAAAGCGATGTCGTGATCGAACTGGATTGAACCATAGCCGTAGCTATCATGCCCACCAACATGGCAAAAAGCACATTCTGGTCGAACGCCTTGGATACAATCGCCTCCACCCGAGTGCGCATTGTGGCACGCAAAACCTTCACAAGAAGGAAAAGTGCGAAGAAGATAAGGCATCCGCATAAGACGATCTGAATACTGGCCTGGAGTTGTGGTGATTCAGTCACTGCATGGATGACCGCCTTTATCGGTACCAACGCGGCCTTGAGAGCACCTTTGATCGGGCTATCGTAATCCATTCCACTCAACCCGGTTAACGACGACGACAACCACTGAGCCGTGCGTCGCAAATAGCCGGTCATGAGTTCGAGTGGCAACAACACGATGACTGCTATGACGTTGAAAAAGTCGTGGCAGATGGCTACTGAGAAAGCCCGACGAAATTCTTCTCTTCTCCCCATGTGCGCCAGCGACACGATGGTGTTGGTAACCGTCGTCCCCACGTTGGCTCCCATGACCATGGGCACTGCGTTCGCTATTGGCAGAGGATTTTCTGGGGCTGCCACCAAGGCGACCACCAACGAGGTCGTGACCGATGAACTTTGCATCAGCGACGTCGCCAAGATTCCGATCATCAACCCGATGAAGGGGTTTTCGGTGGCCGCGAAGAAAGCGTCTAAAACGTTGTTGCCTAACGATTTGAAGCCATCGCCCAGACCGTTTACACCCACGAGGAATACAAATAGCAGGGCTAGAACGGCTGCGGCCCGTGTCAACGGGTGCGTTACGATTGATGCTGCCGCTGTGGGCGGTTTTAAACCGCCTGTCATTGATTCATCTCTGTGTTTTTGTCTTGGGTTGAGGTACCCCAGATAGTTCGACGAACGGCAGGAATTTCACCGGACAGCGGTTAAGACGCAAGGACGGCTTTTGTTATCGCGAACACCTAAAAGGTATGTAACAAAGGACTAGCCACATCAGATTGGCGGCCTTGCCTTGACAAATATTCGGGTTATATTCGGTATATGACCGAACATAGCCCGAAAGACGTGTTACTGTTTTGGGTTAGAATTACCTATTTGGGCCTATGCGATCCCAATTATTGCAGATATGAAACGTTTACCGGTTGATCCTACCTGAAACGTCCATCACTTTTGCTCCGCTTTTACAACATAGAGAAGTCGTTTCTTCAAATGGAGAACGCAAACAGAAAGCCAGGGATGTAAATCGCATCCTCCTGCTGGGTGTTTTGGTTTTTGCGGTCTCATCAAAACCGATGATCGAGGATTTCAAATACTTCCGTTTGTAGCCTGAATTTCGACCTACAACCCAAAGGAGGTACCAGTGAGTAGTCCAAAATGGACAATTCTCAAATTGGTATGCCTGTTTGCCGCTATCGCGGCACTGGCAACTACGTCAACCACCGACAGAGTCTCCGCGCAAGAGTTCGTCGATTGTGAATGCGAACGTACCAGCTTTGCCTGTAGCGGGCCATGCAGGTGGTTTCCCGTCAGAAGATGGGGCCCTGGAACAGAGTATCGGTACATGCAGTGCTCTAACGGGTCAACGCGCACAGAGATGTGGGGCGTTGATTGCCCGTTCTGTTTTCCAAACGGTGCTCCGTGCGTAGAGGGGCAGCGTGGGGACGGTCTGGGGGATGACGACTGTACCAAAGATTGCGATCCCCCGCATTGATAGTTAAACAACCTGTAGACTGCCTTCGGGGATTCCCGAAGGCAGTCAGGGGAGCGGTTTGTGAACGAATCGACTTTGCGTATTCAAGTACCTACGTGGTTATTGCTGGTTTTTCTAACAACGTTCAACGCATGTGAAAGAGGGAATCCGTTCGGGCGCGGTGATGATACGATACGCCGATCGTCGCGGATCCATCTACTTCCGAGTGAAGTTCAGAGGCTACCTGTTGAGAGTTGCATAGAGAGCGTTACAGACTCGGCTAGCCTACGGATTGTCGGTACTGTACTACCCAATGAAGCCCTCGGAATCGATCAAGACGAGATTTCCCCCACTGATTGGATTCCAACACGATTAACTGATGTCGCGTCGTTTCCTACTGGCCTCGCTGTCATCGACGGCGGTGAAGCTACGGTAACAGTATTCTCTAGTGATCTTACCGAACGAAGAACGTGGAGCCGACGAGGCCAAGGTCCTGGAGAACTTCAGCACCCGGTGGCAATAGCACCTACACCAACAGGCGATACGCTCTGGGTGCTGGACGACGGTTCGTTGAAGCTTGTTGCTTTTGACCTCGAGGGCAATTACCTCACAGCCATACAACTGCCAGTCCGCTCCGGGCCGCCAATAGATTTAGCTATTGACTCTGAGGGTCGATTTTTCCTGGCGTACGCTGTTGCACATGATGGTGTCGTCCAGAATCCCGATCACTTTGGTCTCGTGGTTGCCGTTCATAACCCAGACGGATCTCCGAGTCATGATCTTGTCCGAGTCCAACCGGAAGATCTCCAACCACCGAGATTTGTCTTACCTCGAGTATCGGACGTTCGACTAGCAGCCTTTGGTGATCAAGTTGCGGTTCTATATCCCGAAGCTGGCGTCACAGACATTTATAGAAACGATGTCCTTCAAACGACAGTACGAGTATGCATGACACGAAAACTTGAAGACGCCTATGATTTACAGCGTGAGGTAGTGGCGGAGAAAAACATTCAAGCGCAGATAGCGATACACCTTATCACTGATGTACAGATAGGCTCCGATGGAACTATATCGGTAGTTAGTGGCATTAAAGACAAGGATATGCGATATCACGTCGACAAGTTCACAGCCGACGGCCAACCTACCGGCAGTATCGTATACCGCGCACAGGGCACTACCATACCGTTCGAACTCAGGTTTGGCAGAACCTCAAACGAGCTGACAGGATTCGAAGGCCGTGGCAGAATTCTGGCGTTTGATCTAGAAACCAGATAAAGGCTCCAACTAAAATGATTACTAAGCTCCGCTCGGACTTTTTAATTGCATCGATTTTGATTGCGAGCCTCTTGGCTACCGCCGCGTGCAACAAAGCTAATGCAGATAAACAGGTCGTTGAGGTGACACTTCCTACCCAAGGTTTTACTTACGGTTCGGTTGATGCACCTGTGAGTGTTGTAGAATTCGGATCCGTTCTCTGCCCTCCATGTATAGAACTTCATAGCAACGACCTACCCTTCTTGGCGGAAAAGTACATCGAGACCGGCCGCGTAAGGTTGAGGTATATCGATATCGCGCCCGACTCTCTTTCCTCGCTTGCGGTATCACTTGTCGAGTGCATGGCACCAGAGTTGGGTTTCCCGACATCCTTTCAGTGGATTGGCGAATTACCTGATTCCCTGAGTCACAAAACCATCATGGAAACGGCTGAAACTCATGTAACAGATTTCAGCACCGAAATCGCCGCGTGCGCCGATTCCTTGAGCGTTAATCCGCGATTTGATGCCGAGAAGGAAGCGGCACAAACACTACGAGTACCCGGTGCACCAACTTTTTTAGTAGGCATACTCGATGAAAACGGTCATTTCGTTGGTTGGCCGTATATTGGGAAGTCAATCGACACCCTTGCGGCATACATAGAGAGTGCTGAAGAGTTACTCGGTGTGAGTTCTTCTCACTAGTTCGTGTTCGGCCGCTATGTAGCCGTGTTATCCTCAGGCTCCTCTGATTCGACCAAAACGTATTTCGATTAACTGCATCTACTTCCAAACACCTGGCCAGATTTTGGGACTCGGTGGGTACTATTTCAGCCCTGCTACAGACTTGATTGGTTGGCTAGTTGTCTGCGCGAATTGAACCTGCTGCGCTAAGTTGTTTGTATAAAACATCTTATAGATAGCAACCATTTGCAGCGCCTTCAGCAAATGTATACATAGGTTGCCGCCCTTGTCCCAGAAGATATTCGGGTTATATTCGGTATTATGACCGAACAAAACCCGAATATGCAGATCTGCTCTCCAGCCCCTATGTACTTGCTCCGCTCACATTTGGGAAAGAACGAGCCTGTCCAGATCTCCGCAACTCTGTGCCCAGACTGCCAAGGAATCATCTATCCGAGTGCCGGGTGTTTTTTCTGCCCTACATGCGGCTGGAGTCGATGTGGGTAACGGGGCTGCTTTACGACGTGGTTTAGGAACGGTAGGGAGCGGTATGGGAACCGTTAAAAACGGCACAAGCGCGGCGGCGCACCACACCCAATACCGCCTTCTACCGTCTCCTTCCACCCCTTACCGGCAGCAGGAAGAGCTGTGCAGCACTACTGGGGGCACAACGTTCCTCGAACTCGACGTAAAAACAATGATCAACTCCCCCAAAAGCACCGGCATGGGGTTCTGGTCGATCAATCCCTACGTCGGATGTCAGTTTGGGTGTACCTACTGTTACGCACACTATGCGCATCGGTATGCAGTCGAGCGTGCATACGATATAGGCAACATATCGGGTGACGAGTTCTCACAACTTTCCCAGCCAAACGACGAAGATGCTTTCTCGCGGCATGTTTTCGTCAAAAAACGGCAGGCAGTACTAGATGCTCTCGAGCACGACCTGGCAAAAGTTCACAGACAAGACAACTTCCCGAACATAGTGATCGGCACTGCGACCGATCCGTACCAACTTGCCGAGAGGCAGTTTGGAATCACTCGCGTTTTACTCGAAAAGTTTCTTTCAGTGCAAGAATGTGCTCTCAGCATAACGACGAAGAGCCCGCTCGTTTGCAGGGACATCGACCTATTACAAAAACTAGGGCGCAGGCATCGTGTGACCGTCTACATCTCTCTCATCACTATCGATGCACGTGTTATCCGCCTATTTGAAAAACGCTCGCCTTTACCTCATGCACGGCTTCATGCACTCAGTAAATTGCGAGAGGCCGGTATAAATGCCGGCATCAACGTCGCACCAGTTCTACCGGGCATCACAGACTCTGCTTTTCAAATTGAGGCTCTGACCACTGCCGCAAAGGAAGCCGGCGCTGCTTTCGTACGCCCTGACGTGCTTCGGATGTATCCGGCAATACGAGATGAGTTACTACCCATAATAGAGCAACACTTTCCAAACGTTTGGCCCCGCTACCGTCGCGCCTACAGAGAGGAACAAACCGCTCCGCCTGACTATTTGAATGCGATACGCCGACGGTTTGAAAGAGCCGCGCGCAAACACGGTATAGATCCCGTAGATCCGCTGGAAACAAAGGAACAGCGAGCCGCCGAACCTGCCGTGCAGTTGAGTCTGTTATGAGGGGAAGAGGGAAGAGGGAAGAGGGAAGAGAAAGCGCAGCGTGCAACGAACAACGTGCAACGGATAAAGCGAAGAAGATGCTCCGCTCCTCTGCCGCCGGGGGAAGGGAGAGGAAGGGACGGGCTGCCGCTGGAGCGGGGGGCAGTGGGAAAGGGGCTGCCCCTCTGCCGCAGAAGGGAGGAGAGGAAGAGGGGTACTGCCCCTCTGCCAGTGGGCGGGGAGCAGGGGGCGGGGCCAGTATAAGTAGTGCCTACTCCGGTGTCAGCGCTCTGGCAACGGAAACAGACCTGCCTAGACTGGTCCCGCTCCCAGCTCCCGGCTCCCCGAAAACCCCTGCCCCTCTGCCGCTCTGCCCCTCTGCCGCTGGGGAGAAGGGGGAAGGGGGAAGGGGGAAGGGGGGAATCCTCCATTCCGACTTGGCAGTTTGCGTATGGATCCCACG
>JASJCT010000172.1 GCA_030065855.1 Myxococcota bacterium
GTGTTCCATCAATCGATCCAGCGTCTCCAGACCATCCATGCCGGGCATATTCAGGTCTAGTGTCACGCAGTCGGGCTGCCAACTATCGAGGTTTTCCAGCAGCTCCTCGCCAGAGGCGGCGGTACCTACGATGATAATTCGTGCTTCACTCGAAAGGAGCCGCACGATTCCTTCACGAACGAACGACGAGTCGTCGACTATGGCTAGGCGTACGGATTTCAATTGCCGACTCTTCTGTATGCGATGCAGTCACCGAGTCGAATTGTTTCGAATCGGGAAGACATTCCGATGATCGATTCTGATGGGCCCAGGAACAACACCCCACCAGGTCTTAATACTTCTGCGAAGTTTTCTATTGCCAGTCTCAAAGCGTTCTCTGAGAAATAGATCAATACATTTCGGCAGAAAACTACATCATAGGGATTCGTATCCTTGAAGGTGGATACGTCGATGATGTTGCCCTGCCCAAACGTAACAGCACCGTGGTACCGAGATTTTATTCGACAGTTGCCGTTGGCGGCGGGAATCAAATAACGGTTGATCTGTTCCTCGGTCATCTCGCGGAACGAGCGAGGGCGGAATACTCCTCTTCGTGCAGCCTCAATTCGGGTACGGTCAATATCAAACGCGTTTATTCTCGGTTCCATCGCAGCCAGAAAGCGATATTCGTCGGCAGCGAGAAAGCTCATGGTAAACGGTTCTTCTCCTGATGAACATCCTGCGCAGAGGATACGTAACTGCCCAGGAACAGCTAGGTCCGACTTGAGTGTTGCAAGACCTTCATGGAAAAGCGTATCGAACTGATACTTTTCGCGAAAAAAATAGGTTTCGTTGTTCGTGACCAGAGTGGCGAGTTTCATAGTCTCTTCTTCGCCATCTGCCAAAAGTGTGTAGTAATAGTCCATGAAGCTCGTTAGATGGAGCTCCCTGACACGCGGGCGGAGGCGGGCCTCCAGGATCATGTGCCTGTTTTCGGGGAAGGTTAGCCCGAATTTCTGATCGAGAAGCTCATTGAACAGATAGAAAGCCTCTGCGCTCAGCGAATCTCCCGGGCCCGTCCGGTATTCCGTCATCCGTCGAGCGTGCTCCGGGCACATTGAGCCACGGCTGATACCGGATCTGCAGCGAGGCGAGCCAGAATTGCTAAATCGCCGGGGCTTCCAATTCGCCCAAGCACCTGTGCACTCACCAGCCTGATATGCCAGTCGTCGTCGTCAGAGCCATCTCGGAATACGCCCTCTTCTTCATCGGAAAAACAATCTGCAAGTGCCCTAAAGGCAAAGCGTCGCCACTGTTGATCCTCAGACTTCGTTGCGTCTTTGAGTGCCGCTCTGGCTTCTGGGCCGCCAAGTTTTCCCAATGCTCCGAATAGAAACGGCTGGAGTCGTGGTTCGTTCCGATCCAATAGGGATGTCAGTATTGGTACCGACTCCGCATCTCCGAGCGTCTCAACTACTCGAATGAGACTGACACTGGGATCCTTTTCGAGTAGCTCCCGGAGCTTGGGCAGCAAATCGTAGAGGCCGGCTTGTTCCGCCATCTGAGTTGCGACGGGACCATAGACTTCGGGCTTTTGGTTGAGCCACTTTTCCCAAGGGAGTTGCCGTAAGGTGTCGGGTTGGTCACCAAGTTGGGATATCACCTCTACTCGAGCGTCATCTGGAAGCTTTAGAACGGCGGATGCGGCTTTTTCCGGGCTTTCGGCCAGCGTAGCCGCAACGAGCGATTGAGTAACAGTTACATCGTCTTCCAGTTCCGCCAGAGCCTTCTGTAGAGACGCCCTGTGCCGTCGCATATGGGGTGCAAGCACCAAGCGCGAATCCGGCGGAATCCTGCAGTAGAACTCCAGCAGAACGTCACCCAGGTTAGGATTATCCATCCGATCCAAAGCTTTGGATATTGCGTCTAGGTGTTCATGGTCCGGGCAGTCAGCAAGCGCAGCAGAGAAATCATCCAGTGAAATTTCTTCAGGAAACTCTGCGGCGAGGAAGAATCCCCAGGAACGCCTTTGGCCCCGCTGTTTTAACAACTCACTTATCAGATCAGGCCTCTTCGCGAGACAGGCGGGTAGGGATTCGCCATTGATTGGGTCTGCAGTTAACGCTTCGAGAGCCTTAGAATCGTGCGGACCTTCACCTAGTGCCAGCAAGCACCTTGCAGCAGCGGCTCGACCGGGCACCTGTCCCGTTGTCAGCCGCTCCGCTAGAGCCTCTTGAAATCCCGTAACTTGGGCCGGCTCGTGTATCAAACCCTCGAGAACATGGGCAACCAGTTGAAGCCGCGCGTCATCATCAGTGCAGGTTTGCACCCAATGATCGGCTAGATGCCAGTAGGCCTGTTCGCCTCCTATCCGGGCCAGCGATTCGGCGGCCAAAGGTCCGGTCATGGGGTCAGATAACTGCTCGGCAAGCGGCTCGACTCCGGCCGGAACGCGCAAGTCGCCGAGTGCCTGTATCGCTGCAAATTGAAACCACTGCGAACTCTTTAGGAACGGAATCAGGTCTGACGCCGCACCTGCATGTCCGATGTGTCCAATGGCAACAATCGTTGCCTGCACGACGTTGGCGTTGGGATGTTCGAGAAGACCGCGTAGCGGTTGAAGAGTTCGCGGGTCTTTGAGGTGATCGAGTAACAGAACCGCCTGTAGTACGACGTCGGGATCTCTATCCTTTAATAGAGATATCCCGAGTTCAACAGCGGCTCGACCCCGGTATTTGAGCATCTCGAGCGCGGCGTTCCGGAGTACGTCGTCATCTCTGTCTCTGATGTATCGGACTAACTCATCGTCGCCAAGTGCGCTGGAGCCTACCCGGGTTACTGCTTCACGAATAGCCTGGCTGGGGCTCCTCAGGAGACGCTCCACCGCCGCGACACGTTCTTCGGCAGAAAGTGTCGGGATGGAATCCAGGAGGACCCGATCCTCATCGAAGGACGGCGATTCGGGTTTCGTCATACGCTAGCTTCCACTACCGGACCTTGAAGGTTTGTGCGAGTTGCCGCAGATCGTCTGCCTGCGTCACCAAGTTGGAAGTGGTTTCTGTAACCTGACGGCTAGCCACGAGATTCTGATGGCCGACGTTGGCGATTTCCTCGATTGCTCGCACAACCATATCTCCGCCACGCTTCTGTTCGGATGTAGCAGAAGCCACCTGCTGAGTCATACCGTTCATATGCTCTACCGCATCCGTAATCGACCTGGTTCCGTTAGCCTGTTCTCGGGCGGCTTCAGCCACTTTCTGGGTTAGGTGGCGCATATTTTCGGTCGTCGAGAGAATGCGATCTGCACCAAGTGACTGCTCTTCAGTTGCCGCGTGTACCTCTGTCACCAGGTCACTGGTCTTTGTGACGGCATTTACGATTCGTTCGAGGACCGACTGCGTCAGATCTACGGCCTGGCTCGTATCCTTTTGCACGGTTTGCACAACCGTACCGATTTCGCGAGTTGAATCGACCGACCGTTCGGCAAGACGTCTTACCTCT
The DNA here is from genome assembly GCA_030065855.1 of Myxococcota bacterium. Classification (GTDB taxonomy): domain Bacteria; phylum Myxococcota_A; class Polyangia; order JAAYKL01; family JAAYKL01; genus JASJCT01. The sequence continues at coordinate 3,481 of JASJCT010000172.1, forward strand.
TCGGCGACTACTGCAAATCCGCGTCCGACTTCACCAGCACGTGCGGCCTCGATTGCGGCGTTCAAAGCAAGGAGATTGGTCTGGTCAGCGATCTCTTCGATGATTCTCAGGATCTTGCCAATGTCGCGACCGGACTCACCGATTCCCTCGATAACCTGTGAAAGCTCTCTGCCTCCTTCATCGGCAGTTTGAGCTGCAATACGCGATTCCTCTTCCACAACTTTTACGCTACCGGCGATGGAGCTGATGGACGCGGTCATCTGGCGAATAGTGGTGGTGTTTTCCTCTACTGATGCCACGAGTGCATCGGCATTCTTCTCTACTTGGGTACTTGTTGCTGCGATTTCCTGAACTGAGGTGGCTAGCTCATCTACAGTTGCAGCCAAATCGTGTGCCGATTGAGCTACCTGGTCGATCTGAGCAGCCATCTCCACCATGGCTGATGATGTCTGTTCGCTCGATGAAGACTGGTTTAGTGCGCCGTTTTCCATTTCCTGAGCAGCTGCAGACAACTCGTTGGCTGCGCTGGACAGGTGTTCAGAGGCGTCCAAGACTCCCTGGATCAGAGTCCCGAGCGTTTCCATCATTGCGTTGGCTTTTCGTGCCAGGTCTCCGAATTGATCGTCGGTAGTCACGGGGAATTGTTGGGTGAAGTTACCGGCGCTAAGGCGCGCGAATCCCTGGGAGACAGTTGCCAGCGTGTCCTTCGTGCCTTTGATCACCCATCTGGACAGGCCCCAGATAGCCGCAAAGAACAGAATAGCTGAGATAACAGTCACCCATTTGGTTGTGTTGCTGGCGTTCTCAGCGTTTCTGAACGCCTCATCGATTGCGTCGGACGCTTGAGTCGTTCTGTCGACCAATGTAGAGCGAATTCCGCCGTAGAGCTGGTCCATAGCGGCAATTGCTTGGTCTACGTCATCGCCGGATTGTCCGGCAACAAGTCGCTCGGTTGTGGCGTACGCGACGGAGAAATACTGCTCGAAATTCGCAATGAACACGAGGTCGCCCTCTTCGTCGCCCTGTCTCTGGCTCGCTGATTCAAGCAAGCGCACAAAATCGGCGCGTTGAGTTTCCATGTCCTCTAGTGCCGCTCGATTTCGTGAAGCTCCGATATCCTGGAACTCACGAGCTATTCGAGTTAGCTGGTTCTCCAGATACCTGCTCGTCTCCAGAGAAGGGAAGTGAACGTTCTGGATCTGAGCCAGTCGGTTGGTACTACGACCACCGAGCCATAGAGACACCACGATGATCGCGAGGAAACCGATTCCGGCCAGGCTGGGCATCAACCAAATCTTGAATCCAAACGTCCATTCGTTCGGTTTGATTTTCCCTAGGAGCCTCTTGGGCAGATCTGACCACTTAGCTTTATCCATTGCGTGCCTGCACTTCCATGAGTGATTTGTTGCTTCGCACGGTAACGGCGGAGCCGATCGGGGTTCTCAAAACACCAATTCGATCGCCATCCATAAAGGACGACAAAGTTTCTTCTTCGTCCGACGCAACGCGTCGGACAGTTGGCCTGCCAAAGAGATTGGCGGCAGAGTTTCTAACAGAGGCCAGCTTACTCAATCGTTTACGATCGTTTCGACCCGGCTTTCGCCTTCTGGCGATTGAGGGCCTCTAGCGAATCAGGTACAAGCAGGACCTGATCGACATCGAGCAGAAATACGAGTTTATCGTTATGCCGGCAGACTCCGGTGAAATACTCAGATTGGTCCGTCATGATATCGCGAGGCGGCGGTTCAACAGTCTTCATATCCAGATTGACCACCTGCTCCACTGAATCCACCAACAAGCCAACCAAATGATCGCGAGTCGACGTGATCAAGATCCGGCTAGAGTTATCTATCTCTTTGTCGGGGAGACTCAGGCGGGTTCGAAAATCCACAACAGGAACCACACGACCGCGCATATTGATAATACCGCGCACTGTGTAAGGAGCATGGGGTACAGGTGTTATCGTCTCGACTCTGAGAATTTCCTGAACCGCTGTAACCGGAAGCGAGAAAGTTTCACCGGCCAAATTGAAGGTGACCCAGGTTTCTAACTCCTGTTGGATCGTTTCTTCATCGAGCACACCCTGGGTTGTCAATGAATCTGCAAACGCATGAATACGATCTGGACCATCGGCTGTATCGTTAGCCTTGGCCGACGTTTTCTTCTTGCGAGTTGCGCTTTTCTTGGTACTGGTAGCCCGCGTTTTTTTCTTCTCAGTCATGCGGGTTCTCCGACAAAGGGTTCTACATCAACGAGAGAACGAGCATCTAGTATCAGTACTGGTCGCCCGTCGCCTAGAATGGTCGAGCCTGCAATCCCTGTAGGTTGTCCTACGATAGGGCCCAGAGTGTTTACCACCACCTCTTGGATTCCCTTGATAGTGTCTCCTACCAGACCGCGGAAATTGCCTCCGGCTTGCACAACCACCACAAAGCCCCTTCCCCTCAGCGTGTCTGAGGTCTTGAAGGCATGACCTAGGTCAAGCAGCGGGATGACCTTCCCGCGCCACTCGAGAACGCCTGCCTTGTTGAGCATGTGGCTGTCGCCGGGCTCGATACGGGTGCTCTCGACAACGTGCATGAGGGGTAGAGCATACTCCTGGCCGTCTACCTCGAGCATCAAGGCGCGGGTAATCGAGACACTGAGTGGCAGATCTAAAGAAAACATGGTGCCGGCGCCCAGCTCGGATTTGACGTCTATCTGGCCACCCTGACGCTGGACTGATTCTAGTACCGCCGATAGGCCGACACCTCTACCAGAGCTCAGGTCCGCTTCGGTCTTCGTGGAAAAGCCCGCTAAAAACAGAATCGAATACGGGTTGTTGGGATCTATGTCGTCGATACGTCTTCTCTTCGCCGTTTGGGCTAACGCCTTCACGTCGATGCCACCACCATCGTCGACGACTTCTATCCGAACCTCGTTACCTCTGGCTTTCGCAATCACTCGTACGGTACCACCTGCCGGCTTCCCTGCTTTGGTTCGCTCTTCGGGTGACTCAATACCGTGGACGACTGAATTTCGAACCAGGTGTCCTAGCGCGTCGCTTGCCAGCTCCAACAGTGCCTTATCTAGAGGTGTATCTCCGCCAACTGTTTCGAGCTTGACCTTTTTCCCGGCTGCATTGGCCTCGTCATGGACGATCCGGTTAAGCGATCTGAACAACGAACCCAACGGCACCATACGCAGTCGTACGACACGATCTTGAATGAAGTCGAGCGTGCGGGCGAGTGCTTCGTGAGCAAGCGTAAGGTCGTTCCAAGCCTTTTTGGACTGATTGGAGTAGTCTTCGGCTTCGGTGTCGAGTCTCCTGCCCCTATCGAGGGTCGAAAGAACGCGATTCCGAAGGGTGACCATATCGGCAACCTGTTGCATCAGCTCGTCTAACGCGTCAAAGGAAACCCGTACGCTACCCTGAGAAGAATCCGTTGGTATCTCAGCGTCGGCAATGCCACCGGCTGATGGTTTGTCTACGTCTGGAGATCGACCGGTCAGAACAGCTAGAGCTCTGCGGAATTCGTCAACACCTTTGAGCAAGCCGGCTACATCGAGGCTATCCTCTGGAGACGCCAAGACATCTTCTTCTAGTCCATGAGCTATCTGTTGAAGCTCCGACAGCCCCATCATGGCCGAATTTCCCTTTAGGGTGTGAAGGTCCTTCTTTATGGAGTCCTTCACATCCGGGAGCTCCGACCGATCTGTTTGGTCGGCTGCGAGCAGAAGTGACTCGACGTGGCCCAGCCGTTCCTGAGCTTCCAGATCGAAGTCCTTGATCAATCCTTCGAATCCTGGGACTGTCACTTTAGTGGCCCACCCGTTTAGGAGTCAGTTTGATCACCTGCCTCGGATATTTCCCACACCTCATCGAGCTTTTCGTGAAGTTGTTGAGGTGTGAAGGGCTTTGGCAGGTACGCTCTTGCTCCGGCTTCGAGGCCACGTGCCACATCACGGCTGCTGTCTTCGGTTGTCTGGAGAATCACGTCGATGTCCTTGAACGCCTTTTCACTCTTTACGCGACTCAAAAACTCCAGACCGCTCATCGTGGCCATATTAATGTCCAACAGGATGAGATCAGTGTCCGGATGCTCATGCAGTCTCACCAAGCCTTCATGCCCGTTTTGAGCGTAAAGAACCTCTATCTCGCAGGACTCGTACGCTC
>JASJCT010000062.1 GCA_030065855.1 Myxococcota bacterium
CCGAGCATGGTGATTGAGACACGAGCAGTGCAAGGCAGGACGACAAGTCTTGCTGGTGGCAAGGCGCGGAGGAGTAACGCAGCAATGCGAAGTGGATCGGGCGCCATACGACGGGAGTGCCTACTGAGATAGGTTCTAAGGGAAGACCCTCAAGGGAGGATGGTGAAGAACTTGTCGCGGCCGTCCTTGCGCTCTTGACTGGTGGATGCCGCTCCGCGCTCCCCCTGATACGAGCCTGTGAGATATTTTTTCCCTTCATTTTATCGGTTTTTGGAAACGATCCGCTTCGAGTGGCCGAGAAGGGAGGTATGGGAAGACGAATCCGCACTTTCGAGCCTCATAAAGTATACGCTGTGGTCATCCGAACGGTCGATCAACAGTTCCTCTTCAAACCTGACCACGACCCCAAACACCCGCTCCTTACCGCTGGATGCCCGGTCGAGGCGTTCACCAGATTCCATCAGAGAATCCCTGACCCCAGCATCATCGACATCATCGGCTCAGCTGCCGCAAGGGCTAAAGCGCTGGCCCCGATTCAAATTCATTGGGTGGAGTCGAACATTAACCATCTCCAGATTGGTTTCTCTGTAACGCCTGAACAACTCCCTAATATCGCTCCCTTCTTTCGCAACTTCTTCAGCTACATCGCTGTTAAGCTGAACAAAAAATGGAAAAGAAATGGGCATGCCTTCGGCGCTTCCTACCGGGCAACCGTCTGCATTGACGATGTGTCGGTGGAACAGCAGATGGTCTATGCCATAACGAATCCCGTAAAAGATTTTCTGGTGGAAAAAGTCGATGAATCTCCGTTCTTCACCACATTCCATCATCTCGTCCGAGGGGAAAAGCTTCGGTTTTTTCGCATCGATTGGGATGGGTATCACCTCGCCGGGAGTCATCGCAAGAAGAGTCATTGTCCTCAGGACTATGTCCAGTGGCTGGACCTTGAAATAACCCCGATTCCGGGCCAGGCGGATTGGCCTGAGCACAAGCGTCAGGCGTGGATTCGGGTTCAAGTACGAGCGGTGGAGGAGAGGGTTCAGGAAATGCTCAGGAAAGAAGGCCGCCAAGCAATGGGCGTAGCGGCGCAGTATCAAGCTGATCCTCGCGCTCGTCCGCGCCAACCAAAGGAATCCGGTGGGCAGCCGCTATGTCATTGTTCGGATCATGAGCAACGTAAAGCATTCAAGCGACAATGGCGAAAGGTTATGTCAGAATATCGGGAAGCCTCCATCGACTACCGCATGGGTATGTGGGACAGAGCGTTTCCGGAAGGTACATATAGGCCGCCCCTCATCAAACCCTATCTAGATTCCTACTTCTGACCCACTGACAGTGCTTCAGCAGTAGCAATATTCCGTCCAACCGTCAGGTTCCCAGGGCACAGCTGTGCCAAATTGATATAAAACTGTACAATGAACGTGAGCTAGAACCCGGAATCATCCCTGATTCTGCAATACGACGTGCCCGTCCGGACAAAGATCATAAACGCAACCAGCTTGAGCTCTTCTCTTCAATGAAAAACATTCAGGGTCTGTGAGCGGCAACTCGGGGAAAAACATTCAGGGTCTGTGAGCGGCAACTCGAGCGAATTTTCAACATTTTCGAGACAACTGCAACGCCAAGTTCATTTACCACCCATAAGTAGACAGCATTTTTTTTGCACAGTCGCTGCTTTTCCTTGCTTGATCAGGGAAGATCAATCGATCCTTCACTTAAACGATTACAGAATTACAAAAAAACTCAGACGCCCTTACTGGAGAGTTTTTGATCCCACTTGATATCAATAATGTTTATCAGTATTCTCTCCGAATATCCTTTGCAAATATTGACCCAAGAAGATCTAAAATCAATCTCGACGCAACTTGAGCAGTTCGGCCAGATTGGTCCATTAAGGGGTTTACTTCAACTAAATCTATTCCCACTATTCTTCCCTTAGTAGGACAGGCCTGTAAGAGGCGCTTTAATTGGCGATACGAAAGTCCACCAGGTTCTGGCGTTCCAGTTCCTGGAGCAATGGATGGATCTAGGCAATCGATATCAATTGTTAAATAAATATTATCACTGTTTCTAATTTTTGATATTATGCTATCCACCCCTTCATTATCAATATCTTCTGCTGTAAAATAACGTGATTTTTTTTTGACAGTTTCATCATACCAGTTCGGATTATTTAACAGTCCGCGAATTCCGATTTGAGTTAAGCTATGGACATGTTCCAATTCTACTATACGTCTCATCTGATTGGCATGAGTATATTTAAGTCCCACGAAATCATCTAAGAGGTCCATGTGTGTATCGAACTGTATAACATGGAGAGGAAAATTGGAAAATCCACGGACAATAGGAAAACTAATCGAGTGATCTCCGCCTAATATAACAGGTAGTGCATTACTTTCTCGGATTGTTTCGATACTTACAGTGATGATATCCATTGTTTCATCGAGGAGAGTTGGCATCGTATTCAGGTCTCCACAATCAACAATTTTTAACCCAGACAGTATTTTTTTTTCTGAGTCGATATCATATAAGCCTTCCGGTGAAAGCGCAGAAGCGTATATCATTGAGGCTTCACGTATCGCCTTTGGCCCGAACCGAGTACCTGGGCGATATAAAGTTCCAGTATCGAGGCATATGCCAGCTATGGCGACATCAGCGTCCAGATTGCTAAGGTCGGGACATATAGGGACTCTGCAAAAACTAGGAATACCTTCATAGGAACAGCCGAATCTTTGTTCGATGCAACTCACTCTTTACCTCCACCGGTACGTAAGGGTTAGTCCATTTAATCACAAACGCAATACATACTCCATAATATTCCGTTAAGAATAAGATAATCAAATATTTTTATAAAGTTGGCTGTTTTCTATGATATTCACAACTTATTCTTATTTAGTCATGCAAGCATCATTAGAAATATTATCATCATATCCCTCAATATTGGATTAATATTGACCGTATTAAACTTCTTAACCTTTTTGGTTGACCCTATGATTTTCTTTTCTTAGAAGAATATATGTACAAGAAATTTGAAAAAATTGGTCGATGCCCGATCTCGCATAAACCATTGAGATTTATTAATAATAAAGCATTCGAAACTGAAGATCATAAACAAGTCTATCCAGTTGTCGATGGGATTCTTGATATTTTACACCATAAGTCCGTCGTGACTTCTATTTCATATGATTCAATTTCAGAGAGCTATGATTCTTATATATCTGGAAACAATTTTATAAACAGGACATACAATAGACTCTTTTGGGGGTTTACTTCGGACTTTGAGTGTGTAAATAAAATTTTGGAAGACATCAACATCGATTTTGACGGTGTTATAATAGACGCTCCGGCCGGTACCGGTATTTATACTGCACCCAAATTAACAACTTTAAAAAGAGGAAGTATATTTTCCTTAGACTATTCAATGGGTATGTTAAGGAAATCCCAAAGAAATTTTTTTGATTCAGGAATTTGCAATGCGATCTTTATAAGAGCAGACGTAACTGAACTTCCGTTTATTGATTCCAGTGTTGATATCGTATTATCTTTTAACGGGTTTCATGCTTTTCCGCAGAAAAGGGAAGCTTTGGAGGAAATATATAGAACATTAAAACCTGGTGGATCAATCTTAGGTTCTTTTTATATATCTAAAGAGTATTGGATAACCGATCTTATTGTCAGTCATCTGTACACAAATAAGAAATGGTTTTTTAAACCATTTTTCACAGAAAGAGAAGCGATTGATTTTATCTCAGAGAGATTTAGAATAGAAATCTCGTATAAGATGAAATCAATTTTTATATTCAAAGCAAGGAAATTGACTTAAAATTAGATTCATACTTTTTGAGAATAACCTAAAAACAATATTCAAATCTTAAATTTATCTAAAGAGTTCGATGTCTAAATGGATCATAGAAAGACCACTCAGGTGCATAAGCAATATTACCCCAGTTTAGAAGAATCTTTAGTGTCTCCAATGCCATAAACAAAGAAGTAAGCCACACAAGTGGTCCTAAAGTTGGAATTCGACCAGTTGAGGCTATATCAGAGGGCTCAATTGAATAAAAGTTCGAAATATCCTCTATCTTACTGAGACCAATCAGTGTTTCAAGACCTAGCCGTTCTAATTCCTGATTTGGAATATCTTCAAGGGAACGTCCTCGTGTTGGCAAACTATAGACGTCTTCCAAGCTAGGTGTATCACGGGTAATGACTCGGACGTTGCAGTACGGTAGCCCCCAACCTTCAATAAGCGGTATATCGGATTCTCGTGCCTGCCTCGAAGCAATTATACAGGGTTTTAATTCATCGATAGCCAAAACTACGACATCAACATCTCGAAAGATTTCCGAAATATTTTCTGAAGTCAAGGCATCGAATCTTTCTACAATTACTTCGGGATTAATATCAAGGGCGAATTTTTCTGCAACATCTATTTTTCTCATCCCTACTGTAGAGTGGAACGCGAAAATCTGTCTATTAAGATTTGTCGGCTCAAAAATATCTTTATCAACAATGGAGAAGTTCCCTACACCGCTTCTAATCAAAACCTCAAAACAAGTGCCTCCAAGTCCACCAACGCCTAAAATAGCCACCTTGGAGCTGCGTAGGACACTTTGTTGTTCTTTAGTTAGAATACCGATGTTGCGATCAGTGTGAAGTCGATATTGCTCAGACCAGTTCAATTATTTCTCCTTTATTTACTTGGTTTATTGGTCTCATTTAGACGTGAGAGCTTTTCTGTTAATTCTTCCAAAGTCATCAAATGGGGTCTCTCTTTTCGCCCTTCTAGCAGTGATTGAACATTTTGTCCGAAAATTTTTTGCAGATAGTCATCTGGTAATCCCAAAGAATAGAGACAGTCGACGAAATCTTTCATACGATGTACATAATTGCAGAAGGGTGACGGGTAATCAGTGCCAAAGATAATTTTATCCGGTCCAAGACGATCGATTAAATCCACAGTTAATATCTGTCTAATTTCATAAAGATAAGCTGAGGTATCAATATAAACATTCTCGTGTTTTTCAACGACCATGAAAGCGTGATGATGCCAGAATGTCCCCAAGTGAGTAAGCATGATCCTTAGATCTGGAAAGTTATTTGCTACTTCGTCAATAAGAATTGGATCCGCTTGAGAAAGCCTGCACGCAGTGCCGAAAGGAGTAGTCCCCACGTGGAACACAACAGGAATATTTAGTTGCAGGGCTTTTTCGTATAAGTTGAATACTCTTTTATCATTGGGGAAAAAATTCTGAAGCGGAGGATGGAGCTTCAGACCTCTAAGATTGAAATTTCTCACTGCGCGCTCGAGGATTTCTGGTGCATTTGATGATTTTGGATCTACTGAAGCGAAACCGATCAATCTTTCTGGGTAACGAGTACAAAGTGAATACACATATTCATTTGAGGAGTATATGATAGGCGCATCGACTGCATAAATGATGGATTTTTCAATACATGCTTCGTCCATCTGATTGATTAAAGTCTCAGGTAGTACAAGAGGAAGGGTTTGATCGAGGTTTTTGTAAACAGCGACTTCCCCGGTGAAAATAGAGCCTTTTTGGCGTTTCGCTAAGGCTTCTACCTCTATCATATGTACGTGAGCGTTGATTATTTTCATCTTATTTTAGAATCTCTGCATTTTGCCATCAGACGGTTATGCGAATGAAAAATAACAGTATTTGTATAAAGCGAGCAATATTTGCTGAAAAATTTTTTTATTCTATAATCATGCGCAATAAACTGAAGTGTGCAAATTTTTTGGGAGTAAGATGAACATTTTCGCGATAATTACCCTGGCATCTTTCATCTTATGCATTTTTATTGCGTTTCTAGTTCTACTAAAAACCCCTAGAGCTCTTGTCAACCAAATCTTTACGATGCTATCTATTACGCTCGGTTTTTTCGCACTCCTGCAATTTGGCTATCGCATTTCCAATTCTATCGAACAGGCAAACTTTTGGTGGGATTTAGATTTCTTTTGGCCACTCCTACCACCATTAGCACTTCATTTTGTGCTCGCGTTTACTGAAAAAACCAATTTGCTCAAACGTAAGAGCCTTTATTTTGGGCTTTATGGACCAGCTATTGTCCTTCTCCTCATGGACATGATTTTTCACACGTTTACTGGTCCGCCGGTGCGTCAAAACTACGGTTGGACGTTCAGCGCTCCCTCGTCCCTAGCGAGTGGAATGGCCTATGTCTGGCAACAGTGTCTATTAATTTTGTGTATCATAGTCCTATTCCATTTCTATTTCACCACAAATGATGTTCAGAAACGAAGTCAAGTGAGATGGATGTGTTTTGGTTTCGTTTTAGTAATTGTAGGGACGATCACGGAATTGATTCTTATTTTTCTTAGAGTAGATGCTCCTCCTTTGTCGGTATTTACTTTCATTATCTGTAATTGTTTTATTTGTTTCGCCATCTGGAAATACGAGCTTTTTTCGGTAAACCCTGCCACTGCGGCTGAAAACATCATCGCCACAATGAGCGATTCTCTATTGCTTGTGGCTCCTGATGGAAAAATCATTTCAGCCAACGACTCGGCGCACGTGGCGCTCGGCTATTCTAAGGATGAAATCGCTGCGTTACCCGTGGAGTCGGTGTTGGAGTCCGACGAGGGACAACCTTCGTGGCGGGATATATGCGCTGGTTTGGATGAAATTCCCGAGATTGAAGACCCTGAAGGAAAAGGAAATGAAAACAAGTCTTTAGAGGCTATATTCCGAACGAAGGATAAAAAAGAAATACCTATTTCTCTTGCTGGATCAGCACTTTTGGACGATGCCAAACGGCCGCTGGGTTTTGTGCTCATTGGCCGGGATATCAGGGAGAAGAAGCAGGCCGAAGAGGAACTTCGCCAGCATCGGGATCACTTGGAGGAGCTGGTCGAAAAGCGGACGCGGGAGCTGAAGCTGGAGACGTTTGAAAAGATGAAGGTCGAAGCGACCTGTAAGGACCTTCAGGAGCAACTCTATCAGTCCCAGAAAATGGAGGCGATCGGGCGGCTGGCCGGCGGCGTGGCCCATGATTTTAATAATCTTTTGTTTGTGATCGCCGGGTATGCAGAGTCGATCCTGTTCTCCATGGCCGAGGATGATCCGTCTCGCGTGGACGCGCAGGAGGTCAGCAATGCCGCTCACCGGGCAGCCGGGCTGACCCAACAACTGCTCGCCTTTAGCCGCAAACAAGTGATCACGCCCAAGCCCACTGATTTGCGAGAGACGTTCAAAGGTATCAAAAATATGCTGGGTCGAATTATCGGTGAAGATATCGAGCTCGTCTTTGTCCCATCTGAAAACCTGGGCCAAGTGATGGTGGATCCCGTACAGATGGATCAGGTGCTGGCAAACCTGTTCGTCAACGCCCGGGATGCAATGCCCGGTGGGGGTAAATTGACGGTCTCTGCCAAGAACGTTTACTTCGATAAAACAATTACTTCGAAAAAGGCCGATCTCAAACCCGGGAATTACGTGCAGTTATCCGTAAGCGATACGGGCTGCGGTATGGACGAGGCCACCTGTGATCAGATATTTGAGCCGTTTTTTACGACCAAGGAACAGGGCAAGGGTACCGGACTGGGTCTGTCCACGGTTTACGGTATTATCAAACAAAATCATGGGGTTATTGATGTCTCTTCTAAACGTGGCGTCGGCACGAAGTTTGACATTTACTTTCCCGAAGTCGAATCCGAAGAAGCACCTGAAGCCGAACTCACAGAGATCGTCGTGCCCTCCGGGACCGAGACAATTTTGCTCGTTGAGGACGAATCCGCAGTCCGACAATTGGCGAGCCAGCAGCTTAAAAAGCAGGGTTACGATGTGCTGGAAGCAAAGGACGCAAAAGAAGCTATCGATCTCTTTAAGCGGTACGAAGAAAAAATCGACCTCCTGTTTACCGACATCGTCATGCCAGGCATGAGCGGTATGAAGCTCTCCGAACACCTGGAAGGCGAAAGACCAAGCCTACGCGTCCTTTTTATGTCCGGTCACAACGAGGAGATCATCGACCAGCACGGTTGTCTGGCAACTGACAAGCCACTCCTGCAGAAACCATTCACCTACACGGACCTCTCTTGGAAAATCCGCGAGATTTTGGACGCTTAGCAAATGCATCCGGAATGGCACCGCGTGGATACATTGGCCGCCGCCTTGAGCGATACGTTCGGAACGGCACCAAAACTGGCGATTGTGCTCGGCTCTGGCTTGGGAGACCTAGTCGAAAGGCTAGATAATCCCCAATCGATTGTTGCTTCAGACCTGCCGGGCTGGCCCGTGTCTTCGGTCCTGGGCCACTCCGGCACGCTGCATATTGGCGAGATTTCAGGGGTTCGAACCCTGCTCATGAGCGGACGGGTACACCTCTACGAAGGTCATTTGCCGAGCGACGTAGTCCGGCCGATCCGGGCGGTTGTGACCTGGGGAGTAAGCACCATACTGCTGACAAACGCGGCCGGTGGGCTAGATCCACAGGTTGATCCCGGGCAGTTGATGGTTATCGAGGACCATATCAATCTCACCGGCGCCAATCCCCTGGTTGGACCCAACGACCCAGGGCGGGGTGAGCGATTTCCAGACGTCAGCGCCCTATACGACCCAGATTTGAGACGCGCTGCGCTTGACTGTGCGTCCCAGCTCGGTATTCCGTTGATGGGTGGTGTGTACGCCGGCGTGCTCGGGCCGAGCTATGAAACGCCAGCCGAAGTTCGCATGCTGCACCAGCTGGGTGCCCGGGCCGTGGGCATGTCCACGGTGATCGAGGCCATTGCTGCACACCATTTGGGGGCCCGCATCTGCGCTTTTTCTACAATTACCAATCGGGCCGCTGGACTGGACGGCGCGCTGCTCGATCACGCCCATGTACAAAAAATCGGCGCCCGATCTGCCACAGCACTTGGCCAGTTGCTCGTCCAGTTCATTCCGTTCATCGGGGAGATATCGCAATGACCATCGATTGGGAAGCACTGCGTCAGGCAGCAACGGTTGCAAAGAAAAACGCATATGCCCCTTACTCCGGATTTGCAGTGGGTGCGGCCATTTTAGCGAGCGGCAACATCTTCACCGGGTGTAATGTGGAAAATGCAGCTTACCCGGTGGGTATCTGCGCTGAGCGGGTCGCGCTCGGTGCTGCCGTGGCCGCCGGATGTAGCGCTATAGAGGCTGTAGTAGTCGTTGCAGATAGCCCGATTACCCCCTGTGGCATGTGTCGGCAGGCCCTGGCTGAATTCAATCCAGAGGTGCCGATCACAATGGTAAGCGAGCAACTGGAAGCGCAGGCCACTTTGGGACAGCTACTTCCAGATCCCTTTGGGTTAAATAGTTAATTTTATTGTTTTTTTAAGTGACTGCACGAACCGTGCATGCTTTACAAATAACAGTGCCTATGGTAGGCCCCGGTGGCTGAAAATTTGAGAATTTGAGGAGATTCACAATGGTCGATTTTTCATTAAACGACAAAATAGCAGTCATAACCGGCGCCAGCCGTGGCATTGGCGAAGCCATTGCCAAGACATTGGCTGAAAACGGCGCACATTGCATCCTGACCAGCCGAAAGCCAGATGCCCTGGAAACTGTAGTAACCGATATTAAAAATAGCGGGGGCAGCGCTGAAGCCATTGCGTGCCATAACGGTCATCTAGACCAGATCAAATCCCTGTTTGAGGAGATTGAAAAAAGGTTCGGGAAGTTGGATATCCTGGTGAACAATGCCGCGACAAATCCGCATTTCGGAGACTTGGCCAGCGCAGACGAAGGCATGTGGGACAAAATATTCGATGTTAACCTAAAAGGTCCCTTCTTTATGATTCAACATGCAGTGCCACTGATGGAAAAGTCAGGAAAAGGTGCAATTGTTAATATTTCTTCGGTCAACGGCATCCGCCCTGCCCTTGGCCAGGGTGTGTATTCCATCAGCAAGGCCGGCATCATTTCCATGACCCTAGCGTACGCAAAGGAACTCGCATCAAGCAATATTCGGGTCAACGCTGTTTTGCCAGGCCTGACAGAGACCAAATTTGCCCGCGCCCTGCTCGATAATAAGATGGTGTACGATATCGCCATCCAAATGATACCTATGCAACGCCATGCCCAGCCAGAGGAAATGACCGGACTGGTCCTATATCTGGTGTCTGATGCATCCTCGTACACAACCGGTTCAGTGATTCCGGTCGACGGCGGCATGCTGGCGTAATGTGATATAGCTAGGGCTGCCCCTGCGCCCCCCCCCTTGTATGTCCCTCTGCCGTCGCAGAGATCTCGGCTGTGAAAAAATTCTGACAATTCAAATTGTGGAACATTGTTTTTTCCTTGACCTGCGGTCAGATGACATATAGCGTATAAAAAGAGCATATTCGGCATTTTATGCATAACATGTATTTTATATGTGTTCATATTCGGGTTACGCATTCGGCAATATTGTTAGAGATTCGAAAAAAGAGTTGGCATTACGGCAAAAGAGAGGAGATTTGCAATGGAAAGGTTCCTTTTAATGGGAGGTGTAGTGAGCCTGCTCATCGCCATGACCGCCACTGCCGGTGATCAGCCGGCCTCGCAGAGAGATCCTGAGGTGGCCTCGGCTGACGGCGACTTAACGGGCTTGCCAGATCCTTGGGAAAATCTTGCGGTACCAACCACTGACTTTCCTTGGGAGGCGTATCATCGCAGTATTAAACACAACAAAAATGGGGCTAAAATTGTAGAAATAGCGGTCGCAGAGGATGGTCGTTACCCGGACGAGGTCGGCCAGGATCTGGACCATGAACCCTACGAGCTCGTGCAATACTTGGACTCAACCGGACCTGGTCCCCATGACTATGAGGCCTGGTGTTCTGAATTCCTATCTTGGGCATACAAAGCAGCAGAGGTACCAATGACCGGCGGCTCTTTTGGCGGCTGGATGTGGGGCTGGAGTACTGCTATCAGAGATTGGTTCATTGAGAACAAAAGATTCATCGATCGGGACCATCCCGAGTGGGATACATTCACCCCGCAGCCCGGAGACTATATCCGACAGGATTTTGGCAAGGGCGATCACACCGCGATCGTTCGCTATGCCGAGGGCGACACGCTGTATTCGGTCGATGGCAACTGGGGCAACAGGGTGGCTCTGAATACCTATAACAATTGGAAAGATAACAACACGATTGTGGGTATTGGGGTTAGGGACGAAGCTGCCATCACCATCTACACCCCCATCGATGGAGACCAGCTGGACAGGGGGTTTGAGTATGAAATCGGCTGGGCTACGATAGATGTCGATACGATTAATATCGAACTTTATAAAGGTGGCGCCCTGGATTCTGAATTAGGGTCTGCCATTGAATCAGAAAATGGCGTGTTGCTGTGGACAGTCCCGGAAGATCAGGCACTTGGAGATGACTACACACTCAGGATTACCGACGCGAGCGATAGTGAAAATTATGCAGAGAGTGAGGCCTTCTCGATTACCGACCCGGGTATGATCGCCGAGTTTCCCTACATCCAGAACTACGATGCTTTTGAGGCTGGCACTACTATCCTAGAAGACTTTTGGAAACAACTCAGCAATGATCATCTCAACTGGCATGTACACACAGGCCCGACACCATCGAGAATCGGTGATATGCCGGATTGTACTGGCCCCATGGCAGATCACACGACAGGCGACGCAGGCAATTACCTGTATGTCGAAGCCTCTGAAGATAACAATCCCACCAAAGAAGCGCACAATATTACGCCCGTGTTTGACCTGACCTCACTTGTCAAACCGGTACTGTCCTTCTGGTATCATATGTTCTCCCACGTCCCCGAAGAAGTCGATGAAGAGGGCCCAATCGACCAGATGGGAGATCTCTTCATGGATGTCTGGGAAGCTGGAACTTGGCAAGAAGGCGTTTTCACACTCAGCGGCGACCAGGGAGATGCGTGGCATCGGCATGTGCTAGATCTAGCTGAGTACGCGGGCAAGAAAATAAGGGTTCGCTTTCGGGGTATTACTGGGGTCTCATGGGCGAGCGATATATGCATCGATGACTTTGTAATTACAGATACACCGGTTTTTACCTCTGATCCGGTCACTGAAGCGCATGCTGACTCACCGTACGCGTACGATGTCATAGTGAGCGACGATGACCCGGCGAGCCTGGTCTTTGAAGTCCAGTCAGCCCCCGATTTCCTCGCATTTACCGATAACGGCGATGGCACAGGTGTGTTGAGCGGGACACCTGGCCAGGCAGATATCGGTGCGCATGATGTCACTCTCGCGGTATCAGACCCCCTTATCGAGGAGCCAGCACAACAGGTGTTCACGATAGAGGTGGGAGAACCCGACGTGGATAGTGATTCAGACAGCGACAGTGACGCAGATAGCGACAGTGACTCGGATACCGACGCGGATACCGACTCAGATACCGATAGTGATTCAGATGGCGATAATTCTGAGGAAGGCCGGGATGCCAGTGGCTGTGGCTGCGGTCAAATCGGAGAGCAGCTACCTCGTCAGGGCATCTTGACAGTTCTGTCTATCTTAATGCCTACCCTATAAATCTGCCTTATCAGTTCACGATACTGCAACGTTCGGACTTGAATAGAAAATAAATCCCCGCCATGATACCTGGGGAAATATGCAGCTGATGATGCCCGAACTGATTCGCCGAAAAAGAGACGGACAGGTGCTTCTGCCCGAAGAGATCCACGGATTGATGCGCGACTATGTGACCGGTGTCGTGCCGGACTATCAGATGTCGGCGCTGTTGATGGCAATCTTATTCCGCGGCCTCAATGGGGATGAGCTCACCGCGTGGACCAATGCCATGCTGCACTCCGGGCAAATCCTAGACATCTCGCATGTCCCTGGCATTAAGGTCGACAAGCATTCCACTGGAGGTGTGGGAGACAAGATATCCCTGTGTCTGGCTCCGGCAGTTGCTGCCTTGGGCGTGCCCGTGCCCATGATCGCCGGGCGCGGCCTGGGTCACACCGGTGGTACCCTCGATAAACTGGCGGCCATTCCAGGATTTCAGACCGACCAGTCCTCTGCTACGGCCAAGGGGTTATTGGCGCAGCACGGCCTGTTCCTCATCGGACAAACCGATGATTTGGCCCCGGCAGATCGCGCCTTGTACGCCTTAAGAGACGTGACCGGCACGGTGGAGTCCATTCCCCTGATCGCGTCTTCGATCATGAGCAAAAAACTGGCCGAAGGCATTGATGCACTGGTCCTGGACATCAAAGTCGGCGCCGGTGCCTTCATGCCCGATCTCGACACTGCGCGACAATTGGCCACTGCGCTTGTGGGTATTGGCCAAGGTGCGGGCAAGCAGGTCCGGGCATTGCTCACAAATATGGATACACCCATCGGCTATGCTGTGGGGAACGCCCTAGAGGTGTCAGAGGCCATCGATGTGATGAAGGGCCAGGGGCCAGAAGATACAACCGCCCTCACTGTCGAGCTGGGTGCGCTCATGCTCATGCTGGGTGGCGCGGCAGATGAGGAGGATAAGGCGCGATCCATGATCGCCAATGTTCTTGCCAATGGCCAGGCCCTTCGTAAGTTTGCCGACATTGTCGACGCTCAGGGCGGTGATTCGCTCGTGTGTGGTGATGTCACCCGACTGCCAAGCGCGCCAGAGCAGACAGTGGTCAGTGCCCAGGCTGATGGGTATGTGCGCCAGATCGATCCCAGACAGGTGGCCATGGCGGCCCTAGCCGTGGGGGCGGGGCGTCGCGTTAAAGAAGACACCATCGACCCGGCGTCTGGCGTTGTGATGCAGGTCCGGGTGGGTGATGGGGTGCAAAAAGGATCGCCGCTCGCCTATCTGCATCACCGGGGCAAGGGAAGAGATGCGGCACTGGCGCACCTTGCAGACGCTTTCCACATCTCGTCCACCCCACCTAATGCTGCACCCCTTATCATCGAGAGGATGTGATCGTGGAGATCTTTGGCCATCTGCGCGGCATTTTTGGTGTTGTCGTCCTCCTTGCGATTGCCTGGAGCCTTTCCACCCACCGCAAGAAAGTACCATGGCGCGTCATCGCTTGGGGACTCGGCCTGCAGATAGTCTTTTCCATTCTCATTCTAAAGACCACTGCCGGCAAAGCCGTATTTGACGCCATACGCGACGGCGCGGCCCGGCTGATTTCGTTTTCAGATGCAGGTGCGGGGTTTCTCTTTGGCAACCTGTACAAGGGGATCGACTCGACACCCCCTGGACAGCCCGGATGGCAACTCAGCCTGGTCGATGCGACCGGTACAACCCCGGTTCAAATCGGAGTGGTCGCTGCCTTCCACGTGCTGCCGATCATCATCTTTTTCTCATCTTTGGTCGGGGTGCTCTATCACCTGGGGATCATGCAGCGCATTGTTCGCGGGTTCGCGTGGGTCATGCGGCGGACCATGAAAATATCTGGTGCTGAATCCCTGGCCGCTGCTGCAAATATCTTTGTGGGCAATGTGGAGGCACCGCTCGTGGTCCGGCCCTTTATCGCAACCATGACCCGCTCTGAGCTGGCCCTGGTGATGATTTCTGGGTTTGCCACAGTGGCCGGCTCTGTGATGGCGGTCTATGTCCGCTTTGGCGTTGATGCGGGGCACCTCCTCGCCGCCTCGGTGATGAGCGGGCCTGCGGCAGTCGTGGTTGCCAAATTGATGTTCCCGGAAACCGGATCACCCGCGACCCAGGACAGCGCCCAAATAAAATCCCCAACCGAGTCAGTGAACATCATTGATGCCGCAGCGTCAGGCGCGCTTCAGGGACTCAAGATCGCAGCCACAGTGGGTGCCATGTTGATCGCGTTTTTATCCCTTATCGCCATGATAAATTTCTTTTTGGGCCTGGTTAACACCTCCCTGGGCGAGCTATTGGGGATAGTATTCTCGCCCCTTGCCTTTTGTATGGGCGTGGACAGTGCGGACATGACAGCAGTAGGCCGTCTGCTCGGCACCAAAGTAGCGATAACCGAATTCGTCGCCTACCTCGACCTGGTGTCCTTAAAAGACACCCTGTCCCCTAAATCCTTTGTCATATCCACCTATGCCCTATGCGGATTTGCCAGTTTTGGATCTGTTGCCATTGCCATTGGCGGGGTCGGTCAAATCGCCCCGTCTCGCCGCACTGACCTCGCGCGCTTGGGGTTAAAAGCCATGCTCGGCGGAGCCATGGCTTCCTGGCTCACCGCGTCCATCGCCGGTATCGTCATGTCGTTCTGATCGGGAAATTCCTATTGCACCCGACCCATACACAGCGGAAAATGAACAGATGAGGCCAGATACTGCCAAACCGGTCGAGCATGACCACCCCCATCACACCCACGGGAATGGCCACGCGCACCGGGCAGCGAGCAAGAAGGCGCTTTGGGGTGCGCTCGTTATCCTCGGGGTCTTTTTTGTGGTCGAGCTCATCGGCGGTATTGCATCTGGCAGTCTGGCCCTGCTTTCCGATGCGGTCCATCTCCTGACCGACGTGGCTGCGGTCGGTTTGGCCCTCTTTGCCCAGTGGATGGCCACCCGGCCTCCATCAGCCACCAAGAGTTATGGATACCGTCGCGCAGAGATCATGGCGGCCTTGCTAAACGGCCTGACCCTGTGGGTCATTGCCGTCTTTATTTGCATCGAGGCGTTTGAACGCCTGTTCGATCCCCCTCAAATAGCTGCCGAAATGATGCTGATCGTGGCTGCGGCCGGTGCAGTGGCCCAGACGTTCACCGCGATCATCCTGGCCAAGGCCAGTGGCGAGAGCCTCAACGTTCGTGGCGCCTATGTGCATGCCCTGACAGATGCCGTGCAATCCCTGGGGGTGGTGGGTGCAGGCATTGCCATCATGCTGACCGGGGTCTGGATCGTCGATCCAATCGTCAGTATCGGCATTGGCCTGTTGATCATCTGGTCAGGTGGAAAAATCGTGTTTGAAGCCACGCACATCCTGCTCGAAGGCACGCCCACTGACATCGACCTCACCGCCCTAGCCGCAGCCATGCGGGAGGTGGCAGGTGTGGCAGCAGTGACAGACCTCCATGCCTGGTCCCTGACCAGCGGCTTCAATGCCCTTTCTGCCCACGTGGTCGCCGACCCGACCATTGATGCTGCAGGCCGAGAAGAGATTGCCAGGTGCCTAAACGACATGCTGCGAAATAGGTACGCCATCCACCACTCGACCATCCAGGTGGAAAAGTCCTGCACCATGACCGGCAAAAACGGCTGCTCCGAGTGGATTGGTTCATAATTCGATTTTGCTCGAATTGAATCTTGACAAATCCTAAATTTAATTGCAAATTAGCCAGGAATGTGGATCGAGCGCGCCATAGCGAAAACATTGGTTGATTTAGCGCACAAAAGGCCGTGTCTCGTACTCTCAGGCTATCGCCAGTCAGGTAAAACCAGTCTATTGATAAAAACGTTTGAAACGTACCGGTATGTATCGCTCGACCTTCCGACAACCGCTGAGGAAGCAGAATCTAATGGAAATGATTTCATTGCTCGAAACAATCCACCCGTAATCATTGATGAAATTCAATACGCACCGAAATTGCTGAGATACGTGAAGGCCGATATTGATGCCAATCGCGATGATAACGGTCGATTTCTGATCACAGGGTCTCAGAAATTTCACTTGATGGAGAGGATAACTGAGAGCCTGGCTGGGCGCGCTTCAATACTGGAGTTACACTCTCTTTCAGCCTCGGAGTATCAGCGGCACCGGGGTAGAGCTTTTGACAGAGACGACGTTGCGAACTGGATGATTAAAGGTGGGTATCCAGAAATATGGTCTCGCGATCTTCTGCCTGCAAGGTTTTTTAGCGATTATCTCGCCACCTACCTCGAGCGAGATGTGCGTTCTGTTTTGGGTGTGCGCAATCTGAGGAGCTTTGACAGGTTCTTGCGCTTGTGCGCTGCGAGGACCGGACAGTTGGTATCGTACAACGCCATTGCCGGAGATCTCGGTATCAGCGCGAATACGGTCAAAAGTTGGATGTCAGTGCTGGAGGCCTCTAATGTCATCGGTCTGTTGGAACCCTACTTCGAGAACCTCGGTAAACGAATCGTAAAGACACCCAAGCTGTATTTTATGGATACGGGTCTTGTGTGTTTTTTAACCGGCATTCGTAATGAATCGGATCTTTTGGCCAGTCCCCTATTGGGCGCAATATTTGAGACCCACGTCTATGGCCAAATGGTAAGGCATTTCACGAATCAGGGGGTGAGGCCCCCGCTTTATTTTTATAGAGACAGGAATGCGCGGGAAGTGGACTTCCTCATTCCTCACGGCCGTCGATTTGAGATCATGGAATGCAAATGGAGCTCGGACCCCTCGCAAAACCAGAAGGGATTCGAGGAGATAACAAAGCTGGTGGGTGAAGAACGCATTATCTCGCGAACAGTCATCACTCCCCACGGACCCAAGAGAAAGAAGCCAAACGGGGTTGTTGTTGCCGGCAGCGTAGATATGGATTTCCTGAAAAATTAGCCATATTAACAAAGTCTCGTGAGACAGACTGCGCGTGGTATCAAGAAAGGCCGCGGTTCATGAGGTCAGCCACCAGTTTGGCGAACGTGGCCGAGTCGGGCAGGGGGGATCCTTCGGCCAACAGGGCTTGCCCAAAGAGCAGGGCCGCGTGATCTGCCAGGGCCAGGTCTTGGGGACGCACGTCAAACCTGGCTTTTAATTTCTGGACCACGTCGTGATCTGGATTGAGTTCCATGATCCGTTTGTGTTTTGGGACGTCCATCTTGTTTCGCTTGAGCAACCGCTCGATGTGGGGGCTCATGTCGTGCTCCCCGCCCACGAGGCAGACAGGAGAGGTGGTCAGTCGGTTGGATAGGCGCACCTCGCTTACATATTCGTCCAATTCTTTTTGCAGGGCCTTTAAAAACGGATCATAGGCCTTTGTCTTGTCCTCCAGATCCTGTTTGATCTTCTTCTTTTCGTCTTCAGAACCGACCTCGACCGTTCCCTTGCCCAGGGATTTGAGCTTCTTGCCCTGGTATTCGGTAAGGGATGGAATGACGAATTCATCCACCGGATCAGTAAAGAACAGCACCTCGTATCCCTTGTTTTCAAATGACTCCAGGTGGGGCGAGGCCTCAATGGCTTGGCGGGATTCACCCGAGAGGTAGTAGATTTCTTCCTGGTCGTCCTTCATCCGGGATACGTATTCCGAAAGGGTGGTGACCGCCTCTTTGTCATTGGAGGAGCTGAACAACAAGAGATCGACGATCTTGTCCTTGTTTTCAAAATCCGATCCCACCCCCTCCTTGAGGACAGGACCGAGCGTACCAAAGAACGCTTCGTATTTTTCCTTTTCGTCGCTTTTTTTCTTCTCGAGGGTATCGAGGACTTTCTTTGTGAGCGCCCGTCGTATCTGGGCGATCTGTCGGCTGTTTTGTAGCATTTCTCGGGACACGTTGAGGGGGAGATCCGATGCATCCACAACCCCCTTTACGAAGCGCAGGTATTCCGGCAACAGATTCTCGCAAGCGTCCATTATTTTTACATTTTTTACGTATAGCTCGAGACCCCTTTTATACTCTTTGAAGTACAAATCAACCGGTGCGTGGGAGGGGAGAAACAAGAGGGCCTGGTACTCAAACCGGCCCTCGGCCTTCATCGACAGGCGCGCATATGGATCGGTCCAGTCATGGGATACATGTTTGTAGAATTCATTATATTCCTCGTCGGTGACCTCGGATTCTGGGCGCAGCCAGATGGCTTTCATCGAGTTGAGGGTTTCGTCTTCGAAGACCTTCTGTTTTTCGCCGTCGATCTCTTTTTCCCGCTCGACCCCGAGCTTAATGGGATACCGAACAAAATCCGAGTACTGTTTGACAATGCGGCGAATGACAAACGGCTCTGTAAAGTCCTCAATGCCATCTTCGTCGTCGACCTTCTTAAGGGACAGGGTAATGCTCGTGCCCCGCTCAGACCGAGTATCCGACGAGATCTCATAGGTGCCGTCGCCTTTTGATACCCAGCGGGTTGCGGCCTCCTCCCCGGCGCGTCGGGTTACCAAAGTCACCTGATCAGCGACCATAAAACAAGAGTAAAATCCCACGCCGAACTCGCCGATGAGATCCGAGGGGATCGACTCGGCCTTTGCTTCTCGAAGCCGCAGGAGCAGCTCCTTGGTACCGGACTTGGCAATGGTTCCGATATTGGCGATGAGTTCCTCGCGGGACATGCCGATGCCGTTGTCGCTAATGGTCAGTGTGCGCGCCTCTTTGTCGGTATCGATGCGAATCGCCAGCTCTCCACCTTCCTCAATCAACGCGGTATTGGTAAGGCTCTCAAAGTGCAGTTTGTCCAAAGCGTCCGAGGCGTTTGAAATGAGCTCGCGCAGGAAGATTTCCTTGCTCGAATAGAGCGAATGGATCATCAGGTTGAGCAATTGGTTGGCTTCGGCTTCGAATTTCATTGTTGTCTTGTCTGTTGTCATTTGCACAACTCCGTTTTTTATCAGCGATGGGGTTGCCAGGGCCTTGTTGTGAATGTGGGATTTTCCATAACGCGCATGGCTGGCAGCAGGCCGACCCCGGTATCCCAATATTTTGTTCGGCGATACCACCATCGGTGACGGGCCCGCTGGTCCTTTGCAAATACCTTGTCTTTCAGGGCCTGCTTCCAGGCCTGTGCAATTTCGGGATCCTTTATAAGCTCGGCGGCACGCGCTTCTAGCACCTGGGGACTGACGTACGTTTTTATCTCCAGAATGCTCCTCAGCTTGCCCCATTGCACCAGCGAATCCGGTGCCTCGGGTTCGAGTAGCTGGGCTGCCACTTCAAAGTCAGGTTGATCCGCTGGAATCCAAAGGGTGCCAGCTGTGAACTGTCGGGTCTCTTGAGTGCGGGCTACGTCGACCTGTACGCGAATTTCACCCTGGTATGTGTCTTTTTCGTACCGGGGATTTTTGATTCGCATTGTCTCCACAGACACCTCTACTGGTTCTGTCAACTGCAACACAGTAATCCCATGGGCTTCGAGCCGAGCCTCGATTTGGGGCCATCCGCGCAGGAGGAGATACCCTCTGGGCCGAGGAACAGCCGCCTGAGCTAAAATGCCGTGGGACCAGGGTACTTCTTTTTCGTCCACGAGGCCGCGCTCGTAACGTATCATGGGTTTTCCAGTGACAATCGACGGTGCAAGATGCGATTTGTAGATGGGAAACGACAGGGGTTCGGTCACCTTACCAATCTCGTAAGACAACACCATATCCGAGGGCACGGCACCGGGCTTGCCCAGGGTGGTTTTGATCGCGTCGGCGCGTTGCACCGCATCGATGAGATGCCTCGGGGAAGCACCTATTTCCCGTATCAGCTCGATCAGGAAATCACGATTTGCCATGACCCGCTGTTTGTAAGGCTTGTACGCGTGCATCTCGATAAGGATTGAGGGGCGATTGCGAAGGGCAAAGTAAGCAGTCGACAAGCGGGGGGAGGCCACGCCTGTTTTAAATCCTTTTTCAGGATCGTTGCTGTCGTTCAGCCAGACATAGGGGCCGTTTTGATGTCCTCTTTTTTCAAGTGCTGACATGACAGCCGGCATGTGGTTTGCGATCCACTCGTGTATTGGCGGCGCGAGTTGGGGCGCTTCGCACCAGGCATAGGTCAGTACCCAATCGTGATCACATCCATCTGTAACGTGGTTATCTACGTGGAGGTTGGGCAGCCACTTGTTGAAGAGGCGAACCAGGGCGCGCGCTTCGGGACTTACCAGCTTGATGTGGTCCCGATTGAGGTCCAGTCCCTGGGTGGTCGTGCGAAATCCCATGCCGTCCAAGGGGCCGTCCTGGTTCGGCCGATTGTAGGGGGAAATTCGCTCATGGCCATCGACATTGTAAATCGGAACAATAAGGAGCGTTGCCACATCCAGGATCCAGCGATGTTTTCCAAGCACCAAATCCCTCAGCATCATTAGGCACGCGTCCTTGCCATCTATTTCGCCAGCGTGAATGCCGTTTTGTATCAGGAGTATCGGCTTGCCAGTGGCACGGGCTTTTTCAGGGGTAAATGCCCGCTCCTTTGAAATGATAACCAGGGGCATCTCGCGTCCTTCAGCAGATGTACCAAAGGATGAGAGCTTCATCTCGGGAAGATGTGGCAAGAGCTGTTTTAAGAACGCAACGGTCTGGTCCAGGGTTGAGGTCGCCGTAAAATCGGTCTTTTCCGCGATCGTTAGCAGCGCTTCGGGATCTATCTCCACTGCGTTGCTGCGGGTGTCGGCATCGGACGGCTGTGGTGACCTCTGGGTGACCGGGGTTGCCGGACTGCGGCTGGACGATCGATCTGATTCGCTATAACACGCCGCAACGCAGGTCGATACCGCGCATAGCAAAGCGCCCTTAACCAGTGCTGAATTTCCCATTGGCGTCCATTTGTTCGCGGGTTGCTGCGTCCCCGTCACTTAACTAATCGAAAAAATGTTTGAGCTTGTCAAGTAGGGAAGTGGATCGGGTCTCAATTTTGTTCCCGAATTCGCTACCCAGTTCGTTGATGAGCTCCTCTTGGCGCGGGGTGAGTTTCTTGGGGATGATCACTTCGATGTGCACCATCTGATCTCCTCGAGACCTGCCTCTAAGAGACGGCACCCCCTTGCCCCGCAGCCGGTAGACCTGACCGTTATCCGTACCGGGCCGGAGGTGTATTTGGGCGGTCCCGTCGATGGTGGGCACCTTTACGTCCGCGCCCAAGACAGCTTGGGGATAGCTGACCTGGACCACGCTGTGGAGGTCCTGGTGACGCCGTACGAATTGCTCGTGTTTTAGGACGCGAATCATGATGTGCAAATCCCCGTCCGGGGCGCCACCCCGTCCGTGTTCTCCTAGACCTTGCATCACCTTGACCGCGCCGTCGTCTACCCCTGGCGGGATGGATACTTCGAATTCTTCCTCTGCGATCTCGAGCCCTTTACCGCTGCAGTCCGAACACTGCTCCCGGATGACTTCCCCTGCTCCTTTGCAAACAGGACATGTGGTCGCAACGGCGAAGATACCTTGCTGAAGCCGGACGTTGCCAGCGCCATCGCATTGGGAGCAGCGCTCCGGTGCCGTGCCCGCTGCCGCTCCCGATCCGTTACAGGTCTTACAGCGCACCGGGCGCGGCACCGTGATTTTCACATCTGCCCCGTTTACTGCGTCCTCGAGGGTTATCTCGAGATCGTACTGAAGATCTCTGCCAGGCCTGCCGCGTCTGCGGCGCTGTCTCGATACACCGCCGCCAAAAACAGATCCGAATATGGAGTCAAAAAAGTCAGCCATAGAGGATATATCGACGCCGCCGCCAAAGCCGATGTCAGGGGCGTCGTGGCCGAATCGATCGTAACGCGCTCGTTTATTGGCATCGGACAGGACTTGATAGGCCTCGGTGAGCTCCTTGAAATTCTCAGCTGCCTTGGCGTCGTCCGGGTTCTGATCCGGATGGTACTTCATGGCGAGCTTGCGGTAGCTCTTTTTCAATACATCAGATGTGACATCCCTCGGAACACCGAGGACTTCGTAGTAATCGCGTTTTTCCATAATGAAAGCTAGGACATTTCGTTTTCAGCGTCTGGATTCACATTTGCGTACATGGTTTCGGCGATGCGAAACGCAGAGGCCTCCAGTTGAGATTTGAGTTCATTAATCAAGGCAATATCGTCGGTTGCGAGGGCGCTTTTAAGTGCGTCGATATCTGCCACGATGATCTCCTTGTCTTGAGCGGCTACCAGATCGCCGTATCCATCCACAGCGCGCTCAGAGGTAAAAATGAGGGATTCCGCCTCCAAACGGGCCTGGGCCAGATCCTTGCTCTGGGCGTCGGCTACTTTTTGGGCCTCTGCATCGGCAATGATTCTTTCGATATCGTGCTCGGCAAGGCCAGACCCGGCGGTCACTCGCACCACGTGCTCCTTTCCGGTCCCCAAATCGCGGGCGGTAACAGATACGATGCCATCCACATCGATGTCAAATATCACCTCGATTTGGGGCACGCCCCTGGGTGCAGGTGGAATGCCTGTGAGCTCGAACTTTGCAAGGGTGGTGTTGTCCTTGGCCATCTCCCGCTCGCCCTGAAGCACGTGGATCGGCACGAAGTTCTGATTGTCGATGCTCGTTGTGAAAGTCTGCTTGTTTCGGGTCGGCACGGTGGTATTTCGCTCTATGAGACGGGTGAAAATTCCGCCCCCTGTCTCGACGCCAAGGCTTAAGGGCGTCACATCGAGCAGCAGGATTTCGTCCGTGGCCCCGGACAGCACACCGGCCTGAATGGCGGCGCCGACAGCGACCACCTCGTCTGGGTTCAAGCCGCGAAGGGGCTTTTTCTCGAAGAATTCCTCCACGCTTTTCTGGACAAGGGGCATTCGGGTCATGCCGCCCACGAGCAGCACCTGGTCCAGGTCCGCTGCGGAAATACCTGCATCTTTGAGGGCCTGCTCGCAGGGGATAAACGATCGGTGAACCAACGTGTGAATCAACGTCTCGAAATCGCTGCGGTTGAGGGTTCGTATGAGGTGCTTGGGGCCAGAGGCATCCGCAGCGATAAACGGCAGGTTGATTTCGGTTTCCAAAGAGGACGACAATTCGTGTTTTGCCTTTTCCGCTGCTTCCCGAAGGCGCTGCAGCGCCATATTGTCCTTGCGCAGATCTATATCGAACTCATCGTTGAACTGATTTGCCAAGTCGTCGACTAGGATTTCATCGAAATCTTCGCCACCGAGAAAGGTATCTCCCGCAGTAGCGCTGACTGAAAACACGCCCTCGTTGAGTTCGAGGATGGAGATATCGAAGGTACCGCCACCGAGGTCGTAGATGGCAATCTTCTGCCTGCCCTGGTCAAAATGATCTTTGCCGTAGGCGAGCGCTGCAGCAGTTGGCTCGTTGATGATGCGCTCGACCTTGAGACCGGCGATGCGTCCGGCGTCTTTGGTCGCTTGTCGCTGGGCATCGTTGAAATAGGCCGGTACAGTGACCACGGCGCGGTTGACGTCGGAGCCGAGGTAGGTCTCTGCCACAGCGCGCATTTCCGACAATATAATTGCAGAAACTTCGGGCGGGCTCATCTCTTTGTTCTGAATGCCGACCCATGCATCGCCGTTTTTGGCATTGACGAGGCGGTAGGGGCACATTTCCCGCTGCCGCTTTGCCTCCTCTGAGTCGTATCTGCGGCCCATCAGGCGTTTGACCGCGACGATCGTATTCTCGGGATTGGCAACGGCCTGGCGCTTGGCCACATGGCCCACGAGCTGCTCTGCGGAGTTTGTGAGCGCGACGATGGACGGTGTGGTGCGACTGCCCTCGGCATTTGGGATGACCAGCACATCCTTACCGTCCATCACCGCCACACACGAGTTCGTCGTTCCCAGATCAATACCGATGATGAGGTCATCAGACATTGGATGCTCCATTGTCGGTTGGGTTTGTTTCGCCGGGGTCCTCAGGTGCGTCTTCGGGTGGCGCATCGGCGTCTGGTGAAGCGGGCTTTTGAGCCGCCTCGGTTCCCTTTGAGACGACGACCATTGCAGCCCGCAGCAGGCGATCGCCGAGCATATACCCCGTGCGCATCTCTTGCACTATTCGTCCTGCTTCAAACTCGTCCGAGGTCACCTGGGCCACTGCTTCGTGGAAATTGGGGTCAAACGCCTGTCCTGCTGATTTTATCTGTTCGAGCCCAAACCGCTCGGTTGCGCTCAGAAACTGTTTGCGAACCATTTCCATACCGTCGATGATCGCCGCTGCACTCCCGTCGGGATCGGCGGCCTGCAAAGCGAGATCAATGCTGTCAATTACCGGCAGGATCTCTCTGAGCAGTTCGACGCGGCCTGCGATTTTGGCTTCCTCAATGTCGCGCCGGGCCCGTTTGCGCACGTTGTCGAGCTCGGCCGCAGTCCTGAGCAGTTTGTCGTGGGTGTCATCGACTTGCTTTTGAAGGGCGGTGAGTTGTTCATTCTCTGCTTCTTGGGCATCGTTTTCTGAGGGATCTGCTTCACTGGTACTGGTTGCCGGATTCTCTTCAACCTCATCGGGGCGGGCCGGCTGTACTTCACCCTCGGTCTCGCCATTTGGCTTGTCTATTTTATCAACCACTTCCTATTCACTCCGATCTGTCTAGCCCAGGCTTCCCCCCACGAGACGGGCGTGTCGTTGAACACGGGTTAAAAAAGTCTGATGATTAAAAATAAACGCAACCCGGGCATGGATCAACTTCCATTAGGGCCAAAGGACTGGATATCCCATCGAATAACGCAGCCCCGTTTAACCGGTTGACAAAAGTATAACCGGGTTATACTTTTGTAATATGAAAACCGCGATTTCGATTCCCGATCCAATATTCAATGCGGCAGAAAAACTGGCTCGACGCGTCGGACTATCCCGCAGTGCGCTCTACACCCAGGCGATTGAGCGTTTCCTCCGAGAGCATCGCTTCAGCGAGGTTACGGAGAAATTGAACGCGGTATACGCCGAAACAGGCAGCGACGTAGACCAAGAGCTCGCCGAGATACAATTGACCACCTTGCAAATGGAGGAGACGCCTTGAAAAGGGGTGAGATCTGGTGGGGATCCGAGCCCGGTTATCGCCGCCCGGTATTGATAGTCCAATCAAATGACTTCAACCGCTCCCGTATCAGCACAGTCATTGGGGCGGCAATCACCACCAATGTGAGATTGGCTGACGCGCCTGGAAACGTTTTGATCGGTGGCAAAACAACCGGTCTGAAGACCCAATCTGTGGTGAATGTTTCTCAATTAATAACAATAAGCAAAGATTTTTTATCGCAGCGGGTGGGTTGTCTAAACAACAAGAAAATGCTTGAAGTCGACGAGGGGATAAAGCTCGTTCTGTCCCTGTAGGTCCTCACCGGCAGGAGATTCTGATTCGACACGCTCGAATGCTTATCGGTGAAGTTGCAACTCGAAGTGCCTGACGATTTTCGGGGTTTCAGAGACATTGAAAACGCAGCTCGATTTTCAGGGTCTCTGAGACCCTGAAAGCGGGATTCGTCTTACTACCGCGTCTCGGTCCAAATAGGAAAAAGCTGTTTGTTTTTGAAGGGTTGAGTGATTAATAAATTATACTTTTAATTTTCCTTCAATATTTGAAGTACGCTTTTAATTTCTAAACATCGCGTTAGGGGTTTTACGGAGGAAGCCCGATCTTTCTAAAGAATAAGGGGCGAAACAACCTTGAGTTAGATTCTCCCTGCGTTCCGCAAGACCATTAGGCGGATTTCACTCATCTCTTCCATGGCGTAGCGCACGCCCTCTCGGCCGAGACCGCTGTCCTTGACCCCGCCGTAGGGCATGTTGTCCACGCGAATGGAGGGTACGTCGTTGATAACCACACCGCCGACTTCCAACTCGTTCCAGGTGTAAAAGGCCAGGTTCAAATCGTTTGTAAATACGCCGGCCTGGAGACCAAAGTCCGATTGGTTGATCTTCTCGACCGCGTCTTCAAACCGATTGTAGGGTTCCAACAGGGCCACAGGGCCAAAGGCCTCGCGCGCACTAATGTTGTCTTGTGGCGCAGCGTTCTCCACCAGCGTGGCATCCAGATAGGCCCCGTTCCGACGCCCACCGCATAGCACCGTGGCCCCGTTGGCCCGTGCTTCATCCAGCCATTGCTCGATGCGGCGGGCTTCTTTTTCGCTGATCAGTGGCCCTAAAAAGGTGTCCTCATCAAGGGGATCTCCAACCTTGAGTGCCTTTGTCCGAGCCACCAAGTCGGCTTTGAGGGCGTCGTAAATTTCCTCGTGCGCAAAAATTCGCTGAACACTGATGCAGGACTGGCCAGATTGGTAGAACGCGCCGATCAAAATGCGATCCACTGCCGAGGCCACATCCGCGTCTCTATGGACAATGCACCCGGCATTGCCGCCCAGCTCCAGGACCACTTTTTTCTTGCCCGCCTTGGCCTTGAGCGCCCAGCCCACCTCGGGTGATCCGGTGAACGACAACAGCTTGAGCCTGGGGTCCGTGGTAAACAGATCCGCCCCCTCCCGGCTGACCGGCAAAATACTAAACGCACCCTTGGGTAAATCAGTTTCAGTCAAGATTTCACCGATGATCAAGGCGCCAATCGGGGTCATGGAAGCTGGCTTGAGCACGAACGGGCATCCCACGGCAATGGCTGGTGCCACTTTGTGGGCCACCAGGTTGAGGGGAAAATTAAAGGGGCTGATGAACGAGCAGGGACCAATGGGCACCCACTTGGTCAGGGATTGGTAGCCCTCGGCCCGGGCCGAAATGTCTAGGGGCAAGTACTCACCGCCAAATCGAGTGGCCTCCCCAGCTGCGATGCGAAAGGTGTCGATGAGGCGGACCACTTCGCCTTTGGCGTCCCGGATGGGCTTGCCGGCTTCGATGCACAGGGCATACGCGAGCTCGTCTGCCCGCTCCTCAAACCGCTTTGCCGCGTGGTGCAGTACATCTGCTCGGGCGTAAGCAGGCAGTCGGCGCATGGCTGGTAGCGCATCCACTGCGGCATCAATGGCACTATCAATTTGCGCCTTACCGGCGAGAGCAACCCGGGTCGCCACATCACCAGTGGCCTTGTTGATCACTGCCAGATCCTCGTTTGGAAATTCGGCCTGGTTGGCCAAGTAGTAGGGATACTTGGACTCTAGCATGGGTACCTCCTCAATGGGCCAGTAAGCGACCCAAGCGGGTTGTCAGTTTTTGGTTCTCACTGTAGTCTACTTTTACTGAAATAACAGTAGGCCGCTCAGTTTCTGCAAACCCGGCTTCCAGGGCGGGCCGCAACCCATCTGCTGATGTGACCGCAATGCCCCTGGCGCCAAAGGATTCGGCCAGGGCGATCAGGTCGGGGTTGTCGAATTTGACATGCGAGGTCTTGCCGTAGTGGGTCTGTTGTTTCCACTCGATCAGCCCGTACCCGCCATCTTCCCACACCATGATGACCGCTGGCACGCGATATTGGACTGCAGTGGCCAACTCCTGAATATTCATTAAAAAACCACCGTCACCACACAGTCCAACGGCGTTGCGGTTGGGATAGGTAAGCTTGGCTGCAATTGCCCCGGGCAGGGCAATGCCCATGGAACAAAACCCGTTGGATATCAAACAGGTGTTGGGCGCATATGCCGGGTAGTGCCTGGCTGCCCACATTTTGTGGGCGCCCACATCGACGATTAGAATGTCCTCCTCACCCATGGCCGAGCGTAGGTCCCGCAGAATACGCTGGGGCTTTACCGGAAAGGCGTCTGATGTGGCGGCGCCGACCGCATCCCAATCCAGGTCGTCATGCTCAGCCGATGCCAGCTCGCCAAATCCGAGTTCATTGACCATGTGATCCCTTAGGTGTCGGTGTAGGGGCACGTCAAAGGAAACACTATCGCCCAGCTGCTCGTTGATCTCCCACAGTGCGGCGGCGATATCCGATACCACCTCGACCTCGCAGCGATAGTGGTTATCCACCTCAGCCGGCTCAAAATCGATGTGGCAGATAGGCTTGTCCATTTTGGGATTCCACTGATCTGGATGCCACTCGATTAAATCATACCCTATGGCGATCACCAGGTCTGCCTTTTCAAACGCTTCGCTCACGTGATCCCGCGACCCCAATCCCGCGGTAAGGAGGGAGTGGTCGTCTCTACCATCCAGGGCGCCCTTTGCCATAAAGGTGTTTGCCACCATTATCCCTGTCTGGTCGACAAACCGCTTGAGCTGGGTCGATGCCCGCTTGCGAATGCACCCGTTGCCAGCCAGTACGACCGGCTGGTGGGCATTGCGAATCAACGCCACAGCCTTGGCAATTGCCTTGTGATCTGGCGCAGGTCGGCGCAGGCGATATCCCTCTATCGGAATCGGCGCCACATCGGATTGGAGCTTGGCAATATCCTCGGGCAGCTCGATGTGACAGGCACCGGGTTTTTCTGCCATTGCCAGCTTGAACGCCTTATGGACCACTTCTGGGATGTTGTCGGCCCTGCGGATGGGCGTGGTCCACTTGGTGACGGGCTTGAACATGCTGACGATGTCCACGTTCTGATGGGATTCCTTGTGCAGCCGATAGGTCGAGGCCTGCCCGGTAACTGCCACGAGGGGCGACCTATCAAAATTGGCGTTGGCAACGCCGGTGACCAGGTTTGTAGCACCAGGTCCCAAGGTAGCGAGGCAGATACCGGGCTTGCCGGTCAACCGCCCGTAAACATCGGCCATGAAGGCGGCCCCCTGCTCATGGCGCGCGATGATAAAGCGGATTGGGGAATCCAATAGGGAGATCATCACATCCGCGTTCTCTTCCCCAGGCACGCCGAAAATCACCTCAACCCCTTGTTCCTGCAATGCTTTTAAAAATAAATCAGATGCTTTCACGCGGCTCTCCTCCAAGCAGGGGTCCGCAGACCCGATCGCCAGATGGATGGCCTGCGGTCCATAGACGCCACCCAATGAACTTATATCGTAGAATCCCGAGTCTGCTACATTCTGTAATGTCTTAGCGAAAAAATTGCATGCGCGGTTGACTTGAAAAAGAACATCTGCTTGGCATCATAAAATGCTGACCCCATACCAAAGGAGCGATCGATGGCCGAGCACAGCTGTGAGAATTGTAAGTTTCGGGCCAAGTACGATGCCAATCCCCAGTCCCTACTTGGCCGCATCTGGCGCTGGCACGCAGGGTGGTGCCCCGGGTTTAAATCCTACATCACCTCCCTAGACCCTGTGAAGAAGAGCGAGGTCGCGCAAAGATACAACCTAAAAAAATACCAGTAATAATCGCGGCATGAATCTCACCAGAATCGGCGGCAAAAGTTGGAAGTCTATGAAACCTAGCTTTTGATTTTACTCACAGGTACTGGACCACAACTGGAGATCATCGTCATAAACGCCGGCACACGCGAGCGATCCAGCATTCACTGCAGGGTCACCTGATAACCAACCCTGGACGACTCTCATTGTGCAGTTAGGTCGATTGTGGATGACAGAGCCTGTTGAATCCACCTTTATATTGTATAAATCAATCATTATTTGAGGGGTTGAATCGATATTATGCGAGCATTGAACGCCATAGGTCGCAGTATTTCCACCCGAGGTCTTTATATCCGCATTCGTGAGGGTTGTTTTCCCTTCCGCATTCTCGTTCGATTGCCGAAACCCGTTGGCCCACCCACCACCGGTGGCTGTTAACTTGACATTGGAAATCTCGGCAGAAATTGTGCCCTGGAGCAATAATCCGAATGCGTACCCTCCTGAGGAGGTGTTTTGAGCCAATGAAACGAGACGATCAATGATTAATTTTTCCGAGCCAGTAGCTCTAACACCGGCTGCCCAGCCAGGTACATCAACCGTGACAGTTGCCTCGATAGACTTGATTTCCATCGACGATCCACCACTAGAATAGATGCCAAAGCAGTAGAAACCGCACGCTGTATTTATGATAGCCGATTCGACCTTTCCAATAGGTGCGCTTGAAGCCACGGTTCTATTCCAGATACCGCTGCCGATTTGACCGCCTATAACTTGCAGATTAACATTTCTGACGTTTGATGCGACGCCTGCATTTAAGATTGCAAGGGCGAATTCATCGTTGATATGAGCTGTACTTTTTACGGTTAGATGACGGATTTCAGAGTTTTCCGCCCCCATTATCGTACCTTCTAGGTCGTCTGTTCCATTGCCAGTGATTATCGTCACCCCCGGCCCGGATCCTTCAAGGTCTACATAAGGTTTCATTTGAAAAGGCCTGAGATTTCCATCACTGTCATTGACCTCGTAAACACCCGGTTCTACCTTCAGCAAATAGCGATTCGTTTCAGTAGCGTTGATACTCGCAATGGCACTGAGAAGTGCGCTGCCGTTGGCTACTGTGTTACCGCCACCTCCAACCGGGCTGACGATAACGACCCGTTTATAGGCGTGATAAACATCATCGTGGTTATGACCGTCCCACGACAAATCACTTGCGTGGAATCCATCCAACATATCCGCATTAAGACCTGAATCCGGACCCTGGTTTGACGCGGTCCAAGCGCTACCTTCAATTTTTTCAGGCGCTATCTCACCGGCGAGCATCTCATTCGTGATGGCTGCAGCTTGTCCCTCGTTGACGTAGTTGTCATCTAACGCATGGGTCAGCTCAGCCTCGCTGTCGTAGCAGACATCTCGTGCCCAAGTCTCGACTAGGGTCTGATCTACCGAGAATTCAGTTCCCTCTAGATTCAGCCCCATACCAGCGCTGTAGATGGTGTCGTCATCCCCATCACTCCAGTCGGGCGGCAGATCCTCGATACTAGTAAAGCTAACAGCAGTGCAGATAGGAGCGCCGGTCTCTGGATCCCAGCCTTGAAGAAATTCATTTGCGTTACAGACCGCGTCCACTACCCGTCGACAGTACTGGGCCTCGACTGCGAACGGCATCGAGGCGATCTCAATTCGCTCCATAGAGGTTTCACCTCCCACCATCACCTCCAACCAGAGAGCTTTTTCTTGAGCTATATCCGATAGGTCAAGTGAAGTGATATCGCCGAGATAAACAGTGAACAGACCATTTTCTACATCGACCGCATAACTGTCGGTCCAAATCGCTTCTCCCCAGGCCATGGCGTTGTAGATCGTAAACTTCAGGGTATGGGTACCGTTGAGGGGGACACCGTCTTTATCAGCAAGCATACCGCTGACAGGCAGGATCGGCGGAATTGTCG
Organism: Myxococcota bacterium; assembly: GCA_030065855.1. Taxonomy (GTDB): domain Bacteria; phylum Myxococcota_A; class Polyangia; order JAAYKL01; family JAAYKL01; genus JASJCT01. Next base: position 31,601 of record JASJCT010000062.1, read on the forward strand.
CCTGGGATACACCAACCTTAAGAAATAGTGTAAAGACAACAACCAAGTAGTGAATCACGCACCTCATCGAAGATCTCCTATGGATGAAAAATTCAATACAGGGGCTGGATTCTTTCTCAATGTCACCAAAATTAAAAATATTGTTCATACGACGTCATGATACAGAGACAACACAAAATGGCAATAGATAGTGGGATCGAGCTCTAGTCACCAGCGGACGGTGTAGCGCTTGCCAGATGATGCAGGGTCAAGAACGCCAGCACGCAATAGGCGGTGGCCCTGGTTCCCTGATTGAGATTTAGACCAGTGGCGGTGATTGCGTCGTGACATCCAAACGTCGAAAAATCATAGAGCGCTTCGCCAAATCGATTGGCACCCACAAACCAATCCGCCGCTGACCGGATACGCTTGAGGAGCACCGGATCCCTGTCCACATAAAACGCCGCGCCCAGGGCTTCGATAAACGCAGCGGCTGTAATGGGCTGCTCCGCTTCAGCTGGATTGTCACCCACCTTTGGAAAGACCGTTCCACCCTCGGTGACATCGGAGATTTGTTCGATCAGTTGGTGCGCCAGGGTCTGGAGCCCATCCCGTTCGAGAATTTGAGCCGATAGGGTCAATGCCTGGGCTGCCAGCGGCCAATCGCTCTCTTGCCACCGCGCTATCCAGCCGGGGTCGACACACAACCCTTCTAGGAGATCCGATTGCATTTTAAGAAACCGCCGCGCCTCAGATGCCCCTGGGTAACGCCTGAAATAACCGGCAGCCCCGAGAATCGAGTAGCCCGCACCCGGATTGCTAACTGAAACGGTTCGGCTGATGAGCATCTGGAACATGTCGTTTGCCAGGGTAGCCAGGTGGGGCGATCCTTCACTGACCGTATACCCCAGCGCCCATATCGCCTTTCCAATGGCATCTGGACTGGCCGTGCCCATGGACTGTCGCCCATAGCTCAAATAGGCGGCCGGCGCGTCCGCGCTGCCAACCAGGGTCTGTATGAGGGTAAGATAAATCTCACTCAAACGAATCGCCTCTTTGGCGCTGAACATCTTGTGGTATTTCACGCAGGCCACCAGGGCAGTGGATGTATCTGCTAGGGAATATCCGTGCTGCCAGTCGGGTAAGGTATGGCGCGCCAATCGGCACGGACCCGTATCGTCGGTTAGCCGACGAAGATGATCCAACTTGGGCAGGGGAACGTTCGCAGCAGCAATCGGCCGCCGGGCCGTGGCAGATCTGGAAATCCGGCGGGGGATGTGAGACCGCACCTCGTCAAAAAGTCTGAGATACGACTGTGCCGCAGCAGACCAAATCATGTTGCGGCTAAACATATAGGCCTTTTTCCGCATGGCATTCAAGGCCACTTCGTCGTCCAGTAGACCAATGACTTCTTGGGCCAGCACACCTGGGTCACCCGGCGGAACTAACTTTCCCCGACCATCGGCGAGCAACTCTTCCGCGTGCCAGTAGGGCGTAGAGATCACCGCCTTTCCCATGCCCACGGCATAGGCCAGGACCCCACTTGTGATGCGGTCCATGTCTAAGTAGGGGGTGATGAGAATATCCGTGGCGCCCAGATATTCTATCAGCTCTTGCAGCTCGACAAACCGGGGGTGAAAGGCGACGTACTCTTCAAGTCCGAGCGCGCGTACCCGCCGCTCCAATGACAGTCGATACGACTCCCCTTCCTGGCGCTTGATCGCCGGATGGGTGGCTCCGAGAATGATGTAGACAGCCTCCTGATGCTGCTCGATGATTTTGGGCATGGCCTCGATCACGTGCTGAATGCCCTTGTCCCGGTGCAGTAGCCCGAATGTGAGCAGTAATTTACGACCCTCTACTGCGAATTTATCCTTGTAATAGCCGGGATCCACAAACGGCACATCGTGAATGCCGTGGGGAATGCAGGCCAGCTTATCAGAACTCACAGCATAGGCGTCTTCGAGGATGTGCAGGGCCCGGTCATTCATCACGACCACCCGGTCGCAGCGGCTGATAATCTCTGACAAGATTTCTTTCTTTTCAGGCGTGTCATCATTGTACTGAACACTATGACACGTAACCACCACGGGTTTTCTCAGATCCCGCAGCAGGGTGAGCACATTGGCCCCCCAGTCCCCGCCGAATAGATTGAACTCATGCTGCAAACAGACCACGTCGATGCGGCTTAAGTTGAGAAAATCTGCGGCTTTTGAATAATCAATTTGGTAGTCTCGGCGCAGCTCGAACTTCACCCGGTCGGGATAGAGATAGTCGCCAGGACGGTCGTTCATTGCAGCGACGATGATGGGTTGGTCTGACCCTGCGCGCGCGGCAATGGCCTCGGCCAGGTCGTGGGTGAAGGTGGCAATGCCGCACTGCCTGGGTATGTAGGAGCCCACGAATGCGATGCCCCTGTTGCGATTCATTTTCGCCATATCTTTTTGCATGCCGTCCTCCCATGACGACGGAAAAGTGACGCACATGGGATGCGGACCCCGTCCCACGCCCCTCGAATATGAAATTTTCTACTTATATCGAAATAACATCCACGTTAAGAAACGAGGATACTAGAAAAGAAGCATTTCGTCACGCAAAACAGGGACGGCCTTGGGCCTGGCTACCACCATCTTCCCCTGGCGCGATGCGTTTGGACGAACTTCTCGATAGAGCGATCATACGATGCCTCGACATCGTCTGGAAAATAGCATGCCGGAAGCTCACCCATTCTCCGGTGATAGGTGAGGCAATCGCAGCAATGGCCTTTTCTGCTGCAGGGCTCGTAGGAGCAGTTGCAGGATTTTGTATTCTTTTTCTCGTCGCAAGTTCTCATGTGATGCCTCCTCTTTTCCACGATAGGATACTACCGATTGGCTACATAAAACAAATCATCAGATAGGCCGATTGGATTGTGGAAATTAATGAAATCATTGACGGCGTATGCTTTTCGTCTTTAGTATCATTAAAATGCGGACAGGGCTGAGATCTTGGAGGCCGGGAAAAATGACTCAAATGAGAAAACACTTCAATGAGCCAATACTTATTCTTGCGGCATTGCTGCTGGCACTAATCGTTGCTCGTGCTCATGATGCATCAGCGACACCGACCGAAAAGACATACACCCTCTTTGCCAGTGGAGATACCATGGTCGCTCGATGGGTGCCTTATGTGGTCCACAAAAAAGGTGCGGACTGGCCCCTTGCCGAACTACAGACGCTGATAAAGAACGCCGATATCGCCATGACCAATTTAGAATGCGTTATCGCCACCAAAGGCAGATTCTGGGACAAAGGAGAGCGACGCCCCTATCTCTATCGCGGCCGGCCAGAAATGCTCGACGTGCTGACCGAAGTGGGAATAGATGTGGCAGTGGTGGCCAATAATCACGCCATGGATTTTGGTCCTGAGGCACTTCTCGAACAGCTGGCGTTCCTCGACGCTGCAGGGATTGCCCAAGTCGGTGGCGGGCGGAATATGGCAGAGGCATCACAACCGACATATGTTCAGGTTGGCAGCACTATCGTCTCGTTCATCGGTTTGGAAACCGAATTTCCCAAATTTTCTGCAACCAGTGACAGCCCCGGCATACATCACGCGCGCGGCAAAAAGGCGATTATCGAAGCGCTGAAAAAACCCATTGCCACAGCGCGCAAATATTCGGATCTCGTGGTCTTCACACCCCACTGGGGGTTGAATTGGACCGAAAACCCCCTCCCCGAGACTATCGAAATCGCGCGGGAAGTCATTGATCTCGGCGCCGACGCCGTGCTTGGACACTCGGCGCACCATCTTCACGGTATCGAAATTTATAAGGGACAACCCATTGTGTACGACATGGGATCACTTCTGTTTGATGCTGTTGGAAAAAAACGAATGCGCTATTCAGCTGCGTTTGTGTTGGACTTTACCGCGCAGGGGTTTACAAAGCTGGCCGTACATCCCGTGCTATTGAAGTCCCATCGCGCGACACGCGCCAGTGGCGGCAACTTGGAGCGCATCCACGACATTGTTCTCACTCAGAGCAAAAAACTCGATCCTGACATTGAATTTAAACGAGAAGGGGACACACTTGCCGTTTCCTTCTCACCCCAAAATGAATGGCCGACCAGAAAAGAAATGCCACCTGTACTGCACCAAACCGGCCAGACCCGGCGATTGCCAGATGAGCTTCGCAACCGCGAGACAAACGTCGTTCGCAATGAGCCGCCGGAATGGACCTCGACGTTTCAACCAGTGGCGCTCGAACGGGGCATCACTGTTCTCGGTGCGCGCAACGCTAGAGCTGTTTGGCCGCGCCGGGCATTTGTCGCCGAGGTGGCCCTCCGCGTTCCCGGGCCGATGAACGATGGCCGTTGGGAAGCCTCCATTAAGGGGGTTAAACGAGGCGGCGACGAATCTTTTGTTTGGCGACACCCCATCGCGGATGCCACGTGGTTACCACATAAATGGAAGAAAGATCAGATTGTTATTGATAGTACACTGGTGCGACCTCCCCGTCTTTCTGAGGGCATATATGACTTATTTTACCGCTTTGAAAATCTTTCGAAAAAGACCGTTCTACAGCCGATAAACGCCACTGCTGACGCCGATGGATACATTCCCATTGGCAAGATACGCATTACCAGAAAGGGCATTCCGAGCGGCCCGGCCGGGGTTGCATGGCATGGTCAAATTTCCCCATCCCTGGAACCCGTCGTTGAGAGAAGCGCTGTGAGTGATGATGGCGTCCCGCGCCGTTTCATAGTGCTCCTTGTCCTTGGGATTGTTGCGTGCGTGCCAATCGCCATGCGTATCTGGCGTCGAAAGCGGGGATCGCGCAACGTTAGAGCACGCTGAGGGGCTGCTCCGTTAATGACCCCGCATGCATCGCTTCGATTTTTTCATCCGCTGATTCAGCAGTGGTTCTCGCATCGATTCCCAGAGCCGACCGAGGCACAGCGACTGGCCTGGCCACCCATCGCCAATGGCGAAAACGTCCTGATTACCGCGCCGACCGGCAGTGGAAAGACCCTGACCGCCTTTCTCTTTGCGATTGATAAGCTCGCTCGGCGAGATTGGGTCGAAGGTGGGGTCCGCGTGCTCTATGTGTCCCCGTTGCGCGCCCTGAACGCGGATATCGCCCGCAACCTGAACGATCCACTTGAGGCGATCGGACGCATATTCTGCAACGCCGGCGCTGATCCACCTGACATCCGGATAGGCATCCGCAGCGGAGATACCCCAGCGCGGGATCGCCGGGAAATGCTGCGTCGACCCCCTGAGATCCTCATTACCACGCCCGAGAGCCTCAACATTCTACTCACGTCAAAAAGCGGGCCCCACCTGTTCACCGGGCTGACCACCGTCATTCTAGACGAGGTACACGCTGTGGCTGGGTCAAAGCGCGGAACCCATCTCATCACTGCGGTAGAGCGGCTGGCCCGGCTGTCCGGGGCGTTCCAACGCATTGCCCTGTCGGCAACAGTACACTCTCTTGAGACAATCTCCCGCTGGGTGGGCGGTTACGAGATGGTCGAAATCGACGGCGCAACCCAGTATCGACCGCGGCTGGTCACAGTGATCCAGGGCAGCCAAAAGAAAAAATACGACCTTACCGTGACCTCTCCCATCGGGCCCGAACCCACCCAGGACAGGACACAGCCGGGCGTCAATCCGATCTGGCTTACCCTGGCCAAGGAGCTCGCATCCCAAATAGAAACAGGGGGCCCTGCGCTCGTTTTTGCTAATAGCCGCCGCGTTGTCGAGCGGCTCGCGCGCCTTATCAATTCGGAAAAGCAGGAGCGCCTCGTCTACTCACATCACGGATCCCTGTCCAGGGAGATTCGCGAAACAGTCGAGTCCCGCCTAAAAGCCGGCGAGCTGAAGGGCGTCGTGGCCACCAACTCCCTGGAGCTCGGTATTGACGTGGGTGCCATAGATGAGGTCCTGCTCGTCGAGACGCCCACTTCTGTGTCATCGGCAGTACAGCGGATCGGGCGCGCCGGACACCAGGTGGGCCAGACGAGTCAGGGGCGTCTGTATCCACTCCATCCCAGTGACATCATCGACGCGGCAGTGGTGGTCCGAGAATTGTTCGAGGGCAATGTGGAACCGCTCACGCCTCCGCGGGCCCCCCTCGACGTGCTCGCCCAGGTCATCCTGTCGATGACCGCGACCGAGGAATGGCCCCTCGCCGCCCTATTTGATTTCATCCGCACGGCCGAGCCCTATTGTGATTTATCGAAGCGCCTGTTCGACCTGGTGATCGACATGCTCTCGGGCAAATATCAGGGATCCCGCGTTCCCGAGCTCAGGCCGCGCGTCGCGATCGACCGCATCAGCGGTACGATTCGCGCCAATAAAGGCGTGCCCCGGATGATCTATGCCTCTGGCGGCACCATCCCAGACCGCGGGTACTATACGCTGCGGCTTGCTGATACCGGGGCTGTGGTCGGCACTCTGGACGAAGAGTTCGTCTGGGAGCGCACTGTGGGCGAGACCATCAGCCTGGGGGTCCAGGCCTGGCAAATTACCCGCATCACGGCCAGCGACGTCATGGTTGCGCCGAGCCGTTCTGGAGCTGCAATGGCACCGTTTTGGCGGGCAGAAGAGCGATTTCACAGCTTCTGGTTTGCAGAAAAGCGAGGGGTGTTTTTAAAGGACGCAGATGACAAACTGACCGATCCAGACTACATGCTTCACCTCAGGCAGACCCATCGATTTGATATGCCCACGTGCCAGGCGCTGGTTCGATTCCTCTCGGATCAGAAAGCCGCCACCGGGTGCGCCTTACCCCACAGACATCACGTGGTTATCGAGCATGTGGCCTATCCCAACAGCTCGGGCATGCTGCCCTTTGTCGCGCTGCATACCACATGGGGCGGTCGCGTGAATCGGCCCCTGGCGTTGGCGCTCATCGCAGCGCACGAAGCCCAATTCGCGCGCCCGCTAGAGGCCATTATCGACGACAGCTGCGTGGCCTTGGAGATCGCCGATCCAGCCCTAGTGGACGAGCTGTTGCAGGTCATCACCCCAGAAAATTTGGAACAGCTCGTCCGGAAAAAACTCGCGTCCACCGGGTTCTTTGGCGCGCACTTCCGTGAAAATGCAACCCGGGCCCTCTTGCTGCTCAAGGCTGGATTTGGCAAGCGAACCCCCCTTTGGCTCAACCGACAACGGGCCAAGGAGCTGATGGGGGCCCTATCTGAATATGGGGATTTTCCCGTTGTGCTGGAAACCTGGCGCACCTGTCTCTGGGATGAGGTGGACGTGGCCCAGCTGGCGGACTTACTCGCAGAGATGAAAGACGGGCGCATCGCCGTTACCGCGATTACCACCACTACGCCGTCCCCGTTTGCCCGGGAGATACTCTGGAAGCGCACAAATGCGCTCATGTACGAGGACGATGTACCCACTACCACGCCAGCGCGTATCAACGAGGATCTCATACGCGAAGTTGTCTTCTCGCCCCATCTCCGTCCCAAAATCTCCTCGGAAATCATTGCCGCATTGACCGCCAAGATCCAGCGAACATATCCCGGTTATGCCCCATCAGATGCGGGGGATCTCATCGAGTGGGTCAAGGAACGGATCATCATCCCGGCGGATGAATGGCGTGCCCTGCTCGACGCTATCGCTCGAGACTGGGATGTGGATATGAGCGACCTTCTCACCGGTATTGGCCATCGGGTTGTGGCGACCCAAGCGGTCGGGCCAGAGGGGACGCCCTATGTGTGCGCCATCGAAGATATCGGCCGGATCATCAGTGCACTCAGCCCGGACGCGGTCTCATCCTTTACCTCTCCTGCGCTGGATGGATCCCCCGCTGCGCCAGAGGCAGCACAGGCAGTGGCCCGGGTCCTCAGCGCTGGGCCAGCGGCAACAGATTCGAACCAGGCGCTCTTCGATCTGCTCGGCCACTGGTTGCGATACCACGGCCCACTAACGCGGGACCGCATCGCCGCAGACGTCCCTGTTTCGCCAGCGCGTTTGGACCGCGCCCTCAGCGACCTATGCGAGGCCAACCGCACGATCATGGATCATATCTCTCACGGCGCAAAACAAACCGAGGTCATCGACGCAGAAAATTTGGCTCGGCTCCTCAGAATGACACGGGCCACGGCGCGACCGACCTTTGAGCCAAAGCCTGCAGCGTCACTGCCGCTCTTCCTCGCCGAACAGCAAGGCTTGGGCATTCAGGGAGATGGGTATGAACTGAAACTCGCCATGGAGCGACTGTTCGGGGTGGCAATGGATGCGGCCCTGTTGGAGGAGGAAATTCTGCCGGCCAGGCTCGATCCCTACCGATCCACTTGGCTCGATGGGCTGCTCGTACAAACCGATCTCGCGTGGCGAGGATGCCCGGGCCAGAAGATCGCGTTTCGTCTCAGCGCTGACGCGGAGCTATTCGATGCGGATACTGAGCCCGATACATCGGGTGACGCCATTGCCACGCAGATCTTCCCGAGTGTTGCTGGGCGCTTTTCATTTTCAGATCTCATCTCCATCAACCCGGCACTCAAGTCTGCTGAGCTTGCAAATCATCTGTGGCAGCTGACCTGGTCCGGGCATGTGGCCAACGATACGTTTGCGGCTGTTCGGCAAGGTGTTGCGACCCGATTTCGAACAGAAGAGGCCCGGGCAAAACAAATTGGCAAGGGCCCCCGCCGTGCCCGAGGGCGCTTTGGAAAATGGGCCAAAGAGCGCCCCTTTGTGGGCAACTGGTATCGCCTGGCCCGGACCCCCACAGATGGAGATGCTCTGGATGAAGCAGAGCTCTTAAAAGATCGGGCCCGCGTCCTGATCGATCGCTACGGCATTCTGTTTCGTGAACTTCTTAAGCGTGAAGCACCCCCTTTCAGATGGCAGCAACTGTTTCGATCCTTGCGGCTGATGGAGCTTTCCGGGGAGGTCATTGGTGGGAGTTTCTTTCGCGGCATTTCAGGCCTTCAATTCATCTCTCCCAGTGCCCTTGATCGACTTCGAGACGGGGGATCTGAAGTTGCTATTTTTTGGATGAACGCCACTGATCCAGCGTCTGCATGTGGATTGTCGATCGACGGGCTTTCCTTGCCGTCCCGTGTCCCCACGACCCACCTGGTGTTTCGAGGGCAGACCCTGGCGATCATTGCCAAGCGTCGCGCAAAGGTGCTCGATATTCGCGTGGATCCCAATGACAGTGACTTGCCGCGTCTTTTAAAAGTATTCAATACCTTGCTGACCCGCGATGTGCGGCCCCTGCGGGCCATCACAATCGAGGAAATCAATGGCGAGCCAGCAGGCGCAAGCGCCTATCGCCCGGCTTTTGAAGCAATGTTCGACACTTACCGCGATCACCGCGCCCTGCGCATTGCGCGGCAGTATTGATAATGCCCTCAATGGGGCACATCCCAGAATGGGGTAAATTTTCAAGATGAGTAAATCTGCGTCATTCCCGCACCGGCGGGAATCCATAAAACCGTGTAATTTCATTTAGTTTTGGACTCCTGCCTTCGCAGGAGTGACGTGCATTACCCTTTTTGCAGCACCCTACGGGGAGATGGGGGCGGTTCGTTTCTGATTTCCGTTTTTTTTTCGGTGAGGCGATAATATCTTGCCATTTTGTTATTGATATAGTCTAAACGTTAACAAATTACTATAGAAGGAAAGTGCGACGATGGATGACAAAATCGACACACTCGACAGGCAGATCCTGAGATTTCTGCAACAGGACTCGCGTATGCCGTTTCTCGAAATCGCCCGGGCGCTAAATGTTTCCGGCGGTACCATACACGCCAGAGTGAACAGGCTAAAGGAAGATGGCATCATCGACGGGTCAAAAATAATTATTAATTACAATACATTGGGATATTCAGTGGCCGCGTTCGTCGGTATCCGGCTGTCCAAGGCGGGTAGTGTTCAACAAATTCAAAACGGCCTCGCCGAGATCCCGGAGATCGTGGAAATTCATTACACAACCGGATCCTACAGCCTTCTCGTTAAAATCGTTGTTTCAGACATGAATAGCTTGTACGAGCTGCTCTCTTCCCGGTTGCAGACCATGAAGGAAATCCAGTCCACGGAGACCTTTGTCATCCTCAACTCACCGGTGATGCGGGACTTGAAATTGTAGTCATGCACCGCTGCCGGAGCGAAAAAAAAACCTCACCTCTCTCTCCTATCCCGACAGTCCTGATCTGCATGCTTATGGGGTGTAGCGCTCATCAAGGCGCTATCGACCTGGAGCATGCTGCCCGGCTCGGTACTGAGGCAGCGCCGATCGAAATTATTGTCTTTTCTGACTTTCAATGCCCCTATTGCAAGCGGGCAGCGGCGGCGCTTCAAGAAATCTATGGTGCTGATCCGCGAGGGGTTCGGATCTTTTTCAAGCACTATCCCCTGTCCTATCATCCGCAGGCGATGAACGCTGCGAAGGCAGCCGAGGCAGCCAGATTGCAGGGAAAGTTTTGGGAGATGCACGACGCGCTCTTTGCCCATGCTTCCGGGCTTTCAGACCCTGTGTATATCGAACTTGCAAAAAAAATCGGCTTGGACATCGATAGATTCAGCCGGGACATGGCGTCTCGCCACGCAGCCAAGCGCGTGTTGTCCGACCGGGATGAGGGCCACAGTATCGGCGTGACCGGAACCCCCTACATTCTGGTCGATAGATATACATACATCGGTCCGGTCAGTAACCTGCCGAGATACATCGCCGAGTACAAGCAATCCAAGTAGCGCGGGGTTTGATATCGTAACGAAATCCCCTAAATCCCCTTTTTCAAAGGGGACTTTCCAATGCTCCTCCTTGAAAAAGGGCAATGGCATTCGGTTAAGGATTTTTGGGTGTTTTTATAGCGTAGGATCGCCAGAAAAGAATCCCCCTTGAAAAAGGGGGCAGGGGGATTTTCAATTGTCCAAGCAATTGTTTTCAAAGGTAAAATT